>SXHN01000024.1 GCA_005773635.1 Actinomycetota bacterium
ACCAGCTGCGCGAGAAGATCGGTGTGATGTTTGGCAGTCCGGAGACCCCACCGGGTGGGCGCGCGCTGAAGTTCTACGCCTCAGTTCGTTTGGACATCCGTCGGGTCGAGAGCATTAAAGACGGCGCCGATGTCGTTGGCAACCGGGCTCGGGTCAAGGTCGTCAAAAACAAAGTTGCGCCCCCGTTTCGTCAGGCCGAGTTTGACATCATGTTCGGCAAGGGCATTAGTCGAGAAGGGTCCATTCTTGATGTGGGCGTGGAGCTTGGCGTCGTGAAGAAGTCGGGAGCTTGGTTCACCTACGAAGGTGAACAGCTTGGTCAAGGTCGAGAGAATGTGAAGAAGTTCCTCACTGCGAATCCCGACATGATGATCGAAATCAGCGAGAAGGTCCGGGTTGCCTCGGGCATTGGTGATATCGAAATCATCGATCTCGCTGAGGAAGTGGAAGAGTTCGAAGACATCGACTGATCGTGATCGCGTTGGGGGCAGCGTCGTCTCGCTGTCCCCAACACGGTCCGATCCGTCACAACAGGGTCCGCAGGTCCGCAGCGCGGCCAGTCTGCGCGGCCGGTCGTGCGCGGGCCGGTTGCCCGCCAGCGGAGCGGCTTCGTTGGAGCCTAGAACCACAGTGCGCGAACAACCGCGCTCGTTCCTGCAACCGCGGCAACGGCCAGCACGAGTGTGCGGGATCGTGCTGCGACATGGTGCATGAGAAAACGGTGGGCCGCGGCGTGGCCCAGGACAACCGCGGGGATCAAGCCTGCAGCGACTTGCAACTGCCAGATGTGCAAGTGCCCGGCGAGAGCTAGTGGGATGATCGATACTCCGGTGCCGATGACGAAACAAGCCGCCAGTGTTGCTCTCAGTGTTCGATGGGGAGCATTTTGGAGATAAAGAGCCATCGGCGGCCCATCGATGCCTGCCGCGGTTCCGGTGAGACCTGCAATAGTTCCGGTGATCGTCGCGGCGGCCGTGTTCTGTGAAATTTGCGGTGCCCGCGCGGTGACGAACGCACCAGCTAGCACCGAAACGCCCGCAGCGAGAGCTATTCCGCGGGGAGATGTCACAGCGACGATTGCGGTGCCAGCTAGCGCACCAGGAATACGGCCCAAGCTGATGGGCACGACCGTCGACCATCGGATAGCTGTGCGTTCTTTCGCCATGACGATCAACGAGAGTGGCAGCCCAGCCATGATGAATACGCCCGGCACTGAGGTCGGGAAGGCGATCGCTCCGACCGGAACTGCAATGAGGCTCAGCCCGAGGCCTACAGATCCTTGGACCGCGGAGCCCACAAAGATGGCCATGAAGACACAGACGAAGGCGAACGAATTGATGCTCATGGGACGAGCAACGTATCTGGCGCGTGCGATGTATACCCAAAGGTACGGGCGAGCGGCGACGTGGTTCGTAGACTCTCGTTCGTATGTCTGAGCCGCGGCGATATCTGATCCAAACCTTTGGGTGTCAGATGAATGAACATGACTCAGAGAGAATCGCGGGCTTACTGGAGCACGACGGATTAGTTGCGGCCACCGGGATGGACGATGCCGACGTCGTGGTGTTGAACACGTGCTGCATCCGCGAAAATGCCGATAATCGGCTCTACGGCCAACTCGGACACCTGAAATCGATCAAAGAGGCTCGTGAAGGCATGCAGATCATGGTCGGCGGCTGCCTCGCACAAAAGGACCGCGACGAGATTGTGGCCCGAGCGGGGTTTGTGGATGTCGTATTCGGCACGCACAACGTAGCGGCGGCGCCCGAGTTGCTGCGTCGGTCAGTGAGCGAGGGTTCCGTCGTTGAGATACTCGAAGAACACGAGGCGTACCCGAGCGCGCTACCTGCCCGACGCGTTGCCGATCACACCGCCTGGGTGACGATCCAAATCGGTTGTGACAACAGCTGTGCTTTTTGTATCGTGCCGAGCGTGCGCGGCAAAGAAGTCAGCCGCCGTACGGGTGACATTGTGCATGAAGTTGAAGAACTAGCTCGTGACGGCGTTCGTGAAATTACGCTGCTTGGTCAAAACGTCAACTCGTATGGACGCGACCTTGGTGCTGGTCAATATCGCCCGGAGTTTGCGGACTTGTTGCGCGCACTTGATGCGGTCGAAGGAATTGATCGAATCCGATACACGTCGCCGCATCCGAAAGATCTCCGGCCCGACACGATTGTGTCGATGGCCGAATGTGCCAGCGTGTGTGAGCATTTACACCTCCCGCTGCAATCGGGGAGCGATCGGATCTTGGCAAAGATGCATCGGGGCTATACCGCGCAGCGCTATCTCGAAAAGTTGTCGAATGCGCGGGCGGGAATAGCTGACCTGGCCGTGACGACCGACATCATCATTGGATTTCCGGGCGAGACCGAGGCCGATTTCGTCGCCACGCTCGACGTTGCTCGCGAAGCCGACTACGACTCGGTATATACCTTCATTTTCTCGCCACGCGCGGGTACTGAAGCCGCTGAAATGGTTGACGAGTTTGTCGATGAGGCCGTGTGTCGCGAACGGATGGATCGTCTCAATGAAGTAGTGCAAGGGTCCGCGTTGCGTAGACACGAAGCGCGGGTTGGTCGCGTTGAAGAAGCGCTGATCGAGGCCCCATCAAAAAAGGACCCGGGGGTGTGGGCAGGGCGCACGCGTCAAAACAAATTGGTGCACTTCTCGCAACCCGAATGGGCGGTGGGTGATCTTGTTGAAGTCCGCATTACGAAAGCCGCTCCGCATTGGCTCGCCGGTGAGCCAGTACGCAAGATTTCGAGCGCCAAACGGCCGCGCACCCGACTTTCGGTGACCGCAGTGTGACAACACATCTCGCGATCGTGGGCCCAACAGCCTCTGGCAAGAGCGCGGTTGCGCTGGAAGTCGCTCGACGGCGGGGTCGCTGCGAAATCGTTTCGCTGGACTCGATGCAGGTGTATCGAGGCATGGACATCGGAACCGCGAAGCCATCGTCCGGCGAACAAGCTGAGATCCGCCACCATCTTATTGATGTCGTCGAAGCTCATGACTCGTGGTCGGTCGCGAGATCCCAGCACGATGCCCGTGCCGCGGTTCGAGATATCGAAGCTCGGGGGCTACACGCGATCCTGGTTGGCGGCACGGGTTTGTACGTACAAGCTGTTATCGATGATCTCACATTGCCCGGCGAGGACCTGGCGATTCGTGCAGACCTCGAATTTCAAACCAGCCAGCCTGGTGGGTTGGCCGACGCTTGGACAGAGCTCCGCAGCTGTGATCCATTGGCGGCTTCACGCATCGATGAACACAACCAACGTCGCATCGTGCGAGCCCTCGAAGTGATCCGCCTCACAGGAAAACCCTTCTCGTCGTTCGGCGGCGGCGTGTTCTCAGGGCCGGCAGCGATTGATGTGTGCATGGTCGGGGTGTGGGTTCCTCGCTCGATTTTGGCAACGAGAATCGCCGAACGCGTTAGCACGATGCGTGCGCGCGGTTTGGTCGAGGAAGTCAGGATGCTCGCGCCGGTGATGTCACGTACGGCTTCGCAAGCGATTGGCTATAAGGAATTACTCGATTCACTCGACCGTGGCGCAAACATCGACGCCGCCTTCGATCTCGCAGTTCGACGGACCCGGAGTTTCGCTCGTCGGCAGCGGATGTGGTTTCGCCGCGATCCGAAAATCACCTGGATCGCGGCGGCCGCTCAAAATTCATCCGCATTGGCGGCCGCAACCCTGGCATGCTGGAGGGGATCAGTATGAACACCTTGATGCTCTCCAAATTTCATGCAACTGGGAATGACTTTCTCGTACGCCTCGACCTGGCGGGGATGCGCGACCTCAGTGCGCGCGAGGTCGCGTGGCTCTGTGACCGTCACGTCGGCGTTGGTGCTGATGGCCTAATCACCGTCGGTCGTGCCCACGACGGTAGCGGCGCGGATTGTTCGTTTCGACTGCAAAATGCCGATGGTGGAGACGCTGAGATGAGCGGCAACGGGATGCGTGCGTTGGCCGCGCTTGCTTGCGGACCCGCCGCGATGGGCTCTGCCTCGACGTTGATCGTGGATACGTCTGTAGGTGTACGAACGGTCAGCCTGGAACGCGCCGCCGATGGACACGTCGTTGCTGCGACGGTTGATATGGGCGCAGCGCTGTTTGCAGCTGAACACGTTCCGATCTTGGTCGATGATCCAAATGAGATCAGTGCGACGATACATGGCGTCCGTTACTGCGGCGATGCCGTTGGTATGGGCAACCCGCATTGGGTCGTGTTTGTCGATGATGTCGCCGCAGCGCGGGTTGCACAGCATGGGCGATGGCTCGAAATCGATGAACGATTCCCCAACTCCACCAACGTCGAATTCATTCGAGTCGTTGATCGTTCCCGCATCGAGATGCGGGTCTGGGAACGCGGGGTCGGCGAGACGCAGTCGTGCGGTACGGGTGCGTGCGCAGCAGCAGCGGTTGCGCATCGACGCGGTCTCGTCGACTCGGTTGTGATCGTGGAAGTCCTGGGGGGCGAATTGGCAGTCGACATCGGTGAAACCGTGTCGCTCGGTGGCCCGGTTGTCCACGTATTTGATGTTGTTGTCGACCTCGCGGACGCGCCCGTAGATTCCATGTCGCGCAGGTTGGGGCGAGCTGAATGAAAAGTGATGAAACGGCAGCAGGTCGATCCGGACGTCAACAGCGTCGGCTCACCGCGACCGAAGTTGATCTCGATGTAGTGCAGCAAAAGGCGTTGCTGGTCGGCACCGCCACCAACGCGCGCACCGCGGAGCTCGCGGAGCGGTCGCTCGAAGAACTCGCGTTGTTGGCTGACACGGCAGGCGCACTCGTTGTGCATCGAGAAATCCAGCGTCGATCGTCGCCCCACCCAGCCACGTACATCGGTCGCGGTAAAGTGCAGGAGCTTGCGGCAATTGGTGAAGCATTAGATGTCGACGTCGTTATCTTTGATGACGAACTCTCACCAGCCCAACAACGCAACCTTGAGGTTTCGTTCAAGTGCGACGTAGTCGACCGCGTCGCGTTGATCTTGGACATTTTTGCCCAACATGCCACGAGCCAAGAGGGCATGGTGCAAGTAGAGTTAGCCCAGCTGCGGTACCGGTTGCCACGCTTGCGGGGCCGTGGCCATTCGCTCAGTCAGCAGGGCAGCGGCATCGGAACTCGCGGTCCAGGCGAGACGCAACTTGAGGTTGATCGGCGGCGATTGGTACGCAAGATCCAAAAGCTCGAACGCGATCTGCGATCGTTAGCGTCCACACGAACAACGCAACGCAAGGCGCGCTCACGGAGTGCCCTCACGCGAATCGCATTAGTTGGGTACACCAACGCCGGTAAATCAACACTGGTGAACGCGATGACTGCGGCCAATGTGCTGGTGGAAGATCAATTGTTCTCGACCCTCGATCCCACAACTCGGCGGCTTGCGCTCCCGGGGGGTGAGCCGATTTTGGTGTCTGACACCGTCGGTTTCGTTCAACGACTCCCTCACGAGTTGGTTGAAGCATTTCGCAGCACCCTTGAGGAAGCTTCCGATGTCGAACTCCTCATTCATGTTGTGGACGCCAGCGATCCTGATGTTGGCGGTCGCATCGCGGCTGTCCATCAGGTGTTGAATGAGATCGGTGGCGGAACTCGACCGGAACACGAGTTGTTGGTGTGGAACAAACAAGACTGCGCCGATCCCGTTGATCTCGCAGATCTCCTGCGCAGACACCCAGGTTCGATTGCGGTGTCTGGCTTGACTGGCTTCGGGGTGGGCGACCTTGTCGCAGCAGTCGCCATGCGGCTACGGGCACAAGCCGACGTTGTGGAACTGGTCGTGCCTTACGACAGGGGCGACGTCTTGGCCGCGCTGTATCGCGAAGGTGAAGTGCTCGTCGAGGTGCATACCGAGACTGATACGCGGGTTCAAGTCCGGCTTCCGAGCGCGGCCCAGTCGCGCTTCTCGGCGTACGCGTCATAACGTGGTCGATTCATGAGTGCATCAATGGTTTTCTATACGGGCCCGAGCGGCAGTTCCGACCATCGCGCGGTGCGTCTGTTCACAGATCTCACCGAACCAGACAGCCATCCGATGGGTTCTTTGTGGGAGGTTCTCGACACCGTCGAACACACGCCCGATGCGTTTGGAATCGTGCCCATTGAGACATCGGTTGATGGTGAATTGATGTCGGTCGTTGATCGAATTTTGTTTTCAACGAGCAATGTGTTGTTTTCTGGTGAGGTTGTGCTGAGCGAATCGATTGCGGTGTTCGCGTACCAAGCAGATTGTCAACCTCGTGCCGTAGTGTCGCACCCCGACGTATTGCAGATCTGTCATTCGTTCATCAAGATGAACGCGTTGCACAGCGAAATTTCAGACGCGACGTCGGTCGCATGCGAACGGGTTCGTGATGAGCGAGACCCTGGCTTGGTTGCACTGGCGCCTCACGAAGTCGGGTCGGCTTATGGCTTGGTGGCAGTGCGTGACGACCCCGCCGGAATTCCCGAAATCAGAACGCGGTACTTGTTAGCGAGTCGTTTTGTCGGCGAACCCAGTGGTGCGGATCGAACTATGTTTGCGATCACGCCGCCCCGTGACGCGCCGGGCGTGCTGGCGCAATTGCTCGACGCGTTTTCCCGAAATGGCGTCAACTTGTCGAGCCTCACGAGTCGGCCATTACACACTGTCGATGCGTCCGCTCATTACACATTTGTCATTACGTGCGACGGACATATTACGGATGAGTCGGTGCGAAACGCAGTGAATGACGTCTTTGCGGCAGGCTGTCATGTGCGGTTGCTCGGTTCGTTCCCTCGTTGGTGCGGCGCGGAGGTGTGCACACCGTTCGGCGAACTGCCGCTCGGCTCTCGCAGCGCGGCGGACGCCGATTTGCTCCTCAAGCCCCCGCGCTCGCAACGCGCGGCGCGCTGCGTATCGTGATAACTGCGGCGCGAGTCGCATACCTCGGCCCGTCGGGCACTTTCACTGAAGCCGCGGCGCGCGCGATGCGGACTGGTCACGTCGGTGAGTTGGTAGCGATGAACGACGCCGGCGAAATCGCCGGCGCGGTCGAAGCTGGTGAATTCACTTTCGGTGTTGTTCCGATTGAAAATTCGGTACACGGCACGGTGCTACCCACCCTTGATGAGCTTGTGTTCACGCGAGAGTCGGTATTGGTTCGCGAAGAAATAGTTATCGAAGTGACGTTCACGTTGTTCCGTAACCCGGCTAGCACCGCAACTGCAACGCGTGTCCTGAGCCATCCAGCGGGATTGCAGCAGTGCCGCGGCGAGATCGCTCGCCGCGGGCTGACGTCAATTGAAACGTCATCAACCGCCGAAGCGTGTCGTCTCGTGGGCGGCGAACAACCCGACGCGTTGTGCATCGCCGCTCCACACGCGGGCATCGAATACGGCTTGGTCCCGATAGCAGAGATGATCCAGGACCGTGATGGCGGTCGCACTCGCTTCTATGTGCTCGCTAAACAGCTCGCGTTTCACGACGGGGACATGGACGGATTCCATACCGCGTTGGTGCTCACTCCCGGTCGAGATCGGGCGGGAATCTTGCTCGACATGCTTCGGCCCTTCGCAGAGCGCGGCCTCAATCTTTCGTCGCTGATGAGTCGACCGTTGCGATCTGGGCTTGGGTTGTACTGCTTCATCGTGACGGTCGATGCGCACGTCGATGCACCGCGATTTGGCGCTGCGATTTCTGAGTTGCTCGACGGAGGGGTGCGAGTCAAGAACCTTGGGTCGTATTTGGCTTGGCCCGCGGCTGAGCAAACCGCAGGAGCGCACGCGGAATATCCCGCAGGGTCGGTAGCGGCTAGCGATTCCGCGTTGGCCCATCAGCGGGTGTTAGCTCCACCGCACGACCAGGTTCGGTGATATCGATGGTCGGGCCATTCGATCGTGTTGTGATTGTCGGATTGGGGCTCATCGGTGGGTCAATCGCGAAAGCACTGGCGCCTCTCGTTGACGTTGTCGGTGTGGATGTAGACCTTGCGACCCGTGCAACGGCGTTGGCTGATGGAATTCAATGCTCAAGCCTCGATGATGCACTCACGCCAACTTCGCTCGTGATTGTTGCAGTTCCCGTGAACGAGATTGAATCCACTTTCTCGGCAATCGCTGCCATCTCTACAGAGCCCTTGATTACCGACGTTGGCTCAGTGAAGACCTCAATCATTGCCGCGGCGCGTGCCACTGGCTTGCGCTTTGTCGGCGGCCATCCCATGGCTGGGAGCGAACATAGTGGATATCACGCGGCCGTGGACTCGCTATTTTCAGGAGCTCGCTGGGCGTTGACACTCGAACCCGACACGAACATCCATGACTGGCTCGCAGTCGCTCGCGTTGCGATCGCGGTCGGAGCAGGAGTGGTGCCGGTCACGGCGGCGTCGCACGACGAGGCCGTCGCTGCGGTGAGTCACCTGCCACATGTGCTTGCAGCTGCGCTCGCGAACGCAGCCGGGACTGATCCGGATTCCGTCGATCTTCGACTTGGACTTGCAGCTGGATCGTTTCGCGACGGCACACGAGTGGCACGCTCGCCTTCGTCGTTTTGGAGTGCTGTGCTGTGTCTCAATGCAACATCGATAGAGGCAATGGTGGATGCTTTAGCAGGCGAACTGCACGAGATCGCGGCGGCGCTGCGTCTGGGCGACGCTCAGGCAGTCGAGGAGTTTTTTGCCCGTGGCGCCGAGCTACGGACCGCGTTTGACGAGCGCACCAGTGCTGGCGTGACGCTCTCGGCAGCCGACGATGTGGCACTGCGCAATGCGCTGCTACGCCTGGGCGCCCAGGGCGGCTTCGTCACTCATGTGGAATCAGAGCCGGTGCCGATTGTGGTGCACGGGCGGGCGCCGATTCGAAGTGCGCGGCAATGAGTACGGCCTACCCTTCGGCGACACCTGGACCCAGTGCCCTTGATGGTCTTCGCGAGCTAGCGGCGCGTCACCCCGGCGGGGTGATCGATTGCATGTTGGGAACGCCGTGTGACGCAGTTCCTGCATTCGTCACGGCAGCAGTACGCGATGCGGTTGCACAATCCGGGCCGTATCCAATGTCACCTGGAGCGCCGCGGCTGCGCGGCGCGGCTGGGGATTGGATCAATCAGCGTTTTGCGACTGATATCAGCGTCGAGCAAGTCGCGGCGTGCATCGGAACGAAGGAATTCGTAGCGTCGGTCGCGCTGCACCTTGGTCTGTTGGGCGAGTCCAGTCGCGACACTGTGTTGTATCCATCGGTCGCGTATCCGACGTATGCGGTCGGCGCGATGTTCGCAGGATGTCGTGCCGTGGCGGTGCCGGTAGACGACAACTGGCTGCTGGATCTGGATGCAATCGATCCTGACGACGTTCGTCGGGCCCGTCTCTTATGGCTCAACGTTCCCGGCAATCCAACAGGGTCGACTGCAGACCTCGCGCACTTCGAACGGGTTGCCGAGTGGGGGCGACGACACGGTGTGGTCGTCGTCAGCGACGAGTGTTACGTAGATTTTGCACCTGAACCACACTCGATTCTGGAAGCCGGTTCCGAAGGTGTCTTGGCAATTTTCAGCTTGTCGAAGCGATCTAATTTTGCCGGAATGCGCGCGGGCTTCTACGCCGGCGACAGCCAAATTGTTGCGGGACTCATTGCGCTGCGACGCGAGGCTGGGATGATGCTCCCAACTCCTATCCAAGCAGCCGCCGCTGCGGCATTAGGCGACCATAACCACGTTCAGACGCAATGCAAAATCTACGAGCGTCGGCGATCGTTGTGTCTCGATCGTCTCGCAACGCATGGGATTCGTCACCGCGGGGGCGCAATGCCGATGTATCTCTGGCTCCGCAGCGACAGCAACGAGGTCTCTGGCTTTGAACTCGCCGAGCAGTTCGCACGAGCCGGTTGGCTTGTTGCGCCAGGCGCTATGTTCGGATCAGCTGGCAACGACTTCGTGCGCATCGCGCTGGTGCAGCCCGACGGCGTATTGGAGACAGCACTCAATCGTTTCGACGCGGTTTGTTTGCCATAATTTTCGACAACCTAAGGACTCGCAATGACCGACTTGCCCATGACCATGACGAAGCTGTTTGAGGCCGGTTCCGATTACGAAGCGGTACTGCACCGACCGCAGGCCTACGAAGCGGTCCGGACCGTGATCGCGCAGCTAGATCGTGGTGAGATTCGCGTTGCGGAGGTGATCGACGGCAATGTCGTGGTGCACGAGTGGGTGAAGCACGCGATCTTGATGTGGTTTCGGGTCAACGAAATGCAACTCATTGAGGCGGGGCCGTTCGAATACGTCGACAAGCTCCCGCTGAAGCATGATTTTGGCGCCGCGGGTGTGCGGGTAGTGCCGGGTGCTAGCGCTCGTTTTGGTTCGTATTTGGCCCGTGGCGTTGTGCTGATGCCGAGTTACGTCAACATCGGTGCATACATCGATGAGGGCAGCATGGTGGATACATGGGCGACGGTTGCAAGCTGCGCGCAAATCGGTAAGAACGTGCACCTTTCGGGTGGCGTTGGCATCGGTGGCGTGCTCGAGCCGCCCAATGCGGTCCCAGTTGTCGTGGAAGACGATTGCTTTATCGGAAGCCGATGCATGGTGGTCGACGGAGCGCGGGTGCGCAGGGGCGCCAAACTTGGCGCAGGGTTGATTTTGACGAAGACGACACCCGTGATCGATTCTGCGACCGGTGAAGAAGTCGCGCGCGGCGAAATTCCAGAACGTGCGATCGTGGTTCAAGGGACTCGAATGAAAGAGTTCGCGGGCGGTACGTTCGGGTTGCCCTGTGCGTTGATACTCCGCTATCTCGAAGAGGGCCAAGAACACGACAAGCTGAAGCTCAACCAACTCCTGCGCGAACACGGTGTCGTGTCGTGACCTCCGCGCCGTTGCGCGCAGTTGTGCAACATCCAGCCGCGGACCTCTTTGGCCTGACCGAAGCGCTCTGCGCGGTGCCATCGGTGTTCCCCGGCGAGGGTCCGCTCACCGATGCGATTGAGACGCGACTGCGCGCCAACGCCGCGTCGTTGGAGATCACCCGCGTTGCCAACAACGTCGTCGCTCGTACGCAATTCGGGTGTGCCCAACGAATTGTGATCGGCGGTCATACCGATACTGTCCCTGCGAACGGCAATGAGACGCCGCGTCGCGCTGGTGACGTATTACACGGGCTGGGCGCGGCGGACATGAAGGGTGGTTTGGCAGTCATGTTGCGCCTCGCGGAAACGTTGTCCGACTGCGCAACCGCGCGCTTCGACGTGACGTTGTTTTGGTACGAAGGCGAAGAAGTCGCAGAACAGCACAACGGGCTGCGATCGCTGTTTGCAATCGATCCGGAGCTCGTCGCCGGCGATTTCGCAATCTTGATGGAACCAACAGGAGGTTGGGTGGAAGCGGGCTGCCAAGGGACGCTCCATCTCCGTGCCACTTACCGAGGTGCTCGGGCCCACACTGCCCGACCGTGGATGGGTCGCAACGCGATTCACGCAGCATCTGCAGCACTTGCGATGATCGCCGGCCATGATCCTGGTACGGCAGTTGTCGATGGACTGAGCTTTCGCGAGTCCGTGCAAGTGGTTGGCATTGATGGGGGAGTCGCCAACAACGTTGTCCCTGATGAGTGTCATGTTGTGGTGAATCGCCGCTTCGCTCCCTGCTGGAGTAGCGAGGATGCCGAAATGCAGCTGCGTGCGCTCCTTCCCGGTGCAGATGACATTGAACGGATCAATCTGTCGCCCGCAGCGGCGCCAAACCTCATGAATCCACTTGTTGCCCAATTCATTGGGACATTGGATTTAGCGGTTCGGCCGAAGCTGGGCTGGACTGACGTTGCTCGGTTCGCGAGTCGCGGTATACCCGCAATCAACTTTGGTCCCGGCGATCCCACCGTTGCGCATACTGCCGAGGAGTGCGTCGCTCGTCACGAAATTGACGGCTGTTATGCCGCGCTTGCTCGTTTTGTCTGCATCGAATGATTCAGGTATCGAGCCGCGCGTTTAGTTGTGACGCCGACTGCTGACGCCTGAGTGTGACAGATGCATGATCGCATTGTTGAGCTGCGCGAGTTGTGCGGCCGTAACGCGGTCGAACTCGAAGCCGACATGAACTGCGGACTCGGATATCCGTCGAAAGTGCGACACAACGGCACGAATCTGCAAGGTGGCGCCCCGGTGCGGTGGCACCGCAAAGCGAAGTAACACATTCGACTTCGTTGGAACCTCGCGCGCGCCGCTCGCTCCAATGCCGCGGCTTGAGAGATCGATTGCCTGAAAGCGGTAATTCTTGTCGGTTGTCTTGCGCGACGCCACGACCATCGCGTCGATCTTTGCGTCGAATGGAACTCGTAGCTTCGCTCGCCGTGACTGACTGTCAGAGGTTGGCTCTTGGCCATCTTCGTCGAGCCGGATTGCAATGCAGAGCCGACCATCGGGATGTGTCGAGATGCCCGACGTCGTACCTGACACGCCCTGTACGACGCGCCCGTCGATTCCGAGTGCGAGTACCACCGGGCGCCCGTGCAGCACATCAACCGGCAACGACACGGCCACGACGACGAATACTGTGTCGAAACCGACGACGTCGCCCGAGATCTCGCCGATCCCGTCGATGTTCATGGTCGCCCAGCCGTGTCCTGGCGCTCCTGGGTGCGAAGCAGTGAACATCGACGCAACGGCGCCGTCGTGTGATGCAGCCGGTGTGGACGCTGACCCACCGAGTGTTGCGCTCGCCGCCGCCATCTCCTGCATTGGGATGGTTTCGGCAGGCCGACGGACTGACTAAAGGGCTGCGCCCCGCTGACGCCGGACGTCCGCGAAGCGCGCGATGGCAGCGCCCAGGAAGCGAAACTGCAACATCGACGCGTTCTTTACAACTTGCGTAACACGGTGACGACCCGCCCGTAGATGCTGACCTCGTCGGGTTCGAAGATCATGTCGGTGAGTGCCGAGTTGGCAGGGCGCAAGATGACTTTGCCGCGTTTGCGAACGAGTGTCTTCACCGTCGCCTCCTCACCTGGGATTCCTGCTACCACGATGTCGCCCGAATCGGCATCTTGTTGCACGCGCACCACGATGTGGTCACCGTCAAAGATGCCGGCCTCAATCATGGAATCGCCGCGTACCTTGACCATGAAGAGATCACCTGGCCCGGTGAAATCCTCAGGGAGCGGGAGGGTCTCTTCAATGTGTTCATCGGCGAGTACGCCGGTACCTGCAGCGACGTGGCCAACCAGCGGCACATAGCGAATCGTGCCGCGTTCGACTGGACTTACTGACATGGGCTCATACGAGAGTTCGATTGCTCGGGGCTTGGTTGGATCTCGCCGCAAGAAGCCTTTGTCTTGCAGCGCGCCGAGGTGCGCGTGCACCGTGGACGGCGACGACAGCCCGACCGCTTCACCAATCTCACGGACCGAAGGCGGATACCCCTTGGCTCGTAGCTCTTCATCGATGAACTCGAGGACTTGCCGTTGCCGGGGTGTGAGTGCCTCGGTCCGCTTTGGCGCTAGGGGCTTTGCCGACAGTGTGGACGCTGGGGAAATTGTGGCTGTTGCGCGTGCGCTGGGTTGTTTGACCATGCGGCAACGATAACACGATCAGACGTTCGTAGCAAACACCCGTTCGATTTTTCCTTGACAACGAACAGATGATCGGAGAACATCTGTTCGTATTGAGCCAGTGTCGCACCCCCGTGGTGTGATGCAGCAGTCGAAGTTCCCTCAACCAATATTCGCCATGTACCACCAGTTCCGCCAGCTCCAGTGCTGGTTAGCAAGTTCTCGCCAGTCCAATTCTCGCCAGTCCAATTCCCGCCAGTCCCAGGAGTCTCAGTATGTCAGGTCCCCGTAGTTCGCAGTTTTCTCCGGTTCGCCCAGGCTCGTCTCCGGTTCGCCCAGGCTCGTCTCCGGTTCGCCTAGCCGCTCGACCCTCCGCTGCTGCGTTTCGCCGGCGCCGGGTTGCGGCGGGCGTTCTCGGTTTGGCGCTGGTCGGGATGACCGCGCAAGGCGCTGATGCGGTCGCAGGTGGCCTGCGGTTCGGCGGGTCCAATGTCGAAACCATTCAGTACCGTGTGCGATCCGGTGACACGATGTGGTCAATTGCTCGCATGATCGCGCCTGGCGATGATCCTCGTGAGGTCGTTGATTTGTTGGTGCAAGCTCACGGAAGCACCGTCATTCGCCCCGGCGATGTCATCAATTGGTCGGGCGTCTAAGTCGTTGCTTCGCCAAGGCTTCCAAGGTCCGATCAAGCGGGCTATCCGGGAATCGGCTGATAGGTGGACTCAATTGGAGGAGCCTGTAGTTTGCGGGTCGTGCGCTGCCCATTTTGCCAATCGGACGACGACAAAGTTGTTGATTCGCGGGCGGCAGAACACGGCGCAGCTATACGTCGTCGGCGAGAGTGTCTTGCCTGCTCCCAGCGCTATACCACCTATGAGCGGGTCGAGGAAGTGGTCGTCCTGGTGCGCAAACGCGGCGGAACCTTGGAGTCGTTCGACGGGCAAAAGTTGGTTGCTGGCATTGAACGAGCGGCCAGTGGTCGCGTCGACGATGATGCGGTGCACGAGATCGTGGCGCAAGTCGAAGCGCAGCTGCGCACCCTCGGACCTGAAGTCACATCGGACGTTATTGGGATGGCGGTTCTCGAGCGTCTTCGTGCGCTGGATCAGGTCGCGTATCTGCGATTCGCATCGGTGTATAAGGGGTTCGAGGATGCCTCGGATTTTGCTCGCGAACTCGGCGAACTTGACAAAACGACGGCGCCCAAACCACGCCGAACGGACATCCCGGACGCGTGATTTCTTTCACAAGTGGGAACTTTCGCGAATAGCCCGTGACCTGCGTCAACGCGGCACCCAAAGAATTGACAGATATGTAATTTCAATGCTGTAATGCACCCTCATCTCGCGGTACGGTGTGACGCGCACCACTACATCTTGTGGTTATATCTGCTTCGAGAAAGTTTCATCGGGAAATTTTCAAACACCTGACACCCACCAGAATCGAAACAAACATTCCGTCGCGTCAACGCGACACGTTGTCCAAGGGGGACTCACATGGCGATTGTGCCGCAGCAGCTCGGAATCGGAATCGGGCGTCGCTTCACGCATGGCAGCACGCACCCGTACGACATGGTGGAGTGGGAGATTCGCGACAGCCGTATTCAGAACTACAAAGACGGCGGCGACGCGTTTTTCCAACCCGGTGTGGAGTTCCCGAAATCATGGTCGTTGAACGCCACCAATATTGTCGCCCAGAAATACTTCCGTGGGACACTCGGCACTCCAGAGCGCGAGTGGTCGGTTCGCCAAGTTGTGGATCGTGTGGCCGACAGCATTACCGAATGGGGACTGCGTGATGGATACTTTGTCGACGACATTGAAGCTGAGGCCTTCCGCGATGAATTGAAATTCATTTTGGTCACCCAGCGCGCCGCCTTCAATTCACCAGTGTGGTTCAACATCGGCGTCAAGGGTGTGCCGCAGCAGGCGAGTGCATGTTTCATTTTGTCGGTTGACGACACGATGGACAACATCTTGAATTGGTACCGCGAAGAGGGCATCATTTTTAAAGGCGGTTCCGGTGCGGGTGTGAACCTCAGCCGGATTCGCAGTTCCGCCGAGCATTTAAAGGGTGGAGGAACTGCGTCCGGTCCCGTGAGCTTCATGCGCGGCGCCGATTCGTCGGCTGGCACGATTAAATCCGGTGGTAAGACTCGGCGGGCAGCAAAGATGGTGATTCTCAACGTGGATCATCCTGACGTCGAAGAGTTCATTTGGTGTAAGTCGAAGGAAGAAAATAAGGCCCGCGTCCTTCGCGAAGCTGGCTTCGACATGGATCTTGATGGAGCGGACAGTCACTCGATTCAGTATCAGAATGCAAACAACTCGGTGCGCGTGACCGACGAGTTCATGCACGCTGTAGTCGACGACCGCGACTGGCATTTCCGTGCGGTTACCGACGGCAGCATCATTCGCACGGTGCGGGCTCGCGATTTGTGGCGCGATATTGCCAAGGCGAGTTGGGAATGTGCCGATCCCGGAATGCAGTTCGACACAACGATTAACCACTGGCATACAGCATCGAACACTGGCCGAATCAACGCGAGTAATCCGTGTTCGGAGTACATGCACCTCGACAATTCGGCGTGCAACTTGTCATCGATCAACTTGTTGCACTATCTCGACACTGATGGCAATTTTGATGTCGACTCCTATAAGCACACTGTTGAGGTGATGTTCACCGCCCAAGAGATTCTGGTTGGAAACGCGGATTACCCCACCGAACCGATCGCTGAGACGAGTCGGCGCTTCCGTCAGCTTGGGCTTGGCTATGCCAACCTTGGTGCGATGCTGATGGCATTGGGCTTGCCGTACGACTCGCCGCAAGGCCGAGCTTGGGCTGCGGCCGTTACTTCGTTAATGACGGGTCACGCTTACTCGACGAGTGCGAAGACCGCTGCGAGAATGGGTCCGTTCGCCGGTTTTGAAGTGAATCGCGAGCCGATGCTGCGCGTATTGCAACAGCATCGAACCGCGGCTGCAACCATTGACGAAGATCTTGTTCCCGTTGAATTGCTCAGCGCCGCGCAACAGAGTTGGGACGATGCTTGTGATCTCGGCGAGCGGTACGGCGTGCGCAATTCGCAGGCCACGGTGCTCGCGCCGACGGGGACGATCGGTCTCATGATGGACTGCGATACCACTGGCATTGAGCCGGACCTGGCGTTGACCAAGGCCAAGAAGTTGGTTGGCGGAGGCACCATGTTTATTGTGAACCAGACAATTCCTCGCGCCTTGACCAAGCTTGGCTACAGCGACTCCCAGTTGTCGGCGATCGTCAGCTACATCGACGAAAACAAGACCATTATCGGAGCCCCTGGGTTAGATCCGTCGCATCTCCCAGTGTTTGCGTGCTCAATGGGCGACAACCCGATCCACTTCATGGGGCACGTCACAATGATGGCTGCGGTGCAGCCGTTCATTTCGGGTGCGATTTCCAAGACCGTGAATCTTCCCGAAGATGTGTCGGTTGAAGATGTCGAGCGTGTACATCTGGAGAGCTGGAAGCTTGGGTTGAAAGCAGTTGCGTTGTATCGCGACAATTGCAAGGTCGCGCAGCCGTTGTCAACGCAAACAAAGGCAGGTTCGGAACTCGACGCTGATACGCCAGCGACGATCATCGAACGCATTGTTGAGACCGTCATTGTGCAAGAGCCAGTGCGCCAAAAGTTGCCCCGAACTCGAAGCGCCAAAACGTTTTCGTTTCGAGTCGCGGATTGCCACGGCTATGTGACGGTCGGCGAATACGCAGATGGTCGCCCTGGCGAACTGTTTCTTCAGGTTGCCAAGCAGGGGAGCACGCTCGCGGGCATCATGGACGCGTTCGCGATTTCAGTGAGCCACGGTTTGCAGTACGGAGTCCCCCTGGAAGCCTTCGTGGATATGTACGTCAACATGCGCTTTGAGCCCGCAGGTATGACCGACGACCCAGATTTGCGCATTGCCACGTCGCTGGTGGATTACATTTTCCGCCGTTTGGCCGTGGAGTACATGGACCACGATAAACGAGAAGCAATGGGAATCTTGACTGTCGGCGAACGGCTGCAGCCGACATTGCCGGGTGTCGAGGAATCGTCGATCACGAGTAATCCGAGCATTGATCTTCCACTCGAAGACCAAGCACCGTCGGCCGCCGCCACGCCAGCGCGTACAGCGGTGCAGGCCGGGTCGGCACCAAAGGCCCGGCGCGAAAGCGAAATGGTGTTGTGCCACAACTGTGGTGACATCATGCAACGAGCAGGAAGTTGCCACGCGTGTCCTAGCTGTGGCAGCACAAGCGGGTGCAGTTAGGCCGACGTCGGCGCACTGCTCTCGCAACGGTGAATCAGTTGTGCCCATGCCGCGAAGAAGTCGGGGCATGGGCACAACAGTACGAGACGTAACCGACGGAGTACAGCTGCGCGTTGACGCGGTGAGAGGCTCGCAGGAACTCGTAATGGTTCCGCTACGGTCGAGAACCTACCCGTGACTTGCCCAGCTACCGTCACACTTTTTCGGGTGGTGTGTCCTGCATCGGCCGCTCCAAAGATTGGCAATTGGGTCATGCACATCGTGCTCCCGTTGTATCGGGATTGCAAGCCCTTTTCTGAAATCGTCGAGACCGAATACTTTAGATGCAACAATTGGGATCAGCGATAGTGCGGGCTTGCGGGGTGAGGGGTAGCCACACATATACGACTGTGCCTGCAGGGTCGATTGGCTCCCAACCCGCGAGGCCACCGATCTCAAGAGCTCGCTCGAGCATCGCGCGAATACCGTGGCGCGATGGTGTAATTGCCACATCCGTGAACCCCACTCCGTCGTCACGCACGCGCATCGCGATGCCGCCATTGAGTTCGCCGACGCTCACGGTGACGCGCGCCGCGTGTGCGTGTTTCATGGCGTTGGTCAGTGCTTCGCGAGCGATGCGGTACAAGGTATTGGCGACAGTAGCGTCGACATGCGGGGCCTTGCCCGTCACTCGGATCCGGACATGAGTATTCGCGAAGATCAGCGCGGCGCTGCTGTTGATTGCGCCAATGACGTCGTTGGGATCTGCGGGTTCGAGGTCAAACATCATGAGGCGAAGATTTCGCACAGTGGCACTGATTGAAGCTTCGATAGATCCGATATCGTCCGAGAGTGCACGATCGAGGTTGCTGCGTCGCAGCGCACCGAGTTGCAGATTGGCCGCGGCGAGCGCCTGGATCGGCCCGTCGTGCAGCGCCCGAGCCAACTGTTTCTGCTCATTGGTTTCTGCTTCGATGATTGCCTGTTGGAGTCGGTGCTGAACGACTTCAGCGCGTTTGCGTTCGCTGATGTCAGTGACGAGGCCCACCGCGCCAGTGATTTCCCCTTCGTTGTTGGTTGTCATTCGTGATGAAACGATCGCAGGAACGTGATGACCGTCGCGGTGGACGTAGAGCACCTCGAATTGCTCGACGACGTTTGGCTCACGTTCGCGCCGACGCTTGTCGAGATGTTCTTTGAGCGATGGTTCGACTACAGATAGTGCGTGACGCCCGACCAGTTCAGCTGGGGTATATCCCAACATGTCGGCCATACGCTGGTTCACGAACGTCATCGTTGACCGCAGGTCGAGCATCACGATGCCTTCGATGGCGGTCTCGATCAAGATGCGATACTGCTCCTCGGATCGTTCGAGTTCCGCTTGCGCGTTCATGAGTTGCGTTACTTCGAACGCGATGCCAGATACCCCAATGAGTTGTCCCTTGTGGCATTCGGGTTCGAAACGTACGTTGTAGTAGCGACCATCGTATTGCCCACTCAGGTGAATACTCTCGCCGAGTAGCGCCTGTTGAAGGACTGCGGTGATCGACGGACTAGCTGCGAAGAAGTCGAGAATGTTGCGACCAAGTGTTCCGCCGTGATCTACACCGAAGCTTGATAAGCCGCCGCCGATGTGGTGCTTGATCACGCCATCGAGTCCGAACCGAAACAAGATGATGGGGAATTCCCTGAACGCGTCGAGCATGGCGTTTTGCGCGGGGGTGGTCTCAGCCATGGCGCGATGCTAGATGGACTACGGATCGGTGCGGCCACCGCTGCGCCAATATTGGCCATCGGCGCGGTCGAGAAACCCGAAATCAACCAGATACCGACGCAGCGCAGCCGTGTCGGGATGAAACTTGCCGAGCACAAGGTTCACCATCGCCTCGGAGTATTTTTCTCCCGGTTCGAAGCTTTGCGCTAGGTGTTCGAACACGATTGCCTTCTTGGCCATTGGCGTGGGAATCTTGATAAGTCGACCGTTTCGCACGAACGTGCGTAGGACCTTCGCGTGTGGTGCTTCGAGGTCGCCGTGTTCATCGAGTGTTTCTCGAGGTCTCGACTGGGCATCGGCGCGCGCTGCAAGTTGGAACGCCTCGGCTAAGAGCACGTATTCGAACGATTGGTTGCGATCGACGAGGCCCTTGTCTTCCAGGCGATGTAACGCTTTGTTGACTTCGCCATATTCGAGACCGGTTGCGTGACGAATACTCGGGAGATCATTGGCACCCAGCACGAGCGCCGCCACAACGCGGAGACGATCGCGGTTGGCAATGAGGCCAACAAGGTCGGAGCTCGTGAGTGAAGGAGCGGCCTCGTTGGATGGCGCGGCGCCTTGCGACGATGATGTGGTCATGATTCCATTGTCGCGCTGGTTCTCCTGCTGAGGGCGTACCACGTGTCAGTCCAAGGACAAGTCCGTAGATTTCGCTTGGTAAGTTGTGTTTCCATGCTCGATGATTTTGACGTTTCTCGGATCTTGGTAGTGACCGCCCATCCCGATGATGTGGATTTTGGGGCGGCGGGGAGCGTTGCAACTTGGACCGACCGAGGGATCGAAGTGTCGTACTGTGTTGTCACTGACGGAGACGCGGGCGGTGCTGATACGGGAATTTTACGTGCGGACATGCCACGCATCCGCCGAAAGGAACAAACAGCAGCGGCGGCAGTGGTCGGCGTCACCGATCTACATTGGCTAGGCTTCCCCGACGGTGCCGTCGTCGCAGATCTCGCGTTGCGCAAGGCGATCAGCCGAGTAATCCGCATCGTGAAACCAGATCGGGTCGTGTGTCAATCTCCCGATCGACTGTTGACTCGGATCTATGCGAGTCATCCCGACCACCTTGCCTCGGGTGAAGCGGCAATTTGTGCGGTGTATCCCGATGCTCGTAACGCATGGTCGTTTCCAGAGTTGCTCGATGATGAGGGATTGGAGCCCCACACAGTTCCCGAACTGTGGCTCATGGCTCGCGAACATCCCGACCGCTTTGTTGACACAACCGATGCCATCGGGCGCAAGATCGAGGCACTGCATTGCCACGAAAGCCAGATGGGTGACCGCGGCGAAGCAATCGGAGACATGATGCGGACGTGGTCGGCGGCAATGGGTATTACCGCAGGGTTGCCCGAAGGGCGTTGTGCCGAAGGCTTCCAACGTATCGCTACTGCCTAGCGGCCCGATGTCGTAGCGTTGGTGTATGACATCAAGAGACACCGACATCGCGGCTGATCATCCTCTCGCCATGCTCAGCGGTAGCGAAATTAGCGCCGCGGTAGCGATAATTCGTGCGGCCCATGATCTTGGGACCAACGCATTGTTTTCTCACGTTGTGCTCGAGGAGCCAAGCAAAGCTGAACTTGGGGCATGGAATCCTGGTGATGCGTTCGATCGCGTCGTTCGCGCGCTGATTATCCCCGGCCCTGAGTTGTCGTTGATCGAAGCCAAAGTTTCGTTGCGAACTCAACGAGTGATCGATTGGACGATTGTCCAAGGCATGCGGCCGGCGCTCGCGATGCATGAAGCGGCGAACGCGATCTATACCACGAAGGCTCATCCGGAGTACGTCGCCGCGCTCGCGAAGCGCGGCATTGTCGACATCGACAATGTTCAGATCGATCCGTGGCCCGCTGGTTCCTTTGGGTATGCCGCGGAAGCTGGCCGGCGGATCGCTCGCTGCATTTCGTTTGTGCGCGAGTTCCCAACCGACAATGGCTACGCGCGGCCCGTTGAGGGTTTGATCGTGCACTTCGATCTCGGTCGCAACGAAGTCATTGAGGTCATTGATCACGGAATCGTGCCGATTCCGCAAACTCATGGTCGATACGGGGCCGAAGACCACCAGCCGTGGCGTGCTGATTTGAAGCCCATTGAAATTTCTCAGCCCGATGGCCCGAGTTTTGCTGTTGATGGCAATTTGATTACGTGGCAGAAGTGGTCGGTGCGCATCACGTTTGACCCGTATGAAGGGTTGGTACTGCATCAAATCGCGTACGACGGACGATCGATTTTGCATCGCGCGTCAGTGACCGAAATGGTGGTGCCGTACGGCGACCCCGGTGAGATGCACGGATGGAAGAACGCGTTCGATGCTGGCGAGTGGGGTCTGGGGAGAATGACGCAGTCGCTGCAATTAGGGTGTGATTGCCTCGGTGAAATTCACTACTTCGATGCGACGCTCGCGTCGGAACACGGCAACCCGTGGGTGATCAGCAACGCAATTTGCATGCACGAAGAAGATTTCGGCATCCAATGGAAACACGTTGATCTGATGACAGGTATTTCGGAGGTGCGACGGTCTCGACGACTGGTCGTCAGTTTCGTTTCGACCGTTGGCAATTACGAATACGGGTTCTATTGGTATTTCTACCTGGATGGCAACATTCAGCTTGAAGTAAAACTCACCGGCATCTTGTCGGTCGGCGCGTTGATGCCCGGGTCTGGGCCTGGCGAATACGGATCGGAAGTGGCCGAAAATATTTATGCACCATTTCACCAACACCTTTTTTGCAGTCGGCTCGATTTTGATCTCGAAGGCGCGGACAATCGGATCTATGAAGTAGAGGCCGAAGTGGTGCCGATCGGCCCCGACAACCCTTGGAGTAACGCGTTTCGGGCGCGCAAGACACTCTTGCGCCGCGAACTCGACGCCCGTCGCAATACCGATAGTGCAACATCGCGAGTCTGGAGAGTTGAAAACCCTTCGGTGCTCAACGGTCTCGGGCAGCCGGTTGCATTCAAGTTGATACCTACGATGAGCACGCCAACCATGTTGGCGCACCCAGAATCGTCGGTTGGGCAACGCGCAGGTTTCGCACGACACAACCTATGGGTGACAGCCTTTGCGGCCGAGGAACGACGAGGTGCAGGGGAGTACGCCAACCAACACGCAGGCGGCGACGGTTTGCCGAGATGGACGGCGGCCAACCGCGAGATCGTCGATACTGACGTTGTTGTTTGGTACTGCTTTGGTATCACGCACTTTCCGCGTCCCGAAGACTGGCCCGTGATGCCAGTTGAGTACACCGGCTTCTTGCTCCAGCCCGCGGGCTTTTTCGACCGTAACCCGGTACTCGATTTGCCACGTTCGGCGAGTGTGCACTGTCATAGTGACTAGCCAATGCGCAACGTTGTTTGCGCGCTCGTGTCGATGCGAGCGCATCGTGAGATCTAGGAGGCCGTGATATGGGTACATGGAGTCGCGAGGAATTGCAAGCAGCACACGACAACTACATCGCGGTTGCCAAGGTTGCGGCTGTGAGCGGCGACTGGCGGCCTTGGGCCGACTGTTTCACCGAAGATGCCACCTATCTCGAACATCACTATGGACGGATGGAAGGTCGCGAAGCAATCCACTCATGGATTAGCGAGACGATGTCGCAGTGGCCCAACACCGAGATGGACGCGTTCCCGCACGACTGGTGTGTATGTGATGAAGAGCGAGGCTGGTGGATCTGCCAGATTGAGAACCGCATGAAAGACCTCGGAGACGGTGTCGTGCGCCAAGCCGCGAATATCACGATCCTGCACTACGCAGGCGATATGCAATGGAGTTACGAAGAAGACGCCTATAACCCAGCAAACTTTGGGCCGATGGTGAAGGACTGGATTATCAAGAGCAAAGAACTCGCCTGACATCACCATAGGTGCAAGTCGAGACGCACGCCTACGGCCTGGTAGGATCGACGATTCCCCTGTTCAATGGCATCAAGTTTCGGGAGCATCATGGGCTTCAAAGTCGGCGATCGCGTTGTGTACCCACATCACGGTGCAGCAGTGATCGAAAAGAAAGAGAAGCTTCCGTACGACGGTGCGCAAGCGGATTTCTTTGTATTGCGAGTGGCGAGTAGCGATCTTGTCATACGTGTGCCAGTTTCCAAGGTGGACGATGTCGGTATGCGGCGTCCGATTTCCGCTGAAGATGTCGACGATTTGTTTCAATTGTTGTCCAAGAAAGATGTTCGTGAACCCACGAACTGGAGCCGGCGCTTCAAGAACCACCAGGAGAAGCTGAAGTCGGGCGACGTTTACCAGGTCGCCGAGGTCGTACGAAACTTGGCGCTGCGCGAAGTGAGTAAAGGCCTCTCAGCAGGCGAAAAGTCGATGTTGATGAAGGCGCGTCAGGTCTTGGTATCGGAGCTTTCCTTCGCGCTCAACGTCACAGAAGAAGACGCGCTCGGCAAACTTGCCGACGCACTCGCGTAACCGTCAAGACGGCGCTCCATGCAAGTTGGCGACGAAATCGAACTCACGTGCGAACGTGTTGTCGCTGGCGGTGACGCTATTGCGCGTGAAGACGACGGGCGCATCGTATTTGTACGGGGTGGTCTACCCGGCGAGGTCGTCGCGGCGAGGGTTGATGTCGTACGTAAAGATCGCCTCAACGCAACCGCCGTCGCGATTGTCGTGCCGTCGGCTGATCGCGTCGATTCGCCGTGTCCGAAGGTGGCCGAAGGTTGCGGCGGTTGCGAATGGCAGCATGCTGCGCCGGGTGCGCAAGGTGCCTTGAAACATTCGATTGTGGTTGATGCGCTCACCCGCATTGCAAGAATGCCCGATACGCGAGTACATCCGACGATTTCCCTTGCAGATCGCGACTATCGCACAACGCTGCGAGCGCTGGTCGCGCCAGACGGCCGTCTGGCGTTACGTCGACGCGGCAGCCATGACCCGGTCGGAATCGACGGGTGCCTGGTCGCCCATCCTCGGGTGCGCGAAGTTCTCGATAACACAAATTTCGCAGATGCACATGAGGTCTTGATCCGTGTGGGTGCGGGTACCGATGAACTGCTCGTCATGGTCGATGGCGATGCAAGCGCAGTGACAGGCATGCCGGATGGTGCAACCGTCGTGCCGAAGCACGATTCCGGAGCGCATTTCAGTGCGCTCGTTCGAGATCGTCGATTTCGAATTTCGGGTGGATCATTTTTCCAAAGTCACGTGCACTCACCCGAAGTGTTGGTTGGGCTTGTCCAAGCTGCAGTTGCTCCCCTTGGTCACCTACACCGGGTCGCCGATATGTACGCTGGCGTCGGTCTTTTTGGTGCGTTTATCGACGCCGATTCGATCATCGCGATCGAGGCCAGCCGGGCGGCGGCGCGCGACGCCAAAAGCAATTTGTCGGGGCGTGGCGCACGCGGTGCAATTGTTGTGTGCGCCAAGGTCGAGTCGGCCGACTTAGGCGATTGCGACGTGGTGATTGCCGACCCGCCGCGTGATGGGTTGGGCGCTGGTGGGGTGCGCGTAGTCAACGATGCGGATCCTGCGATGGTCGTGTTGATCAGTTGCGAACCTGCTGCCGGAGCGCGCGATTTGCGCGCGCTCACGGGTCTGGGATTCACACTTGAGTCGGTACAGCCCGTTGATCAGTTCCCCCACACGTCGCATGTCGAGATGGTCAGCATTTTGCGGCGCGGGTAGTCGTCTTTAGAAGCGCGCCATTTCGGCTGTCAAGGTTGCGAGACCAACTGGGCCGAGTTGCAGCCCGTAGGCATGCCATCGTTTCAAGTCGAAGCTGGCGCCGTGCCGCCGCTTCGCGTCGTCCCGGGAATCCAACCACACGCGTTCACCAACTTTGTAGCTGATCGCTTGGCCTGGCAATCCGAGATACCGGTCGACCTCCGAGGTCATGAACTTTTCGGGGAAGCGCGATCGTTCGATGACGAATGGCAAGGCAATCTCTGGCGTCCATCGTTGGCCTCCGAATGGGCCCTCGCCTTGAGGAATTGGCAGTTCGAGATGCATACCAATGTCGACGATGACACGGACTGCCCTCATTGCCTGGGCCGCGAGCATCCCCAATTCGTAGGCCGGATCATCGAGGTAGCCCAACTCGCTCATGAGCCGCTCTGCGTACAACGCCCAGCCTTCGCCGTGCCCCGAAACCCAACCGAGGAGGCGTTGGTACTTGGAAAGCTGATCTGACAAATGACGCACGAGCGCGAGTTGCAAATGATGTCCAGGTACGGCTTCGTGGTAGCAGATCGAAACCTCGCGCCATTTCGGAAACCGCGTATTTCCCATCGTTGGATACCAAGTGCGTCCCGGACGCGAAAAATCATGCGACGGAGGTGTGTAGTACATCGCGGCGGCCCCACCGGGCGGCGCGACCATCGCCTCGCATTGCTGCATCGCGGGAGCGATATCGAAGTGGGTCCCGTTGAGATCGGAAATGCTTTGGTCAATGAGATCTTGGAGCCATCGCATCAGATTGTCGACACCGTGCAGGACTCGTGCCTCATCTTGTTCCAAGTGCGCGACAACTGCAGCGTACGGTTCGCCGGGGAGAATACGGTTGCAGCATTCGCTTATATCGGCTTCGAGCCTTGCAAGTTCATCCCAACCCCATTCGTAGGTCTCGCGGAGGTCGAGTTCGATTCCGCAGTGGCTCCGTGCCTCTACTGCGTATCGTTCGAGGCCGACTGCATCATGCGGGTTCGTACTTTGGAGATACGAGTCGCTCAGGTAGGAAGCGAGAGTTGCGAACGCGCTCGTCGCCGCGGCAGCCGCGGCCTGAACCTCGTTTTGCAGCGATGCCGAGCCGCTCCCACACTTTTGCGCGAGTGCTTGGAAATAGGGTGCGTCATCACCTTCGACTCCGCCCCAACTTCGGGCTTGGCGGGCGCAGACGTTGGCTTGACGGGATGCCGCAACGAGACCTCGCGCAACGCCAACTTCCAGTGATTGCTGGAACCCTGCCAGCGCCGCGGGAACAGCTCGCATCCGGCGTGCTGCAACCTCCCAATCGTTGTCGTTGCTGTACGCCATCAGGTCGAATGTTTCGCGCACTCCCTGCATCGCGCTCCCGAGGGTTCGCAAATCTCGTAAGTGTTCACCGAGATCGTGGCGATCGTTGTTCACTTGCAGCCGCTCTCGCAGCAGCCCCGCGGCAACGCGATCACGATCGCCACCGATCGGTGTCACTTCGATTTCGCTGAGGGTGGAACGATCCAGTGCGTGGCGGGCATCGTGGCCGTCGGGAGATAGATCGGTCAGTTCATCCACGTTGCTGCGAACACCGCTTTCGGCCGCGAAGTTCGGATCGAGAACTGCGTACTGGTCCATGTAAGTGTCGCAGACTTGATACACCCGAGATTGTTTCATGATCATCGCTTCTTCAAGAGCCCAAATACGCCGCGCAATACCGTATTCACCGTGGCACGACCCTCGCGTGAACTCAGAAAGTCGGTGATCGGGTTGTCGTCGCCTTTGCCCGATCCGCGCGGGCGCTGGGGTTCGCGTTGTTCGGGGGCACGTTGCTCAGGCGTTCGTTGTGGTGGCGTTTGGAGATCAGGTGTGCCAGGTGCTGGCAGGGGCGCAGGCGGGGGCGGGGGCGGCGGCGGAATCGATGGAACAGGAGGCGCGAGCTTTGCAGTCAGGATTTCACGGGCCGAATCGCGGTTGACTTCAGTGGCATACTTCGCCAGCAGTGGGTCGGACTGCACTGCTGCCGCAATCGCATCGGGTGCAATCGCGGCCATGAGCGAGGATGGTGGGCGCATTCTCGTCCAAACGACGGGTGTCGGCGCGCCGCGCTCCGAGAGTGTCGTGACGACAGCCTCTCCAATACCCAACTGGGTGAGTGATTCTTCGAGGTCGTAGTCGGGGGTTTTCGGATAGGTGGTGACTGCGGCCTTCAGCGCCTTGGCATCACGCGGTGTGAACGCTCGCAACGCATGCTGAATTCGATTTCCCAGTTGCGCCAATACGTCATTTGGCACGTCGTCGGGGAGCTGCGTGATGAAGAAAACGCCAACGCCTTTGGAACGAATCAAACGAACTGTCTGGGCCACTTGTTCTATGAAGTCTTTCGGGGCGTCGTTGAAGAGCAAGTGCGCTTCGTCGAAGAAGAAGACCAATTTTGGTTTGTCAAGGTCGCCAACTTCAGGCAGATGTTCGAACAATTCGCCAAGCAACCACATCAGAAATGTGGAGAACAGTTTGGGACGATCTTGTACTGCTGTGAGTTCCAGCAAGGTTGCCACGCCCTTGCCATCTGGCATTGTGCGCATGAGATCGGCGATGTCGAGCTCTGGTTCTCCGAAGAAATCGTCTGCGCCCTGATCTTGCAATTCCACGATCTTGCGCAAGAGCACGCCTGCAGTTTGTTTCGATAGGCCACCCAACAGTTCGCGTTCTGTTTTCCCAACTTCGCTCGTGAGATGTTGGAGTACCGCTCGCACATCATCGAGATCTAGCAAGGCCAATTGTGCGGAATCGGCGTAGTGAAACACCATGCTGAGGGCCGAGCGTTGGGTGTCGTTAGCCCCAAGAACTTTGGCCAGCAGCGTCGGCCCGAACGACGACACCGCGGCTCGAACCGGAACCCCGGCTCCGATGCCTCCGAGGCTCAATAGCGACACCGGCTTGCCCGATGGCGCCCACTGCAATTTGAGGTTGGCGACACGTTCGGCCAGCTTCTGGTGTGGTTCGCCCGGTTGCGAAAGTCCGGTGAGGTCGCCTTTGATGTCGGCGGAGAAGGTTGGAACTCCGGCGTCGCTGAGTTGTTCAACGAGCAGTTGCAAGGTCTTGGTTTTGCCGGTTCCGGTTGCGCCCGCGATCAGGCCGTGGCGAGTCATCATCGAAATGGGTAGTTGCACGATCGCAGCCGGGATCAATGCTCCATTGACGATGCCTCGTCCGAGGTCGAGCGCCGGCCCAGTGGTGGCATACGCGGTGGTAATCCGAGCAGCAAATTCGATGGGATCAGGGTCCGTCATAGGCTCGAACTTACTGGGTCGTTTCGAGGGTCGCTGCTACGGTCGTTGGTTATGGCTCCTCAGTTCATCATCACAATGCACAAGTTGCGGCGGGTCGTTCCGCCGGATCGTGAAATCCTGCGAGGCATCAATATCTCGATGTATCCGGGAGCAAAAATTGGTGTTTTGGGCTCCAATGGGTCGGGCAAATCGACACTGTTACGAATCATGGCTGGCGTTGACGACGGCTACCAAGGTGAGGTCCGCCTCACGCCCGGGTTTTCCGTTGGATTCTTGCAACAAGAGCCCGAACTCGATGCCTCCAAAACTGTGCGCGAAAACGTGATGGACGGGCTCGGGGAACTGAAAGATGCACTCCAACGTTTCGATGAAGTATGCAACGCGATGGGCGAACCCGACGCCGACTTCGACAAATTGCTTGCGGAACAGGCGACCCTCCAAGACACGATCGACGCCGCCAACGGCTGGGAAATTGACAGGACCCTCGACATCGCAATGGATGCGTTGCGTTGCCCTCCGGATGACGCCGATGTCACGACACTCTCGGGAGGTGAACGCCGACGGGTTGCGTTATGTCGTCTATTGCTGTCGCGTCCTGATCTGTTGCTGCTCGATGAGCCCACCAACCACCTCGACG
>SXHN01000002.1 GCA_005773635.1 Actinomycetota bacterium
CCCCACGCGGTGCTCGGGGCGAGCACGATCGCAGGACGGAACGTCTCGACGAACGCTGCGATCGCAGCCGCCGCATCGTCTTCGCATTCGCCACCGGGCAGTATCGCAACTGCATCGGCACCCATCGATCCCAGTCGGTCGGCGCCGTTGAATGTGGCAGTGAGCGGTGCCACCTTGATCGCGACGACTGCCATGTCGTTTGTCGCTAGTGCACATGCCGCGCTGAGGAGTTCGGCCGTAAGCACTCGTCGGTTGGGTTCGACGAGGACTGCGACAAAGCCAGAATCTGGCGAGTACGGCACTGTGGCGCGCAACAGGGTGCTTGCCCTAGCCGGTTCCGTCGCAAAGGCACCCAATGTGCGGGCCAAGGCCACGCCCGCGCTGACTTGTTCCGCGACCGATTTCGTCGTGTCGACCACGTTGTGCCGGTGGCTTTCGATCACACGAATCGCACCAACCCAAGTTGGGCTCGCATCGGCACCCCAGGGCCCGCTTCCGAAATCGGAAGTCGTGAGCATTCGGATCTGATCGCTAGGAACCGCGGCGCGACCGGCGGGATCAACTTTCGAAGGGTCGATGAGGCGTTCTGCGCACGACACGACCGCAGGCAACTGCGTCGTGAGTTCAACGAATCCGTCGTCCCCTTCGCTGATCGCGTGAATTTGTGTCGTGTCGACGCGGAGTTGTTTCGCCGCGTTGATGAAGACGAAGTCGAGGAGTTCCGCGAGTTGCGGCCCTACTTGGCCGGTGTCGGCATCGACGGAGTTGCGTCCGCAGAGCACCAAATCGAACCCGCCGAGCAGGCTGATGGCAGCGTGGAGCGCCTTGGCCGTCGCGAGTGTGTCGGAGCCCGAGAATGCAGGATCACAGATGTGCACTCCATGAATCGCTTCGACACCGCGCGCGCGGCCCCATGCCACCGCTTCGCGTACGCAGTCGTCTGCAGTCGGTGGCCCCATGCAAATTATTGTCACTGACGCGTTGGTATGCGTCGTCGCGAGTTGTACCGCCTGCGCGACCGCGCGTCGACAATATGCGTTCATCTCAAGCTCGATGCCGTCGCGAATCAGGCGGCCGTCGTCGCCGAGCGTCATAGCTTCGAACTTTGGTATCTGTTTCACCAGCGCCGCGATGCGCACGATGCCTCCTGTTGTGCGTGTCAGTCCAGTGACGCTAGCTGTGGTGAAAACTGCGCCAACGCTTCGAGCTGTTCTAGGTAGTGGGCGAGCGAATGATGCACAAAGCGAAGATTCACGCCTGTCGCTCCGGCGCTGAACAGTTGGCGCAGTGTTGTTGCGCACGCCTCAGGCGCACCGAGTGGGTCCACTGGCACTTCGGGCTGTAGCCAAACCTCTAGCGGCGCGGATCGCTGCTGCCCGGTGTCGCTGTGTTGAGTGCGTGTCAGCATTGCTGCGACCGCTTCAGTGGTGAGGCCGAACGGCGCCCATCCATCTCCAAGCTCGGATGCTCTGCGCAACGACCGCGCCGTTCGTCCGCCAATCCAGATTGGAAGATCGCGGCGCGCAGCAACTGGGTCGATCACCATATCGTTGAACGCGTAGTGGGAGCCTTTGTATTGAGGCACTGCAACACCTAGTGCAGCGCGTAACGCCTTCAGCGCGTCATCAGCAAGCGCTCCTCGATCTGTGAAATTTGCATTGAGCAGTTGAAATTCCTCGCGCAGCGACCCGACGCCAACTCCGAGGATGACGCGACCACCGCTGACCTGATCGAGCGTGCCGTAGCGCTTGGCGATTTCAAGGGGGTGGTGGTAGCCGAGCACGAGCACATGGGTGGCAAATTGCAAAGTGGTCGTATGCGCCGCCAGGTATCCGAATGTTGCCAGCGGATCCCAGTAACGAGTTCCTCGTATTGCTGCGATGTGGTCGGGGATCGCAACGTGTTCGCTGCAGGTGATGTGGTGAACGCCGAGGCTGTCGGCCAATGCGGCGATTTGGCGGACTTCCTCAATACCCGCGGTTCGTTCCCACTGTGCATGAGAACGGGGAAGCATCGTGAGGACTGGTGTGATGAGTCCGAAGTTCTGCATGGCCACGAAAGCACCGTAGAACAAAAAAGCGGGCGGGCCTCGGGGATGGTGGGGGCATCTCCGAGGCCGCGGCCCAGCGAGCACATTAATACACGCGTATCGAATGAGATCAATGCTGCAGATGCAGTATTTACCGAAACTTGCACCGGCGTTGTACATAACCGCAACAGGAGCACCGAAGCTCGGTACGGTGAGACGCTGATGGCAGAATTTCTCGACCTCGAAACCGCGATTGCACGATACGTGCAACGCGGCGATTCGGTGCATGTTGTCGTCGGTCATACCCGCTGGACGGCTGGTGCTCGAGAACTGGTACGGCAATGGTGGGAGCGCGATCCGCAGTTCGAATTGGTGATGCTCTCGCTGTCAAGTCTCGGCGCATTGTTTTTTCGTGGCGGGTTGGTGCGTAAAGTCATCACCGGCTACAGCGGCGATACCTTCCCCAATTTCACGCCGAATCCCTGGTTTCAAAGGGGCTATGCGTCGGGCGTAGTCGACGTAGAGCATTGGTCATTCTTGGCGTTCTCACAGCGATTGGAGGCCGGTGCGAAGGGCATGCCCGCCATCGCAACCCGTTCGATCTCGGATTCCTCGATGGATAGCAACGATGCTTTTGCGGTGGTCGACACGCCGTTCGGCAGGGTCGGAATGCTGGCGCCGTTAGTGCCGGACGTTGCGCTGCTGCACGCTCCAGTTGCGGATCGGCATGGCAACGTGGCGTTGCATCCGCCGATGTTGGAAGGAGTGTGGGGAGCGCTGGCTGCACGGCGTGGCGCGGTCGTCACCGTGGAACGTGTCGTGGATGACCTGCGGCCCTGGTCGCATCTTGTGAAGATTCCTGCGCACTGTGTGGCAGCGGTGGTGGAGGCTCCAATGGGCGCGCATCCGGGAGGCCTGTACGTTGGCGATCTTCCCGTGGATGGCTATGGCGAGGACTACGACTTTTGGGTCGAAGCCCGGGCGGCAACGCGTGGCGATGACTTCGACGCGTGGGTGCGCCACTGGGTGTTGGATGTCCGGACGCAGCAAGAGTGGTTGGACCGGCTCGGCGAAGTTCGCACAGCACGACTGCGGTCGAGAGCGGCGGCCGACTCGTGGCAGCTGGATCGCGATGAGTTCGCGGTAGATATCGAGACGCCGCCGAATGCATGGGAGTGCGCCGCGGTGATGGCTGCCGAGCACCTCGCGCAGCGTGCGGTCGCGCTTGGCGCACACGCCGTGCTCGCCGGGGCTGGTGTCGCGAATTTGGCCGCGTGGCTCGGCGTGCGAACAGCGCGAGAAATGGGAGCAAAGACGGTCCTGACTGCCGAAATCGGCTTGTGGGACTATGAACCGGTACCTGGCGACCCCTTCGTGCTCAACCATCGAAATTTTCCTGGTACGACAATGTTGAGCGATGCCACGATGGTGTTGGGGGGCTTGGTAGGCGGGCGTACGACAACAACAATCGGATGCCTGGGCGGAGCCCAGATTGATCGATTTGGCAATATCAACAGCACGTCGCTGCTCGAAAGCGGAGGCCCATTCCTTGTGGGCAGCGGAGGTGGCAACGACGTCGCGAGTACGGCAGCCGAATGCGTTGTGGTGGCTCTGCTGAGTGTGCAACGCACACCGAGTGACTGTGCGTACATCACATCCCCAGGGCACAACGTGCGTGCGCTGGTTACTGATCTAGCGACTTTTGAAAAAGTAGACGACTCGCACGAACTAGTGCTGACCGCCGTGCCAAGTGGCGATGGCTCGCTGCAAGATCGCATCGACATTGCGGTTTCCGCGACCGGCTGGCCGGTGCGTGTCGCGGCGGTGGTGCGCGAACTTGCACCCATCGACGTGGCATCGGTTCATGCGTTGCGCGAATGGGATCCTCGGAGCTGGTTCCTGCGTGGCTGATCGAATGTGTAGCAAGATGCGCTTGTGAGCTCAGTTACCTTTGAGAATGTGACCAAGCGCTTTGGTGAGATCGCGGCCGTTGATGCGCTCAACCTTGAAGTGCATGATCACGAGTTTCTCGTCTTGCTGGGGCCGTCGGGATGCGGAAAATCCACTGCCTTGCGGATGATCGCGGGTCTTGACGAACCAAGTGAAGGCGATATTCGGATAGGTGCACGTGTGGTGAACGACGTTGATCCGAAAGATCGCGACATAGCCATGGTGTTCCAGAGTTACGCGTTGTACCCACATATGACCGTGCGTAAAAACATCGAGTTTCCGCTCGATGCTCGCAAACAGCCGGCCGCAGAACGCGCCGAGCTAGTGAGCGGAGCAGCCGAGAGTCTGGGGCTGACTGACTATCTCGACCGTAAACCAGCTCAGCTGTCGGGAGGCCAGCGACAACGGGTGGCGTTAGCGCGGGCCATAGTGCGGCGACCGTCGGTGTTTTTGATGGACGAGCCGCTCTCGAATCTCGACGCGAAGCTCCGGGTGCAAACCCGCGTGGAACTCGTTGAGCTGCAGCGCGATCTCGCGACGACGCTCATTTACGTGACCCACGATCAAATCGAAGCAATGACGATGGGCGATCGGATTGCGATCATGCGCGATGGAAGGCTTCAACAGGTTGGTCCGCCCCAAGATGTCTACGACAATCCTGCCAACCGCTTCGTGGCCGAGTTCATCGGAACGCCCCCTATGAATACGTTCGCCGCGACTGCAGAGGCCGGCCGATTGCTGGTTGGCGAATCTGTTTTGCAGCTCGCCGGGCATCTGCGTGCTTCGGTTCCGGACGGCCCCATCATCGCCGGTGTGCGGCCCGAACATTTCGAATTGGCAGACGGTGCGCATGCCACCGCCGACAGTCTGAGTGCGACGGCGGTGCTGGTTGAGTCGTTGGGCCATGAACGCCATATCCATTGCCGGCTGGACAGCAGCGATGTAGTGATCGCGCGCGCTGCGGCCAGCGAGGTGTGCCCGGCGGTCGGTGCCCCGCTGCGATTGATCGTGGACCCGCAGCGTATTCATGCTTTCAATGGCGACACTGGAGCGAGCTATGCGCTCGCGTGACGCTTCTACTCCGCGAACGCCATCTCGGCGATCGAAGCGATTTCGCGAGACTTCTCTGGCCTATGTGATGCTCGCTCCATCGCTGGTGATTTTTGCGATCTTTGTTTTCTATCCATTCATCAAGAACTTCACATTTCCCTTTTACCAAACCTCTACGGCGGGTGGCTTTGGCGCGTTCGCAAACGAGTCGAAACCCAAGTGGGTTGGATGGGAGCAATGGGGTGCGGTATTAGGGAGTAGGGATTTTTGGCACTCGGTTTGGGTCACTGTGCAGTTCGTGGGATTGACCGTTCCCCTCGGGATCGCCCTCGGGCTGCTGCTTGCCGTGATCGCGCATCAGAAGTTGGCGGGCATCACGTTCTATCGCACGATTTTTTCGTCAACCGTTGCTTCATCGGCTGCGGTTGCTTCCACAATCTTCTTCAGCCTGGTGGGTACTCAAACTGGGCTCTGGAAACTGCAAATCAACGGGCACGGCATTCTCGACGACAAAACGTGGGCATTGCCCGCGATAGCGGTTGTGTCGATATGGCAGAGCCTCGGCTTGTCGTTCATCGTGATGAGTTCGGGATTGCAGGCCATACCCGATGATCTCCTTGAGGCGGCGCGCGTCGATGGTGCTGGTGCAAGTCGTCGGTTTTTGAGAGTCACGCTGCCGCTGCTATCGCCAACGGTGTTTTTTGCCTTTGTCGTTGGGTCGATATCGGCGTTCAAGACCTTCGCGGAAATCGATCTGCTCAACCCGATAGGCAAAGAAACGGGCGGCACGAGCTTGTTGGCGTATCAGGTGAAGCGGCTCGCGTTCGATAGCGACAGCCGCACCGGTCAGGCTGCTGTATTCGCGGTTGGGCTATTTGCGATCGTGTTGATGCTGACGCTCATCCAGATGCGACTTGAGCGACGCGTGCACTATGCGAGGTAGCCAGCCGAATCGAACGTTGCGGCGAGCACTGCGTTACGCACTGCTGTCGGCACTCGCCGTTGGGATCTTGTTCCCGATCTACATCACCGTGGTGAACTCGTTAATGCAACCAGCAGCGTTGGCGAACGGGCCTGCGCTGTGGCCATCGAATCCGACCTTTTCTAACTATGCAACAGCATGGTCGGATGCTCGGATGGGGAGCTACCTCTTCAACACATTGTTTGTGACGATTGGAATTACGGTATTGCAAGTAGTGACCGCGGTACTAGGTGGCTACGCATTTGCGTTTTTAGAGTTCCCGTACAAGCGGGTGATGTTCGTTGTGTATCTCGCCACCCTGATGGTGCCCGGCGAGGTCACCATTATCCAAAATGTCACTACGATTCGCAGTTTCGGTTGGTACAACAGCTACACCGCGTTGATTATCCCGTTCATTGCTTCGGGCTTCGGAGCGTTTCTATTGCGACAAGCCTTTATGACCGTGCCGCCGGACCTTCAAGACGCGGCAGCACTCGACGGCTACGGGCACTGGCGATTCTTGACCCGCGTCGTGATTCCGATCGCTCGCCCGGCAATCGGCGCTATGGCGTTGTTCGCTTTTCTTGGATCTTGGAATCAATACCTGTGGCCGCTGCTCGTGACCAGCGATGACCGATATCGCACCGTGCAAATCGGTTTGAAGCAGCTGCGCGGCGAGAACCTGACGAAC
>SXHN01000116.1 GCA_005773635.1 Actinomycetota bacterium
GCTATCTATTCAGCATGCGTCGACACTGGGGTTGCGTGCACCAACGCAACGACCGTCGTGCGTGCGCAAGTCAACTTTCAATCGTCGGCCGGGTTCACCGCCGCGACGGCACCCATCACACGGACGTGGATCCAATCCTGGAGTGTGAACCAATGAGGCGAAGCCACAACGATCGCAACACGACGCGCAGCGAACGCGGGCTCACACTGATCGAACTGCTCATCAGCGTCACGTTGCTCGGGCTCATCACGAGCGCGCTCACCGCTTCCTTCATCACCGCGATGCGCGCTGGCGACAACAATTCTCAACGCATCAAAGAAAACAACGACGCGCAGATCATCGCCGGGTTCCTCACCCGCGACGCGCAAGCCGCAGGCGGCAGCAATCCGCTCACGGGCACGATTGATTCAACGCTCGGCGTATCGCTCACCGACGACGCGGGCTGCACGAGCGCCGGCAACTCATTGGTGATCCGTTTCAAATGGTATGAACGCCTTTCGCCACTCACCAAGAACACGCGCGTCGCCAATTACTTTTACAACACGACCAACAAAAAAATGATCCGCCAGACTTGTCTCAATGGATCGGCCGCGGACACCGTGAATCTTGCCGACCACATCGGCACCGCACCTGCGGCCCCCACCGCGACGTGCACCGGCACTTGCCCAGGCCTGCCCACCGAAGTGCAACTCGTGGCGTACACCACCAACACGCCGTTGGTAGCCCAAACTCCCCACCGGATCGATTTACGCGCGAGCCTTCGCCCGCAGAGCCAGACCACACCCACACTCGGTAATTCCGCGACTGTGCCCTTGCTCGCGCTCGGCAACTCGGGGCCGTGCACTGGCGGCTCCGCGCTGACTGTCGGTGGAAATACCACCGTGCTCGTCAACGGGGGCGCGTTCGTGCAGTCGAGCGACGGTGGCGGGTGCACCGCGATGTCTGCGCAAGGTTCAATCGATTACAGCGCCACCGGCGGCACATCAATCTTGGCCGGTGGCACCTGTGGAGGCAATCAATGCGGCCAAGCCACACCACTCGCGAACTACGCCTCACCGCTGCCCGATCCCTTTGCCGACACCCCCGTGCCAGCGGGTGTGTGCGCGGGCGGGAGTAACCCACCACTCGTAGCCGGTCGATATTCACCCGGCGTGTATCCGAATGCCTTGAGCGTCACCACTGCCGTGATCTTCGACCCCGGCGTATACGTCATGTGCAACGGCGTTAGTTTCAGTGCGCAAGCGATTGCAACAGGTAACGACGTGATGTTCTACCTCGCGCAAGGCGGCCTCAGCATCAACGGCCAGGCCCAGCTTGGTTTCAGCGCAGCAACCAGTGGCACATACGCGAATCTCTTGTTTTGGATCGCGGCCACCAACGCGACCACATCGATCAACATCAACGGCGGTGCGACGGTTAACACCTACGCAGGGGCGATCTACGCCCCCAACGCAAACATCACCCTCAACGGTGGCGCGGGCAGCAGCGTCGGAATGATTGTCGCCAAGACCATCACCTTCACTGGCGGCGGCGGCAGCACGATCGGCATAGCACCGCCAACGATAACGACGCCCTCCACGTTGCCGGCTTGGACGGTCAACCTCGCCTACCCGACTACTGCGTTTGTGGCTAGCGGTGGATATCCCGGCTACACCTGGGCCGCTACCGGTCTCCCGGCTGGTATCACTATCAACTCGGGGTCGGGCTTGCTCAGCGGTACTCCGACGGCAACCGGCACCTTCGCCGTCGCAGTTACGGCAACGGATTCACAAACGAATCCTGTCACTCGCAATTACAACATCGTTGTCAATGCCGCGCCGACGATCACAACGTCTTCGTTGCCGAATGGCGGCGTTGGCACCGCGTACACAAGTTCTGTGGTTGGCACCGACGGCACTACGCCGTATGTGTGGACGTCAACACCATTGCCCACTGGGCTCACATTGAACTCCGGAACAGGAGCGATCACGGGCACACCAACCGCAGTTGGAACGACCAATATCACCTTCACACTCACCGACGCAGTCGGCGCGACGGCAACTCGGGTGCTCAGCATCACTGTCGCCAGCGTTCCACTTACGGTCACCTCAATGACCGTCACAAATGCCAACGGTCAGATTGCAGCAAGTGACACGCTGGCATTCACCTACAACAAAGCAATCGCAGTCGCCTCGATGTGTTCAGGCGGAAGCAATCCATGGGCGGGTAACGCGTCCAACCAGTCGATCAACGGGAACAACCAAGTTGTGGTGTCGATCAATAACAATGCGGGTTCGACTGGCAACGACACAATGACGGTTACTTCCACCACGTGCGCGTTGCGATTCGGCACGATCGATCTCGGCTCGCCAGCGTGGGTCACGGCGACGCGAACCTTCTCGGGTAGCGGGGCCAGTCGCAGCAGCATCACCTACAACGCAACCACCTTCACCTTCTCGGTGACGTTGGGATCTGCGAGTGGCACAACCGCATCCGGCATCGCGGCACAGACGTTCGTCTACACGCCAAATGTGTTGGTCACTGACACCTTTGGAACGCCAATCACAATCGCGCCGCCGTACAGCTTCGCAGCAAAACGGTTCTAAGTAATTTGACGATCTAGCGATGCGAGCCGAGTAACTATGTGAACAAGTAATTCCCGAGCCACAGCAAGCTTTGTTTGCAGCGGTAACTCGTGCACGACGCCGGCGGTGTCGAGGATAATTACCCTGTTGGTGTCGACCTCGAAGCCCGCGTCGGGTTGTGAAACGTCGTTGCCTACGATGAAATCGAGATTCTTGCGACGAAGCTTGTCGAGCGCATTGTCGTGCAGAGCTTCAGTCTCGGCCGCGAATCCAATCAAAATCTGACCGACGGGCTTCAGGGCGCCCAAGTCGACCAAGAAATCGTGGGTGGGTTCCAGCACGATCTCCGGCGGGCCCTCTTGCTTTTTCGATTTACGGTCCAACGGATCTACCGGGCGAAAATCTGCGACCGCGGCCGCCATGACGATCACGTCCTGGGCCGCCGCAATTGGCATGACCGCAGCTTGCATTTGTGCCGCGGTTTCGACTCGCACCACGTCGGCGACACCGTCGGGGATCGCACGATCCACCGTGGTGACGAGTGTGACCGCCGCGCCCAGGGCTGCGGCAGCTTGGGCGATGGCATAGCCCTGCTTACCCGAGGAACGATTCGTAATGACGCGCACCGAATCGATGGGTTCGCGCGTTCCGCCTGCGGTCACAAGGACTCGGCGACCGAGCAAGGGGCGGTTCTCGCTGAGTATCGACAGGACAGTCTTCACGATTCGTTGTGGTTCGGGGAGGCGCCCCATGCCATGATCGCCACTGGCAAGATCGCCCGATTCGGGGTCGAGCACGTGCACCCCGCGGGCGCGCAACGCAGCCAAATTGGCCTGCACGGCCTGCTGCTCCCACATTTCGGTATGCATGGCCGGACACACCAGCAGCGGGGCTCTAGTGGCAAGACATGTGGCAGTGAGCAGATCGTCGGCAACCCCGTGCGCAAGCTTCGCAATCACGTTGGCGGTCGCGGGTGCGACCACCACAAGGTCCGCGCGCTGACCAAGGAATGTATGGGGGCTGGGCTCAGGGCTGTCAAAGAGATCGATGCGTGACGGCTCTGAACCGAGGGCATCGAAGGTGGCCAGGCCAATAAACCTCGTGGCGTCGGCGGTCAAGACCGGAGAGACAAAACATCCCGCATCGATCAGCCGACGACAGACCTCCACCGCTTTGTAAGCGGCTACCCCGGCGGAGACCCCAAGAACAACGCGCGGCATGGATCAGCTCGTCGCAAATCCGCTTGGAATCGCTCTACTAGGCGGGCGAGTCGCCAGCCAACAGCGCGGCTTTGGCGGCAGCAGCCTCTTGGTTCGCGAGCTCAGCCGCGGCTTCTTCAGCTTCGACGTCGATGCGCTCCCATTCGATCTTGCCCACTTCAATTTCTTCCAACGCGATCGACAACGGCTTACGCGACGTAGAAGTGACCTGCGGAGGGACGATCCGGCCCAAACCTTCGCCGAGTTGGTTGTAGTAGTCGTTGATCTCCCGGGCTCGCATGGCGCCGAGCGTCACCAACGTGAACTTGGAATCGACGTGGCTCACCAGATCTTCGAGCTTGGGTTGCATGAGCGAGGCGCGGCGTTCTGCCATGAATATCTCCAGGGAAGGTGTCGAGCTACTCGTGGCAGCTACTCAGGGGGCCGCGGCGCGGCCTCACGGGAATCCTCAAGGATAGCAGCGATTTCGGCAATCGCTCGATCTATGTTCTCGTTGACCACGATCCGAAACCCGTTCGCCAATGCGAGCTGATGCTCAGCATGAGCCTCATCGAGGCGACGCTGAATGTCGGGCTCGGAATCGGTGCTCCGAGCGCGCAATCGGTCGGCTTGAATATCGAGCGACGGGGCCACCACAAACACGACAGTCGCCTCAGGAATCCGCTGCACCAGGTTGATCGCGCCCTGAATGTCCATTTCGAGAAGGGCGTCATGCCCTTGCGCCAGCGCCCCGCGTAGGGGCGCCTCCGGCGTACCTTTCAACACTCCGTACACGTCAGCCCACTCAATGAAACCGCCGGCTTGGCGCAACGCAACGAACTCGTCAACGTTACGAAACCAATAGTGCACGCCATCAACCTCACCAGAGCGTGGTGGGCGCGTTGCCCACGACACCGACCACCAGAGTTCGGGGTGCTGGCTTCGGATGCGTTCGACGATCGTGCCCTTACCTGCGCCTCCCGTGCCGGAAATCACGAGCACCGAACCGCGACGAGACGCCTGCCTGCTCATAGCTAAGAGCCGAGTTCAGACCGCAAGTTTTCAGTCAGGAAACTTGGCGAGGAGCGCTTTGCGTTGATTCGTTCCCAGCCCTCGGATACGCCGACTCTCTTTGATATCGAGTTCTTCCATCAATTTGCGCGCGCGGACTTTGCCAACTCCGGGCAACGATTCCAACACGCTCACCACCTTGAGCTTCGAGAGCATCTCACCCGACTCGTCGCCACGGTCGCTTGCCTCGTACAACTCAGCGAGGTTCATCGAACCGATTTTGAGCTTTTCTTTGGCTTCGGCGCGCACACGACGCGAGACCGCTGCCTTCGCGAGTGCGGCGGCCCGAGCTTCGGGGGTTTGCGGTGGCGGAGTCGGCATCGACACTCCTCGTGATCATTGGGTGGACTGGGGAATTGGATTGCAATTGCGATAGGTACGCACCGTGCGATCAACAACGCACAGGCGATCGGCGCAGAGGATAGCGACTCAAGCCCGCGAAATCCCGAGTGGCAGGGCTTGCAAATCGAACTTGGTTGGAGTACGCACCCGACGATGACGCGACGATTACGGTATATAGGTTGCAAACACACGACGGGCGGCGACCGACAACATGCAGAATCAAGAACCAGAGTCGCATCTACAGCACCGGTGGGACGCGCTCCTGCGGGTCATGCCCGACCTTGTGTTTTGGATGACCCCCGATGGCGTGCACACAGATTTCCACGCCTCCGATATGTCACGCCTCGCCATTTCTCCAAGCGCAATCATTGGCAGCAATGTGCGCGACGTGTTGCCACCCTTACAAGCCGACGCAGCAATGGCTGCCATCGGTCGGACGATTGGCAGCGGGGCTACTGAGACGTTCCAGTACACACTCGAGATCGACGGGAAACAACAGCATCTCGAAGCGCGTGCATTGGCGGTGCAAGGTGAAGTAGTCGCATTAGTACGCGACATCACCGTGCAAATCGAAGCACAACGGACGGCGTCGCAGGTCACAAAGTATTTTGAGGCACTGCTCGACGATTCCTTTGAGCTCATTGTCGTTACCGATGATGCCGGACTTGTGCAATACGTTTCGAGCGCCGCGTCTGCGGCGCTCGGATATGAACCCGAAGCACTCATCGGAACGGGATTCCATCAGTACGTACATCCTGAAGATCTCCTTATCGCACTTGAAGCTCTCGACCGACTCCGCGATTTCGTGACGGGCCAGGGCCCTGTCGAGATCCGAATACTGGACGCACAACACGGATGGCGCATCTGCGAAGTGAACGCGGCGAATCTGTTGCGCGACCCTGATCTGAACGCATTGGTGTTTCATCTGCGCGATGTGACGCAGCGCCTCGTGGCTCAACGCCGCTTTCGGTTCCTGTTTGAGACGCACCCGATGCCAAGCGCTTATCTCCCACCCAATCAGGGGGGAATCATTGCGAATCGAGCGTTCACAAAATTATTTGGGTACGACTCGCCAAACGAGATTGAAGCCGTGCTTCCCGCCAGCCTCTTGGCTCCTGAGGAACGCGATATCACAGTTCACAACCTGCTCACAGGACTCGAAAACAATCAACAATTTGGCTGTGAAATCACAGCTATGCGGAGAGACGGATCGATATTTCCCGCGCAACTCTGGGCATCCATCGCCACTGAGACTGATGATGCTGGCGCGATTTTAGTTGCCGTAGATGATCTCACCGAGGTGCGCTCAGCGCAGGCGCAAGTGGCGGCCCAACAACTAGAGCTAGCAGTCACTAGGGATCAGCGCGACAGCGCCGAGCTCGAAGCACGGCATCGCAAGGCCCAACGACTGGAAAGCGTGGGCCGTCTCGCGGCTGGAGTCGCGCATGACTTCACCAACCTCTTGGGCGTGGCGCTGAATTACGCATCCGCCATAGAACGCGGTGCACTCGATGAAGAACAACGCGACGATCTCGCCCAAATTCAATTGTCATTGGAAATTGCTGCCGAACTCGCGCAACGACTGTTGCAATTTGGGCGCGCTGACACTGCCGCGGCAGGAACATTCAACATTGGTCGGCATCTTCCCGAACTACGAGCAATTTTGGACAACATCACTGGCCGCGCCGTTCCAGTCGAAATCGAGGTACTCGTCGAGGATTTGATCGTTGCCGCGGATTCGGCTCAGATCGATCGCGTCATCATGAACCTCGTCATGAACGCCAGCGAAGCGATCGCCGATGGCGGCACTATTCGCGTTGTACTCGATAGCTGTGAAACGACGCTGCCATCGGTCCGGCTACGCGTGATTGACAACGGTCGTGGGATGGCCGCGGCCGTCATCGAGAACGCGTTCGATCCGTTTTTCACAACACGCGAACAAGGCATGGGAACCGGGCTTGGCTTGGCCGTTGTCGATGGCATCGTGGGAGCCGCCGGCGGAACGGTCACTATCGAATCGCAAGTTGGCATCGGCACAACCGTCACGGTGCTGCTGCCATGCGCCGACGTCGTCAATTCAGTCGAGGGCTGACGCAACTTCGTCGAACACTTGCGCGGCGGCAGCAGCCGGGTCGACGGCGTGATGCACGGTGCGAACAATCACAAGTACGTCCGCGCCGTTTCGGATCGCATCAAAAGGCGTCGCGACCCGCGCTTGATCGTTGTTGTCTGATCCGGCGAGGCGAATGCCTGGCACCATCGTGATAAGACCGGGATGAGCAACCTTGACTCGCTCGACTTCTAACGCGCTACACACAACTCCATCGCAGCCGGACTCCGAGGCAAGGTCGAGTCGACGTGCAAATGCTGAAGTATCGGAGTCGCTGGTGAGTACGGTCACCCCGAGCAGCTTGGGCACTGCAACACCCGCCTGCGCAGCCCCTTCGCGGGCACCTTCGATGCCCGCCAGCAGCATCTCGAGGCCACCGCTGGTATGGAAGTTCAGATACGCAAGCCCGTATCGCGCCAGCACCCGCGCCGCGCTGCCGACGGTATTGGGAATGTCGTGCAGTTTCGCGTCGAGGAACACTCCGTATCCGATGTCGCGCAGTTGTGCAATAATCGAAGGCCCCGCGGCCGCGTACAATTCATGACCCACTTTCGCAACGCCAAACCACTCGCGCAACGCGAACGCTCGATCCAGCGCCACGATCGGGTCGTCGAAATCCAAACCCAACGCAAGATGCGATCTCACGTCGACGTCGGTCACTTTGGCCATTGCAGGGTTCCTCTCAGCGCACGCACCGTGCGCACATCGTGATCGTGACACCAACGGGCAACGCCCTCGCAAATCTCCAACGTCGCACGCGGATTCGCGAAGGTGGCCGTCCCGACGCCAACCGCAGTGGCGCCGGCAAGCAACATCGCTACTGCTTGTGAGCCAGTGCTCACGCCGCCGGTACCAATAATCGCAACATCAGGCAGCGCATTTGCGACATCTCGTACTGTTCGCAGCGCGACCGTATGGAGTGGAGAACCGGACAGCCCTCCCCCACCCGCGCCTAGCGCCGGCGTGCGAGATTCGACATTGACCATTAGGCCCGGCAAGGTATTGATGAGTGTGAGCCCAGCCGCGCCACCATCGATTGCGGCGCGAGCAACCGAAACCACATCTGTTACTTGGGCAGTGAGCTTTGCAAATATCGGAATGGCGCCCGCGCAAGCCGCAACGATTGCTTCTGTCAACGATGGCGACTGCGCGAACATTTCGTGACCGCCCAAGTTTGGACAACTGAGATTCGCCTCGATCGCCGCTATCCGTCCGGCCACCGATTGCAGCGATACCGCGGCCGAGGCGTAGTCCTCAACCGTGCGACCCCAAATCGATACAAAGATTGTTGCGCCGGTGGCTTCGAGTTCGGGAAGCTCATCGCGGATCCACGCATCAACTCCAGGCCCGGCTAGCCCCACACTGTTGAGCATTCCGCCACCAGTGGCTTCAGTCGTGCGAAGCGGCGGGTTGCCATCATGAGCGAAGGGTGCAAGCGATTTCACTGTCACCGCGCCTAACGCGCTCGGCGCGACGATCGTTGCGAGCTCGCTACCGTACCCAAAGGTTCCCGATGCTGCGACGATCGGATTGCGTAGAGAGATCGGACCAAGTTGCACCGAAAGATCGGGCTGCCATCGCCGCTTTCGTTTCATACGCCGAGCTGTAACTGGCCGTCGAGGTGGTATTCCTGCAGCGACCGCACCTCAGGTTCGCCATTCGCTGCTGCTTCAATACCTTGCGCGGCTGCGTAGGCGGCAGCAGTCGTGGTCACGCACGCCACTTTGTTGGAGATTGCGGCACGACGAATATGCATACCGTCCGCGCGAGGGCCACGACCTCGTGGAGTATTCACAATGAGGTCGACCTTGCCGCTCGCCAAGAGTTCGACTGCATCAACCCCATTGTCTTCTCCAACTTTGGCGACCACCGTTGCGACCGGTACGCCGTTGGCACTGAAGTGTTCCGCGGTACCGCTCGTAGCGGCAATCGTGAATCCGAGCTCCACAAACCTTCGCGCGGCGCGCACTCCACCGCCTTTGTCGCGATCGGCGAGCGAAAAGAAGACCTCGCCATGTTGCGGGAGATGGTTACCTGCGCCAGCCTGACTCTTCGCAAACGCAAGTCCGAAACTGCGATCAATTCCCATTACCTCACCGGTAGAACGCATTTCTGGTCCGAGTACCGTATCGACTCCCGGGAAACGATTGAACGGCAGCACCGCCTCTTTCACGGCAATATGACCACCTTCAGCAGGCGGGCGCAACAGGCCTTCGTTTCGCAACTCGTCGAGAGTTGCGCCGACCATCACACGAGCTGCGACCTTTGCCAGTGGCACACCAGTTGCTTTCGACACGAATGGAATCGTTCGACTTGCACGCGGATTCGCTTCGAGCACATAGGCAAGATCGTCTTTCACGGCGAATTGCACGTTGATCGGCCCAATCACCTTGAGTGCCTCCGCCAATCGATGCGTATACCCCTCAAGCGTCACGATCATGGCCGTACTCAGCGTCGGAGGTGGCAGTGCGCAAGCTGAATCGCCACTATGCACACCCGCCTCCTCGATGTGTTCCATCACTCCACCGATCAATACCTCGCCAACGGAATCCCGCAAGGCATCCACATCAACTTCGATCGCATCTTCGAGGAATCGATCTACCAAAGCTGGGCGTTCTGAGGAGAGTCCTCCCTCCTTGCCCAAGGAACCAGTGTGCAGTAGCTCTGACATCGCGCGCCGCAATTCCGCGTCGTCGTACACGATCTCCATCGCCCGCCCACCGAGCACATACGACGGTCGGACAAGAACCGGATAGCCAATTCGCGCAGCGACTGCGAGTGCCTCGTCAGCCGAGACCGCCATTCCTCCTGGAGGTTGCGGGATACCCAGTGATTCGCATAAGTCGTTGAAGCGTTCGCGATCCTCGGCCAAATCGATGCTGTCGGGCGAGGTACCAAGAATGTTGAATCCGGCGTTGTCGAGTGCGTGCGAGAGTTTGAGAGGCGTCTGACCGCCGAGCGCGACGATTACTCCGCGCAACTCGCCGGCCGCGCTGAGCGCCTCGCACACATTGAGCACGTCCTCGGTGGTGATCGGCTCAAAGAACAACCGGTCACTCGTGTCGTAGTCGGTCGAGACCGTCTCAGGGTTGCAGTTGTGCATGACCGTCTCAAAGCCGGCGTCGCTGAGTGCGAACGCAGCGTGAACACAGCAATAGTCGAACTCGACTCCTTGACCAATCCGGTTTGGACCACTGCCCAAAATCACAACGGCTGGTTTCACGAGCGGCGAAACTTCGTCGGTGTCTTCGTAGGTGCCGTAGTGATACGGAGTCTCGGCGGCAAACTCCGCTGCGCAAGTATCCACAGTCTTGTAAGTGACTCCGACATCGAGCGCGAGCCGGGCGGTGCGCACTTCATGTTCTTCGACACTGAACAAAAACGCCAGCTGGGAGTCAGAGAAGCCCATGCGCTTGGCTTCGCGCCAGTCGCGCCGCTGCATCTTCGCGAAATCGATCTGAGCCAACGATTCACGACACTCGACAATTTGCAGTATCTGATCGAGGAACCAGGGGTCGATACCCGTCATTTCGTGCAAGCGGTCGACTCCTGCGTACTTCCTCAGCGCAGCTTCGACTTCAAAAATGCGATCGGGAGTTGGGATCGATGCGCGACGAACTAATTCGTCAACGTCTACTGCGTCGAATTCGCGTTCTGCGGGGTCGCAGTTGAGACCGGCGCGCCCCGTCTCGAGCGATCGAATCGCTTTCTGCAACGATTCGGTAAAGGTCCGTCCGATCGCCATTACCTCGCCCACCGACTGCATCTGCGTGCCCAGGACAGGCGACGCACCGGGCAACTTCTCGAATGCCCAGCGAGGGAACTTCGTCACGACATAATCGATCGTTGGTTCGAAACTTGCGGGTGTCACTCGAGTGATGTCGTTGCGCACTTCATCGAGGGTGTAACCCACTGCAAGCTTGGCGGCGATCTTGGCAATCGGGAAACCAGTGGCTTTTGATGCCAACGCGGAACTACGTGAAACCCGCGGGTTCATTTCGATCACAATCATCTCGCCGTCGCGCGGATTAACAGCAAACTGAACGTTGGACCCGCCAGTGTCGACGCCGATGCGCCGGATACACGCGAACGCAGCATCGCGCATGTGTTGATATTCCACATCGGTCAGTGTCTGGACTGGCGCCACGGTGATGGCTTCACCGGTGTGAACACCCATGGCGTCGAAGTTCTCGATCGAACACACAATCACGCAGTTATCCGCGTGGTCTCTCATCACCTCCAGTTCGTATTCCTTCCAACCCACGACCGACCGCTCGATCAAGATTTCAGAAATCGGCGACGCGTCAAGGCCCCGCGCCGCGATCCCGCGCATCTCATCTTCGTCATGTGCAATACCAGTGCCGCTCCCGCCAAGAATGAACGATGGGCGAATGATCACTGGATAACCAACGCGCCGAGCAACTGCAATGGCCTCTTCGAGCTCATAGGCAGTCCCCGACGAAGGAACGTTGAGCCCGATTTCTTGCATCGCAGACTTGAACAGTTGACGATCTTCTGCGGTCTGAATGGCTTCGACCTTGGCGCCGATCAACTCGACGTCATATTCCTTGAGCACGCCAGCTTCATGGAGCGCAATTGCAAGATTCAACGCGGTTTGACCGCCCAAAGTCGGAAGCAACGCCTGCGGCCGTTCCTTGGCAATAATGCGAGTCAATGTCGCCACGTCGAGGGGCTCGACGTAGGTGGCATCGGCGAAATCAGGGTCGGTCATTATCGTCGCTGGATTCGAGTTCACCAAAACGACGCGATAACCCTCCTCGCGCAGCACCCGACACGCTTGGGTACCCGAGTAATCGAACTCACACGCTTGTCCGATAACAATCGGACCTGAACCGATCAACAGAATCGTGCTGATGTCGTTGCGTCTTGGCACCGCGTTTACGCCGTTTCTCTCATGAGTTCAATAAAGTCTTGGAACAAATACCGAGCATCGTGTGGCCCGGGACCAGCCTCTGGGTGGTACTGCACCGAAAACGCTCGTAAGTCGGGTGTCGCGATACCTTCGACATCGCCGTCGTTCAGATTCACATGAGTAACCGATGAGCCAGTTGGTAACGATGAGCCATCCACCGCGTAGTTGTGATTCTGGCTCGTAATTTCCACGCGATTGGTCTTGATCTGGCGCACTGGATGGTTGCCGCCATGGTGGCCAAACGGAAGTTTGAACGTACGTGCTCCCAGGGCGAGCGACAAGATCTGATGCCCCAGACATATTCCGAACATCGGAACTTCACCCAACAGGGATCGCACCGTTGCAATGCCGCCCTGCACAGCAGCGGGATCGCCTGGCCCGTTCGAAAGAAATACGCCATCGGGCTCTCGGGCTAACACGTCCGCAGCCGCTGTGCTTGCTGACACCACCTCGACTTGAACACCTGCATCGGCCAACTGACGAACGATGCTGGTCTTGATGCCGAAATCATAGGCAACCACGTACAACGGAGCATCCACTGCCCCGACGGTGTACGGGGCAGTGGTCGTTACAAGGTTGGCGAGATCTTGGCCATCGGTTCCGCCATCGGTCTTGGCAGCTAGCAACAGGTCTTCGTGACTTGCAGTGCCGAACGCGCCGGGCATCGCGCCCGCATCTCGGAGGTGCTTAGTGAGCCTTCTTGTGTCAATACCCGAGATTCCGGATATGAGATGCCTGCGAAGGAACGCCTCAAGATCGTCCTTAGCTCGCCAGTTGCTGGATCGGCGAGCCAAATCGCGAACGATTACGCCCCGGCACCGTGGCTGAGTCGACTCGTCGTCGTACGGGTTACATCCGTAGTTCCCGATGTGGGGATAGGTAAAGGTGATGATCTGGCCCGCGTACGACGGATCCGAGATGATTTCTTGGTACCCCGATAATGCAGTATTAAACACGACCTCGCCGGCAGCAATACCGGATTCCGGTACATGGCCAACCAGTTCGCCCGCAAACGTCTCGCCGTCGGCCAACACCAGATGCGCTTCGGTACGCCTCATCGCTGTGCCACTCCGTTAATCACTGTTGCAGCGCCACGCAACACCGTGTGTCGAACTCGTCCCGTCAACTTCTCGCCTTCCCATGGATCATTGCGACTCTTGCTCGCACTTTCATTGGCGTGTCGTTCCCATTGGGTCGTGGGATCGATCACGCATAGGTTGGCGGGTTCGCCAACAGCTACGGGCCGGCCTTGTTGCGACCCCAGCCCGGCAATCGTGGCTGGTTGCCAAGACATGCGCGCCAACAACTGTTGCAACGTGAGATGACCAGGAACCACCAGCTGCGTCATCGCTACGGCCAGCGACGTTTCGACGCCGAGCATTCCAGGAGGCGCTTGTTCAAATGGAACCGCCTTCGTTTCGGGCGCGTGAGGAGCGTGATCGGTAGCAATCGCATCAATCGTGCCGTCGACCAATGCCGCGAATACGCCAGCACGATCAGGCTCACCCCGCAACGGCGGATTCATTTTGAACGTCGATTCGTAATTCGCACAGGCCGCGTCGGTAAGGGTGATGTGTTGTGGCGTGCACTCTGCCGTCACTCGTAGCCCTTGTTGCTTCGCAGCCCGGACCAAATCGGCAGCACCCGCCGTCGAGAGGTGAAGCACGTGATACCGACCACCCGTGAGGCGCGCCAACTCGAGATCTCGAGCCACGATCGTGATCTCAGCCGCGGCCGGTCGGCCGGGGATACCAAGCCGTGACGACCATTCGCCTTCGTGCATGTGACCACCGTGCACGAGTGCAGGATCCTCCGCATGCTGCGCGATCACCGCACCTCGCAATGCCGATGCGTATTCGAAGGCACGGCGCATCACGCGTGCATCGGCAACACAATCACCATCGTCGGTAAATATCCGAACGCCGAGGTCGTACAACTCACCCATTGGAGCGAGTTGTTCCCCTTTGCGGCCGATCGTGATGCAACCCGACGGATGAAGATCTACCAGACCAACGCTTCGACCGCGCGCGATGACTGCTTGCACAACGGTTGCGTCATCGAGCGGTGGATCAGTATTGGGCATACATATTACTGCGGTACAGCCGCCGAGCGCGGCTGCCCGTGAACCCGTCTCTATTGTCTCAGACTCCTCGCGTCCAGGTTCACGAAAATGCACTTGTATGTCGACCAATCCTGGCGACACAACACAACCTTCGGCATCAAGCACTTGCGCACCCGAAGGCACAGCGATCGAAGGGCTGACTTCAACAACAAGACCGTTGCGCACGAGCACATCAGCACGGGTTCCGGTAGTGGTGGAATCAATAATCGTCCCACCAACAATAACAATTTCGTTAGACAACAGGGCCTCCGGTGCCAAGCAAGTCATACAACACGGCCATTCGCACAGCAACGCCATTGGCAACCTGTTCGGTCACAAGCGATCGCGGTGAGTCAGCGACTTCGTCGGCGATTTCGATGCCACGGTTCATTGGCCCAGGGTGCATCACCAACGCGTCGGGTTTCAAACGATTCGCCCGATCTGCAGTGAGGCCCCAACGAGATGTGTACTCGCGCAAACTCGGAAACAGCGCATCCCCGATTCGTTCCTGCTGAATCCGTAAGAGGTACACCACATCGGTTTCATTCAGCGCACTATCAAGGTCACTGGTCATGGTTACCGGCCAGCCTTCAAGGGAACTCGGCATCAAAGTTGGCGGCCCCACCAGCGTGAGGTTGACTCCAAGTGCCGCGAAAATCTTGATATCGCTACGCGCCACGCGCGAATTGCGGATATCGCCGACAATCACCATGTTCAAACCATCGAGCGAAGGCCCTCGATGTCTGCGCAGAGTAAAGGCATCAAGCAACGCCTGGGTTGGGTGTTCGTGGCGGCCGTCACCCGCGTTGATCACCGAAGCGTTCGACCATTGAGCAACCTGATGAGGGGCGCCACTGGCACCATGGCGAACCACGATCGCATCAATGCCCATTGCCTCAATTGTTTGCACGGTGTCGAGCAAGCTCTCGCCCTTTTTCACCGACGAGGTACCGACCGAAAACGTCATCGTGTCTGCACTCAATCGTTTCGCGGCAGTTTCAAAGGACAAGCGAGTACGGGTGGAGTCCTCATAAAAGAGGCTCACGATGGTCTTGGCGCGCAGCGCAGGCACTTTGGGCATGTCGCGTTGCGTGACTTCTAGAAATGATCCACTCAAATCGAGAATTCGTTGAATGCCGTCGCGCCCTGCGAGGTCGTCGACCGAGAGCAAATGTTTGGTCATGCGAGTCCCTCTTTCGGTCCCCAGAGCTCAACGCCGTCTTCGCCGCCATCTACTTCACCGAGGCGAACTCGAACATCTTCGGCCAGGCTCGTCGGAAGATTTTTCCCGACATAGTCGGCGCGGATCGGAAGTTCTCGATGCCCTCGGTCTACTAGGACCGCAAGCTGAACCGCTCGTGGGCGGCCGAGGTCCTGCATCGCGTCGAGCGCAGCTCGAATTGTGCGCCCCGTAAACAACACATCGTCGACGAGCACGACGATCTTGTCGGTCACATCGGGAACTTCCGTTGGCCCGCTCGGCGACACAGCTCGTAGCCCAATGTCGTCACGAAAGAACGCGACATCGAGCATCCCAAGCTGTGGCAACACTCCCTCGACCTGCTGGATGGACGATGCGAGCCGCTGCGCCAATTCCACCCCTCGGGAATACAACCCGACCAGCACAACCTCATGCGCGCCGTAATTGCGCTCGACGATCTCGTGGCCGATGCGAGTAATCGACCTTCGCAAGGCCGAAGCATCGAACACGCGGCTCCGTAACACAACAACGCCACCGAGATTCTCGGTGGCGTCGGAAACAAATTCGTGACCCACTCCAGGCTGGACGGCTCCAGCGTTCTGCAAGGTTGGGTTCGGCTGTGACGCCCCAAGGGGCGGCGGAGCGGTAGTCATGGGTCCTCCGTAGAAGCCTCACAGGACTTCTTTCACGCGGGATTTTGATCACCCTATCGCATCACCGCGCACTCGCAAGAGTCTCCGAACACCGAATCCGCACTTCGTCGCTGGGCGCACTCACGACGGAGAACGCCGCGGCGTCAATCTCTTGGCCTACCGCCGCCAAATCCGGACGTTCCAACCGCTCAGCCAACGCCTGCGCGTACCGGCCGGGTGTCTCATCGATCCGGCGCTTTCGATTGTTGGCCGCGCCAATGGCTTCCAACGACCGTAAGGTCGACGCGGCCCACGATTCGCGCTTACGTTCCAGTTGTCGTCGGGCACGGCGCACCATCCAGAGGCCAGCCCAAGACGATCCGAACGCGACGGCAAGACTTATGGCGATCACAACGACATGTTCGCCCAACCATTCAAGAATCGTTTGAGCCTTCGGAGACTCACCGGCGAGCGGGACCGCCGCAGTCGGATCGAAGCCCTGCCATCCAATGCCCTCGAAGTAAACCTCGGTCCATGCGTGTGCGTCTTTCTCACGCACGGAATAACGCCCGGTAACGCGATCGCGTGTTCCGGTAGTGAAACCAGTCGCGACACGCGCGGGCACGCCTTGCGATCGCAACATGACTGTGAGCGCACTAGAGATCTGCTCGCACCATGCCTGGCGCGACTCGAATAGATAAAAGTCGACTGTGTCGCTGCTATTCGACGGAGGCAATCGCGCATCCAGTGAGTATTCGGTGTTCGCCCCCAACCAATCGGTGATGGCTTGGACCTTGGCGTACGGCGTCAGCTTTCCCTGCGTGAGCGAGGCCGCGAGCGCGCGTACCCTGGGTGAAATCTCGCCGGGGTCAAGGTTGTTGCGCTGCACCAATTCTGGAACGTTCGTGTTCGTGACGCGCTCGAGCAATGTGCCGGTGGCGTTGGGCATCTTGCTGACGACGGTGTAGGTGGCTCCCTTGCCGATTGGAGACGACGACAACAGCGAACCGTCGGGACGCTGCCCGACAATCCGATCGAATAAGACACGATTGACGCTCGGAGCAGCAAAGAGCACTTCGGCGTACGGTGCCGCGATGGTAAACGTCTGTCGATTTTCAATACCGCTATTGAAGGCAGGATCTTCAGGGGCAGGCGTAACCGATGCCCATCCCTCGGGCGACGACGACAGCGGCTGCGCAGGCCGATCGAATGCAGTGCCCCGCCAAACCACGCCATCCCACCGATCGTATGTAGCACCCCGCCAAAACGAAGGTCGCTGAGCGTCGACGGTCATCACAACGCGATCTGTGAGCTTTGGCCGCCCGCGGGTATCCATAGACCGAGAAATCGAAAGCGTTGCGTTGCTTGCCGATTCATTGAAGGGGTCCGGATCCGATCCTGATCGAACGTCGCGGTGCATCGCGGCACCCACAAATGGTGCTGCCAACACCGCGCCCGCTACGAGCATCGAACCTAAGACCAGCAGTCGTTGGGCAACTGCGGGCCACGATGACGACGACGACCCCGAGGACGGCGCAAGCCTGAGCGATGTCTGGGCATGCGCGTGTTCACAGAGCACCACCGACACAATTGCGGTCACCGCATACAGCAGCACCAGGGTCGAATCCACGCTCCCGATTTGCACGTGCCGGGTCAAGACCAAACCGCCAAGTCCAAGCACAACGGTCACCACGACCCGTTTCGAAAACGATGGCAATGCGCCTACAGCAAGCAAAGCAACGAGCGCGCCGGCTCCGAAACCGACCAGACGAGACAAGCCGGCTTGATCTGTACCAACAGAAATCGCACTACCCATCGCCAACGCCAATGACGCGGCTACGAAGCCCCACGGGCCAAGCATCGACACGGCGTGCGCAGGCACGGGTCGCCGTTGGCTTGGCGACGACGTTGATGGTGGCCTCGATGTACTCATGGATGAATCACCACTGCATGCCACCCTGGGGGTACTGGCCCTGGCTCGCCGATCAGAGCGTTAGCGAGTGCACGATCGATCATTCGATTGTCATGAACCTCGATGGGATCGCTGCCGCAGGTAATCAAGAGACATGCCGTGCCATTCTGCAATAGCTCACGAGCCGCACCAGAAGCGCGACTTGCCGCCGCTTCAACGTCGGGGTCGCTACCACCGCGTAGATCCACAACAATCGCAACTCCACGTTGGCCAGGAGGGTCGAACTCGCGCACAACGATGTCGCCGGTTCGAGCAGTGCTAGCCCAATGAACGATGCGAGGCGCATCGCCCGCGACATACGGCCGAGTCGACCGAACCGACTCGGCCGCCCGAGCCGTCGCTTCACCTGCCACCCCTCCGTCCGCTGCCTCAGTTTGGCCCTCTACGGCAAAATGAAGAGCGCGCGGCGCAATGAAGACCGGCGATCCCAGCGGTATCGAAGCATGACGGTGACGAACAAAAACATTCATCGGACCGCCGCACTTAACCTCGAGGTGCACATTTCGTATCACGCCGCGCCGCGCCGCGATAACTGGTACTTCGCCAATGCAGGGGGCATCGGCGTACATCCACTCCCCAACCGGATCGAGCCAACGCACAGCAAGATTCGAGCCACGACCGCTCAATGAAACTCGGAATCGGATGACCCCTCCCACGGTCGCGTCGTTCGGCCCCAGGACCGCGACAGCGATGCGTCGCAATACGACGATCGGCCACACGACTCCGACCACCATCGCTGCAAGACCTGACGCACCGAGAATCACCAGAGGCGCGCGATCATCTGCGTACCCTTGAGAAATCGAATAGAACGCCAGACCGGCCCAAAGCACCGCGCCGATCGAGAATTCACCAGGTGCCATTCGCGGGCGGCGAGCACCTACGTGTGGAACCGGGTGGGTACTACCCAAGGGTTCGATTCCCGTCATGGTGATTCGCTGAGCCATGCGACTACTCACACACCGAGCGCATCACGGCAGGGGCACAGCAACCGAGGCAACAGCTTGGCTGACGATACGCGAGCCCACATCGAGGTCGTGGCCAATAGCAGCACCAAGCCGATGCGACAACGCCGCTTCGGCGATCGCTTGCACATCATCCGGAGACACATAGTTGCGACCCGCAACAACCGCGTGCGCCTGTGCGGCGCGCAGCAGACCCTTAGCGGCGCGGGGGCTCGCACCAAACGTCGTGTCGGGATGGCTACGGGTAGCCGCGATCACATCCAATATGTACTCAGTGATGGCGTCGGCCACGAACGTCGTTCGAGTTTCGGCAATCGCAGCAAGGATTTCGTGCGGCGCGGCAACCACTCGCAATGAACTGAACGCGTCAGTCCCGCCGGCGCCAGTCAAGACGTCGCGCTCCGCGGCCCGGCCAGGCAGGCCCATTCTCAGCACCAAACCAAAGCGATCAAGCTGGCTCTCGGGCAACGGAAACGTGCCGGCGCTGCCGTAGGGATTTTGGGTCGCGACGCACATAAATGGCACAGGCAATGGCCGCAGTTCTCCATCAACCGTCACGTGCAGCTCTTCCAACGGCTCCAACATCGCAGCTTGAGTGCGAGGCGAAGCGCGATTGAGTTCATCAGCAAGCACGACATTGGCGAACAATGGACCTGCTCGAAAGCTCCAGTCACCGGTCGCCGGTGAATACACCATCGTGCCGGTCAAATCGGAGGGAAGCAAATCTGGGGTGCATTGCACTCGACGAAACGAACCACCCATCGCAGCAGCCAGGCTCTTCGCAAGCAGCGTCTTGCCAGTGCCGGGCGTGTCTTCGATCAACAGATGACTCCCAGACAGTATGGCCACAAGCGCCGTCGCTATTGCATCATCTTTTCCACGCACCACGCGCCCGACTTCGTGGGCAATACGAGTGGCGACGACATGTGCACTTGGTTGTTCGTCCAGAGATGTCAATTGCATGATGAACTCTCCATCAACAGCACGCCTTGTGATTGAGGTCAGCAGTCCCGAGTGCGGTGCTGACGGCTTGGTCGGATAGAGACTCGTCGAGATCACACGCATGGCACTCCAATTCAAGCGTCGTGTGAGCGATGTCGAAGTCATGAGCGAGCAAGCCTTTGATCGCTTTGGCCACGGATTGCGCATCGTGCAAAGATTGTTCTTCGTTGAGCACCACGTGAGCACTCAACGCGCACTTCTCGGAACCAATGTTCCAGATGTGAATGTGGTGCACTGCCGTGACGGTTGGAACGAGAAGTATTGCTGCTGCAACGTCTTCGGCATCGAGATGTTCCGGGGTGGCGTCGAGCAACACATTTGTGGAGCGCCGCAACAATTTCCAAGCGCCGACAACGGTAAAGAGTGCAACCAGGATCGAGGCAACCGCATCCAACCACTGCGCCGACCACAACACAATGCCGAGGCCTGCGACGATTGCCGCGACGCTGCCGGCCGCATCAACGACCATATGGAGGTACGCCCCGCGGAGGTTGAGATTATTACCAACCGCGCGAGCTAGCACGACCGCGCTGATGACGTTCACGAGCAATCCGAGACCTGCGACTCCGATGACGCCAGATCCATGCACGTCCGGCGCAGACCCCAAGCGTTGCAGTGCTGTCAGAGAAATCCAAGCGGCCGCAACCAGCAGGGTGATCGCATTCAGCTGTGCCGCGATCAATTCCGCTCGACCAAAACCGTATGTGTGCCGCTCGGTCGCCGGACGCGAGGCGAGTGCACTCGCCCCTATCGCGAACGACAGCGCCACGACATCGCTCAGCATGTGGACGCCGTCGGCGAGTAACGCCAGCGACCCCGTGATGAACCCAGCCACAATCTCCACCACGAGGAAGGACCCATTGAGCCCAAGAGCAACCCACAAGGCAAACCGGCGTGTCGCACCAGTCGCGTGAACGTGGCCATGATGAACACGTTCAGGAGCGCTTCGATCTGAGCGCGCCGATCCTTCACCGCTCGGGTGGCTGTGTGCTACATCGGCGCTCATCGAAGTCTCATCGGCATACCCAGCGTAGGCCCGAACCCCGATTTGAGCCGTTCAGCAGGCCAAACGACCCACCGCGCCTTCAATCAATGCCCTCAATCGGCATCGCCATCATGGCTACATCGACGAGTTCGCCAAAGAAGTGACTCAACAGCGAATACACCTCAAGGCCGAAACGCCTCGGGTCGTCGTCGGCTAAATCGTCGGGTTCGACATCCTCATCGATGTCGATGACCACACCAAGCGCGAGTCGGGCATCGTTGAGCGTCCCCATCCATTCGCTCGTCTGATCATCGCTGAGGACCAGTTTCGACGCCCGATTGCTCCGAGCGATCTCCTCGAGAGAATCCAACATTGCCTGGGTGCGGTCAAGACGGGTGCGGAGTAAATCGGCATTCGCGATAATGCTGTACTCACGTTCTCGGTCGTCCTCAGTGGGATCAAGGTACGCGCGAGGAAACAAGCGCAGCATCATCGGGCTGTCCGCTGGTTGTTCCAGCGCGCTGCGGAGTTCGCCAATGATGCGCAACAGAAACGAAGCTTCGTCGGGCCGCAGCTCAAGAACCACTTCGCCGCTGCGATTGCGGCGGAACCAATTGTGCCGTGGAGCCACCGTTCAAGTGTCCTTCTGCAGCGTGGCCCAGAGGCCGTGGGCATGCAGCTTGGCGACGTCGCCTTCGGCTTGTGCACGCATGCCACTCGATACCACCGCTTTACCCTCGGTGTGCACTTGCATCATCAGTTTTTCGGCTTTCTCCCGGGAGTACCCGAACAACTTTTGAAGTACGTAGGTGACGTAGCTCATCAAGTTCACAGGATCGTTCCATACCAACACAACCCAAGGGGCGTCCGTCTCGACGACGTCGTCGACGAGTTCGTCGATTTCGGGTCGGGCCATCGTTTCACCCATCACGGCCTGCGCGCTCACAACTCGATTTCAGCAGATTCAAGAGCTTCGTCGCGTACTACTTGCGCGATACGTGACAAGAGTCCGTTGATGAAGCGACCCGAGTCTTTGGTCGAGTATTGCTTCGCGAGCTCGACTGCTTCATTGATCACCACACCCGTGGCCAACTCGGTTTCGTGGACCAATTCAAACGTGGCCAACCGCAGTAGCGTCCGATCGATCACCGGCATTCGCTCGATGGACCAATTCTTCGCATGTTCGTTCAACAACGCATCGAGTTCTGGCGCGTGTGCGTCAATGCCGCGCACCAGGTGCTGCGCGTAAGGATCAGCCGGTAGCGGCAAACCCTCTAACAGCTGATCCGCGGAGATGCTGCGCTGGTCTAGCTCGTAGGCCAGCGTCAAGGCACGTTCGCGAGCCTCACGCCGAGTGGAGGTATACGCCATTAGGCGCGGCTGAGATATTCGCCGGACCGCGTATCCACTTTGATGGTTTCGCCGGGGCCTACGAACAACGGCACCTGCACAGTGAGGCCAGTTTCAAGCTTCGCGGGCTTACGGGCTCCGCTGACGCGATCACCTTGTACCCCAGGCTCAGTGTCGGTAATCACAAGCTCGACTGATGCCGGGAGCTCAACCCCAATGATTTCATCGTCGAACATCGACAAAACAACCGTGTCGTTTTCTTTGACGTAATACACAGATTCGCCGAGATTCTTAGATGGGACCTGCATCTGGTCGTATGTTTCGTTGTCCATGAAGATGATCTCGTCACCCTCTTTGTAGAGGTACTGCATCTCACGTTTGTCAATCTGTGCAAAGCCGAGTGTTTCACCCGCGCGAAACGTCCGGTCAATCACCTGGCCCGTTCGGGCATTCTTCAATTTCGTGCGCACAAACGCTGGGCCCTTGCCTGGCTTGACGTGTTGAAACTCAACGACCGTCAACAACCCTTCTGGGAGGTTGAGGGTGATGCCATTTTTGAGATCGTTACTCGAGATGCTCACAAGATCAAGCCTTTGGGCGTATTGGTAAGGGAGACCGACCCGGTCGGGCCGACAACAACTGTGTCTTCGATCCGGACGCCACCGACTCCTGGCAGATACACGCCCGGTTCGACGGTCACGACATCACGGTCAAGCAAACTACCACTGGCGGTGTGGGCAACCCGAGGCGCTTCATGAATCTCGATCCCCACTCCGTGGCCCGTGCTATGCGAAAACAAGTCGCCCCAGCCCGCCTCAGTGATGAGGTCGCGACACGCAGCGTCAATCGCCACCAACTCGGCACCTTCGCGCACGAGGCCGCGGCCCGCGGCCTGTGCCGCGAATACCACATCGTAGAGACGCTGGGCATCAGGACCAGGGTCGCCGACGCTCACGGTACGGGTCATATCGGAGCAGTAACCGTCGACGATGCACCCAAAATCGCAGACGATGAGTTCGTTGCGCTCAATGATTCGACTGCTGGGTCGCGCATGGGGTTTCGCGCCGTTCGGACCTGAAGCAATAATCGGATCGAAACTGTTAGCACTCGCGCCGCGTTCACGCATCGCGAATTCCAAGGCGATCGCAAAATCACGTTCGGTGACGCCACTCGCCAAACGCGGAAGTAGCGACTGAAATGCGTCATCCGCAATCGCACAGGCTGCGGCAATGCGATCGATTTCGCCGTCATCTTTGACTCGCCGCAAATCTTCAACGATGGTGCCTGCCGAATGCAACTCGATGTCTGCGACCGCCTCTGCAAATCGTTTGGCGTATCCGCGTTGCTGGTCCCATGTAACACCGTGACCTTCGAGACCAAGGTTACGAACGCGAGCATCCGCAATGGCATCGCTCAACGCATCCATTTGATCGCTTGCGGCCATGTGGATCGACCGCCGAGCACTCACTCCGGCGACAGCCAGCTGTTCGGCCGATTGTTCCGTGTACCGACCGTCGGTCACGAACAGCACCTCACCAACCGCGGGCACAAGCATGATGCCAGCACTCCCGGTAAAGCCGCTGAGATAGCGGATGTTGGGCAAGCGGTTGACGAGCAGAGCGTCAAGGTTGCTCGATTGCAGTTGGGCTTGAAGTTTCGGTAGACGGGCCGCTACGTCGAGCGGCGCGAGTGCATGTTCATGCATCATCGCTTACCTGCATTCACCATCGCGACTGCGGCCTGCACCGCTATCGGATAACCCGCACCACCAAAGCCCATGATGACCCCCGTCGCTATCGGCGACACCACTGAAGTGTGGCGCCATCGTTCTCGGCGATGAGTGTTAGACAAGTGAAGCTCGACAATGGGGCCTTCGAACGCACCAAGCGCATCAGCGATGGCGTACGAATAGTGCGTGAATGCGCCGGGGTTGATGATGATCGCCGAGCAACGCTTCCGGGCCGTGTGAACCGCGTCGATGAGATCCCCTTCGATATTCGACTGCACATGCTCGAGGTCGTAGCCAGCAGTCGTCGCGGCTTCCCTTGCTGCCGCCACGAGTTGTTCAAGCGTTGTCGTGCCATAGATCTCAGGTTCGCGATCTCCGAGCAAATTCAGATTCGGCCCAGAAACAAGCAGGAGTGTGGCCATGTGCCGAAGCTACCGCCTACCTCGCCGCTTTCAGCTGTCTTTCGGAAACTGGCGAGCGTTATTTCGCGAGTCCAACGGCACGAAACGCGGCGTCGAGCGCAGCAGCGTCTGGATCATCGACGCGTGCAAGGCCGTTCGGCCCCTGTAACACGAATCGCAAACCGCCAACCGCCTTTTTGTCTCGCTTCATCAGCGTCACAAGCTCGTCGCGGTCGAGATCGCGGCTCAAGGTGATAGGCAAGCCAAGTGCGCTCGCGAGTTCTCGGTGGGTAGCCGCCGCCTGGGGCGTGATGCGATCCAACGCCCCTGCCAGCGCACCAGCGAATACGAGCCCCACAGCCACGGCTTCGCCGTGCGCAAAGGCATGATCGGCGGCGATTTCGATCGCGTGCGCGAGCGTATGGCCGTAGTTCAAATGCTCTCGGAGGCCGGTTCGTTCGTACTCATCAGCGCTCACAAATCGAGCCTTGACCGCTGCTGATCGAGCAACGACCCGCCGCAACACCTCGGGGTCGCGGGCGAGCAACTTCGCCGTCTCATGGGTGACGATCTCCAGGAGTTCTGCATCGCCCATCAGCGCGTACTTCAACACTTCGCCCAACCCGCTGCGGTATTCGCGATCTGGAAGCGTCGCCAGCACCGACGGCTCGCACAGCACCGCGATTGGCTGATGAAACGCGCCCACCAAGTTTTTACCTTGCGAAAGATTTGTTGCAGTTTTGCCGCCAATCGATGCGTCAACCATGGCGAGCAACGTGGTTGGCACTTGAATCACCGCTACGCCTCGGTAGTACACCGACGCTGTGAAACCAACGGTGTCGCCCACTACGCCGCCGCCGACTGCGACGATTGCGTCACCCCGCAACAAACCCCAATCGGCGAGTTGTCCACAGAGGGCATCCACAGTCGAGAGCGATTTCGCCGTCTCGCCATCGCCGATGGTGAAAATGACCGCCGCAATGCCTACCGCTTCGAACGCCTGTGCGTACTTCTTCGCTACCCGCAGCACACTCTCTTGGGTAATCAGTGCCACGCGCAGAGCGCCATGATTCCGAACGGCGTTCACTGCATCAGCCACGAGTGACTCGCCGATAACAATGTGGTACGAACGGGAACCCAACGCGACCCGCACAGATTCACGTGTGCTTGACGTTGGAACGACTGTAGGAGTTGGTGCCTGCCCGGCGGCCGAGCCAATGAGGGGTGCGCGTCTACGCTCGCCGACAACCGGATCCGGAACGGCTTTGTAGACATCGGGGCTACGTCGATCCGTGCGGGGTCGCAGAGCGCTGATCGTTGCAGCAACCCGTTCGCACATTTCGTTCACCGCATCACGATTCGCGCCGCGAAATGCTTCATCAAGATCGGCATTCATCAATTCTCGAAGCGCGGTCTCAACATCGGCATCGGAAATTCCAAAATCGGTGAGCTGCCGTTCGATGAGGGCTGCCGCACGCTGCAACATCTCATGAACCTGGGCCACCTCATAGCCGCGCACCGACGTCTTGAAAACGGCGGCTCGCACCTCTTGTGGCGTTACCGGACGCGGGTCAGCGGTCATTGATAACTCTCGCTTCGAATGCATCGAGCACGGCCCGAACCGTCTCGGCGCGACTCATTGCCGACGTTTCAATTCGAACGTCCGCGCACTGGTCGTACACCGGCCGCCGAATTGTATCGAGTCGGGTCAACACCGCGATCGGCTCAGCGCCTTGCAGCAACGGGCGCCCTATGCCGCTCCCGACACGATGTGCCAACACCTCGACGCTGGCGTCAAGCCAAACCACGAAACCCGTTTTGCGCAACGCCTCGCGGTTCGCTGCTTGTGTCATCACGCCACCACCGCATGCGATCACGCTCGCATCGGGCGCGGCAGCCGCTTGTGCCACAGCGATGGCTTCCAGCCGACGAAACTCGACTTCACCGAGCTCTTCAAAAATCGTATCGACCGAACGCCCCGATTGCGCGACGACGAGCTCGTCGGTGTCGATCATTGGCACCCCGATTGCGCGGGCACACAGAGCACCAACGGTTGATTTGCCACTTCCCATCATGCCGCACAGCACCAGATGGCGTGCAACCCGAGATCCCGCGGGCTCATTGCTGTGCGAGTGCATCGAGATACCCACGGTGATTTCGCAATAACTCATCTAGGGAATCGCCACCGAACTTGCGCAAGGTTTCTTGAGCCAACACCAGTGCCATCATGGTTTCGCCAACAACGCCTGCCGCTGGCACTGCAGTCACGTCGGTGCGTTCTTTGAACGACACCGTCTCGAGCTTCGTCACAACATCTACAGTCGCAAGTACAGGGCGATTCAGCGTTGCGAGGGGTTTCATCGCCACCCGCGCGACAATGACCTCGCCAGTGCTCATTCCGCCTTCGATGCCGCCGGCGCGTGCAGTGTCACGGGTGTATCCGTGGTCGTCTGTCCAGTGAATCGCGTCGTGAGCTTCAGACCCTCGGAGCCCCGCCACGGTGAAGCCCTCGCCAATCTCAACGGCTTTCATCGCTTGAATACTCATCAACGCTTGCGCAAGCATGCCGTCGAGTCGACGATCCCAGTGCACATGGGAACCCAAACCGGGTGGCGCACCGTACGCAAGGATCTCGACGATACCGCCGAGGCTGTCACCATCTTTCGCGGCCGCTTTGATCTCCGCGATCATGGCGCTCTCAGCAGTCGCGTCGAAGCACCTCACCTCAGACTCGTCGATCGCCGCGAGATCGCCGACGCCCGGCCGCACAGCTTGCGATGAAACGGCCGCAGCACCAAGTCGCGTCACATGCGACAACACCGAGATCCCAAGATGTTGCAGTAGTTGCTTCGCCACCGCGCCGGCCACAACTCTGGCTGCGGTTTCGCGCGCCGAGGCCCGTTCCAGCACATCGCGAGCGTCGACGAACCCGTACTTCTGCATCCCTGCTAAATCAGCGTGTCCCGGTCTCGGTTGGGTGAGTGGTTTCTGCGTCACACCCGGCGCAGAACTCATTTCCGCGGCCCACTTACCCGTTTTCCACTCCGAATTGTGGATCAATACGGCAACCGGCGAACCAAGTGTGCGACCGTGGCGAACGCCGCCAAGAAATTCAATCTCGTCGGCTTCGAAACGCATACGCGGCCCGCGGCCGTAGCCGAGACGGCGTCGGCCTAATTCTGCCGCAAGATCATCGAGCTCCAACGGAATGCCCGATGGCAAACCTTCAATGGTGACAACCAACGCGGGGCCGTGCGATTCGCCGGCAGTCAAATAGCGCAACACAGGGTCAGACTAGGCAGTGGTCACCGTGAAAACCGGATGCATTCGCCGCTATTTCAGCGTCTGTTGACCTTGACAGAGGCGAAACGCCGAGTCTCCATAGAGAAATTGTCCACACGACTTTCCGCCACTCATGTCCAAACTCACGACACGGTACGCGCCGCCCGCAAAGGTTGCTCCTTCAGCGACGTCATAGACCACAGACCCCACTTGCACATGGGCCTTCGTCGCCCCTGCCGCGTTGCGATACACATCAATGAGCGTCACAGTTTGGCCAGGGCCCGGGTTGTTGCTTGGCGCAATCGTGGTAGTCGTCGACCCTGACCCAGCGCCCGTTGTTGTCGTCGCGCTTGGTCGCGATGTTGTGGTGGTATCCGACTCGATTTGAATCACGGGCTCAAAGGGGTTTTTGGTTCCGTACACCTGGAACGTCGAGGGGGTCGTCGGAGTCTTAGCTGGTCGTGTCGTCTTGGTCGTTTTCGGTGGGGTCTTGCGCGTCGTCGACGTCGCGTTCAATCGTGGTTCAAAAGGATTATCTGCAACGCTGGGCGCTTTGGCAGATTCAGTATTGTCGACAAAGAACGTCTTGGCTACAAACACTGCAATCAGCAGCCCCATCAGTGAACCGAGGATCATCAGACGTCGTCGTTCCTGAGCAGGCATCAGGTGTTACCCCCCGTTGTGGCGGTTGCGGGCACCGAGGTAGTGGTTGCGCCGCCAGCGGTCGGCGTCTTTGGCCGAACTGACCCAGCGGGCGGCGCGACTACCGCTTGAGTAAACATGCGGGCACTCAGTGTGACGGTCAAATTCGGTGCGCCATTGCGATTCTGCCCTGAGGTCGTTGGGGTCGAACCACTACTCGAACCTGACTCCTCTCCACCTGCCGCGACATTGATGGTGTCAACAACAACGATGCGTTGTAACGCTTCGAGGCGATTGAGGTAGTCAAGAACTTGAAAGAATCCGCCCGACACGACGATTTGCATGCGAATCTCTGAAGGGCCTACACCTGCAACAGGCGTCGCGGGTTGAATCGACACCCAATCGACACCTGCCTTCACCTTCAGGTCTTGGGCGCTGCGGATGAATCCTTCTAGATCAGTTTTCACTGGGACTGCGGTATTCAACCGATCCAATTTTGCCTGAAACTCCGGGCCTTGTTTCGCGATCTCACGCAAGGCATTGAGTTGCGCTTTGAGCGCCGTCTCGGTCTGTTGAGCGGTGTCAACACGCGTCTTGGCTTTATCGACCGACTCGCCTGCGGGGCCGAATAACAAAGCATTCCATGCGATGAGCACCACAACCAACAGCAAAGCGGCAACGATTGCAATACGAGCCTTCATCGTTGTCCCCCTTCGTCGTTGCCACGTTGCGATCGAGCGGAATCCGTGAGGTCAGCGGTCGACTGGAACGTCACCACGTCGCGATTGCCGAGTTCCGACTTTTGAGCTTGGGGGATCCACAAGTTCGAGTACGCCGGCATTTGACTCACTCGCTTGAGCCAATCTGCTATCGACACAAAATCCAAACCTGTCGCAGTGAACGACACAGAACCTTGCAACGATGCGGCGGCCAATTTACTCGCCGAATTGGCTCTGGTTGGCGAACCGGTCGTTGGAGCAGCCGCGCTCACGGTGACCGAACCTTGGAATCCGGTAAGCCAAACACTATTCGGCATCGTTCGTGCAAGTTCGTTCAACATCGACGCCCAAGACACATCAGATGTCAACACGGCGTCTACTTGTGCAGTGAGCACCTTCAACTTTTCTTGCGTCGCTGCCTGTCGTTGAAGGCTGTTGATCTTTGTTTGCGTTGCCGCGTTGGTTCGTTCAACTGACGTAGCTTCTTCGTTCAGCTCCGACGCGCGATTATTGCGAGCAATGGTCGGAACCGCAAGACCCGCAATGAGCACTCCAGCTGCCGCCGCGCCGATCAGCGTTCGGCGAGAAGCCCACGACGACGAAGTCTTCGGGTCGTAATCGGGCAGGAGGTTGATAATGGCAGTGCGTCCGGAGTCACCCAGCGCAAGCCCGACGGCTGCGCTCATGTAGGGGTCAAGTCTCGGTAAATCATCGACCGAGAATCCGATGTCATCCACCTCAAGGCGGTGTCGCGGCATCGCACGGTCAATCGGAACGCCGAGCAACGCGCCCAATCGATCTTGCACGCCCGCCATCAGCGCGCCGCCACCAGTCAATTGCACTCGCGTCAATCGCGCCGCGCCAGGCTGATTGCGGTAGTAGTCGAGCGAGCTGCGAATTTCGTCGAGCAGTGCACCGAAAGGCCGCTCGGTTGCAGCTTTTGCTTGGCTCACTGCGTCGTCATCGACGAGCCCGATTTGTCGTTTCAACGATTCCGCTTGGTCGTACGTCGCGTCGAGTGAAGCCGCTATCGCTTCAGTCAATAACCGCCCGCCACTGCCCAGCACACGCACGAACCGTGGCATGCCACCTTCGTGCACCACCACGCTGGTAACGCCACCACCAATACTTACAATGCCTTCTGCGCCGCCATCGTGATCGCTCGTCGTCGCGAGACTGCGCACAAGAGCCAGCGGAATCAGATCGACGGATTCGACAGGCAATCCTGCGGACTCAACGGCTTCGACTAAACGCAGCACCATAGAACGCTGTGCAGCAGCGAGCAATACCCGCATGACAGGTTCACCATCATTGTCAGCGCCGTGACTGGCTTCAGGAATGTACTCATCGAGCACAGCGAAGTCGACAACTGCTTCATCGACGGGTATCGGTATGAGTTCTTGTATTTGAAAGCGAAGCGCACCGGCAAGATCGGCGCGCGACATCACCGGCATTTCGATTTGACGAACGATGAGACGCGGACTTGCTATCCCGACGCGCACAGGCGCTTTGCGCAATCCAACTTCCGCGCGCAATCGTTTTATCGCCTCGGTAACCGCTGCGTCTTGAGCGACTTCGCCTTCGCGCATTGAATCGCGCGGCAATGCCACCTGACCGAACGCGGTCAAGCGGGGTGGATCACCCGGAACGATTTCCGCGACCGCGATCGCGTTCGTTCCGATATCGAGGCCAATTAAGCGACGGGCCACGTGCTTCCCCCTGCACTCAAGCCCGCGTTGACCGTGCGAGCTTCGAGGAACGACTCGACGTCTTCAGCTCGCAATCGGAAGTGTTTTCCGACTCGGATTGCGGGCATGTCACCATCTCGAATGAGTCGATACACCGTCATCGTCGAGACGCGCATTGACTCCGCCACTTCACGAACCGTCAACAATTGATGCTCAGTAGTCAATGTGCTCCCCTCCTATCGATTTCAGTCACAGTAAGCCTCATTCACAACAATCGTCAACTTGTGCACCGTTATAAGCATTAGTAAACAATCACAACATTGGCCCCAAACAAAACAAGCAGGTCAGACCCCCCGAATCCCAAACCTGTAATTTTGGCGAGAGAGATTTACAAGAAGATGGCGGTCATGGCGCCGGCCGCGAGATACGGACCGAAGGGAATGTGGCGTCCTCGTTCGACGCGTTTCGCTGCCGCCAGCAGCAAGTACACAAGCGATCCGAGCATGACGGCGAAAACTGTTGCGACCGCAAGGCGCGCTTGGGTTGCATTCGTTGGTTCGACCCCCTGATAGCTGCGCATTACCGCGACTCCATTGAGATAGCCAAGGACGCCACCAAAGGTCATCGGCACCAACACAATGGGGGCAGCTATCGCGATGCCGCCGACCGAACCCAATAGGAACGGGAGAAACAACGCGTAGCCGAGCGTCGACCAGCCAAAGTACGCGGCACCAAATCCGAGAATGAGCGACAAACGCACGTCGCCGAAGCCCATTGCTTTGGGTGCGGCGAACCAGATCGCGTAGAACACAGAAAATGCAATAACTCCACCGAGGGCCGCGCGCCCGAGCGAGTTCCATTGATTGTCCACTGCGGCGCTGAGCGCGAACAGCGGCAACACCATGAATCCCGTCGGATACACAATGCGATTCGGCAACAACAGATGCTCGATATCGATCGCGCACAACGCGATCAACGCGGCGGTCAACACCAACAGTGGAATAACCACGATGGACTCGCCGAATCGAGCGCCGACCAGTGCGAAGGCTCCGGCCGTCGATGCCTCGATAAGTGGGTACCGGTAGCTGATGCGAGTGGCGCACCGTCGACACTTGCCCCGCAGCAGCAGCCAAGAAACGACCGGGATGTTGTCGATCGGTGCGATCGGCTGGTCGCACCCTGGGCAATGCGAAGGCGGGCGAACCACTGACTCTTTTCGCGGTATTCGCCAGATCACTACGTTGAGAAATGATCCGACTGGCAGCCCTAACAGTGCGCAGACGAGAGCGACAGCTGTGGAGTTCATTGGCGTTCAGCTTCATGCACGCCGGCAACCGTATCGACGTTTGTGAGCTTGACCATCGATACCCAATCGGATGCGAGCATGGGATTCCAAGAACTACTCGATCGATACACAATCCGCGATTCACGTGACCCCCCGGTCGATTGCGGCTAACTGTGATGACTGTGTGACACCAAAAGGGGCTCGAGAAGCTTGTGCTTCCCGAGCCCACTCTTGTGTTTTTCTATAGGTGTCGGATCAGGGTCTGGGGCTACCAGCCAGTCCAACCGGACGGGGTGGCCGGTGCGGTATCAGCGCAAACTCCACCGGAAGCCGCGGTTCCCTTGGCGTACTTCGTGCCAGTGCCAGCGGCATCGTCATAGGTCCAGAAGCAATCTCCAGACTTCGACTGAGTCCCGAGGTATATCTCGTTCGGAGTCGGGCTGTAGACGTTGACGTTGGTCGGGCCCGTCGAACCCGTTCCATCGTTGAACGTCAGCGACGGCTCAACCGAGAGCATGCCGGCCGCGTCTGCGGTGGTATACGCCTCAGCGTCGGTGTAAATCGTTTTCGCAGCCGTCAACGAGTTACGAAGACTCGATTGTGCCGCTCGGTCCTGTGCTCGTGATCGAGCGCCGAGGAAGGTTGGGATCGCAATCGCAATCAAGATGGCGATGATCAATACGACCACCATCAACTCAATGAGTGTGAAACCCTTTTCTTCTTCGGCGTTCCGACGACGAGCCGCAAGTTTGTGAATAGCAATCATGATGTTGCGTACCTTTCGGAAGTCGGGTGGGGCCTATGGCGCGGCTCCCCCGAAATCCGGGGCGTTCCCTCGGTAGCTCGGCTGGCCGTCCGCTCTGCACGCCATTGTGCGGTCGCGGCGAGGCTCCGTTGCTTTGCGGCCCCGCCTCTCAGCGGGTGTGCCTTTTCTTGTTGGGAGTCGCAAATGATCTATCGGAAGTCACGCAGCGTGATCTTTAATAATCGGTAAAGATGTACGTGCATATTCGATTATTGGGACCTATTGGTGGCATCGGTCTCATCAATTGCAGGTGCAACCAAGAAAGCCGACCACGAAACGTGGCCGGCTTTCTTGAGATACTTGCAGTGGATTTTGTCAGAGGTTGAGTGCTTTGACTTCGAGGAATTCATCAAGCCCGAATTCGCCGAGCTCGCGGGAGTTGCCGGACTGTTTGTATCCACCAAATGGTGCAACCGGGTTGAACTTTTGCCCGTTGATATCCACTTGGCCTGCTTGCAGCCGACGAGCGACTTTCGTAGCCGACTCATTGTCGGCACCAAAGACTCCGGCGTGCAAGCCGTAAACCGTATCGTTAGCAATTGCGACTGCGTCGTCGACGGAGTCGTAGGGAATAATCGACAAGACCGGACCAAAAATCTCCTCACGAGCAATGGTCATGGAGTTCGAAACGTTGCTGAACACCGTTGGCTTGACGTAATAACCGGTCGGGAATTCCGCAGGTGCGTCGGCGCCACCAGTCACTAGCGTTGCACCTTCTTCGATGCCCTTGTTGATATAAGCACGTACTCGGCCGCGTTGTACTTCGGAGATCAATGGGCCAAGGCCCATGTGGCCGGGGTCGGACGGGTCGCCTAACGCGAACGTCTCAGCGGCGGCTTTCACCTTGGCAACGATTGTGTCGTGCTGGTCACGCGGCACGAGCATGCGAGTCCACGCGATACAAGTCTGGCCCGCATTCATGTAGCACGACCCAAGCCCGGCACCTACGGCGGTGTCGAGCTGTTCGTCGCTCAACCCCGGCAAAATCACAAACGGGGATTTGCCGCCGAGCTCAAGCGCTACACGCTTCACGGTCTGTGCGGCAAGCTCTGAAACACGTTTGCCTGCTCGCGTTGACCCAGTAAACGAAACCATATTGACATCAGGATGCGAGGCAATCGCTTCGCCGACAGTTGGGCCGTCACCACTCACCAAGTTGAATACGCCGGCGGGAATACCGGCGTCGTCCATGATCTCCGCAAGGATGAAGGCATTGAGTGGCGCGACTTCGCTTGGCTTCAGCACGATCGTGCAGCCAGCGATCAGCGCTGGGGCGACCTTGGCGACGATCTGATGCAACGGGTAGTTCCATGGCGTGATGCAGCCGACCACACCGATTGGTTCCTTCACGACAAGCGTCGCACCAATCTCCTGTTCGAATTTGTAGGTCTTGGCAATCTCGACGTAGCTGCCCATGACCGCTTGGGGAAGCCCGGCTTGAATCATCCCCGACCAAAACACCGGCATTCCGACTTCGGCGGAAATCGTCGCCGCGATCTCCGCGCTACGAGCTCCGAGGCCTTCGGCGAGTGCCTGTACGAATTTGGCGCGGTCGTCGACCGAACGATCGCTCCACTCCACAAGTGCCGACTTCGCCGCCGCGACGGCCTTGTTGACATCTTCGACGGAGCCCGCGGGAATCGAACCGATCACCGTCTCAGTGGCAGCACCGATCACGTCGATCGTGCCTTTCCCTGTAGATGGGATCCAACTTCCGTCGATGTACAGCTTGTCGCGTGTTTGCATAAGGAATCCTTACTCAGGGAACGTTGGGCTCAACGCTATCCCACAATGCAAAGTGGCGCCCCTCGGGGGCGCCACTTCGATCCAAAGCAGATTCCTGACTACTGCAGTAGACGCAGGATTGATTGTGGTACTTGGTTGGCTTGCGACAGCATGGACGTGCCGGCTTGCAACAGGATCTGGTGTTTGGTGAAGTTCACCATTTCTGATGCCATATCGGTGTCACGGATACGTGATTCCGATGCCGACAGGTTTTCACTGGCGACCTGCAAGTTGTTGATGACTGATTCGAAGCGGTTCTGGAATGCACCGAGGCTCGCACGAGTCGTTGAGACCGTGCTGATCGCAGCATCAATCACACCGATCGCCGACGATGCCGACGCTCCGGACCCCACACCAAGACCCGACACACCCAAAGCCGAGGCGTTGAGCGACGTTCCGAGGCTCACCGTCAATTTCTCGCCAGCGTTCGAACCGATCTGAAATTCCTTGACGAACGCGCCGTCGAGCAGCGTGTTGGATCCGAACTTGGTTTGTTGGGATACGCGGGTGATTTCTGCTGCTAACGCGGTGATTTCGGCTTGGGCCGCGCCGGCTGCGGTTGCGTCGGTTGAGCCGGTGTTCGCGGCC
>SXHN01000117.1 GCA_005773635.1 Actinomycetota bacterium
AGCCTGTCACAACCGACTGTCCCACCCCCTGAAAGGCCAGATTGGGATCCTGCTGAACACCCCAAATGGGATCAGACACGCTCACCACGGGGTCCGTGGACACGTGCAGCACGTAGGATGAAAAGGCCAGATCCTCACAAGGGGAGAACAACAGCCCAATGCTGTTGGCACTGCTGGTGGATGCATAAAGGCTGGAAACCGTCGGCGCCGTCGTGTCGACCACGAACGACTGTGGCGACGTGGTGGTTGAGTTTTGCGGGCCCGTGGTCCAGTCGGTCTGAGTTGCACACACTGAGTATGTGCCATCAGCACCGATGCTCGCAGCAGGAGTTGCAGACCAAGTGCCGATTCCGACAACGTTCGCAACCACAGTACTGACCAACGTTCCCGCACAAGTTGCGCCTGTGTAATAACGCACTGTGACGTTCGCACTATCACCAGTGAGTTGGCCACCCGTACCTGAAGTGGACGGGATGTTCGTGGTGAAGATCGCCGCTGGAGTGTCAACTGTGACAACCGGAGCAACGTTGTCAATCAAGCTTGGCGCCGACGACTGATTGCTCGCCGTGCCTGCACCGAGTGAATTCACACCGCGGACTTCGAAGTTGCAGGTAGTAGCCGAGTGATCGCTCGAACCACACACATGGGCAAACGATGTCGCGACACTTCCAGTTGAAATCCACGATCCGAAACCCGCTCCGCTGTCGACTCGGTACTCGTAATCTGTGATCGCGTAACCACCATTGTTGGTCGGCACGGTCCACGACACTTCAACATTTCGCAATGCAGTCGTGCTGGTAGTGACAGTGAGCACCGGCGCATTTGGAGTGCTGGCACCCATTGCCGTAGCGGTGTTGCTATAAGGGCTGAATCCAACAACGGTTTGCGTGCGTACTCGGTAATCACAGATCACGAATGCACCACACGCAACATCGGTGTAACTCAAAGTCACATTGGAAACCGATGCAATTTGAGAGAAGCCCGAACCGGTGTCACGCTCGATGTAGTAGCCCAACAGAGGGTTGCCGCCGGTGCTTGACGGCGCGAGCCATGCCAGGTCGACGGCACCGATCGCAGTTCCCGTTGTCGCGGTCAACGACTGTGGCGCCGTCGGACCAGATGCGCCGGTGGCCGTCGCGGTGGCGCTGTATGCGCCGGTTCCGATTGCGTTAGTTGCCGCAACTCGGTACATGCACGAAACGCCAGCGCCACACGAAGGATCGGTGTAACTCAAGACACCAGAACCAACCGTATTAATGACGGTAAACGAACCGGCACCGATCTTGCGCTCGATGACGTAACTCACCAACGGGTGCGTTCCGCTGCTCGAAGGCGCGGCCCAGGTGAGGTCGACTGCGCCAGTCGCGGTACCAGCGGTAGCGACGAGGTTGAGCGGAGCAGTTGGCGTGCTCGCCCCAACTCCTGCATCGCTCGCACCGAAGGCACCTTGACCGATGACCGAAATCGCCGCAACTTTGTAGTCGCAGTTCACGTTCGCGCCGCACGTCGTGTCTGTGTACACCAACACGTTGCCGACAGTGACCAAATCAGCAAAGCCAGAACCAGTGTCTCGTTGAATCTTGTAGTTGGTCACCGGTTGGCCACCGTCGTTTGACGGTGCGTTCCAACTCAAATCGACAGCACCAAGACTTGAGCCAGTTACCGCATCGAGGCTCGTCGGCGCATCGGGCACGTTCGCACCGACGGCAAGGACTGTCGAAGCGTACGGGCTCTGGCCGATGGCATTGATTGCTGCGTAGCGATATTCACAGGTGACGCCCGCTCCACAACCAGTGTCGTTGTAGCTGAAGGTTGCCCCTGAAACCGTCGCAATAACGCCGAAGGCCCCGGCGCCGATCTTGCGTTCGACGACGTAATTGATCACCGGCTGTGTGCCTGCATTCGCAGGCGCAGTCCACGAAGTCACTACGGCGCCCAGCGTTGTCCCAACGACTGCAGCGGGCGTTTGCGGAGCGCTCGGTGCGCTTGCACCCGTCGCCGTCGCAGGAACGCCGTAAGCACCTTGGCCAATCACATTGAGCGCGGCCACCTGATAATTGCACACTTGCAGTGCCCCACACGTCAGGTCCGTGTATGTGGTCGGGCTTGCGCCGACAAGCGCAAGATTCGAATATCCACTTCCGGTATTGCGTTGGATGAGATAGAAGAGCACTGGCTGACCGCCGGTGTATACCGGAGCCGTCCAAGCCAAATCAGTAGCGCCACTAATGGTCAAACTCGTCGTCGCAGACAACCCCGTTGGAGCATCAGGGACGTCGGCGCCGAATGTCGACACCGTCGAACTGTACGCACCAGCGCCGACCGAGTTGGTTGCGTTGATGCGATATTGACACGTCACGCTCGCACCACACGTTGGGTCGGTGAAGGCCAAGACGTTGCCGGCAACTGAAGCAATTTGTGTAAAGACTCCAGCGCCAATCTTGCGCTCGATCTCGTAGGTGAGCACAGGGTTGCCGCCGGTGGTCAGCGGTGCTGTCCACGAAACGTCTACAGCACCACTATTGGTGCCGGGGACGACGGCCGGGTTCTGCGGGGCACCAGGGACATTGGCGCCAATCGCCGTCGCAGTATTGCTCTGCGCTCCGGTACCTACCGCGTTCACTGCGGCGACCCGATACGTGCACGACACATCTGCGCCGCACGTGAGATCCGCGTACGAAAGCGTCGCGGCAGAAACGGTTGCGATCGTCGAGTATCCAGAACCAGTGTCGCGTTGCAACACGTAGTTCGTAATCGCACTCGTGCCTGCGTAACCGGGCGCCTGCCAGGCGACATTCACTCGACCGATCACCGACGTCGACGAAGTCGCCGTGAGGTTGATCGGTGCCGCAGGTTCGCTCGCGCCGTTACCGGTAACGAATCCGGTCATTGTGGATTCGTAGCCGTATTTGGGCAACGGGTTCGGCGTTGCGTAGCGATAGGTGATTCGGTATTTACAGGTATTGCCGTAGCCACAATTGTGGGTAGCGGTGGTGTTTGTACCAGGGTTGAGCCCAGTGTCAGACCAGTCACCGTCGCTGATACAACTGATTGTTGAACATGAATACACGCGATACTCGCCGGTGTTGCTGAGGGGACCACGATTTGGTAGCCACGTCAGCACAACCTGTCCGCTCCCGACGCCGGTTACAGCAGCCGGTGAATACGGTGCGTACGCAGTCATGAACTTGTGACGCCACGGACCAAAACCAAACGCATTGTGCGCGCGAATACGAAACGCACACGTCTCCACGCCACCTGGACACGTCGGCGAGTAGGTCAAGGTGTTGCCAATGTTCACTGCCGGAAGCAACGTCCAGTTCGACTCAACGTCGTGACATCCGGCGTAACCCGCGCAAGTTTTTACCTCGTAGTAATCAATCGCAACACCGTTTGTATCGGGCTGCGCCCATGCCATATCGACAGTCGAGACACCTGAACCTAGTGACAGCGACGCGACGGTGACGTTGTAATCCTGGACGCCGCGCGGCACGCCAAAAAATGCTTGGTCCGCTGTCGTGTAAGGACCGAAACCGAGCAAGTTGTGCGCGCGAATGCGGAAGTAACAATTGACTTGAATACCACAACCCCACGCGACTGCCGTTGAACCAGAAATCGTTGAAGCCCCGTTAAACCAAGTGCTTCCGTTCAGACTGTATTGGTATTCGTAATAATCAATCGCGTAACCACCATTGGATGTGGGGCCAATAAACGTGAAGTTCGCTTCGGCCACCTGAGGACCGGCATCCGCGTTGAAATTACGTGGCTTTCCGGGAACAGCCCAAGTCGCCGTCTTCACCACAGAAGCCGGACCGGTGCCATCATTGTTGACCGCGTAAATCCGAAACGCACACGTTGGCGCGACTTGCGGGCACAACGTCGCGGTCAGTGTGAACGTAAACGGACCGGCAAGGTAAGCCGACGCACTCCAGCTAGCACCGCCGTTGGTGGAGAATTCATATCGATAGGACGTGATCGGGGAACCGCCGTCGCTGAGCGGCGCGCTCCACTTCAGCGTCACCTGCCCGGTGCCCGTGCCCGACTTCGCTGATTTCAAGATCGGCGCGCCCGGCGCGCTTGCCGAAGCCGGCATGACATTGAATGACACCGTCAGCATTGCTGCAGCCGAGATCACGCTGACAGCTTTGCGCAACGAAATGCGACGACGTTTGCGACGCGTACTGGCCCGTTCCACGGCTACCCCCATGGAGTCAATGAGTGAGAATTACCGAGACGATAGCGCGTTCTCACTAAGAATGCACTGGTCAGAACACATTTTGGGTGTTCGTCACGGTCCGCGACTGGAGAACCACCAAACGGGTTCAGCCGCCGATTTGGCTCATCGAACGACCTGGGCGCATAAATTCACTAGACCCAATCCGATGGCCTGCCCATTTCGTACCCACGGCGCTCGCCACCGCATCTGCCAATCTGGCGTCAAGGTCGTCGGCGGCCAGACCATCGACCGACCGCACCACTGCCCGCAGATCGAATTCTTCGATGGCAAACAGACAGGTGCGGAATCGACCCTCGGCGGTAATTCTCACTCGATCGCAGTTGTCGCAAAATGGCTCAGTGACCGATGCGATCACGCCGACATCGCCGACCCCATCAAGGTACTCGTACCGGTCGGCAGGTTGCACGTGGCCGGGAGCGGCGGCAGCTCTGCGTAATGGAAAGACACGATGGATTCGTTCCAAAATTTCGCTCGCTGGCATCACCTGCGTCGCGTCCCATTTGTCGTCTGCGTCCAACGGCATGAACTCAATGAACCGCATCCCAACCCCACGGTCACGACCGAATGCCGCCAAGTCGACCACTTCGTCGTCGTTGACGCCACGAATGACCACAACATTGATCTTGACTGGAGCGAGACCTGCGTCAAGCGCAGCATCTATGCCGAGCAGCACCCGGTCGAGCTCATCTCGCCGCGTCATGGCCAGAAATCGCTCTCGTTGCAGCGAATCAAGCGAAATGTTCACCCGATTGAGGCCCGCCGCTTTGAGGTCATGGGCAAGCTCGGGAAGCTTGACGCCATTCGTGGTCAATGCGAGGTCGACGCCTAATGGCTTCAGCATTTCGAACAATCGCACGACATGCGCTCGGATCAGTGGTTCGCCACCGGTAATTCGAATCGCGTCAAATCCGAAATGCTCAACACAGACTTTCGCTATTCGCGCAATCTCTTCGTACGACAGCACTTCGTCGCGGGGCAACCATTGCATTCCTTCGGCGGGCATGCAGTACGTGCACCGAAAGTTGCAACGGTCAGTGATCGAAATCCGAAGGTCCTTCACGCGGCGAGCGTGAGGGTCAATCAACGGAATCGCAATACGGCGGGTCACCACGCAACCAAGGCTAACCGAGAGGCCCAAAGACCCTCCCTCGCACGTGGCTTCGCGAATGAGGTCCGTGGGTGGCGTCCTCATGGCACCGGGGTTGGGTTCGTTCTGGCTCCCCGTCGACGCAACGACCAACTCCAGTCGACGGATCAAAACCTCCCCGGGGTGCGCATCCCAACCCAGCCTGAAGGGTCACGCAACCGGCCATAAGGCGGTGCCTCCACTCGCTCTTGTCGCGATGACGTGCACAGCGTGCACAGCAATGCGATTTCCATCCACAAATGTGCAAATGGACGAGTACGACCGGTTTACCACCGCCGATAGGGCTAAATCAATACAAATTCCGCAAAAGCCACTGGAGTGACCGCACAACGTGAACCACGACACAGCGCCCGCGACACGGCCTTGTCACCTCGACGAGATCGGAGCACGATGGTTCCAACAGCAGCCGCTCGATTGAGCAGCAGCTTGCGGATGCCGGTACCCCCTTCCCGGCATCCGAATTTCGACCGGCCACGGCCGGCAATCTTCGGGGGTTCGGGTACCGGACCGGTTGGTCGGCAGCGGGCGGGCCGACCGACTGGGACGGTCACTGCCCGACATCTGGAGTCCCGGACCCGGATTTACCAGACCTGTGAGCTACAAGTCGGTGAGCAACATCACCGCGACACGACCGCCAGGTTCGACGCCCGCACCGTCATCGAGTACGGCTAATCCCAATGCGCTAGCCATACCCGACAACACGTTGCTGGCCTGATCACCACTACGAGCACACATCAGCTGCCCGTGCTCAACCCACACCTTGACGCGATCGAGGTGCACCTTGCCGTCGGCCCGCCGCATCATCGGCCCAGCGGCAACGCAATGCACAACGGCACGATCGGCGTGCGCCGTGTGACCCAGCATCGCTCTCAGCACTGGTCGTGCAAACATCTCGAAGCTCACGTGGGACGACACCGGATTGCCGGGCAACCCGAAAATGACTGTGTCGCGGTCGGAGTTGCGAATCGTTGCAAACGCCAAAGGTTTCGCGGGCTTGATGGCAACCTGCTGCCAGTTGTATTCACCGCCGCGCTCGCCCGCTAACCGTTCTATTGCAACTTTGACAAAGTCATAGTCGCCAACCGAAACGGCGCCGCTCGTCAGCAAGGCATCGCAAACCGACGTCGCTTCACGAATTCGTTCAAAAATCTCTTGTTCATCGTCGCGAACGATCCCGAGATCTACAGGTTCGCAGCCAGCCTCATGGACCATTGCCAACAACATCGGACGGTTCGAGTCGCGAATTTTCCCAGGAGATAGCGGCCCGGCCGCGACAATCTCATCACCGGTTGACAGCACGCCCACACGAGGTCGGCGAACGACAGTCACATGCCTAATGTCGAGACTTGCCAGTACCCCGAGGTGCGCCGGCCGCAGCACGGTCCCGGCAGCAAAGACCAGTTCACCCGAATCCACATCGCCGCCGGCTCGCCGAACGTGGCTGCCGGGTTCGACCGCCAGCGAGATCAACACGGACTGCTGGTCGTCATCGCGCGTCGTACGTTCCACCATCACGACCGCGTCTGCACCTTGTGGCATCGGCGCACCAGTCATAATCCGTATCGCTTCGCCCGTTGCAACGCGGCGATCAGGTGCCCTACCCGCAGGAAGCTCACCTACGACGCGCAGCCGCACCAGATTCTGCTCGCTTGCCTCAATCGTGTCGCGAGCAACAACGGCGTATCCATCCATCGCAGTATTCGCGAACGGTGGCACCGCTTCGCGCGCAACGATGTCTTCGGCGAGCACCATTCCAAGTGCGGCGCTTCGTGCAACGGTCTCCGTTTGGAGCGGCTTGGCAGCCCGCCCAACTAACGCCCGCGCGGCCTCAAGAGAAATCACTGCAGGTTGTCTATCGGAGCGACGTTCATGCCCATCACCCGATGTTGTAGCGCGCCGCGATGTCGGCAATCAAGGCACGCACATCGTCAGTCATATCTTCGCGCTCAAGGGCAACTTCGATATTTGCACGCAACCACCCAAGCTTCTGTCCGATGTCGTGGCGACCTTGTACAAATGTCTGCCCATAGACCGTTTGATTTTTCAGTAGCAAAGCGATCGCGTCGGTGAGTTGCAGCTCGCCTCCCCGGCCAGGGGAGATGCGGTCGAGCGCATCAAAAATGTCGGGAGTAAAGATATAGCGACCAAAAACAGCGAGGTTCGAGGGAGCCTCGTTTGCTGGAGGTTTTTCGATGATATGGCGCACCTCGATGAGATCACCGTCGCGCGACAGCGGATCGACGCAGCCATACGAACTGATTTCGTAAGCCAGCACTTCTAACAGCGCCAGCACACTTCGGCCGTAGCGATCATGTACTTCGAGCATCGACTTCAACAGCTCGGAGTTGTCGATCATGATGTCATCAGCAAGAAGTACAGCAAAAGGTTCATTCCCTACGTGTTCACGAGCAGCGGCAACTGCATGACCGAGTCCAAGCGGGTCGCGCTGGCGTACATAGTGAATATCTGCCATCTCGCTTGATGCTTGCACATCAGCGAGCATTTCCGAACGGCCTTGCACTTCGAGATAATGCTCGAGTTCGAAGTTCCTATCGAAATGATCTTCGATCGCGCGCTTGCTCCGCCCGGTAATGATCAAGATATCGGTGAGCCCCGCGGCAACCGCTTCTTCAACGACATATTGAATCGACGGTTTGTCAACCACCGGCAACATCTCTTTGGGGAGACTCTTCGTTGCGGGGAGAAACCTCGTGCCGAGGCCGGCTGCGGGAATAACAGCTTTACGAACAACGCTCACAAGATGCCTTTACAAATAGGTATGGACGAAATCGATTCAGGGTCGCGAGATTTAGCGAATTCGCAGTTGCCCTGCCGCAATGGTAGGTGACCTCGCGCCCCGCAGTTCCCGTCGTGACAATGCTCTCAGCGCTCCACAGGTGTGGGAGCGAGTGCGTTTTCTTCTCGACGCAACAATCGACGGATATTGCCGGAGTGGCGTAGCAACAACAGCAGCGAAATTCCCGAGATCACCGCCACTTCCCACCCTGCGTAGCCCAACGCGGCGATGCTGATTGGAAAGGCCGCGATCGTTATGAGTGAAGCCACTGAAGCCTTGTGAGTGAGCCTCGAAATCAGGGCCCACGCGACCAGAAGCGACAGCAAGACGAAGGGAAACAACACAATCAACATCCCCCCGGACGCCGCGACTCCTTTGCCGCCCTTGCGCAACATCGGAAATGTGTGGCCCAAGACTGCAGCGATACCCAACAGATACGCACCGGACCGATCTGAAACCCACAGGCCAAGTCCCGCTGCAATGGCGCCCTTGGCGAAGTCGGCCACCATCACCATCGCGCCAAAGCGCCAACCCAACACTCGCAGCACGTTCGATGCGCCAGGATTCCCCGACCCTTCCTGAGTGATATCGACACCCCGAGACTTGGCCACAATGCCCGCGCTAGGAAATGTGCCGAGGAGATACCCGACCGGGATGAGCGCAAATGCTGGCCACATGATGCTTCATCTTCGCGCTTGGCGCCACCGCCAGGTACCATTAGCACTCACAACTCGCGAGTGCCAGCACCCTCGGCATGCGACGAACGACCTCCAACGGGGATGAGATGCCGACCTACGAATACAAATGTGAAAAGTGTGGCGAACAATTTGAACTCTTTCAAACCTTCGCCGACGACCCGCTCAAGAAGCACCCCGGCGCCTGCAAAGGCAAAGTCGTCAAGGTCATGAGCGCGGCCGGAATCGTCTTTTCCGGCTCGGGTTTCTACAAAACTGACAATAAAGACTCGTCCCGATCGAGGTCGCGGGCGAAGTCGCAAGAAACTGCATCATCGGCGACTGGGTCGGATTCGTCTGGAAATTCGTCTGGAAATTCGAGCGGCTCAAGCTCTTCAAACGACGCGTCTAGTTCGTCATCGGGCAGTTCAAATGAAACCAAGCCGAACGAATCCAAAGCCAAAGCGGAGCCGAAAAAGGCCGCTACTACCAAAGCCAGCGACTGAAAAAACCGCCTCGAATATGTCTACCGCGATAGAAATCGGGATCTTCGGAGGGTCAGGGTTCTACGAATTCCTCAAGGAAACCACTGACATCGTCGTGGACACGCCGTACGGCCGACCGTCATCGCCCATTTCTGTTGGGCATGTCGAAGGTCGAGCGGTTGCATTTATCGCTCGCCATGGCCGCGATCACCAATTCTCGCCGGCCCAAGTTCCAGCCCGCGCAAATCTCTGGGCGTTGCATTCTCTCGGCGTCACCCGGGTACTCGGACCCTGTGCGGCAGGTTCTCTGTCTCCGACCGTGCACCCCGGCGATTTCGTCGTGCTCGACCAACTCGTCGATCGCACGACTGGGCGGGCCGACACCTACTACGACCGGGGCACCGTCCATCATGTGTCGTTCGCCGACCCGTACTGTCACGAGCTGCGGTCGATTGCACTCAAAGCTGGAGCATCGGCAAGCATCGCGATGCACGACAGCGGAACAGTGGTCGTGATCCCTGGACCGCGATTCGCGACCCGCGCAGAATCTCGGTCATATCGCGAACAAGGCTTCCACGCCATCAACATGACGCAATACCCCGAGGCGTACCTCGCGCGCGAACTTGGCATGTGCTACTGCGGAATTGCGCTCATCACCGACTACGACACCGGTGTCGAACACGATGTTGACATGCCGCCCGTCACCGAAGCTGACGTGTTCGCGTTCTTCCAAAGCAATGTGCACCGAGTGCGCGAACTCTTGACGAAGCTGATTCCAAGTATTCCATCGGAGTTGGGGTGCCAGTGCGCTGCCGCTCGTGGCCCTCTGCCGCACTCCTGATAGGTTTCCTCCACCTAATCACGTCTTCCCCCAACTTGTTACATCATTACATGGGCATCGACCCTCGTCGTTGAGGAAGACAATGAGATTGAACAATGTTTCGCTGCGCGCCCGATTGCTTCGAATCGGGGCAGTGCTCCTTGCATGTGCCACAGCCCAAATGTTGTGGAGCAACTTGCGAAGAATCGAACACCAGGCCCACTCATTGGGACCGCAAATTTCAGTTGTCATCGCCACTCAAGACCTCCCGGTAGGGCTGGTAATCACAGCGTCCGACGTGCAAATCCAGCAACTGCACCAATCCCAGGTGCCATCCGAAGTCATCCAGTCGAGCGCAACTGCAATCGGCGCGATCGTTCGCGTCGGCCTACTCAAAGGCACTCCCCTGCAAACTGGCAACCTCCAATTGGCTCAGCGCGATGCCAACTCAATCGTCGCACGTGGGTATCGAGCGCTGCGCGTCACCGATCTCGCTGGTTTGCAGCCGCCACCGGGAGCGGTCGTCGACATCATCGCGAGTTTTGCAGACACCGAAGACCACGACGTGGAACCTCACCCGCCAGCATCAAACTCGCGGGTGATCGCCAGAGGCGCAACTGTGATGTTCGACCAAACAACGGCGCAACATCGCAGCGCTCAACGGCACAGTACCGATTACTCGCAACGAGGTGTGATTGTCCGCGTTAAAGAGCGCGACGTCACAGCAATTACGTTCGCGCAATCATTCGGTACGGTGTCTATCGTGCTGGCGCCTTTGGAGAATGCATGCTGCGACTGAGACGACGTGCTGGGAGGATCGCAGTGTGCGCTGCGCTGACTGGTTTGGCGTTCATGGTTTTTGCCCCGATGGCATTGGCTGCAAACCAACACAACAATGCTGCAAGACACGAACTGACCGCGGGCAAAGCAGTGATGCTCGGTATCGTCGAAGGCATCACCGAGTACCTCCCAGTCAGCTCAAGCGGGCACCTACTGGTCACCCAGCGTTGGCTCAACATCGGCGAACAAGAAGCGACACGGCAAGCGGCGGACACCTACACAGTGGTCATTCAAGCGGGTGCGATACTCGCAGTGCTCGTCGTCTCGTGGAAACGCGTCATCTCAGTCCTGCGCGGCGCAATCGGCAAAGACGAAGCCGGCCGCAAAACGTTGGTCGCACTGGTGATCGCGTTCGTGCCAGCCGCGATTACGGGCCTCATCGGCGAGTCAACGATCAAAGACAGGCTGCTCGAACCGATACCGGTCGCAATCGCGTGGATCGTTGGAGGCGTCGCGATTCTTGCCATTGGTTCGAAGCTTCACGCCCGCGGACAATCCACGGGCCGTCCACTTGAGGCAATGACGCACCGCGACGCGGCCGCAATCGGTCTAGTGCAGATTTTGGCGTTGTGGCCCGGCACGAGCCGCAGTTTGGTCACCATTCTTGGAGCACTCGTGTTGGGTCTCAGCTTGTCGGCGGCCGTCGAATTCAGCTTTCTTCTTGGGCTCGTAACGTTGGGAGCCGCCACTGCGAAGGACCTCGTTTCCAACGGAGGCGGGATGTTCGACACCTATGGCATCGTCAACCCAACAATCGGATTCGCCGTGGCATTCGTGGCTGCGCTTGTGGCAGTTCGCTGGATGATCACGTACCTCCAGCATCACAGCCTCAACATCTTCGCGTACTACCGCCTCGTCGCGGCTGCCGTCACGATTGCGTTGGTCGGAACCAACACGATCTAGCTACTACGCGCCGCTCATCGTCATTTCATTCATCAACACCGAGACGCCAACAGTTCCGCCGGGCAAATAGGTCACATCGTTGCCGATACCGACGATCGCGTGGAGCATCTTTGGCAACGTTGAAGCAATCGTGATTTCGCGCACCGGTTCTTGATACCCGCCGTCGCGCATCATGATTCCCTCAGCGCCGACAGAGAAATCACCACTAATCGCGTTCGTACCTGAGTGCAGCCCGTGAACCGCCTGGACATACAGCACTTCGCCGTAACCCGCGACGAGCTCGATCGGATCGAGGGCGCCGCTGACAAGTCGCAACGAACGCACACCGACTCCCGGCGTCGACCGATACCCACCGCGAACAGCAGATCCCGTTGTCGCGGTATTCGCCCGCCGCGCCGTGTAGGAATTGTGCAAAAACGTTTGCAGGACACCGTTCACGATAAGAGGGTTGGATCGGCACGCCACACCTTCTGCGTCGTACGGCGCAGCCCCTAACGATTGCGCATCTGTGGGGTCGTCTGTCAGCGTCACACAGTTCGCCGCAACTGACTCTCCGATTCGATCCAAAAACAGCGACCTCCCTTTGAGCATCGACTCACCATTGAACGCGCTCGACAACACCCCCAAGAACGACGCGGTCACCATCGGGTCGAAGATCACTGCGATCCGGCGCCCAGGAGGTTGTTGCGCTCCAAGTAAACGGGTTGATCGTTCGACCGCCATTGCGAGAATCACATCAGCATCGAGATCTTCAAACGCGCGACCCACGCTGAATCCGTACCCGGTCTGTGTGTCGTCAGCGTCACCAGCGATAGCAACCGCACTCGCCGAAGCGATGGTTCGACGATTCGTCGCGGCAATCCCCATTGAACTCGCAAGCGCGCTCTCGACAAGACCATCGCCATAGTTCGTGGACTCAACATTGCGTATGCGCGCATCTGCTCCACGAACGCGTTTGTCGAGTTCCAACGCATACTCGATTTTAGTTTCGAGATCCACGGCCTCAAGCCGAGAATCCCACAGCATTAGATCAGGGCGGTCAAATTGTTGCGCGGTCGCTAGGTCGACGAGTCCGTAATGTTCATCAGGTTCGGAGTATCGAGCATTATCTCGGGCTTCTTGCAAGGTATCTGCGACAACATCGGCGTCAAGCGATCCCGCCCACGCAAAACCTTGACGCTGATTGGCAATAACTCGAATTCCGATACCGCTCGAGCCTGCAACCGATAGCGATTCAATTTCGCCTGCGAACACATCAATATCCGTCTCGCGACTTCGCGTCGCGTAGGCCTCGATCCCTTCACCATCAGCGGCGGATCCAGCGATGCTCTGACACAACGTGAGCAACGACTGTTCATCACTCACGACGCAGTCCCTCCGACGGTCATCCGAGCAACCCGTAACGTTGGCTGGCCGGATGAAACCGGAACGCCTTGACCACTCTTTCCACAGGTGCCGGTCCGGGTCTCAAAGTCGTTGCCCACGGCATCGACCAAATTCATCGATTGGGGGCCGTTACCGACCAACTGGGCTGCCCGTATTGGTCGCGTGATTTCTCCATTTTCAATCAAGTAACCCTCAGTTACGCCAAACACGAAGTCACCGGTAGCAGTGTCGACCTGTCCACCGCCAAGTTGCACACAGTAAATGCCATATTCGGTGTCTCGAATGATTTCGTCGGGGTCGGTCTCACCAGCGGGGAGATAGGTATTCGTCATTCGCACCATCGGCAAATGGCGATACGTTTCTCGGCGACCATTCCCGCTCGACACTCGCCCACTTTTTCGCGCCCGCACAAGATCCCACATGTAGTCAGTCAGCATGCCCTTATCGATCAACACATTTCGCTGAGCAGGCTGTCCTTCGTCGTCTATGGCCGCGGTGCCCCATTCTTGTGCGAACGTTCCGTCATCAATCACAGTGACCAATGGAGAGGCCACTTGTGTACCAATACGATCCTTGAACACCGACGCGTCGCGCTGCACAAGGTCGGCTTCAAGCCCGTGCCCACAAGCCTCATGAAACAACACACCACCTGCGCCACGTTTGAGCACAACAGCCATCTGACCGCTTGGAGCGGGCACAGCGGCCAATAGCGAGACCGCGCGTTGTGCCGCGGTACGCGCCACGCTTTCTACGTCGAAATCATCAAAGAATTCAAAACCCATGCCCCGTCCAGGCGCTTCCATGCCAGTCTGCATTCCTGTATCGCCGTTCGCGACACACTGCACCATGAACCTCGTCCGAACGCGATCGTCGCCGGTCAATAATCCGTCGCTATTGGCAATCTGGATGCGACGGCGACTATCGGCATACGAAACACTGACACTGCGAATGGTTGGGCTTACCGAACGGGCCTGCGCATCGGCGCGCTGCAACAATTCGATTTTGGCCGATTTCTCTACCATTTCTGGCATGACACCGCTGGCGGCAACCCCGCCATCGCCCGCGAGCGCGACCGTTCGTGTACCTCCGCCCCCTCCCCGAGCCGCCGTGGCAGCTGCGAGCGCAGCGGCATCAAGTCCCGCGTCACTGAGATCAGACGTATGCGCAAAGCCGGTGGTCTCACCGACAATGACTCTGATTCCGGCACCTCGATCGCGCCCCGAAGTCAGTTCTTCGACACGACCGTCGTCGTAGCGGGCCGACGAAGACCGCCGATCTTCTACGAATACTTCAGCGAAATCGCCGCCTTTGCTCAATGCGCGACTCAGAACGCGTTCGCAGACATACGATTCGATCAACATGGGCGGTCGTATCGTGGAAAGTAGTTTGACATGCCACCCACGCTACGCGCTCGCGAAGCGCTCGCTAGTTCGTTGCTAAAAAGGCGTCAATCGCAGCATTCCATTGCTCCGGGTTTTCAAATTGTGGTGAGTGACCCGCATCATCTATGACGACGAGCGTAGACCCAGCAATCGCTTCCGCCATTCGCACTGCAGAACCCCGAAACGGAGCGTCAAGTTCACCGACGAGTACGAGCGTTGGGACGGTGATCGAAGCCATCTCATCGGAATCATCCGCTTGATACGCGATGGCACGGATCATCGAGCCCCACATCACTTCAGACAACAACTCCCACTTCCGGTCCACAAATTCTTGATACCCATCGCGTTCAGCTAGCACTCTGTGATACGCGGCGTTGTCAAGCGGTGCCGCCATGTCAAGCAGTGCTTTCAAAGCATCCTTACCGTCTTCGAACGCCACCTTTGCGCCCAGGTCCATCAATTCCGGGTCGAAACCCTCAATTGGCCCGGCGCAAGTATCCATCAGGATCAGCGAATGAATGCGGTGCGGAGCGTCGAGCACCAAACGCCGCACAACCATGCCGCCCATCGAATGGCCCAAAACGGTGAAGCGGTCAAAACCCAACGCGTCGACGACCGCCATGAGGTCGTGCTGCATGCGTTCAAACGAGTACATAGCGGGATCGCTCGGCTGATCACTTTCGCCGTGGCCCCGCAAATCCGGCATAGCGACCGTGAAGTTTTCAGCCAACTTTGGCGCGTGATCAGCGAAATCCTCTTTACAGCCGCCGTGACCGTGCACCAACAACAGCCCCGGCCCCTGGCCCATCACCGTCACGGCCAAGGAGACGCCATCATCGGCACGCACGCGGATAGTGCGCGATGCTGAACCACTGGGCGCAATCTCAGTCTGCATACAGCCATTTTGGCACGTACGGAGTGTCAACGTCGCTCCCGCCCATCAGTGTGCCTCAGATCACCGCAATCGGAGAACTACGATCGCAACCCCATGGCTCAATCGGATGCAAAGTCACGGGCGCTATTTTGGCTGCGGATAGCCGTCAGCGTGGGATTGCTCGCAGCGCTGATTCACAATCGGCCCGATCTCGACGGCGCCATCCCGACCGAAGACCAAGCCCGCACTATCACCCTTCTCAGCCTCGGCGTCGCTATGGCTGCGTTCGGGGTGGTCCTGTCGGCTTGGCGATGGCAACGAGTGCTGCAGGTATATGGCGAGCACGTCCCGCTTTCACGGCTGACGATGCACACTCTCGTCGGCCTCACCGTCAGTAATGTCTTACCGTCAACTATTGGCGGCGACGTCGTGCGGGTGGCGCGCCTCAGCAAAGACATCGCGAACTCCGAAGTGGCGTTCGCATCCGTTGCGCTTGAACGGCTCACTGGCTTCGTCGCGCTACCACTGATAGGAATCGCGGGATTCTTTTCGCAGCCTTCCCTGCTCAGCGCAGATCAGGCTTGGCTCGCAATCCTCATTTCGGGGATCACCCTAGGTTTGCTCGGCGCCATCGTGATTGTTGCCGCGCACCCCAAAGCCGCCGGAAGATTCGCCGAGCGCGAGGGTTGGGTACGTTTCGTTGGTGCGGTCCATATCGGAGTCGACAAACTCCGACGCTCCCCGCGACAAGCCTTCGCCGTACTCGTCGCTGCGTTGTGTTATCAAGCTTCGGTGGTCGCATCGGTCGCGCTCATCGCCGCCGCGATACGACTCCCTTCACCGATCGCCGCTGTCATTGCGTTCGTCCCCGCAGTCGCAATGGTACAAGTCGTCCCCATTTCAATGAACGGCTTCGGCGTTCGCGAAGGCATGCTCATCCGGCTACTCGGCCCGCTCGGAGTCACCAACGGGCAAGCCGTTGCGCTCGGATTGTTGTGGGGCGCGTCACTGCTGCTCGTCAGCGTCGCGGGCGTGCCTGCAGTAGTCGCTAGTCGCAAACAGCCAGCCGCCGCGACCGACGATGCGACTGCGATAACACCCGAATGAACCTGACTACAGATTCGAATCAGACAGCGCGCGTCGCGGCACCACATCGCTCCTGGCGATTCGCGCGCCGGCTTTCTACCGGACACTCGTTGTACTGGTGGGTCGAAATCGCATGCGTCCTCGCGTTCTACTTGGTGTACTCAACGATTCGTAACGCTACGAATGCCAATCCGTCGAGAGCATTTGCCAACGCGAAACAGATCATTTCCTTCGAAAAAGCGCTGCACATTTACTACGAACAATCGATGCATCAAAGTGCGCGGTCGGTGCGGGCACTCATCATCGCGTGCAACTACTTCTACGGCTCACTTCACTTTGTGGTCACGATCGGCGTCGCAGTATTTCTCTTTCGAAAAGCGCCGGATCATTACGCAAGATGGCGCAACACGCTCGCACTCGCCACGAGCCTGGCATTAATTGGCTTCTGGACCTACCAACTCATGCCCCCACGGCTGCTCCCTGCCAGCTACGGCTACATCGATACCCTCGCAGAATATCCGACATTTTGGTCGTTTAATTCAGGAGCGATTAGCAAGCTGTCGAACCAGTTCGCAGCCATGCCGAGCGTGCACTGCGCCTGGGCCCTGTGGTGCGCATGCGCGCTGACTCCTCGCCTTCAGCAACCTTGGGCAAAAGTGCTTTCCGTCATGTATCCGATTACAACCGTGACGGTGATCGTCCTCACCGCAAATCACTACTTCCTTGATGCAATCGGTGGATTCGCCATTTTGTTTGTTGGCTATATCGTGGCGCACCGCACGACGCGTGCTGGTCGTGTACCGATCAATACCGCGGCTTCATGAGTCCTCCACGGCACGCGACGACCGGACAAGTTCGATGACAACATCGTGCACAAGTTGATCGGCGAGCGACAAGTATCCTCCCCGCGCGGTTACCAACGCTAAGCGCCGTGGTGGCATGTCTGCAATCGCGACGCTCTGCAAACCCAATGCGGAGGCATCGGCAGGGACAGCGGTTTCAGGAATAATTGTGATGCCAGCCCCCGAGGCAACAAGATCGGCGATCAACCGCACACCTTCAACTTCAACTTCAACAGAAATCGCAACCTGCGCGTTCATGGCTGCAAGGTCGATCTCAGCGCGCAGCGGATTACCGGTTGGAGGCAGAATCATGCGTAGATGGCTGAGCTCCGCCAATTCAACCGGTCCGGCACCAAGAGCTACATCAGTACGCGCCATCACTACAAGGTCTTCATCCAACAAGTGCTCTACGTGAAGCCGCGGGTCGTTCAACGGTTCGGTCACGATCGCCTGCGCCAGCGTCTGATCCGCGACCTCGAGCGCCAGCCGCTCAGACGCGCCTTCATGGACGCGAATATGCACGCCCGCAGCGCGTTCCTGAAGCTGCGCCACGACGGCAGGCGCGAGCCACCGCGACACGGTGCCGACCACTCCAATGCTTGCGTGACCCACTTCGAGGCCTTGAATCATGGCGATGTCCTCGCGCATGGATTCGATTTCGTTGCGTATGCGTCGCGCGCGTTCTAATACCACCCGCCCGAACTCCGTCGCTTGCGCTCCGCGCCGGCCGCGAACCAGTAAGACGACATCCAGTTCCGACTCCAGCTGACGAACCATGTCGGAGACGTTCGACTGCACCGTGTGCAACGAATCGGCGGCAGCCGTAAAGCTGCGGAATCGATCGATCGCTAATAGCGCATCAAAATGCCGTAGTTCCATATTTGACTCCTCCGATAACCTCTCCGCGTGGCACGCAAATCCCGAATTCACACCTAGAGTGCACAATCGGTCATAGTGATGGATGCTATCGCTTTGAACTGTTGGACAGATAGGGTTGTGAACGGCTTCACTAGTAGGGCAAACGCAAATCGAAGTGCTAGGAGATTTCGAACTCCAGATGCACGCGATGGCGCTGAACCACCCGATCGACGAAGAAGGTCCGGAAAGGACAACCCATCATGGCAGTAGATACCGCAACTAGCACGGCCGCACTCATCTTCAGCGGAGTACTCGAATGGACCACCGACGCAGCATGCGCGGGCCAGAACAAACTGTTCTTCGCTCCCCCTGGCGAACGACCCGAAGCGCGCGCAGTGCGCGAATCGCAAGCCCGTTCGATCTGCACGACCTGCGAGGTGATGCCCGACTGCCGCAAGTGGGCACGCGAGAACCGTGAATACGGATTCTGGGGCGCCGAATCCGAAGAAGAACGCGCAGCCGCGGGCTACCGCGTTGACATGCCTGTTGGCCGCGTCGCCCGCTACCCACGAGGTAACGGCGAACCCGTCACCCCACGTGATGGCCGCGGCGTAGCACGCACCGCATAGTCCTGCGCTTCGCCACTTCGCACCGCACGACCTCCCCGGTTTGTCCCATTCCGAGGGATACTCCTGGAGTCCATTCACTAGCCTGCATGGGTGACCGAAACTTCAGACCTCGATGGCCTCGACCTTGCGAAACTGCAACGCTTCTTCGCGCACCATGTAGAAGGGGCAAGCGGTGGACCGCTTGAAGCTGAATTAATTTCGGGCGGACGTTCGAATCTCACGTTCGGTTTGCGTGACGGCGACAACGAGTACGTGCTCAGGCGACCGCCGCTCGGCCACGTGCTCCCCACCGCGCACGACATGGGGCGCGAATTTAAGGTCATCAACGGGCTCCAAAACACCGAGGTGCCGGTGCCAAGAGCGCTGGCATTCTGCGATGACAACGACGTCAACGGCGCGCCGTTCTACGTCATGGAACGAGTCCAAGGTCGTATTTTGCGCAGTAGCGCCGATCTTGAGACGTTGACCAAACCGGATGCCCGTCGGTGCTCAGAAGCGCTCGTCGATGTGCTCGCGGCGTTGCATCAGGTTGACTACCAAGCTGTCGGGCTCGCCGAATTCGGTCGTCCAGAAGGTTTCCTTGAACGGCAAGTACGACGCTGGAGCAAACAATGGGAATCATCAAAGGCAGCAGGGTGCCCTGACAATCTCGCGATCGACGACATCAATCGACGACTCAACGCCGCGATCCCTCCGTCACCGAAG
>SXHN01000118.1 GCA_005773635.1 Actinomycetota bacterium
TCTGTTCGCATGCGTCGTGGAGCAAGCCAAAGCTGCGGATCGCAGCGGGTTCGACACCGTAATGGTGATGGACCACTTCTATCAGTTGCCAATGCTCGGCCAGCCTTCGGATTACATGCTGGAGTGCTACACCGTCCTTGGTGCGCTCGCCACGACCACAACGAATGTTCGCCTCAGCGCGCTCGTCACCGGCAATACCTATCGCAACCCCGCGATGCTCGCCAAGATCATCACCACAGTCGACATCATTTCGAGCGGTCGAGCGCAGCTGGGCATCGGAGCGGGTTGGTTCGAGCTCGAACACGATTCGCTCGGCTTTGAATTCGAAACCTTCACCCAGCGCTTCGAAAAACTCGAAGAGGCTCTACAAATCATTCTGCCCATGTTGCGCGACGAACGCCCAACATTTGCCGGGAAGCATTATCAAGTGACGGACGCGATCAATCAGCCGAGCCCAATTTCAAAGATCCCGATCATGATTGGCGGCAGTGGCGAGAAGAAGACGCTGCGACTGGTTGCGCAGTACGCCGACGAATCAAATCTCACCGCATCGGCAGACGAAATCCCTCGGAAGCTCGACGCGCTTGCGGCGCACTGCGAACGGCTCGGACGCGACCGTGAGCAGATCACCGTTTCCAAGGCACTCAACGTGTGCGTTGCCGAAACACACGACGCCGCGTACTCGGCAATGGCCGACTTTCTCGGCGAGCGCGGTCTTGACCTGACAAACATGGACGATGCGACCCGCGACATGATCCTTGCGATGGTGGTGTGGGGCAACCCCGATGAGGTTGGAGAACAAATCGAAGCAACAATGGCACTCGGGGTCGACGGCATCACCTGTTCGCTGCCTGCCAACGGTTGGAATCCAGAATCGGTCGAGCTCCTCGGTGCTACCGCGACGAAAGCCCTGCGCTTGTAGATCGGTGGCCATTTGTGAAGGTGGCGACCCGGTGGCAAGGGAACGCAGGCGACCGCTTCGCTAACCTGCTGACACGCGTGTCAGACAGCGTGACACCAACGCAAAGGACTCCCCCATGGCCGTTTCTGCACCGAGCGCACCCGACGACCGCTACACCATCATCTCAGCTGATTGCCATGGCGGCGGTTCCTCGGCGCAATACCGCGAATACCTCGACCCGAAATATCGCGACGAATATGACGCATGGCGAGGTGGTTACAAGAATCCGTTTCGTGATCTCCAAGGCGATAGTCGCACCCGCAATTGGGACGATGGTCGTCGTTGGTCTGATCTCGAAGCCGATGGCCAAGTAGCCGAAGTGATCTTTCCCAATACAGTCCCACCGTTTTTCCCCACCGGAATCGTGATCGCCCGCCCACCCACCGCGGACGAATACGAACTGCGTTGGGCCGGCATTCGCGCCCACAATCGCTGGCTCGCAGACTTCTGCGCGCTCGCGCCCGATCGACGTGCAGGGATGGCGCAACTGTTCTTAAACGACATCGACGATGCCGTCGCAGAAATCCAGTGGGCCAAGGAACACGGTCTGCGCGCTGGCGTACTGATTCCCAATTTGCCTCCCGACTACAGCGCCACCCCGCCGATCTACGACCCGTGTTACGACCCAATATGGCGTGCGTGCGAAGAACTCGATATGCCAGTGCACAGCCACGCGGGCACGGGCCTCCCCGACTATGGCACCTACCCTTTTGCGCAAGCGCTGTGGGTGATCGAAACGCCATACTTCGCACACCGGCCGCTGTGGTTCATGATCATGGGTGGGATCTTCGAACGATTCCCAAGGCTCAAGTTTGTGATGACCGAATCAGGCGCCTCATGGATCCCCACGCAGCTACGACAGCTCGACGGCCTACATATGGCAATGCAAATGGGCCGCACCGGCGAGGTTGGCTTCGACCCTGCGTCAACACTGCCGATGGCTCCAAGCGCATACTTCGAACGCAACTGTTGGGTCGGTGCGAGTTTCCCAAGCCCGAGCGACGGAAAATCGCGACTCAAAATCGGCAACCACAAATTCATGTGGGGCAGCGACTATCCACATCACGAAGGCGCCACGCCATTTTCAAAAGAGAGTTTGCGTAGGGCCTTCGCAGGCGTTAACCCCGCGGAGCTTCACCAAATTTTCGCGGTCAACGCGGCGGAACTCTATGGATTCGACCTGGAAAAACTGGCTCCACTTGCCGCAGTGCATGGCCCGACGGTCGCCGAAATCAACGAGCCCTACGAAGGCGTGCCGAAAGGTGCCACAAGCCCGTGCTTCTACCAACCATGACGAGCCAATAGGCCCTAGGCGCCGCTGCTATTACTTCAACCAGCGGCGCTTCGGTCGACGATTCAATGGCCACATCTTCGTCCCGGCCTAGCTCTTCGCTTACACCAGACGGCGCAGCGACGCCGAGGTTGCCGCCGCGAGAGCAATCACCACGAGCAAAGGTGCCTTGCGCCAGACTGCGACCGCGCCTGCAGCGATACCAGCCACTCGAGTACCCATCACCTCAGATCCCGCGCTTCCAAAGCTCTGTTGCACGATGATGCTCGCAAACAATGCGACCGGTAGGAGCTGCGCGACCGAATCGAACGGACTCTTCAGCGCAACTCGACTCAGTACTTCCAAACCAAAAAGTTTGAATCCGTAGGCAGCACCGGCCATCACAATAATGATCCACCAACTCACCATGACCTCGCGCGTCGCGATGTGAATACAGCCCCAGGAACAACGCTCAGGGCGGCCACAAGGATCGGCACACCAATGGGAACAAATGGAATCGTCGACGCCGTCACTACGGCAGCAATCGCAGTAGTCAATCGGGCTGGTTGACTGTGCAGGTGCGGAGCGAGGAGCGCGATGAACACGCTGGGAAACGCCGCGTCCAGACCCCACGCTTCTACGCTGCCGACCACATCTCCAACCAATGCGCCCAATAGCGTGCCTAGATTCCAAGCCACGTAAACGCCAAGTCCAGCAGCAACGAATGAATGACGACTGCTTTCGACATCTGGTTGAGCGGCACCAACGCCGGCTGATTCGTCAATGACGATTTGAGCCAGCAACACTCGCGTCGAGGGCCGCTCCGCGAGCAACCATCGATGCACCAGTGGACCGTAGAGCGCGTTGCGCACGGCCAGCAGAACCGCGGATCCCAGCGCGGCAACACCCGAACCGCCGCCGCTGATTACCGCGACCGCAGCAAATTGTGAAGCACCAGTGAAGACGCACAGCGACATCACGCACGCTTGACCCACCGTCAATCCCGCCGTGCGGGCAAGCACGCCAAACGCGATACCCACTACCCCGACGGCAGCAGCTAACACGAAGGCGTCACGACGAACGTTCGCTACGGAAGTTCGCCGCGCCGCCGTGTCGTCATTCACTCGCCCAAACTAGTGATCAATCGAAGGCATGTCTGGCTGAATCGACGCCAGCTTCAAGATCCTCAAGTGCAACTTGTGCGCCCATTGAGACACCGTCACGGGCCTCGACCAATTCAGAGCGCAACTCCACCAGGGCAGCACGTGCGTCCAGCGAGCGATTGCGGAGCGTCTCAACAACACCCGCGGTCGCATCGCGAGCTTCGAGTTTGCCGAGAGCAGCTTGGACTTTGAGGTCGTCGAGCTCGCTGCGCAGCGTTTCCAACGAGTGTTCGACCCGGTCAACAAGATGGTCGAGGCGACTCTTGCCTTCAACGCGGGCGTGGTCCAGCTTCGCCCCGACGTGACTCAATTTGTCTTCATACGTATTTGACATTGAAAATCTCCTTAGTTATGCGATGAGTGAGGTTTCAGACCTGGTCGTTCATCGGATTGACGAGTTCGAATGCGAAATCTTCCGTCCGGTAATTGCAGTCGACCGAATCCGAACCCAGTGTGGTTTTGGGCCAGGCACCCACGTGCCCAATGGCAGAGATTCCAATTCATGAATGAGCACTGAATCAGTTTCCTCATGCATCGTGCCGAGCAGCAACACGCTCCAGCCGTCATGGAACAGTGCATTAGAACCATCTATTTGGAACGCAACCCGTTGATTGACGGCTTGCGACATCTTGAGACCATCGTCGGAACGGAACACAACGTCGGAACCCGACATCGAATAGTTCAACGGAAAGACAAGCGGCTGATCGTCGACGACAAAGGCAAGCCGACCGAGGTGATGCTCCGCCAGGAGGCGCAGGCACTCACTGCGCTCCAACGGAACTAGGCCACCGATTCGGGACGCTTCCATACACACAGCATGCGCTTGCGGTGACGCACTAACTAGGGGCCAATGGCCTTAGCTTGATGTGGGCAGACCTACGAAGTCCCGAGGTTTCACGTACGAAATGCCCTACTGGCGCGAACTTGTGCGCTGCACAATTGCAACATGGAATCTCCACACATGCTGATTCGAGATCTTGATGTCGCGCACGTTGACCGAGTAGCTCCCGAAATCACGCTGCAAGACGCCGCTCGAATTCTGGCCACGACGGGCGCGGGTACCTTGGTCGTCGACACCCAACCGCTTTCTGAGTTCACCGAACATGATGTAGTACGAGCAATCGCGCTCGGGGCAACCTGCGACACGAAGCTGGCTGACATCGTCCGCCCGAAACCGGGGTTTGTGCGGCCGGATGCTCACGTTCCCGATATCGCAGCAGTTCTGCTGACAACGGGACGTCACAGCGTGGTCATCATTGACAACGACAACCAGCCGGTGGGACGTATTGACCTTGCCAGCATTACCGCAGCGATGTTGGGTGGACCGTCATGGATCGGGGCGCTGCGAGTAGCGCTGCGAGTTGAGCGTTCGCTGTAATCCCCATCCGTCGCTGTCCAAATCGCGGCTCACCATGGCCCCACAGTCGAACAACTTGCAACACCACCAAGTCGGCTCCGAGATAACCAAAGCCCTGCGTTCAATCGCCCTTGAACGGACCGGAACGATCGAACATCTCAGGCGCGGGTGCAAGGACTACTCAGGTTGCGATTGCCGACCGGCTCGACCGAACGCTCGGACTATGGCAAATCAGCTCTTCGCAAGTTTGCGTATCGAGCGCAACAATCGCCGATGCTTTCGCGTATCTTGTGAAAGCGAATCGACAAGAGGACCGAGCAGCGTGGAGTCGCCGAGTTTTCCCAGCTTGCGACGTAGGCGCCATAGTGCAAAGGCATCACGTCGTTCGAAGCGCTGCAACGTTCGAACGCGGTCCTTTAGTTCACGTTGATCGTGCACTTTGGTCACAAAGGGAATGCGATGCTGTCCATCATCGACATCGACGCCCGACTCGAGGTGGTTAATCATCCCCTGAATGATCTTGTGGTGACGCCGTTCATCATCAAGAATCATCGATGCGATGTAGCGGATGAATTCATTGGGGTACTCACCACTCACGGCCGCATACTCGGCCAGCAACTGCGCTTCGCCCTCCATGTGGCGCGAAAGAAGCTTGATCACTTCCGCATCATGCAAGCCGGGCGGCGCTGCGACTGCTCGTCGGGCAGTCACAGCCTCACGAATGTTGCTCTCGGAAAGATGGCTCATGCTTTCTCCAATCCGCCGATAGTGCCTCTAGCGCGCACGGAGTCACCGAGGTGCCGCGTTTTCGGACAAAGAACCTTCATTCCCCAGCCACATTTCGGGCAGCTCCACCCGGAGTCATGGTCATGTGAACGCCACAACGTCGTGCCACAAACGTCACAGACTTGTTGCCAAATCGCACAGTCAACTTCAGCAAGTCGGTTGCTTGTCAATGGGCAGCCGCGCCCCTGGCATACTGGCCATTGTGGATCGGGAACAATTGCACCCTCCGGGCACAACGGTACGCACTTTTCACAGTCGTCACAGGTGTAGGGATCAATAACGAACAAACCCAGGAATGAATCTGTTTTTGTCAGTGCATTCGTGTGGCAGGAGTAGTCGCAAGCACCACAACCGATGCACGCATCTTCAAGAACTCGAAAGCTCATGGTCGCTCACCGAAACTTGACACGAGGACGAGCTACGAGACCGTGCTCACTGGTCGGATAGGGCGGGCAGGCGCGTAGCCGTGATCCTGAGGGTGGAACTCTCGCAGCTCTCCCATGCAGTCATAGTGCACCCATGGAGCCACGTCGACAGTTCCTTTCGCCGCGGTGTGCATCGTGTACCGCGCTCCATCCCACTCCCACCATCCGTAGGGAGCGTCAAGAGCCCTGGTGATCGGCTCGTTGCAGTTTGGACAAATTGGTGCAGTCATTTAGATCACCTCATGGTTTCATTGTCGACGCAAACGCGACGACAGCACCGTCAAGAAATTCCTGCAGCGTTTGGTTGAATCGTGAGAATTTGTCAATACCCATCGGGTCGGAGCCAACGAGCTTGATTTCCTCGCCAAGCAACGTGAGTGCATTGATAGTTTGCATACCGGTTGCCCTGCCGTTTTCGACGATGTCGGAGAACATCGCACGCCACGCCGACAGAGAGCCCTCAAGGCAGAAGTCTGCAAGGTGAACCACGTCGGCGAGTACCTCGACGACTTCATCGCACCGCATACCTTCAAAGCGGAGATTGATGCAGAAGTCATGATCATCTGATTGCATTACCAGGACGGCATCCATCTCGGCCTCACCTAGCACTGAAAACCGATCCGGGTTTGCGTTCATCTCGTCGGCGAGCGCCGCAAAGAACGCGACGGTGTCGATAGCTGCTGCATTGGCGTGTGCCACCTCGAGGCTGTACGGGCTCATGACGCACTCGCGTTTGCACCCAGGCTCACGCCACCAGCACGACGGATGTCGTCGGGGTCAATACCCAAGAAATCCAGGGGAACCGTTGTTCGTTCAAGCCGGGATACGCCCGCTCGTTCGCAGCGAGCAAGGTACGACGTGAATTGTTTCCTATTCATCTCAAAAGCGAGTGGGAATCCCTTTTCCTCAATGTATTCGACGCCACCACCAAGCAGCACGGCGAGTGCCGTCGCTACATCTGGCGAAGCACCGAAGTCCATCAAGACCTGCTCGCCGTGATCAAGCGCTTCATGAATTTCCTCCGCAACATCCGGATCTTGCTGCACCGCATACCGCAGATGCATCGTTCCGTACGCAACGTGGCGGGCTTCGTCTTGCATGGCCATCCGAAACATCCGTTTCTCCACGTCGGTTGGAGAAATCATTTCGCCCATTCGGAAAATATCGAGGATGAAACCTTCGCCGAGCAGATGCAACAGCGCGCTTGCTTGCGTGTACGTCTTCGCTTCCATGATCGTGCGCAGCAGGCTGGTGGGACTGCTTCGGCTCACCAGCAACCCGCCTCCGTTGGAAAGGGCCCGCTTGCGAAATACCTCCGCGTGGCGTGCCTCATCCATAATCTGCGTGCAGAGAAACATCTTCGCTTCGATGAAGTCGTGGTTCATTCGCCACATCCATTTGGCGGGTAAATCGGCAGCAATCATTTCAACTTCGGTGAGCAACGTGCAGAGCTGACACATCGCGTGTTCAATATCGTCGGGGAGCTCCTGAAGCTCACCCCACGGAATGTCGCGCGTTGCGGACCATTGCCGAGCAACGGCTTCTTCATATAGCTCACGAACGTTGTCGGCCCAAACATCGGTCTTTCGGTTGAGGATGTAACCCATGTCGACAGTGTCAGGATCGATATCAGCACCACGCGGCGCCATCGACCGATGGGTCGGATGTTCTGGAACTTCGCCATACTCCCCGACCGCGATGTCGAGCATCGTGAGGCCTCGAGGGCTGGGCTTGGGATGCACTCCCCATTCGCTCTTTGCGCCCCGCAGCCATTTCCAGTCGAGCGCTGAACCCAATGGTGTGACGTCAGGCAGCGATTCGTAAGTACCCGGATCCACCTTCATCGCGGCCTCCTCACTGTGCCGACATTTACAAGCCGGATAGTAAAAAAGTACGACAACATCAATGCCAGCATTAGGGCCATTGGACCCTTACTTATTGTCAAAGAGGCATTCTTTGTATCTTCACGCCAAAGCGACCAGTCGGCCTTCTCGGTGCTCAGCAATGCCAGCGTCTACAAGCGATTGTGCAACGTGGCGATGCACCGAACGCGCTGCAAGGAACCCCATGTGTCCTCCCGCGTACCAGCACACCTCAGGTTCACCCCAGTGCGTACTGAGTCGGCGTACTTGCGTTGGTCGAACCAATCGATCGGCCGTGCCAGCCCAAATAGAACGAACCTTCAAATTCGCATCAGGAACGGGCAGACCGAGTGCTGAAGTCACTTGATCGAGCTTTTGGGAAACCGCACAAAACTCTTCGAACAGGGGGTGGTTGATGAACCTTGAGGGAGCGTGAGTGCGCATCAGATCTGCAATATCGACTACAGGGACACCAACGATGACGCCAGCGAGGGTTGGTTCCAGCGCGGCCACAGCGCTCGCTATATACGCACCGAGTGAAATCCCATACAACACGGCAGGCTCATCGCGCTCGCCGATATACGCCAACATCGCACGCACGTCGGCAATCGCTTGCGCCGCACCGTGAAGATTCACTGCACCATCCTCAGACGGAAACGCAACTTCGAATCGACCAGCGCCACGCGGACCGTGGTGGGGCAATACAGGAATCGCGACATTGAAACCGCATCTGTGAAGGTGCACTGCTCGAAACGCGAACAAGTCGGCGAGTGGGTCACCCATGCCAGCTCCATGAAGGCACACAACCCACGGCGCCCGCTCGGCCTGTCGCAACATCCAAGCATGCACCAGATGGTTGTCAGTTTGCGCCGCGAAACGAAGCGCGCCAGGAGTATCCGGTTCGGGGCAGTACAGGCTCGGATAAATAGCGTGTCCGAATCGCGTTCGGCCGACCCGACGCATCTTGGCCTCCATCACGGCTGGCGGCGGAGCCCGATGAAACATCTCAGGGCCAGCAAATACCCCGTTTGCCTCGAGGTATTCAACGAGACTCGCGGATTCAGCAAGGCTCTCGGCGAAACCATCATCACTCGTTGGTGCTCGCAGCTGCCGAAATGTCGCCAACAGCAGTTCATCGGTCAACGCAGCAGCGGTCAAGCCCGCGCGTTGCGCGATTGTCTCGGCATTTGGCTCGCGGCTCAATCGCCGGGCAAAGCCCACGGTTCGATTCGCGGCATCAGAAAGATCGGACCCGATCGTCCATACTCGACGTGTCACATCGACGAAACCGTTCATTCATCGATGCTGTGCCTGCTATGTCAGCGGGAATAGGGCCAGAAGTCCCGTTGTGCGTTGACCATCTCCATTCGCGTGGGGCACACCGACACCAGCGAACGCGAGTTAGGGACCTTTGACCCTCGTCGCGCCTCAGTCAAGGTTGCAAGAATTGACTGCAGATCTCACAATGGGAGGCAACGATGCGACGACTTGCGGGCACCGACTCGCTATTTCTTGCGGGCGAAACGCCGTCGTGGCATCAACACGTCGGCGGGCTCACGATCGTGGACCCCAGCGAAGCTCCAGAGTTTGGATTCGACACATTGGTTCGCACGGTGAGCGAGCGTCTGCCGCTCATTGAGAAACTCACTTGGAGGCTCAAGTCTGTTCCACTCGACCTCGACCGTGCGGTATGGATCGACGACCCCGACTTCGATATAGCAAATCACATCTGGCGCACGACGGTGCCGTCGCCAGGCGGCCCACGCGAAGTCGCCTCGTCGGTATCGCCGATCCTTGGCACTCAACTCGACCGAAGCAAGCCACTCTGGGAAATGTGGTATCTCGACGGAATCGTCAACGGTCGCATTGGCATCTTGATGAAATTTCATCATTGTCTCCTCGACGGCGCAGCGGGAGGTTCACTCGCGGCGTTGTTGCTCGACCTCGAACCGTTTCCACCCTTGGTAGCGGGGCCCAACGAATGGCTTGCACCTCATGAGGTCGAACCCGAGCCGAGCAACGCAAGACTTGTTGTCGACAGCCTGATCCCGATTGCAACAACGCCGCTGCGAGTCGCTCGCTACTTCGGAAGCCTTGCGCTCCGCGGTATCGATCTTGGCAGATACGTGGCATCCTCACGGCCAAAACCCGATATGGGAGCTATTCTGCAAGCACCGAAGACGTCATTCAACGCACCAATCGGCCCGCGTCGCGAAATTGCGTTCAGCAGCGTTTCGCTCCGCGACACTAAAACTGTGGCCTCCCATTTCGAAGCAAAGGTCAACGATATTGCGCTCGCCTTGATCTCGGGAGCCCTTCGTGCGTACCTTGTTGATCGTGACGAGTTGCCGTCAACGTCACTCACGGCTGGCATTCCAATTTCCATCCGAGCCAAAGGCGACACATCGCTCGACAACCAGTTGTCATACACGACGGTACCGATCGCAACCGACATTGATGACCCGTCGGAACGAGTACGCGCGATCCTGCGTCACACGGCAGCGGCCAAAGAAGTCAACCGCGTGTTTCGTCAGCACCCGATCGGATCAATCGCCGACACCGCTCCGCCTTTCGTGCTCAGCGGACTGTTACGATTGGCCTATCAAACACACGTCTTGTCGTACGTGCCCGGCATGATGAACACGATCATCTCAAACGTCCCTGGTCCGCCGGTGCCGTTATATCTTGGGGGCGCTCGACTGACTGGCATTTTCTCGGCGAGCGTATTGCTCGACCAGATGGGCATCAATGTCACGCTGTTCACGTTCCAAGATCGGGTCGATTTCGGAATACATGCCGACCCCGATCTGGTTGAGGACCCATGGCTCATCGCGGATGCGATTCCGACGCAACTCGCGGAACTCATGGCGGAAATCGAGCTCGGAGACCCGACCACTGTCGAGGACGCGTTCGGGATCGCAAGCCACGTCGAACTGCAACAAGAGATCATGCGTGCTTCGGCGATTCCCGCTGCAGGACTTCCGCCGCGTCGGTGAGTTCTTTCAGGCTCAACTGCAACGCTGTCGAGAGATCCCAGATATCGGGGGCGCGTTCGCGGCATGCCATCACTGCGATCGTCATCTCCCCGGCGTAACTCCAACCGGTGAAGTTGATGCCGATCCCTTCTACCAACGGACCCATTGAGATCATGTGTACCAGCCGTGCGCCGTGACGATACAAGGGAACCTTCGGCCCGGGGACACTTGATACGATCGCGTTGTAGCTCGGTCGGCGAATGAAGGGGCGGGCAATTTTCGGAACACCGAACGTGACGAGCCGAAACAGGCGCCAATACTCCGCCCATGCAGACTGCAACTGGGCATCGCTCGCTTCCATCTCCCGGCGGGCAGCGTTTGTACTGCGCATGATCGTCTGGAAGCGCTCCGTTGGATTTTGCACGGAAGTCGCAAGCGTGACATACCAAGTTGTCGTGTGATTGCCCCACGCCCGTTCTTCGTCGGGGGCCCGCACTGATACTGGGATGGCCGCGGTGAGCGATTTCTCCGGGAGTTCGCCACGTGCCATCAGGTAGTTGCGCAAGGCGCCTGCGGCCATCGCCACAACGACGTCGTTCACGCCCGCGCCGAACGTTTTGGCTACGAACTTGATCGCCGCGAGATCAAACGTTTCGTAGGCAAGCCACCGATTCGGCGTGAGTGCGTCATCGAATCGCGTATGTGGGCCAGCGAATGGCTTCACCGGCACCTCGTTTTGACGTCGCATATGTCGACGGCTTCGTTTCAACGCGCGCGCGGTTCGTACAAGCAGTGCAGGCAAAGCCGCGACCATCTTCGCGACATCGATAAGTCCAATCCAAACGAGATGCCACCTACCCGGTATACGTTCTGTTTCGAGTGGCTCGGTCGACCCCATCGGCGTGTCCTCAGGACGTTCGCCAAATGCGTCTGCAAGTAAGCGTTCACTCGCCATACCGTCGGCAAGAGAATGATGGACCTTCGTCACGTACGCAACGTGTCCGTCTGCGATCCCGTCGACAAACCAGACTTGCCAGAGCGGCCGATCGCGTTCAAGCCCTACGCTGGCGATCTCCGAAATAACTTCTGCAAGTTCGCGCGGTCCTCCCGGTGCGGAAACGGCAACCCGCTGTATGTGATAGTCGAGATCAAGCAATGGCGCGTTGACCCAAAACGGATGGCCGAGATCAAAGGGCACCCGCACGAGTCGCCAACGAAATGGCTCGAGTAACGGCAATGCTTCGCGAATCTGATCACGAAGCGAGTCGTATGTCACCAGAACGTCAGCACCACACGGGTCAATCACAGCAATCTTGAGCGTGTGTTGGTGACGATTGCGATTCTCCGAGAAAATGAACATGCTGTCTGAACCCGAGAGCCGACGCACAGCTATACACCCGCGCCGACGCACTCCAATGCGGTTTGCAGCGCCCATCGATAGTCCGCTTTGCCATTGGGGCTGCGCACCAAGGAATCGACGACACAAAGACCGCGCGGCAGTTTGTAACCTGCCAGAGAATTTCGACAGTGCTCGCGGAGTTCTTCAAGATCAACGGTCGAACCAGACCTCAACGCAACCACTGCCGTGACCTGTTGCCCCCACCGGTCATGAGGCAGGCCCACGACAACTGCGTCGTAAATACTCGGATGATTCCTAACGACTGCTTCAACTTCTTCGGGGTACACCTTTTCTCCGCCGGTATTGATACTCATCGAACCGCGCCCGAGGAGAACGACCGTGCCGTCCGACTCGACGGTTGCCGCGTCTCCGGTCAGTGCCCAACGTTGACCTTCAACCTCCACAAACGTGTCCGCAGTCTTTTCTGGGTCGTTGTAGTAGCCCAGCGGCACGCGACCCCGCCTTGCCAACTGACCGACCGCGCCGGAACCCGGCAAGACCGGACGGAACGCGGCATCCAATACGGCGCTGCGATCGTCGAGCGTGAACCGAGCACCGTCAGTGACCTCTGATCCAGGCATCCGAGCGCGGGATCCGCTCACTCCGGTCTCGGTTGAGCCGAGACCATCGACAATGATGACGTTGGGAAGCAAGGTTGCGATCTGATTCTTCGTGGCTCTCGACAACGTCGCGCCCCCTGACGCGAACACGAACATTGATGATGCGTCGTAGCGCGACGGTTCCTGCGCGAATGCGTCGAGTATCGGTCGTGCCATCGCATCACCAACGACTGTCAAAATGTTCGCGTGCTCGCGAGCAACCAACGACCACACTTCATCGCCATCTAGGCTTCCGGGCGACGTGAGCACCACAGTTCCTCCGCCGAACAAGATCGACAATGCTCCCCATTGCGCGCTGACGTGCATCAACGGTGGCGCGAGCAACATGACGACACCAACTGGCGTTATCCGATCAACGATTTGTTCTGGTTGAGAAATTGGCCCCAAAGCGGTAGTCGGATCTCCGCCCCCCGTGGCGGCGAAGAAGATATCTTCGTGGCGCCACACGACGCCCCTCGGTAAACCGGTCGTACCGCCGGTGTACGCGATGTAGCGATCGTCGCCGCTGCGCCCAACAAAATCACGAACCGAAGATCCCAAAGCAAGCGCGGCGTCGTAAGCCCGCGCGCCGGGAACTTGTGCGCCACTTCCATCATCGACACAAAGCAAAGGGCCAGGTATCGGACACTGCAGCAACGCCGCATTGATTTGGCGCGCAAGTCCTGCGTGAAAAACCAACCCTTTCAGATCAGCGTCTTCGTACAGCCGGGCGAGTTCCGTGTCGACATAGCGATAGTTCACGTTCACCGGAACTGCCTTCAACTTATAGGCAGCGAGCATCGCCTCCAGATACTCCACGCCATTGTGGAGTTGCAGACCGATGTGGTCGCCCGCGGCGACGCCAAGGTCGGCGAGCGCGTGGGCGAGCTGGTTAGCTCTGTGGTCAAGCTGTGCATACGTGCGCCTCGCATTAGGAGTGACGACGGCCTCCCGGTCGGGCACTGTGTCCGCAACCCGCTCAAACATCTCAGACAGGTTGTAGGTCACCACTCAAGGATCCCCATCCTTGCTGCTTGCGTCTAGGGGCGAAAGACCTTCGTCGCGGAGGCGCTCTGACCTGGCAAACGATCGCAAGGACGACCAGGCTTCAGATCACGCGAAACAACCCAGCTGACACCATTGGAGCAACCATGTTGATGAATGTTCATCCGATTCCAACCGTCTCCGAACGCATCAACGATGTGCGTGCACTGACGGCGCAGATCGTCAACAAAGAAATCCTCCCCAACGAAAATCTGCTGTGGGCGAAACGGGCAAACGCCCGGCTCGCCCCAAGCGATATCGAGGCCTCACGAAAGTTGCGCGAACACATCAAGACCGTCGTGAAACAGACCGGACTCTGGGCACCGCATCTACCAGCTGAATACGGCGGTGCGGGTCTCGATTTCCTCGAACTTGCATATATGAATGAAGTTCTTGCCTACGCGATAGGGGCCGCGTCGCTCTTCGGCGTGGTCGCTCCCAACTCGGGGAATCAATCGTTGCTCGTCAAGTACGGGACCGATGCGCAAAAACAGAAATGGCTCATCCCGCTCATTAATGGCGAGCTCGAATCGGGTTTCTCAATGACCGAACCTGATGAGCCCGGTTCGGATCCGCGTTCGCTCAAAACAACCGCGCGCCGTGACGGCGAAGAGTGGGTCATCAACGGCCACAAGTGGTTCACGTCGAACGGGTTCAAGGCCGATTTCTTTATCGTAATGTGCAGGACCGAAGACACTCAAGGCGGAAGCGAAACCAGTAGCCGTATGACGCAGATCATCGTGCCGAGCAGCGCTCCCGGCGTGAATATCGTGCGCGGAATCACAGTTTGGGGCGTCGAAAGTGACCACTGCGAAATCATCTATGACAACGTTCGGGTACCGATCGACAATCAACTCGGCAGCCGAGGCAGCGGCCACCTAGCTGCCCAGGACCGACTCGGAGCCGGTCGCATCTATCACTGCATGAATTCAATCGGCCAGATGTGGCGAGCGTTCGACATGATGGTTGAACGAGCAATGGCGAGAGAAGTCCACGGCGGTTTGCTCGAAACGAAACAATTCATCCAGGGATTCATCGCGGATTCCTACATGGACATACAAGCGGCGCGTCTCATGACAATTCACTGCGCCGAAAAGATGGCAGCGAACGCAGACCCTCGTACTGACATTTCAGCGATCAAGGTGTTTGTACCAGCGGCGTACGAGCGGGTGGTCGATCGCGCGATCCAGGTATGGGGCGCCGCCGGCGTTTCGGGAGATTTGCCGCTCTCTGCCATGTACCAAGGCGCGCGCACGCTGCGTATCGCAGACGGCCCAGACGAAGTCCACAGAATCCTCATCGCCAAGAACGTGCTGTCGCAGTATCACCGCGGGACTGGCTGGGATTTCGGAACTTGAACACGCGGCGACTCTCACTGTCGAGGGAATGTCGATGTTCATCAATTTCGTCGGCACAAACAGCGAAGCGGCGCGAAGTTCAGAGCAATCGGCAACGCCAGCGCCAGCCTGGAGATTGAAGGGCCGAGACAGGTCCTCTAGCGACTGTGCGCGGGTCGAACGGCCCTTCCGGCCACAAGCACCTTGAACGAACATGGCAGTGGCCGAGGTGCTTGCCTCGCCGGGGCGGCGCGCTGCCGCGCAACGCGAATTGAGCGAGCACCATGAAACTCATCAACGGATCATCGGGCATTGACCACACCACAGTAAGTAACACCCCCGGCGTGCTTCCCATTGAGCGCGTTCGGGACGAACGTCAGGTCCTGATTCGGGCAGAGATCCCGAGTGGCGCTGCCGACATTGATGTGATGGCTGAGGTGACACTGAGCGACGGCCTATTGGAGCTGTCGCTTTGGTACACAGAACTCATGCTGGAGTCATCGGCTTCAAACATTGGGCCCGTCGTGTTCCTCCGTCAGCTACAACGTTGGGTGGCGATTCCCGACGGCGTCGGTGATCGCGACATCCAATCGTCGCTTGAAGACGGGGTGCTTGAGGTACGCGTCGCCTTGGACAATCCTGCCGAAGGCCACCTATGGCACGATCACAAGCGGCCGTCGCAGATGCAACGCAAGCTGGTGGCTCGTACTCCCCAGCAGCAATTCCGCGAAACCTCCCCTGCCGCGCTTACCCACTACGACTAGATCAGCTCCGACTTCTTCAGCGGCAGCGATGATGGACTCGGCGGCCGTGCCGTCTCTGAGATCGGTACGGTCAACTCTTTTCATTCAAAGTGTCAGCGGCATCACCATGAGCACCGAGGTAGGCAACGCACCCACCAATTGTGCGAACCACTCCGTAGTCCCGCTCCGCAACGTCGACGCCAGTTGCGGCTTTGAGTTCGATCATCACGTTGAGAAAGTCGATCGAATCGAGGCCGAGCGCGTTTTGGAACTCCTCGTCGTCAGACAGCTGCGCGATTTCGGCCTCTGCGTCCGGTGCGACTTTTGTCAATGCTACGACAACGAGCGCTCGCATGGTCTCGTTCATGGGGTCTCCTTCATGTGCGGCGTGATCTCGGCAGGTCGTAGCAATATGTCTTGGATGCGCCGCAGCAGGCGTGCACCATCCATGCCGTCACTCACTCGGTGATCGCCCGCGAGCGAAAACTGCATGACCGGTCGCACCACGATTGTGTCTTCAGCATCAACGCATGCCTCGCGTCGGATACGCCCCATGCCCAGGATGGCAACCTGCGGTGGATAAATCACTGGAATCACACGATCGACGCCCTGATCTCCAAGACTCGTCACAGTGAAGGTTGCATCTCCAAGCTCACTTTGATGCAACCGACCGCTACGGACGCGTCGCGTGACGTCGCTGATTCGCGTCATTAGCTCGTCAACTGTCAGCGACCGAACATCACGGATCGTCGGAGCAACGAGCCCTCTATCCCTGGTCGACACGGCAAGGGCAACGTGTACGTTGCTACTGGTTTGAAATTCACCGTCGCGATAGGTCCCGTTACAGCTGGGGTTTTCGCTCAACGCAACCGCAACCGCTGCCACAACGGGCGCGATCATAAGCACACGCTGCTCGACTGGTCGACGGCTGTTCTCATGTTCAAGCCACGACAACAGACCACCGAGTTCAATACGATGCTCAACGTAATAGTGCGGGATTTCACGTTTGGAACGCGCCATGAGCGCAGCAAGGGCACGACGCGAGTTGAACTGCGGCCCGCTCCTGGCGAACGGGTCATCGACGGAGGTCATGTCTGTCGCCGTCGGACCTGAGATCTGTGCGATTTCGGAGCTAGTAATGATTTCGCTGACGGATAGGGCCGCTGCCGCATGTACATCGATACCCCGTTCGAACGCCAATTTGCGGGCACGTGGGGAAACCCGCAGTCGGTCCGATGGTTCCGCTATCTGCGGGGCACTAACCAACGTGTCTACTGTAGGTATCTCATTGGCTGGTGCCGCACTCGCCAGCGGCGCGCTCGCGGACATATGGGCGACAAGCGATTGCACGTCATGTGTCGCTTCGGATCGGAGCATGGCCAATGGCGTTCCTACCGGTACCGTCATTCCGACAGGCACCAGCAACTCAGTCAATGTCCCTGATTCAAAGACCTCTATTTCGATATCGGCTTTGTCGGTATGTACCACCGCAACGATGTCGCCCTTCTTCACCGCATCGCCTGCTTGAACGAGCCACTCAGTGACCGTGCCTTCGGTCATATCGGCGCCCAACGAAGGCATAAGGAAATCACTCATGTGCAAGCACCGCATGCACCGCGGCCACGACATCACTCACCTGGGGCAGGGCTGCCTCTTCCAATTGTTTGGCATATGGAATCGGCACTTCGGCACTACACACCCGAATCACTGGAGCGTCAAGTTCGAAAAATGCCTCCTCCATGATGCGCGCACTAATTTCGGCCGAGATGCTTCCGCTTCGCCAGCCTTCATCGACGATGACTGCGTGATGTGTGTGCGCAACCGATGCAACGATGGTGGCGGTGTCGAGCGGTCTCAGCGTCCGAAGATCGACGACCTCAGCGGATATCCCACTCGTCGCTAACTCCTCGGCCGCGCGCAGCGCGGTGCTGAGCGTTCCGCCGTACGCAAAGACGCTCACGTGTTCACCGACACGGCGTACGGCCGCATGATCAATGTCGGCCACCACTCGGGTGGCGTCGAGGTCGCACGTGACGTTGTACAGCCCGCCGTGTTCGAAGATCAACACCGGGTCGGGGTCCTGCAGTGCCGACCACAACATCGAGCGAGCGTCTTCAATCGTTGCGGGCACCAAGACCCGTAACCCAGGAATATGTGCGTACCAACCCTCAAGGCTGTGCGAATGTTGCGCCGCGAGTTGACGGCCCGCTCCCGTCGTCATGCGAATGACCAATGGCACGTTCACTTGACCGTTCGACATGTGGAGCAGTGTGGCGGCATTGTTCAGAATCTGATCCAAGGCCAGCAAGCTGAAATTGACTGTCATGATTTCCACGATCGGTCGCATGCCACCGATCGCGGCGCCGATTCCCGCACCAACAAACGCGGACTCTGACAACGGGGTATCTCGTATGCGGGCCTCGCCGAACTCCTCGACCAATCCAAGGCTGACGGCAAAACATCCGCCGTACGCACCGATGTCTTCGCCCATCATGAAGACACGATCGTCGCGCTGTAATGCCTCGCGAAGGGCCGAGCGAAAGGATTCTCGATAGCTCGTCGTTCCTGATGCGGCGTCAACTGACGTGGCGTTAAGCGTCTGAGTCGCGCTCGTGACGTATTTCTGCAACCGGCTGACGGGCTCAAGCGTGCCTGCTTGGGCCTGCGCGACAGCAACCTCGATTTCAGCCGCAGCATCTCGTTCGTACCGATCGATGTCGCCAGTGTTGATGACACCTTCTTCGAGCGCTTGCTTTTGGAGCAACGCTATGGGATCGCGCTCTTTCCACTCCGTGACCTCTTGTTTGGTCCGATATCTTTCGGGGTCATACATCGAGTGTGCACGAAATCGATACGTCTTGGCTTCGAGGAACATCGGGCCACCACCAGCGCGAATTGCTGCTACCGCGCTTACTGCTGTAGCCCGCACTTTGATGGCATCCATACCGTCAACACTGCATGCAGGCATGCCGTATGCCGACGCTTTGAATGCGAGGTTCGTCTGCGATTCTGACCGGGCAAGCGCGGTTCCCATTGCGTACAGGTTGTTCTCACACACGAAGAGCACGGGCAGCTTCCACAACGCAGCAAGGTTCATACTTTCGTGGAATTCACCCTCGGCAACTGCCCCTTCGCCAAAGAGGCACACGGTTACGGTCGGTTGTTCGCGAAGGCGCGCCGCAAGAGCGAGTCCGACAGCAATTGGCAATGCACTCGCAACAATCGCGTTTCCACCGTAGAAACGCCGCGACGCATCAAACAAATGCATCGATCCACCTCGGCCGCCGCTGCAACCCTCCTGTTTCCCGAACATTTCGGCATACACGCTTGCCATCGGAAGACCCCGCGCCAGCGCGTGCCCGTGTTCTCGATACGTTGACACCACCGCGTCATCCGCATGTAACTCCGAGATGACACCCGCCGCAACGGCCTCTTCGCCGATTCCGAGATGCATGAATCCGCGGATTGCGCCAGCGCTGTAGAGCTCAACGCAACGTTCCTCAAAGCGACGAATACGGATCATCGAGCGCAGCAACGGCTCCACGTCAATGGTTTCAAGGAGTTCGCTCCGCACAGTCATGGGTGTGATACCTCCAAGGTTGACAGGTCGCCTTCTGGAAGTCCGAGTGTCCGGGCTCGCAGCAATCGGCGCAACACCTTGCCACTACGCGTCTTGGGAATGTCGTTGGAGAACTCGATTGACCGCGGTGCAATGACTGCGCCCAGTCGATGACGAGCGAAAGCCATCAGATCCTGACGCATCGAATCACTCGGGTCGTAGCCATCACGCAGTGATACGAATGCCTTCACAACGTTGCCCGCGATCGGATCGGGAATCCCAATCACGGCAGCTTCCGCGACCGCGGGATGTTCGAGCAGAGCGCTTTCAACTTCGAATGGGCCGACGAGATGACCCGACGTCTTGATCACGTCATCACCCCGTGCAACAAACCAGTAATAGCCGTTGCGGTCTCGTCGCACAATGTCTCCTGTGAGATACCAATCATCCCGGAAGCATTTGTCGTAGCGCTCTTGATTATCGACGTACGACCTGAACATGGAAGGCCAACCGGCTCTGAGCGCGAGTTCACCCTCTTCATCAGGGTCGGAGATCTGCTCGACCTCGCCACCAGTGCGCGCAATCTCACCGTCTTCACGACGTCGCAACACTGCGGCTGTAATTCCAGGCAGCGGCCGCCCCATGGAACCTGGAAACACATCGCACGCGGCAAGGTTTGCAATCATGATGCCACCCGTTTCGGTTTGCCACCAATTGTCATGTATTGGTATGCCAAACGCTTCGACACCCCAGGTAACTGCTTCTGGATTCAGCGGTTCGCCGACGCTTGCTATGAATCGCAACGCCGAAAGGTCGAAACGTTGAGCCTCTGAGGCCCCGCTGCGCATCAGCCGCCGGATCGCGGTAGGCGCGGTGTACCACACCGTCACACGTTCTCGTTCAAGCGTGCGGTACCACTCAGTTGTATCGAATTCAGCTTCGGTGACAAGCACCGTTGCGCCAAGCGCCATTGGCGCCAAGATCCCGTAAGAGGTGCCGGTTACCCATCCGGGGTCAGCAGTGCACCAAAACACGTCATCGGGCTTCAGATCGAGAGCCACGCGAGCAGTCTCACGGTGCGCGCAGATCGCTGCATGTACGTGGAGTGCACCTTTTGGCACGCCAGTAGTGCCGCTCGTGAAATGGAGCAGCGCAGGGTGCTCTGGGTCTGTCGGCGCGATCGAGAAGCGAGTGTCAGACGGCTCAACGAGGTGATCGAATTGCAAAAGCCCTTCAGATCCACAGATGTCATCGGTGATGAGAACGTGCTCAAGATCAGTCGCGCGTTCGCGAATGGACGCGACCGTGCGGTCATAGAGTCGACGACTCGTCAAGAGTGCTTTCGCCTTGCCCCGGTTGAGCCGAGTGAGCACTGGTTCTGGTCCGAACGACGAAAACAGCGGGGTCACGACCGCGCCAGCCTTCAGCGCACCGAGGACCATGAAGTACAGCGCAGGGACTCGGCCCAGAAGTGTGTAAACATGATCACCGGATTCGACGCCAAGCTTCTGTAAGGCATTCGCTACTTGGTTCGTTCGTGCTTCGAAGTCACGGTACGTGAACTCAAGACGAGAACCATCCCCGCCTAACCAACGCAACGCGACTTCATCGCCGCGCCCTTCCAGGACATGGCGGTCGATCGCCTCGTATCCCATGTTGATTCCACCAGACGGCAAGAACGCAAGTCTTCGGAATGCTGCTTCCCATGAAAACTGGGCGCACTCAGCGCTGTAGTCGGCGACATTGGCCTGCGCCCGTGCACGAGCGTTCGCCGGGATCATCGACGAGATGTGCATTAGTGCTCATCGAAGTGCACGATGCGAGCGTCTGAACCAGGAAAGAAGATGCACTCCTGCCCGTCGTCCCAAAGGACACGAAAGTGCGCCGTTTCGCCTTCGCCCAGCACCTCCAAGATCTCGCCTTCGCGTGGAGGCGCCCCGACGTTGTGTCCGTCAATGACAATCTCATCGCCAACCTTTGCCGCAAGCTCCATCAGTAGACCTCCTCGGTCGTCATATCCGTCAGCATCCTGGCAAACGCGACTCCGCCAGCCAAGGGTCAACAGTCACGTGGCTAGTAGCCGTCAGACCCTTACATACTTACGCCCAGCGCTAGCGCGATGATGTCGTTCGCGCCACGTCACCTCGAAGGTAGACGAACCAATAGGCAAGACCCACAAGACCAGCACCGCCGATGACGTTTCCGATCGTCACGGGCAACAGGTTGCCAACGATAAAACCGCGCATATCGACGCTGCCAAATTGGCCCGATGCCCGGTGCGACGTACTCCAAAATCGATCGTCACCCCAAGCTCGAATGAACAGCGCTTCGGGGATGTAGTACATGTTCGCCACACTGTGTTCAAACCCGGCCGCGACAAACGCTGTAACAGGCAAAATGATCGCCACGAACTTGTCGGTGACGCTGCGAGCAGAAAACGACAGCCAGATGGCAAGGCACACAAGCGCGTTCGCCAGCACTCCGAGCAAGACCGCTTCGACGAAACTCAACGATGTCTTCGTCGCCGCTATCTCAAGAGTCCGGACACCCACCGATCCTCCACCAAGGCGATAGTGGCCGGCCCCGAATACGAGCAACGCCGTGCTAACGCCGCCAAGCAGGTTGCCCAGATACACAACGATCCAGTTGCGCAGCAACTGCCGAACGGTGACCCGGCGACTGGCTACCGCCATCATCACGAGATTGTTCCCAGTGAACAGTTCGGCGCCGCCAACAACAACGAGAAGCAGCCCGAGTGAAAAGGTCAAGCCGCCCAACAATCGGGTGACGCCCGGCGGCATTCCACCTCCGGCAGTCGCCGCAACTGAAAACACTGCACCGAGGGCAATAAACGACCCTGCGAGTATGGCCAAGGGAAACAACGACGCAAGGGGCATCATTGCCTTTGTTTCGCCGACGGCCTCCACCCGGCGGGCCATCGCAGCGGGCATTAACGCGTCAGGCGGGAAGCTTTGCGGTTGGTCGGCGAACGGATCCATTTGGGCGACGTTCCTCCTTCAACGGCGATATTGCCACGGCCGTGAGCTTGTACTCGGGCGCGTGCGTTTGACGATCTCGGTACGGGCTAGTAACGCGGTTGACTTCGGTGGTCGGGTCGTTGAACGTACAGAACAACACGCCGACCTCGACGCGCTCGGTGATTTCTACTGGCAGTATCGCTCGACCGTGTCGGCTATTGATCTCCACGGACTGTCCGTTCAGGATTCCGAACCGAGCCGCGTCATGCGGATGGATTTCAAGCGTGTCGGTTGGTCGGCACTGATGCACCAGAGATCGACGGGTCATCGTGCCCGCGTTGAATTGGTACAAACTCCGACCCGTCACGAGCCACATCGGCACGATGTCATCTCGTTGCTCCGGACTCGCGACAAACTCGATGGCCCTGAGCTGCGCTCGCGCTCCGATACCGGGAAAGTTGTCGACGTGCAACAGTGTCGTGCCAGGATGACCGGTGCTCGGACACGGCCATTGCACGCCACCGGGAGCGTCAAGTCGCTCGTTGGTGATACCGGCACCTGGCGCCCAAGCCTCACGAATCTCGTCCCAGATCTCTCGACTATCGCGGTACGCGAAATATTCGTCGGCTCCAAACGCATGCGCAAGCCCTTGGACGATTTGCCAGTCTGCGCGCGCCACACCGGGTGCATTCACCGCTCTTCGCACACGCTGCACTCGACGCTCGGAATTCATGAACGTCCCGTCTTTTTCGAATGCCGCGGCAGCGGGGAGAAAGATATTGGCGAATTCTCGCGCCGTTTCATTGAGAAAGAGATCAACAACTACGAGGCACTGCAACTGCGAGAGACCTCGCCGCGTGGTGTTCATGTCGGCCTGGGTTGAAGCGATATCCCATCCTGCGGCAATCAGCCCGTGAAGTTCGCCAGCGCCGGCAGCGTCAATCATTTCCATCGCATCGAGACCGCGACCCAGGGGCACCTCCACCCCCCACAGTGCCGAGATTCGCTCCACACCCGCGGCGATCGGCACGTATCCGGGAAGATTCGACGGTTCGCATCCCATGTGCGCGGCACCTTGAACGTTGTTCTGGCCGCGCAATGGATTCACACCAGACCCCGGGCGGCCGAGATTGCCGGTCAGCAGCGCGAGATTCGCAATGCAGATGACTCCATCGGTCCCCTGGTGATGTTCGGTGAGACCGAGCCCATGGAAACTGATCGATGGTGTCGCAGTTGCGTAGAGCCGCGCCGCCGCACGAATATCGTCAGCTTCCACTCCGCACACATCGGCCAGCTTCTCTGGTGACCACGCTCGACAGGCACGTCGGTACTCATCGAATCCTTCCACCCTCGTGTCGATGAATGCAGCATCCACCAATCCTTCGTCGACGATCGCCGACGCCATAGAGGCGAGGAGCGCGACCGTTGTGCCAGGTCGAGGACGAAGATGGATCGTTGCCGCTGCTGCCAACTCGGTCCGGCGCGGATCGATCACAATGAGATTCGCGCCTCGACGCGCGGCTTGCAGAATGCGTACGCCAACGACCGGATGATTCTCGGTTGTATTTGTGCCGCACAACATGATTGTGCCAGCTCGTTCGATGTCATCGAAGGAGCTGGTCGCTGCGCCTGTGCCGAAGACGGTCTTCAATCCGACTGCGCTCGGTGCGTGACACACGCGAGCGCAACTGTCGACGTTATTAGTGCGAAGCACAGCCCGAGCAAACTTCTGCCAGAGGTAGTTATCCTCATTAGTGGCCCGCGCTGAAGCGAGTACCCCAATCGCGTCGGGTCCGTGGCTTTCGCTGATATCTCGCAGACGCGACGCCACTTCGCTGAACGCTGCGTCCCAGGTCACTTCACGCCAACCATCGGCATCGCGGATCATGGGCTTACTCATGCGGTCCGGTGCTGATGTGAACCCGAAGCCGTAACGCCCCTTGACGCAAGCGTGGCCGCGGTTTACCGGCGCATCAATGGCAGGACGAACGGCGATGACTTCATTGTCGCGGGTGCCGAGCATCAGCTCACACCCGACTCCACAGTATGGACACGTCGTTCGAGTCCAATCCGTGGGCTGCGCCGCACTAACGAGCGACTTGTCGACCAACGCATCCGTTGGACACGCATCGACGCACGCACCACAGGCCACGCACGATGACTCCAGCAGCGTGGTGCCCGAATCAGCAACGATCCGCGAACTCGCGCCTCGCGACTCGACGTGCCATACCGAACGACCCTCTACTTCATCGCAGATGCGGACGCAACGCCAACACTCGATGCACTGCGACATGTCGACGTGAATCAACGGATGGCTGTCATCAATGAGCTCTGGTATCGATCCCGCCGCAGGACGGGCCACCATCAGCTCCAGCTCCGCGCGGACAGCCTCGATCAGAGGGGTCGTGGTCTCAACCGTCATGCCATCGACCACCGCCGTGGTACAGGCTGCAACTGGATTCAGTCCATCGTCCACTGCTACCACGCACATCCGACACGCACCAACGGGTTCAAGACGCGGGTCTGTGCATCTCGTTGGTATCTCGATACCAACCTGCAGCGCAGCCTGCAAGATGGTCAGCCCATCCGCCACATCGACATCGGTACCATCGATCACAAGATGTTGCACGGTCTGCTCCTCGCCTACGACGTGCCAGCGTCCAACACAACCGCGTCACAAGACAGCGGCCAGATTCATTGTGTCGTGCATCGATCGGTTCAGATAGAGAACAAAGTCCCATCGACAATCGGTTCCAAGTCGGGACCGAGAAAAAGACCGTCTCCCCTGTCAAGCGCTGCCTTCGAGTGCTGCAATGGGATCAGGGAATTGAAGATCGAGACACGGCGAGTCGGTCAATCTCGTGGTGGGCGTGAGAAGCCCGGAACCACTCTGCTGTGGCGCACTCAACCGCCGTTTCCGATCCGTCGCGGCGGTACTGGCGGGAGCATCACGTGGTGGCGAGCGACGCGCATCGGAGCGCGTTGCACTGCATGTGCGATATCCGTCGGCGTCACGATTCCTACGAGATTGTCTTCATCAAACACCAGCGCGCGCCGACCGGCATGCTGGGCCATTAGGTCAAACAAGGTGGCCATGCTGTCGTTGGGTGAAACTCGCGCGATGTCTTCGAGTGGTTGCGCGATGTGAGCGACTGAGATGAGCGTCCGATCTGCGGGCGATGTATTTCGAACGTCATCGAGTGAGACGAGGCCTTCCACTTGGCCCTCGTGTCCTACTACAGGGAACGCCGAGCAACGATGTGTCAACATAAATTGGTCGAGGACGTCCGCTACCGACGCGTCGGACGGCACGGTGATCGGATCTGGGCTCATGACCTCTCGGACGGCAACGCTTGCGAGTTCATTGCGCAGTGTGATGTCCAGTTCTTCGCTGCGCGCTGCGTTGAACACGAACCATCCAAGGAACACAAGCCAGACACCGCTGACGAGAGCTCCGAACGCGAACTCAAGGAGGCCCAGCGCGATCAGCACAATCGCAAAGCGACGGCCAGCGCGGGTAGCGCGTACTCCAGCAAGCGTGCGGTCGCCGGTTCGACGCCAAATCCATGCGCGCAACAACCGACCACCATCCAATGGCGCGGCCGGGGCTAGGTTGAAAACAGCCAGCACTAGGTTCATCGTGCCGAGCCAAGTCAATGCGGCCCTTGCGAGCAACGATCCATCAAAGGCGGCGAAGACTGCCACAGCGATCAGTGCAGTTGCACCGATCGCGGCGCTCATCGCGGGGCCAGCTACCGCGATCGCAAACTCGTCGTTTGGTGATTCTGGCTCCGATGCAATGGTTGCAATCCCACCCAGCAGCCAAAGACGAATATCGCGAACCATCACACCGCGGTGTATCGCGACCACGGAATGCGCCAGTTCGTGCGCCAGTAATCCCGCTACGAACAACACTGCCATCGCAGCGCCCGCAACCCAATACCACGCCGTTGGGTAGCCAGGAGTTCCGTCGGGGAACGCCCGGCTCGCGAGCGACCACGCGACGAGCCAAAGGATCACGATCACGCTCCAGTCGGCGTGGATATCAATCCCCGAAATTCGCCCGAAATGCAACCCATCAGCGAACCGCCCGGACTCATTGTGGTGGAGATGCGAAGCGTCGGCCATCCATTCACTCTGCATACAACGGCCCCATTGCGACAGTGCCAACTGTCGAACAGAACAGAGGAATTCGACCCGATATCGCGCGTTGGCGGAATACGGGGCGAGTCTTGTGACTTCCGCCCCTATTCAAAGACCGCCGGCAGTTTTACCGTGAATGTTAGAGACATACAAAAAGTCCAGTGGTGGTCACTGCCAAGGAGCATCCATGCCGTCACCCACAGTTCTCCGGCAATTCCCCGATTCAACCGACATCAACGGTTCGGACAACGTCGGGATACAACGTCCAATAGAGCGACCACTTCGACTTGGATTCGTTGGCACCTATCCACCAACACAATGCGGCATCGCCACCTTTACCGAGTCGTTGGTTGTCTCGATGCAAGCAGTGCAATCAGGGGTCTCGCCACTGGTGATTCGGCTCCGCGAAAGCGCCGCAATCCTGGAGCCTTCGCCAGCTCCGATTCTCGATTGGTATCACAACAACCCAGCATCATTTCAGAATGTGATCCATTGTCTGCACGATGTCGACATGGTGATTGTTCAACATGAATACGGCATTTTTGGTGGTAAGGATGGATCGGAGATTGTAGAACTTCTACAACACTCGCCGGTGCCGAGCCTCGTCGTACTCCATACTGTGCCCCAAGACCCGACACCGCACCAACGGGCGATCCTCCAAGATGTGCTTGAGCTCTCGGATATGTGCGTCGTGCAATCAAATTCAGCACTACAACGTCTGCTGCGCGAGTTCCCTGGGCAGACGCTGCGAGTGGTCGTCATACCCCACGGCGCGTGGACGACTCCCGCAACCACGCCCGAGCACGCGAGCGAGCGCCCACGAGTTTTGACGTGGGGATTGGTTGGGCCCGGCAAAGGGCTCGAACACGGAATCGCGGCAATGGCTGACGTCGTACGTTCGGTGCCAGAAGCCGAATATGTCATCGCAGGAGAAACCCATCCCAAGGTACGCGAGCACGAAGGTGAGCGATACCGCGACAGCCTGCAAGCGCGGGTCACCCAACTCGGTCTCGAGAATAATGTGACGTTCTGTGACCGCTACATGGACCGTCTGGCGTTACAACACCTCGTGGAAAGTGCAGACGTGGTTTTGCTTCCGTACGATTCGAGAGAACAAGTCACCTCAGGTGTTCTTGTAGAAGCCCTAGCAGCAGGCCAACCCGTCGTCTCCACTGCATTCCCGCATGCAATTGAAGCGCTTTCCACAGGAGCCGGATCAGTGGTGTCGCACGGCGATGCCCACGCGATGGCGACTGCGATCACACGAATATTGACACAGAGCGAAATCGCGCAACCCATGCAACGCGAAGCGCGCCGCATTGGGGCGCAGCTTTCCTGGCAAATCGTAGCCAGTCAGTATTTGAATGTCGTCAACCAGACCGTGCACCGAACGGCGGCGGCATGAGCATCCGGAGGCCGACGCTCGCCCACCTTCAACAGATGACCGATTCCGTTGGTCTGTTCGAGCATGCCAAAGGAGCGCAACCGCGCCTCGAACATGGATACTGCAGTGACGATGCGGGCCGGGCGATCGTTGTGGCGTGCCGCTCCGATGAACGGAACGCCGCCGACCTCACGAACAGATACGTTAACTTCCTGACCCGAATGCACCTCCACGATGGACGTTTCGCGCTTCGCCTTGGCGTTGATGGCGGATTCAAAGACCTCGATACATCAGACGACGCCTGCGGTCGCGCAATACTCGGCTTGGGATTCGCGGCTTCGCACGCGTCGGATGCACACGTGCGTGAATGGACCGGCGCGCTCTTCAGCCACGCTGCAAATTTTCGATCGCCGTGGCTTCGCGCAATGGCATACGCAAGTCTCGGGGCCGCAGCGGTACTTGAATCCCACCCGCATGACGCGAACGCTCAATTGATGCTGAGCGCAGCGGCCACCGCGATTGCCAATGCAGCTGATGACCAAGTGTGGCCAGAAGATCGTCTGACCTACGCCAATGCCCTGCTTCCGGAATGTTTACTTGCTGCAGGGCACCATCTCAACGACGTCCATTTCCGTCAGTTGGGGCTGCGACTACTTGAGTGGCTTGTGCGCCATGAGACCAACGCATCCGGCGAGTTTTCATTCACGCCAGTTGGCGGTCGCAACCTTGATGACACGCGAATTGGCTTCGATCAACAACCGATCGAAGCCTCGGCAATGGCCGATGCTGCAGCACGTGCGTACGACATGACCGGCGACAAACTTTGGAGCGAAGTGACTCTCCGAGCGGCACGCTGGTTTGAGGGCGCCAACGACGGTTCAACATTGATGTACGACCCCAGCACTGACGGAGGCTACGACGGTCTCTGCAAAAACGGACCGAACATCAACCAAGGCGCGGAATCGACAATCGCGATGATCAACACCTTCGAACGGGCACGCTGGGCAACCCGGCACGTTCCTTCCCCACGGCGTCTTTTCGAATCATCAACGCGATGACTGAAAACCAAAGCGGCACGCGATCGCGCGAACAGACGGGTATGTTCCATCGCCATCCGACCAATCCCATCTTGACGGCCGCAGACTTCCCGCAGATGGTGAATTCCGTCTTTAATCCAGGAGCAACTGTATTCAATGGCGAAACGCTGCTGCTTGTGCGCGTCGAAGATCGTAGTGGCCTGTCAAGGCTGACCGTCGCGACGAGCGCCGACGGCATCAGCAATTGGACGATCGACGCGAAGCGAGGGATGTTCCCCGACACCAATCGATTTGAAGAACATTGGGGCATCGAGGACCCCCGCATCACTCGGGTCGGCGACGAGTATCTGATTGTCTACACGGGATATTCGAGCGGCGGACCGCTCGTGTGCTTGGCCTCGACGCGCGATTTTGTGCACTTCGAACGGCGTGGGGTACTGCAATCGCCCGAGGACAAAGACGCGGCGCTATTCCCCACAACCTTCGATGGCAGATGGGCATTGATTCATCGGCCCGCATCTGCGATGCCTGGCCTCGGTGCGCACATCTGGCTGTCCTGGAGCCTCGATCTTCGCCATTTCGGTGACACGAGCATTCTGCTCCCCGCTCGCAAAGGCGGGTGGTGGGATGCCAACAAGGTTGGGCTCGGTCCGCCACCACTTCTCACCAACGAGGGCTGGCTCATCTGTTATCACGGAGTCAAGACCACCGTGTCTGGAGCCATCTACCGCCTCGGCCTAGCGCTCCTCGACCGCGACGACCCAACGCGAGTGCTGGCGCGCGGCAACGAATGGGTCTTTGGTCCGCACGCGCCGTATGAACGCGAGGGTGACGTCAACGATGTCGTGTTTCCATGCGGCTGGATTCTCGGCGACGACGGCGACACGTTGCGTATGTATTACGGAGCGGCAGACAGCGTAATAGGGCTTGCAACCGCAAGCTTGCGTGGACTCCTAGATCACGTGCTCACCCATCCGTGCGATAACTCAAGCGGTGAGATTCCTGGACTAGATCCGCGCACCAAACGACCCACGTAATAGTCCGATGACAGATCAACTCGCCGTGCGCAGCGAGAGCTGAGTAGCGGCGTGAGCTACCGCCGCCTCATGGGCGAGCGCGGCGAGCAGCGGTTTAATCAACACGACCGCGCTGCCAATACAACGATCCGCGGCTCCGTATGCGACATAGATCATCGTCTCGTTGACGCGATGCGCACCTTGCACAAACACCACACCGTCGACATCGCCTTCGATTTCCCAAGGCAGCTCCGGCACCAGCAGCGGTGCGGGAAGAATCGCTACTGGTCGCCCATGATCGAGGTCCAACAGCGCAACGTTCATCGTGTACACACCGTCGGCGTTGCGCTCGTGGAAGAACAAGATCAGCCCATGTTCAGTGGCGATCGGAGGCGCGCCGGCACCCACACCAAAGGCGGCAGGTGCGGGGCGGATAACCGTGTGAGTGTCAATTTCCGCCAAGTGTTCCACCCAGTAGCTGTCATCGGCATCCCAGAGCGCTTCAAAGTCATCGAATACTGCGAGCTGCATGTTCGGCGGTAAGCGGTGCATCAGTGCCGCGCGACCATCTGCCAGATTGAAGATCACTGCATCTTTGTTTTCCATGCCCTCAGGGCCAAGCAGGCGGCCACTGCCGTCGACGACATGAAATCGTTCACCGTCCCATCGCAGCTCGTGCGCTCCAATCCGCCACGGCATTCCGCTCTCTTCGCTCGGCAGGTTTGTGTACGTCATCACGATACGTTCGCCTGTCGTCGACATCACCCGCTGCACGCGCGGGTCTTCATAGCAGTGAACCGCATGCTCGCCCGCGGACACCAGCACGTACGCAAAGGAGTAGTCGACTCCGTCGAGGCTCTCGAAGACCAAGATGTCTGAGATGTAATCAAGAAAGCGGGGTCCGTCATCAGGATTCAACCGGTATCCAAAGCGAACGCCGCGCGCGAACAAATGATATCGGCCCTCGTGATGCAACAGACCTGGATTGAAGATCGGGCCGTAGCCGTCGACGATGCCCGACGAGATCACGGGCATATCGCGCATACGACGAACGATGAGGTCACTACTGTCACTCGCATCGTCGGATTCGTTGAAACTGACTGACATGGCTTGCACCCAAAGATCATAAACGCGCTCGGATTTAAGACACGCGCATACCCCAGAACATCGACCACCAAACCGGGGAGCTTAAGCACGCAACGGCTCGTCATCCCGCTGCGACTGCGCCCCTCCAAGCCGACAATCGCCTCGCGAAGCCGGGACGAACGGCCCTATTCGCAGCCCGTACGCACCAGTACATTCGCAATGCATGCCGCCGCTGATTTCGGGCCCGCCGAATATTCGCCAAGTCGACCTCGAGATGGGAAGCTCCTCATGATCAATGCAATCGCTGTCCTGGAACAGGATCACGAAGAGATCAAAGCTCTGTTCAGCGAGTTCGCCGATAGCCAAGACATGCATGTCGCTACGTTGATTTGCGACCACCTGATGGCACACATCCGAGCCGAAGATGAATTGGTTTACCCGATTCTCGCCAAACTCGACCCAGATCTCGCAGCGAAGGCTGCTACGGACCACACCCATGCGAAGTATCTCATCGCGCGGATCCAATCGAGCGCCGGTGAGGGCGACGCAGTCGAAGCGCTGTCACTCCTCGGTGAAGCCTTCCACGCTCACGTGGCGGCTGAGGTCGACACAGCCTTTCCGCTCCTCATGGCCAAATTGAGTCATCCCGAGTTGGGGCAACTCGGAGAGCAGATCTCCGAACGCAAACGCATGATCCAAGCGACATAGTCGCGCGGCAGATGTCCACACCGTGTTAGGGGGCTTGTCAAGCACCGAGGCAGCTTCTCGCCTCAGCCAGTTCGGGGCGAACGTACTTCCCACAACGAAGCACCACTCCGAGCTGCGGAAATTGATTGGGCAGATGACCCACTTCTTTGCAATCCTGCTCTGGATTGCCGGAGGCCTCGCCCTGATCGCAGGCATGCCGCAACTGGGTATCGCGATCTTTGCAGTGATCGTCATCAACGGCATATTCGCGTATGCACAAGAAGCGCGTGCCGAACGCGCCACCGAACGGCTGCGCGACCTCCTACCTCGCCGGGCGCGCGTCGTTCGCGACGGAGCAACTATTGAAATCGACGCCGCGGACTTGGTAGTCGGCGACGTGGTCGCACTTGAAGGCGGCGACCGTGTTTCAGCCGATCTGAGTATCGCTGAGGCTCGGTCACTCACCGTCGATACATCAATGCTCACTGGCGAGAGTGTGCCGATTCATGCGGAAGTCGGAACGGAGGTGGGGGCAGGTACATTCGTCGTTGAGGGCACCGCGCTTGCCTGTATAACAGCGACGGGCGCGGCGACTCGATTGGCAAAGATCGCACGGCTCACGCAAGACGAACCAAGGCGAGCAACGCCGTTAGCAGTCGAACTCAACCGGGTCGTGCGAATTATCGCTGTCATCGCGATCGGGGTCGGCGTCGGCTTCTTCGCGCTGGCAGTCCTGATCGGAACCCCTGCGGCCGATGGATTTCTTTTCGCTATCGGCGTCACGGTTGCGCTCGTTCCCGAAGGTCTCCTACCGACCGTCACGTTGGCGCTCGCGGTCGGAGCACAACGAATGGCGAAGCGCCGCGCACTGGTGCGCCGACTTGAGTCGGTCGAGACGTTGGGGTCGACCACCTGTATCTGTACTGACAAGACCGGCACCCTGACTCGCAATGAAATGACCATGATGCGAGCGTGGACGCCTGCCGGCGAGGCGCGCACAACCACGCCGGGGTACGCCCCCGACGGAACGACTGACATCGACTCCGCAGCGCTCGATGCAATGCTGACCCTGGCACATGCTGCCCGAGGTTGTTCGACCGGCTCCGTTCGGGAAGTTGACGACCGGTGGATTGCAATCGGGGACCCAATGGAAGCCGCGATCGACACGTTCGCGCGGCGTCTCGGCGCACACCCGCCGGCCGATGCTGATGTTGAGGCGCGATTTCCGTTTGATCCGAGACGCCGACGAAGCTCAGCGGTAATACATCGCCGGACTCCGACCGATCACCGGGACCGCTACGAACTCGTTACCAAGGGTGCACCCGAGGAACTACTTGCCTTGTGCCGCGCAGTGCCAGCCAACTCACAGCAGGTCATCGATGACTTTGCGGCGTCAGGTTTACGGGTCCTCGCTGTCACCCGCAAGCCCATATCTGCCACTGCGCTAACGGATCTGCAAACCACCGACGGGACCGAACTGGAAACTGATATGGAGTTGCTCGGTTTCTTGGCATTCGAAGACCCTCCGCGGACCGGCACGTTGGAAGCGATCGCAGCTTGTCGAGTCGCTGGGATCCAGATTGTGATGCTCACCGGTGACCATCCCACAACGGCAGCTGCAATCGCGGCCCAAATCGGGCTTCGTCGCGAGGGTGATCGCGTTGTCGATGGATCGGCGTTACCGCAAGACGACGAAGTATTGGGTGAACTCATCGATGCCGACGGTGTCGTAGTGAGTCGGGTGAACCCAGAAGACAAGCTACGCATCTTGCAGGCTCTACAACGTCGCGGTCACGTGGTGGCGATGACCGGCGACGGCGTCAACGATGGGCCAGCACTGCACGCTGCAGACATCGGAGTCGCAATGGGACTCGGCGGCACCGACGTCGCTCGCGAAGCTGCCGACCTTGTGCTTCTCGATGACGAGTTCTACACAATCGTGGGCGCAGTAGACCAAGGCCGGGCCACGTTTGCGAATATTCGCCGGTTCCTGACATACCACCTCTCTGACAACGTGGCGGAGTTGACTCCGTTTGTGCTCTGGGCGCTGACAGCGGGTCGTTTCCCTCTCGCGATCGGGGTACTCCAAGTGTTGGCCCTCGATATCGGCACGGACCTTCTGCCTGCGCTCGCGCTTGGAGCAGAGCCGACCCACGAAGAACGAGACCTACCATCGCTTCACGTCGAGGTCGAAGTGCCAGGTCGCCGACGGCTTTTTGATCGCACCGTGTTGCGTCGCGCATTCACGGTGCTCGGCCCCACCGAAGCCGCATTGGAAATCGCCGCGTTCCTCACGTCCTTATGGTGGTCGGGATGGAGACCCGGTGAGTCGTTTCCAACCGGCGTAGCACTTGCGACCGCCTCCGGCGCTGCATTCACAGCCGTCGTGTTCGGTCAATTCGCAAACGCGTACGCATGTCGCAGCACCACGCGAAGCCCCTGGCACTTGAGGTGGCGTTCAAACCCTTTGCTAGCTCCGGCGTTAGGCATCGAACTCGCCATCGTGGGTACGTTGCTCTATGTCTCACCGATTGCGCACGTCCTAGGCCACCAGGCTCCCTCGACCGCCGGATTCGCTGTTGCCGCGTTGGCGGCACCATGCGTGCTTATTGCCGATGGGCTCGATAAACGTCACCAACGGCGCAAGAGCCATCAACAGGCGAGTTTGACCTCGCGACACACAATCGCTGGCTGACGAACGCGATGGCTTACGCCTCTACAACGCGCCCGTCGCGCATACTGACGATACGGTCCGATCTTGCAGCGACACGAGGATCATGCGTAACCATCACCATCGTCAAACCCTTATCGCGCCGGAGCCTTTCAAACAGTTCCAGCGTGTGATCGACAGCGGCCGTGTCGAGGCTTCCCGTTGGCTCATCAGCCAAAAGCAAGCGCGGTCCGTTGGCCAAAGCTCGAGCGATGGCGATGCGTTGTCGCTCGCCACCCGACAAGAGCGGCGGCTTACGGCCCTCCCGCCCTTGCAACTGCACCTGAGCCAGCAGATCGCGAGCACGCGCTCGTCGTTGGGCCACACGCAAGTCGGTTCCGAACATCGCAATTGCAACGTTCTGTTCCGCGGTCAAGTGTGGGAGCAAGTTGTGTAGCTGAAAGACAAGACCTATGTCACAACGCCGGAAACCGTTCACGTCGTGGGGATGATCCGAGTCGTAGCCCAACACGCGGACACGCCCAGAGGTAGGGCTATCGAGCGCGGCGAGAAGATGCAACAGCGTTGACTTACCGCATCCCGACGGCCCAGCCAGCGCAACCAACTCGCCCGGATACACCGTGAAATCGACGTCGTCGAGCGCCACAATACGACCATCGTCGAACGACTTCGATACTCCACGAACTTCGATCACGGGCACGTTCGTTGGCTCGCCATAGTCAGTTGGAGTCAGGGCTTCACTATTCACGACGCAGCGCCTTCAACGGGACCAAAAATGCGGCCCGCAACGATGGATAAATAGCACCGCACAATGCCATGCCGCCAGCTAAGTACAACGCGCGCCAGAAGATACCGGCGGAGTACTCAGGTTCAAGCAAGCCGCGAAGTTGCGGCAACCGCTGAAGGAACGTCGTTCCAAAGTACGAAAGACCGACACCCATGCTGGCTCCGCCCACGCTGATTATCAGCGCCTCGGAGATCACGAGCACCATTACCCGAAACCGGGACCAGCCGACAGCACGAAGCAATCCGAATTCACGAGTGCGCTCGAAAAACGATAAGAGCATCGTATTCATCACGATCACAGACCCAATGATCCACGAAATGAAAGCGGCACCCCGATCGGCTGCTGAAATGAGCTGCAGATTTCGATCGACCCGACCGAATTCGGTCGTGAACCGCACCGTTGTAAGTTGCGGGTTTTCGGTTTCCAACCTCTTGCGAAAAGCTTCGACGTCTGTGCCGGAGCGCACCCGCACGAACGTCAGCGTCACGTTGCCGGTAAGGCGCATCGAAGCCTGCAAATGCACCAACGGAAACATCGACGCGGAATCGCCGATTTCGTTGCCAGTTGAATAGATGCCGACCACCGTGTAGGGATCGTCACCGACCACCATTCGGTCACCGACCTTCTTGTGCAAGTGCTGCGCGGCACGAAAGCCCAGCATGAGTTCATTGGTCGACCGCGCGGTGTACGCATGGCCTTCCAACACGCGCACGCCGAACACCGACAGCTCGCTGGGCGGAAGTCCAATCCGAATGAACGCCGGGTTGTCTTCGTTGAGCTTTTCGATTGTGATCAATGCACCGACTGCCGATGCCACTTCTGAATATCCGCGAATCTCGGCCAATTCGCGTTCGCCCATCGTGCTGTTAAGCACATCTGCCATCCCTTTTTGGGCAACGGTAAAGTCAGCGCTACCCGTCTGCAACACGGCGGCTGCCGATTGCCGGAGGCTGCTGGTGACCACACCCAGCGTCACGACAACGGCGACACCGAACGCGACCGCAACGGTCGTGAAGAAAGAACGAGCTCGCCGGGCTCCGATGTTGTGAAAGATCAGATGCACAAAAGACATGCAATGCCCCTAGCCGTGTTCCGCGGCAAGATCACGAAGTTCCACGATTGCTTTCGGTATCGCGTCGGCAACTGCTTCGACATCGGACGCAATCTCACGCCCTTCCCGCCAACTCGCGACTGCCGCGCGCACACACATCACCGCGACGAGACCTGCGGCGCATGGATCAGCCCACCACCGCCCAAGAAGCTATTCAGTGCCAACGCAACCAATACCAGCGAGGCTAAACAGCCGTCAAGAAACGTCATCGCCGCTTCTGCAGACAACGGAGATGGAGCAGTGACACGACCAATGGACCGTTTCAGGCCCGCCAGAGTGAACATCACTATGGCCGTGCATGTGAGGTAGGCAATACCGAGCGGTGATGAATCGGCTGCCCGTCCTTCTGCAATACTCCACGCGCTCGCCACCAAAAGGTAGACCGCCAAGAGCGCGAATGACGTTGCCACCAGACGCATTGAAGATTGCACACGGCCCCGAGCGTCATGATCTGAGATGTACCAAATCACAACTAGTGACGCGAACACTTCCACAATCGAATCAAGCCCAAACGCGATAAGAGCTAACGATCCCGCCGCCAGTCCCAACCAAATGGTAACGACGACCTCCATCAGATTCCAACCGATGGTCGCAAACTGCAGCGCACGACCGCGTCGCATCGCGGTGTGCACCGCAGCGTGCTGCGCGTCGATCAGCGACGAGTCAGCGAGGCCTTCCGTCACACCACCGCCCCGAACTGAACGTGGTTGAGCTGATTCGAAGGCCCAACCGCATCCGAGTGAGCGGCGCGCATGACGACCCGTGAGTTGAAAAATGTACTCATTGTGGTCCGATCCGTAGTAACGCGATGCCGAGCGCCGACCCCGGCCAGCATGTTCCACCACAGCATGCAACAGCAGAGCCAAACGTCATATATCAGAACCGCATTTGGCCCAATATTGTTGGCCTCAGCCGCAGCTGCAACGCATGCTCGATGCTCAATCTTTTCTTCGGTGGCTGGCTGAAAATGCCTCAACGCGTCGGCGCTGAATCGATTGCATTGAGCCATCGGGGCAGAGTCGATAGTCCTTGCAAATAGGCCAACTCATAGCCGCGGCGGGCCCGATCGACGTCAAAGAGTTGGTCGGGGCGACGCGCAATCGCAGCAATTTCCGACGTGGGACGCACAATGACACGATGCGAACTGCGATTGACCGACTTCCACGCACGCGACTCCGATTGGATGCCCCTCTCAATGAGCCAACCCGCGGGGCCAAACATTGGCGCCGAGAGGGGCAGCACCACGAGCAATCGTCGAGCCTTTGGCGCACGGTCGATAGATGCCATCGACCGGGTTCCACCATCAAGGTAACGCACTCGCCCTACCCTTTGAGGAGCGAGCAGCCCTGGAACCGCGGATGACGCAGCGACTAAATCAGCAATAGGAAACTCGGCGCCGCGTAACACCGTGCGTCGCAATGTGGGCAGCGCAGTAGCGACCACGCTGACCGTCGGGCAACAAGTCTCGATGCCGAAGAGCTCAGCGGCGATCTCGCGGAGATGGCCGACTCGAGCATTCGGAAACCGTGGAATGCCGTCGCCTATGAGATCGAGCGCATAGTGAAAGCGAATCTTGAGGGCGAGGGCGGCAGCGGCCCACGAGCCGGCCGAAGTTCCCAGCGCAGGCGTCGAAGAAAGATCGACGCCGGAATCCGAGAATGCCTCGGCCACACCGAGCGTATAGCCGATTCCGAAGAGTCCGCCGCCGCCATATACCGCGGCCGCCTCAATTGTCTCGGCGCCGTCGGGTTGCGAATTGTCGCTCATTGCTGGGGAACTCATAGGCCTTCAATCACATGATCAACCCAGCGTGACAGGGATGGTGACGACATTGATCTCGCTGCCATCACGGGCTGAGTTCTCATATACCGTGACTGTGCCTGGGCCTGGGGTAGCAATCGAGTAGGCAATTTGCTCGTTGAAGGTGCCCCGAGTTCCGGTGCCAGAAGTCGCCATCACCCTTTCGTCGGCAAGCACTTGACCGGACGAGTCTTTGATCCGGACCCGAAATACGGCCTCAAACACATTCGCACTGCCGCGCACTGTTACAGGACTCGCCAGAGCATCACCTGGAAACGGCGATTCGAGCAGGATCGCTGGGGTCAACGATTCCCAATCGGCACGCGATTGAGCCTTGTCAATCACAATGCCTTCGCCACCCAACGCAGTCACAGGCTTTCCGTCGATCTCGAACAACACTTTTTGTATCGTTGAGAACTGCGTTGCGGTGTACACGACTTGAGCAATTCGCGCGGTCATTGAAAGCGAACCTCCACCGCTGTCGAATTCAGTGGATAGATCAATTGTGGCAACACCCGCGACAACCCGGACATTGCGCAAACGGGTGCCCTTGGGAATTGCGCTCGTCAGCTCTTGCTGAGCGTCGGTTGCGCTTGGACCGTTCAACAGCGCTTCGAGTGCGGAGCGGAGTGAGTCTTGTTGCCGCCCAACTCGACGCACAGCGCCTACCTTCTCAGCGCGCACCAAATAGATGGCAACCGCAACCGATGGTGCAGGTTTCGTAGTCGATGAGGTTGTTGCGGCAGTCGACGTTGTGGATGGCGGTACGGTCGTCGTCGAAACTGGTCTGGTGGTGCTTGTTGTTGTCGTCGCGTCGCTACCGCAAGCGCTCGCAAGCAGCCCAAGCGACACCGCACCAGCTGTAAAGACTGTCGATCTGTTCCGTTTGTTCGTCATCTCGATACATACCCTCCGTCGACGGCAATTGCTTGCCCCGTCACAAAACCTGCTGCCTCTGAACGCAATGCGACCAAAGAAATGGCTGGAGAGCAATCTCTCGCACTCATCGAGATCAAGAATCTCCGAACCGAATGAGGTCATTGGTCAACTGTATTGCCGCTCTTCTCAAGGCAATAGAGGAGAACGGCACTCATATCCATGGCCTCACGGCCTCGTGGCCGATCGTTCGCTAACGAACAAGAATCCGGCACAGCTATCGATAGATCAAACAACCGTCTTCAAGGTCGACGGAGGGCAGCGCGTCCTTTTCAATCCAATAGTCCTGCGTGTGTTGCCATTCGGGCTTATCACCACGCTTTGGCAAGAGATGCATGCTGCGCATGAGATAGTTGGGATTGAAATTCTCTGGGTCCATCCAGGAAAGAAGTGGCATATCGTGATCCTCAGGCCGCAGCGCTGGGGTCACAGAGACATACCCGTGGTCGTCCATGTAGTGCAACAAGCGACAAACCAAGTCGCCGATGAGGTCGGCACGAAGTGTCCAGCTCGCTCGAAAGTAGCCAAATACCCACAATAAATTGGGAACGCCGGTGAACATCATGCCGCGGTAGGTGACCGTGTCAGCGAAATCCACCGCAGCGTCGTCGATCGAAAACGCGATGTCGCCAAGCACACTGAGATTGAAGCCAGTTGCGGTCACAATGATGTCGGCTTCGAGTAGTTCGCCAGATTTCAGCGCGATGCCAGTCGTGGTGAAGTGCGAAATTTCGTCGGTCACCATCGACGCTTTGCCAGACGCGATACCTGCAAATAGGTCGCCATCAGGCACGAACGCAAGTCGTTGCCGCCATGGTCGATATCTGGGCGTGAAATGTTTCTCTACGTCGTATCCATCCGGTAGAAGTGCGCGGACTCCCTCAATAAGTTCTTTCGCGATGAACTCCGGTTGATCAAATGCAAGGCGAGCAACCATCTCCTGGTCGTGCAGAATTTTGCGCCGCACGATCTCATGGATCCACACTTCGTCGATCTCCAACTCACGCAAAGTGTCGGCCAATTCGTTCGAATTCGAACCAGTCCAGAAATATGTCGGCGAGCGCTGCAGCACCGTGATGTGTGCACAATCGTTTGCCATAGCTGGAACGATCGTTGCGGCAGTAGCGCCTGAACCAATCACAACTACACGCTTGTCGCGATAGTCAAAGTTTTCGGGCCATGTCTGTGGATGCACGATGCGTCCTTCAAACTCATCCATGCCTGGCCATTTGGGCGTATAGCCCTCTCTATGCCGGTAGTACCCCTGACACATCCAAAGGAAATTCGTCGTGAAACGAAGTGCCGCACCCGTATCGGTGTTGGCTACGTCGACCGTCCAGAGATGCTTCGCACTCGACCAATTCGCGCTCAAGATCTTGTGGTGATAGCGAATGTGTCGATCAAGGTCGTTCTCATCGATCACGTCACCCATGTACTGGCGGATCTCGCTCGCCGTCGCGATCGGTGCACCCGTCCATGGTTTGAAGCGGTAGCCAAACGTGTAGAGATCGCTATCGGACCGAATTCCTGGATAACGGTGCATCAGCCAAGTGCCACCGAAGCTCTCCAGGGCTTCGAGCACAACGAATCTCTTCTCGGGACACTGGGTCGAAAGGTGATACGCACCGCCGACACCCGAAATCCCCGCGCCAACAATCAGTACATCAAAGTGCTCCGATTGCACAGCGGAATCATCACTCAAGGTTGGTACAGCGACCATCAAACTCCAATGAAGAGACGTTGCATCGTTGCAAACGTACTCGCAAAGGCATTGAAGGCGTAGCGCCCAATGTCACACACAACTAGGGTCCTCGGTCAGTACGCGTTGCCCTGACCCAGTCGTTCCGAAACACCACGAATAACCAGCACCGGCACGCTGGGTGTCAAGCACATCGTCGGTAATCTGCGCTACTAGATCCGCGTAGTGCAAGATCTCGCCTAACGTCACTGCGCGACACCGGTGACGAGAACCTCAGGCAGTAAGCGTTCAACATCGGCCGTATTACACAGCCCAGTTCCTCGAGCCAGCGTGGCAGCGGTGCCCGCGGCGACCCCACAGCGAACGGCGTCCACCAAGTTCTGTCCACGTTCAAGCGAAACCGCGATCCCGGCCACGAGACTGTCGCCAGCTCCGACTGTGCTGAGCGACAGCACTCGTGGAGCATGAAACCAAGCAGCATCTTCGTCGGGGCGTATCAGCAACGCGCCCGCTTCACCTAGCGAAACCAACACAGCACCGTTCGGCCCCGAACTAAGAAGTTCACGGCCGGCTTGTTCAATCTCGCGATGGCTGGCGAGTGCACGGCCCATATACACCGAGAGCTCGCGGACGCTCGGCTTGAGGAGTGCGGTGCCTTGCGCCGCGACGGCCGCCAGCGCATCGCCCGATGTGTCCGCGATGACCACCGCACCACTCGATCGAGCGACGCCGACAAGGCGAGCAATATCCTCGGTCGAAACACCCGGAGGTGACGACCCGCTGACAACAACAAGTGATTCATCGACACACAATTCAGCAATGCGAGCAAGCCCAGATTCAAAATGGTCTCGAGCCATGGCCGATCCTGGCAAGACGAATCGATACTGACGAGAGGTCGAGGTCTCAATCACCGTCAGGCTTTGACGCAAAGGCCCACCAACAGCAATCGTTTCGACCAACACGTTCTCGTCAGTCAACAACTCCAAAAAACGTTTGTCGCAATCACGGGCGAGAAATGCCGCAGCCGTTGCGACGATCCCCATCCGCGTTGCTACGCGAGCAACGTTGATGCCGCCACCGCCCGGCTGAACGATCACGTCATCGCAATGCATCTTACGATCAGGCTCGACGGCACCAACATGTGCACAAACGTCAAGCGCAGGATTGAGCGTGACGGTCAGCACGCGCCACGCTCATCGCAGCGCATCAATGCGAGGCGCCGGGAGCAGGTTCAACTTCACCGGCTTGAAACAGTCCGAGCGCGCCCTTGCCAACGTTGGCAAACTTGTGGGTGACGATTGGATATAGCCCTGCTTCGGCAAAACTAAACTCTACGAATCCACCCTGCGCGGGCTGCAAATCAAGCACTTGGGCGCCTCCGTTGCGGACATCGGGCTGTAAGAGGTAGGTACCCTCTTTGAACGTCGTGTCAAAGATTGTGCCGACAATATGAAACGCTGAATTTTCCGAGGGTCCCGCGTCAAGCACAAACACTCGCACACGCTCGCCAGGCTCAACTCGGATCGGCTTGAACTTGTATTGGCTCACGTACCCGTTGAAGACCACCGCATCCCAGTCTTCACTCTGCATCTTGGCAAGATCCCCTGGTTCACTCATCGGACCTACATAAAGTTCGCTCTGCACGAGCACAAATTCATGCGCAACCGGAGCAAGATCCGGTGGATCGATAATGACAGCACCAAACATCCCGTTACCAATGTGATGCAATGCCGGTGCGGTGCCACAGTGATACATCCAAACGCCAGCGAATTCGGCTTTGAACTGATACACCAATGATTCACCTGGCTTGATTGATCGCATGTGCACATTCCAAGCAACTCGACTGGCGTGGAAATCGATCGAGTGGTCAACCTTTCCGTCGTTGACAAGTGTCACCGTAAAGAGATCGCCGATATGCCCTCGCAGCGTCGGCCCAGGAGCTTGTCCGTTGAACGTCCACAATTGTTGTGTAACGCCGGGAGCAACTTCCACGACGGACTCTCGCGCATGCAGAATGAGTTTGTGCTCAGTGGCACCGGGAGCGGCAACCAGCCTCGGGTCGAATGGTTTCCAATTTGGTGCTGGCGTTTTCGCGAAATCGATGGTCGCGTCATCAGGATTGGCACCATTAGCAGCCGACGCTGCGGCGACGGCGCGGTCGCCAACAACGACGTCGAGCACCATCCCTGCTTCTTTATGGCCTGGCACGGAACACCACATCTTCGTCGAAGTATCAAACGGACCAAGTTCAATTGTTTGCTTCTTGCCGCCGCCAAGCATCTTCGTTCCACTGCGATCTGCCAACACCAAATCGTGATCGAGCACTCCCTTGTTCACGACCTCAAAGGTGATCTTCTTGCCCTTCGCGACGTTGATGGATCTAGGTACGACAGAAACGTCAGCGAGTTCAATCTTGGCTTGCGTCACCGCCACCGACGACCCGGCACTACTTGAAGCGACACCGGTATCGCGAGCCGCTGCCACGAGTGACAGCCCTCCCGCGACAATCGCTCCACACAACGCGACAATCGCCACAACCATCGACCATGACGGTTCTTGTCTTGCGCCAACACTCGAAGATGGTTCGCTCATACAGATTCCGTTCGGTAAGCACACATTGCGTCGCTATCGTCTCTGAGCACCCTCGATCCGATCTAGAGGCGTAAGTCCTCAAGCGCTGCGCCAACCGGCTCTCCGAGGTCTATGGCATCGCGGCGAATCGCAGCGCATCGTCAACCGCCAAAGCAACGACCCGTTCGGTGCTGACATCATGCGCCTCCGTCCATGGCTTGGTTTGGGAATCGAACCAACGCGCCACATCAACCGTTGCCTCCGAGGCGTCGGTACCCGCGGCAACACGATCCTCGATTCGTTGCTCTGCGATTTCTTGTGAGCAAACGCACCGCAATTCCGTGATCGGGCACGCCGCTTCGGACGCAAGATCCCGAGCCCAAACTCGACGATCCGGTTCGAGCCAAGAAGCATCGAGTATGACCGACTCCCCCATCGCAAGCAACGCACGTGCCCGATCGAGGAGCTCCCTGTAGACAGCATCCACGCGCTCTGATTCGTACCGACCAGCATTCAACTCACCGTCTGGTCTCGCGTCGACGCGTGGTTGAATTTCGTCGCGCAGCACATCGGACGACAGCACCACGGCTTTCATTTCCGCGCCGAGTGCGCGCGAGAGGTTGGTCTTGCCAGTACCCGGACCACCGCCAACCAAGATGAGACGCACTCGACCCGCCTCAAGGTGCATCAACGCAAGTGAATGAAGGGATCGTGCCGCCTCTGCTGCGAAGAGGTCTCCTTGGTCGTGGCGAATGCAAGCAACCTTGGCACGCACGTGGGCACGATACGCGATATAGAAATGTTCGAGTGAACGCGGCCAGGCGGCTCCGGAAGCATCGCAGTATCTCCGGAGAAACGTTTCCGCAAGCTCGCGATGTCCAAGTCGTTCGAGATCCATTGCCAAAAACGCAACGTCGTTGAGGCGGTCTCCAAAGCGGAGCCGATCGGAAAACTCGAGGCAATCGAGAACTTGCGGGCCATCGTCACAACAAAAGATATCTTCGGCTTGGAGGTCTCCATGCCCATCGACCGCGCAACCCGCGGCGATGCGTGCGTCAAACAATGGTTGTCGACCTTGAAGGTACTCACTGACGAGCAACGCCAATCGAGCGACTTCATGAACGTCAAACACCGAATCTATCCGCCGTTCTATAGCGGCGATACCGTCTTGCCAAAGGCGTTTCACAGCCACATATCCTGATGCGGCGGCAATCGCCTCCCCGGTGGCGGGCCCTTGATGAAATGCAGCAATCAACTCCGCGACCGAACAAACCAACTCGTTCGCCGACGAGCCGCTCAGCATCGCGCTCAGGCGACACGCCTCAGGAAATCGGCGCATCACGACGAAATGGTCGACTACAGCACTATTCAGTGTCATATCTGCGACGCCGAGATACGCATCAGGGGCAAGCCGCCGATTGAGATCGACTTCACGCTCACAGGCTGCTCGTCGCGCCGACAGCTCCGAGAAGTCCACGAAGTCAGTGCGAATCGGTCGTTTCCGTTTGTACACCAAATCGTCGACGAAGAACAATGTGGATATGTGCGTCTCAACAAGTCCGTTCTTTGAAAGCGGCGATTCAGATTCCAATGCGCTTGGCCACTTTCCCGTTATGCCCCGACGCCAGCACTAACAATGCGCCGCCCCGAAACCACTTCAGCCTCGACTCGCACGTAGTACTCACGCGAGCCACCAGCCCACGGAGACAGAGTTGAAGCAGCAAGCCGAGCGAGTTCAAGCTCATCGGTCACCTCGGCGGCACGGCCGATAACGAGAACCGACCATCCGGCTTGCAAGGTCGCGTCATAGCCATCGATCTCAAACGCCACGACGATGCCGCGACTCGCCGCTCGCAACTTGGCGCCTGGACCAGTACGAAACACCACACTGCCGTCGACGTACGCATAGTTGACGGGGAATATCGCGGGTAAGCCGCCGATCGTGACGCCTATTCGGCCCAGCGTGCGCGACGACAGCAACGCTTCGCACTGCGCCTCGGTCAAGATTTCCAACCCGTCGTCAATCAGCATTCAAGCGTCCTTCGCGTCACGACAGTCAGCATGCTTCATGACGGGGCACGACCGGCAGGGAAGAAAGTCCCCAATCGACCGGGACAAACACAGCACAGTGCCGCGCCCAAGCAAGCAAGCTAAGTTGCCATCGCGACCCCGACCCGCCGAGTCGATGCAATCAACTATCGAGGCAGCGGAACACGCCACTCGACCACTGTGCCGCCCGTTTTGCCGGGAGCGATCACGCACGACCCGCCAAGCCCGAGCGCTCGTTCGGTAATGCTTGCGATTCCAAGGCCACCATTGGCAACCTTGCGAATCCCAACACCATTGTCGGCCACTTGCAATCTCAGTTCGTCATCGTTTATTGCAACGTGGACCAAAACCCGTGTGGCTTGAGCATGTTTGGTCACATTCGAAAGCGCTTCGCGCAGCGTGGGCAACAAGTTTTGGTGCAGCTCAGGCGTCATCTCAGTGTCGACCAAACCATCGAACGTCACGGTTGGTTCGAATCCCAGCGCTCGGCCGGCTTCGCGACACGTCGCCAATACGTCTTCACGAGGCCCCGAGGTGGGAAGCCGCCGAGCATGGAGGCTGAAAATCGCACTACGAATATCGCGAATAGTTCCATCGATCTCGTCAATCGCTCGCTCGATGCGGTCAGTCGTCTTCAGATCTGCCGACGAAACCAACGCGCCCTGCAGTGACAACCCCACCGCGAATAGCCGTTGAATCACAGTGTCATGTAAGTCTCGAGCGATTCGCTCACGGTCATCGGCTACCACAAGCTCTTCGTTTGCTTGCATCAATTCGGCAGCGAGTCGACGCCGCTCGGTGAGATCGCGTACGACTGCGATGACGTACCTATGTTGAGCGCCTTCAAGCGGACTCAAACTGATTTCGACTGGAAATTCGTTACCATTTCGATGACGACACCGAAGGTCGAGACCTGCGCCCATATACCGAGTACGGGGCATCGCCGAGTACTCGGCGCGCAACGCGGCGTGAGTATCACGAAAGGCATCTGGAACCAGAAGCTCAACTGGCAAACCAATGAGCTCCGCCGCCATATACCCGAACATTTCCTGCGCCATATTGTTTGCGAACGCTATGACGCCCGAAGTTTCAACAATCAAAATCGCGTCGGGAGCGGCATCCACAGCACGGCGTAACGTGCCTTCGCTGACAGAATTAGCGAGGTCGATGTGGGTCATTCGGTGTCAATTGGCCCGCGGGTGTTCGCGAAGCTGCGTTGCAAAGACGGCCGCTTCCGTCCTGCGATCCATACCGAGCTTCGCCAACACGTTCGACACGTAATTCTTCACCGTCTTTTCCGCCAAGAACATACGCTCGGCAATCTGGCGGTTAGTCAATCCTTCAGCGATGAGATCCAGAATTTTTCGCTCCTGTTCGCTGAGGCGCGCAAGGCGCGCGTCTTCTTGCGGCCCGACACGAATTCGTTCCAGCACCTTCGCAGTGACCTCCGGATCAAGCAACGATTGCCCCGACGCGACACGACGTACCGCGTCCACCAAATCGGTGGATTTGATTTGTTTCAGTAGATATCCCGCCGCGCCAGCCATAATCGCATCAAACAAAGCTTCATCATCGGCGAACGACGTCAAGATGAGACATTGAATCGTTGGGTCGATGGAACGCACCTCACGGCACACCTCCACGCCATTCCCGTCGGGAAGTCGCATATCGATGATTGCAACATCAGGATGCGTGGGAGGAATGCGGGCAATAGCTTCCAACGCGGTGCCAGCCTCGCCCACGATTTCAAAATCGTCATGCGACTCCAAAAGATCCCGCACTCCGCGTCGCACGACTTCATGGTCATCTAGCAAGAACACGCGAATCGCCATCTGAGCCTCTCATTCGGTATGTCGTAGGTGAAAACCATACCTGCCTCCCAAACAGCACATCCACACCGCGCAATTCCCCGCAATGGTCCCTGGATTTCAGAGACCTCCGGCCCTAACCCTGCGGCCCCAAGAATGTTCCGATTGTTCACGACGTCGTGCGCCCGCGCGACGCATTGCAACGGAGGAAGCATGCCACTGTTCGGCCGCAAAGATCGAGATGCCTTAGGGGCCGGCGCGATGGCATTTGCCTTTCTCGCTCTCATCGTCTCCCTCGGTGCAGTAGTGGTTACGATCAACGCCGATTCGGATGGTGGATCTAGTGGTGCCACCGCGAGTGCCACGGCAACGCTTTCGGAGTACGCAATCGCTCCGTCGCCGATCATTGCACCCGTTGATGGCAACGTCGCCGTCACAAACAGCGGCACGATCGCACACAACCTCGCCGTCGAAGGCACCGACAAGACGACCAAAGACCTCAATGGTGGTCAATCAGATGTGTTATCGCTCAAGGGCGTGCCCGAAGGCGAACATACTGTCATTTGCACGATTGCGGGGCACAAAGAACTCGGCATGAAAGCCACAATCAAGATTGGCACTGGCGGACCCGCCGTTGCGAAGCCATCGGGTTCTTCCGGCCATACCGACGAGGAACTCCGCGCCATGAACGACGAGATGGATGCGACCATGGGTAAACCAGTTGGCACCTATGTGAGCCAAGTCGCAAAGATCACCGAGGCATTCTCAAAAGACGGCAGCATCGACCCCAGCCTTTACGAAGCAAACACCGACTACGGCGAAGCTATGACGAACCCGCTGCTTGGGCCTCCGGTGCTCGAACCCAAGGTGCTTGCGGACGGTCGAAAAGAGTTCAACATCACCGCCAAGGTCGTGGAGTGGGAAACTGAGCCGGGCAAGAAGGTCAGCGCGTGGACCTATAACGGCATGGTTCCCGGGCCAACGATCAAGGTGAATATGGGCGACAGAGTTCGTATTCGCCTCGACAACCAATTGCCGCAGTCAACCGCGATCCACTTCCACGGCATCGACCTCCCCGTAGAAATGGACGGAGTGCCCGATGTGACGCAGGGACCAGTCAAACCTGGCGACACGTTTAACTACGACTTCACGATCACGAACAGAGTTCAGGTCGGCATGTACCACTCTCACCACCATGCAGAACACCAAGTGCCTGATGGGCTTGCAGGAGCGTTCCTGGTGGGCGACATGCCCATCGAGTCGATCATCGGCAAACCAACGGCCGATCTCCGATTGCCGATGATGCTCAACGATGCGGGGTCGATTGGCCTCACCCTGAACGGTAAGTCGTTCCCCGCAACCGCACCGGTTGTTGCAGTCGTCGGTCAATGGGTGCAGATCGACTACCTGAACGAGGGACTTACCGGTCACCCGATGCACTTACACGGGGTTCCTCAGTTGGTGATTGCCAAAGACGGTACGCCGCTCCAAACGCCATACAGCTCCGACACCATCATGGTGAATCCCGGTGAGCGGTACTCGGTACTATTTCAGGCCACTCCCGAGCTTTTGGGCACCGCTAAAGACGGCTCACCAACCTTTGGGATTTGGGCGTATCACTGCCACATCCTGACCCACGCGGAACGCGACGACGGCATGTTCGGAATGGTGACCACCTTCATTGTGGCGCCGGAGCCCAAGGCCTGAGTCCGGCAAAGGAATGGCTCGGATGCGATGCCGTGGGGCACATCCGAGCCATTTCTCGGCGCAGCGATTGCACAGCCGAGCCAGCTCGATGACTGTTGCATCTTTTTCTCGGTTCTTCGCCACGTTGGCGTTGCTGACTGCAGCCGCTACGGCAGCAGTTTGGATACTGGCGTGGCTAGCACATGTGCGTCCTGTTGGGTCATTGGCCCAACGATTTACCGAAGTCCGTCAGCTCTCACTGTGGCTCGCGTTCGTCGTCGCATCTGTCACGATGGCGGGAAGCCTCTACTACTCGCTGAGCGCGGGTTTTGAACCGTGCGAACTGTGTTGGTATCAACGCATATGTCTCTACCCGCTGAGTCTTGTGTTGCTGGTCGCCGCCATACGAAAGGATTTCATGATCTGGCGCTACACCATCGGAATCGCCGCTATCGGAATGGTCATCGCGGCGTATCACACGCAACTCCAGGCCTACCCAAAGCAACAGAGCTTCTGTTCGACCACGACGCCATGCACGGCACGGTACGTGTGGGAGTTTGGATTCGTCTCGCTGCCACTCATGAATCTCGTCGCGCTCACCTTCATCACAACGATGTTGCTCATCGCTCGACGCTTCCCAATGTTGGAGGACACATGAACTCACGTGCGGCAAAACATCAACACACGATTTCCAAACAAACAGCCAAAGGACCACTGCAAAGTTGGTGGATTGCCGTCGCAGTCGTCGCCATCATTGGTTTCGCATTTGTTGTTGCCCAATCGGACGACAAAGCCAAACCGTCAAACCAATCCGAACCGAAGTACGGACGAGAAATTGCACCTGCCGACCTGGTCACCGCCGTGGCCGAAATTCCGGACACCACGCTCAGTGCCGTAGGGCAAGGAACCGCCACGATGCCCCGCTCCACTGGTGAACCAGCAACATCAGAAGTGATCTTCGTCGGCGCCGAATTCTGCCCCTACTGCGCAGCAGAGAGATGGGCGCTGGTTAACGCGCTATCACGGTTCGGAACATTCACAAATCTCAGCATCACAACGTCGTCGGCCACGGACATCTACCCGAACACGCCAACCTTTTCCTTCTACGGCGCCAAATACACCAGCGAATACATCACGTTCTCAGCGACGGAAATCGCAACCAACGAACCCAAGTCAGACGGCGGCGGCTACAAGCCGCTCGAAGAGCCGTCCGAATCGGTGACGCAGCTCTGGCGCACCCACTCGCCGCAAGGAGGCGTTCCGTTCCTTTCCATCGGCAACCAATTCGTAGCAACCGGACCGTCGTACGATGTTGCCGTACTTGCGGACAAGTCGTACGACGCGGTCGCAAGCGATATCGACTCACCGGGGAATCCGATCTCAGACGGGGCAGTAGGCGCGGCAAACGTCATCACTGCGGCAATCTGTGCTACGACCGACAACCAGCCCGCAAAGGTCTGCGCCAATGCCACCATCGCTGAGCTACAACGTGCCCTGAAATAGGGATTGGAACTAACCTTCGGCACCGAGTCGACTTCAGGGTCGACCGACCCGACCAATAAGGGCAGAGTTCTCTACTCGACTTCCAGCGTTGACGAGAAAATGGAGACTGTCCGCGTATCCAAAAGGAGTCGCAACTATGAAAGCAGTCATTGTCGTCGGAGCTGATGGATCGCACGAATCCCACCGAGCCATGTTGTGGACCGCAAACCAAGCCAAGCTGGCGGGCGCTCGCGTTGTGGTGGTGCACTCGATCGATATTCCGGTGTACAGCGGTTACGGAGAGTTTGCCACCGCCATGGTGCCGCGCGGACTCACCGAAAGTCAGCGCGAAGAACTGCGCAAGGAAGTACACGATAACTGGGCTGCACCGCTCACGGAAAGCAACGTGGAGTTTCACGTCGCGCTCATCGACGGATCACCGTCGGCTGCGATTCGTGCCGCGGCCGATAAAGAAAGTGCCGATCTCATCGTCGTAGGTAGCCGTGGTCGCGGCGGGTTCGCAGAGTTAGTGTTGGGGAGCACGAGTCATCAACTCGCTCACCACGCGGGGCGGCCACTGGTGATCGTTCCGTAACGCCCATTCGCGGAATTGCGCACTGACGTGCGGCCTAGCCCGCTACCGTGTTACGACGTTGAGTTCAACGAACTCGCCGCGCGAATCACCTCGGAATAGGTACAGCATGTCTGGAATGAAGCAACAACTGACGAACGATCTCACCGATTCAATGCGAAGCCGCGACGCAATGGCGACTTCCACGCTGCGGATGGTGAAAGCTGCCATCATGAAAGCTGAGGTCGCTGGCACCGAAGCGGTGGAGCTCAATGACGATGAAATTCTTGTCATTCTCGCGGCGGAAATGAAAAAGCGCGTCGAAGCAGCAGACCTGTACGACCAAGGTGGCCGCACGGAACTCGCCACCAAGGAGCGCGAGGAAGCCGCCATCATTCAGCACTACCTTCCGGCCGCGCTCACCGACGATGAACTCAACACAATCGTTGCGGCGGCCGTGGCAGCAGCAACAATTGATACGTCGAACCCCGGAAAATCCATGGGGGCGATTGTCAAAGCAGTTCGCGAGCAAGTTGGGCAACAGGCCGACGGAGGACGGATCGCTGCGGCGGTCAAGTCACAACTCAACGGATAGTTAACTCGATAACTCCGACGCTACTCTTCAACGCCAACAGGCATTTGAAGCTGCAGATAGGCGGGGTCAAGAGGTTGCTATGAGTCAAAACATCGAACTCTCCGACGCGCAGTGGATGCTGCTGCACGAGCTTCGTCTGCGAGGCTTCGTCGCAGTATCCGACAAGCACAAACCACTGGTCGAGTACGAACTGGTGGTTCACAAGGCGAGCATGGTCGCGCTCACCGCGCACGGACGCAGCGCGCACGAGACCTGGGCCCGGTACGAGCCAGATTCCGTGCCCGCGATCGCAGCAAATCGGTTGCACGACGGCTTCGACGAACTGAACCGTGAACTGCTGACCGTGTGCTCTGCGTGGCAGGTCGTGCCCGGCGGCGCACCTAACGATCACAACGATGCGACCTACGACTGGCAAGTGATTGACCGTTTGGAACGACTCCACGAACGCACTGGCCCGCGGCTCCGTCGGCTCGCTCGAGATGCACCACGTTTCGACACCTATGACGCGCGCCTGTGGAAATGTGTACGCAAGGTCATCGACGACGGAGAAACCGATTGGTTCACCTCACCAAGGGTTGATTCCTACCACACGATCTGGAATCAGCTTCACGAAGACCTACTACTCGCGCTAGGAATTGATCGCAACCACGGTTGACGCGCCGCTAGAACATCGTGCTCTACCGGAACGCTGTTGCGGGTCGCTCCACCAGCTCATACAGCACGCCGTCGGGATCACGCACGATCGCGATCGTGAGAGCAGGCAACGAAGTGCCTGCAAGTGCGACGGTGGTCGGGCCAGCTACAACCAGAATTCCACACGACGCGAGCTCGGCTGCGGCTTCAGTAACGCTCTCGACACGCGTGGCAAAACGGAACAGACCTAGCCGATTGGCCGGTGCTGCCATCGACGTTCGCGCTAACGAACCCGTCGATTGAACGAGCCATAGATCCATGTCGTTTGCAGCAAGACGGAGACAAGCACTCGCAGGATCGCCATCAAATCCAGTGGATTGCGCAACGACGGCGAAGCCGAAGCGTTGATACCACTTCAACGAAATCGTGAGGTCTGAGCACACAATTCGGACGTGCGACAAACCACATGTGCGCTCACGCGATGAGAGACCTCGTCCAACGAGGTCAATACCGACACCCTGGGGATCACGAAGTCGCTGAACGACGAGGTTGTCGTTCGGCTTGAGGTCTCCGATGCGTGTGCACCCCAGCCGCAGTAGCGCGTCACACCGCTCGTCCACATCGTCGACCACGAAGCCGAGTGCGTGAATGCCAACCATCTCAGGCTCGCTCGGCGGCGCACCAATAACCGTTGGACGGCTCCACCCTTGCACCTCGAGCGCAGGGCTCGATCGCGGACCGCGCGCGTCGTAGAGAAACGCAGCAGAGGATTCGATAGGAGATGTGAATCCGAGCAACGTTCCATCCGAGGTCGCCGTCGGGCTGCGCATCCGGCAAGTCAAATCGAGTGCAGTCTCAAAGCGCGACACCGTCGTGTCGAGCTCTTCAATTGCGCAGTTGTAACAAACATGCAAAAAGCGATCCGCAAGATTCCTCGTCACGGTAAACGCACGACGGTACGCCCTACCGTTTGTCGGTTGGCCATCGCCTCCATCGCTTCCGGCAACTCGTCGAACCCAACTTCTTGACCAATAACCGGCTTCACCACACCGCAGCGGTACAACTCCAACACCTTGTCGGCGATCTCCGCGCCTAGCGCTCTCGAAGGAAAGTTCCAGCCCATCATCTCTTTCAACAACGCTTCCGTTTCTTGGTCTGAATATGCCAGCAGCACCCCGCACAATTTGATATTTCCCAACGCAATCCGACGGGGCACAATGAATTTTTCGTCAGCCACTGCTTTGTTCGAGGCAAAGCCCATCATCAAATAGCGACCGTTGTATGCAGTCACAGCAAGCGAGGCTTCCATGACCGATTCACCAACGTTGTCAAAAACGACGTCCACCCCCCGGCCGCCAGTCGCTTCGCGCACAGCTGCCGCGAAATCGCGGTCGTTGTAGTTGATGGCAACGTCGGCCCCGAGCTCAAGGCAGAGTTTTACCTTTTCGTCGGTGCCCGCGGTCGCAAATACGGTCGCCCCGTTGTGTTTGGCGATTTGAATCGCGGCAGTTCCTGATCCGCCGGCCGCGGCATGAATCAGCACGCGTTCACCGGGCAACAAATTGGCGCGATCTATCAGCCCGAGCCACGCGAGATGATACGGAAAATACAGCGCAGCCGCCTCTGGGAGTGGCACGTCCTCAGGCATTGAATACGCTGACGCTGCGGGACAATTCACATATTCGCCAAACCCTCCGTTGGCGCCTTTTGTGATTGCCACCACACGCTCCCCAACTCGAGCCTCAGCCCCCGCGCCCGTAGCAACGACACTTCCCATGACCTCCATTCCGGGGCTATACGGCAACTCCGGTTGCACCATCATGTTGCCGCCGTTGATGCGTTCGAGATCGTTGAGATTCAGCGGGATCGCTTGCACCTGCACTAGCAGTTCCCCGGTATCAGGTTCGGGGACCGGCACCGTATCCAGCTGCAGAACCTCAGTTGGACGAAGGCCGTACGCGTGAGTGCGCCACGCTTGCATCGTCGCGGGGATCATTCGGATTCCGGAGTGAGGCCGAAGTGTCCAATGTAGGTAGCAAATTCGCTGCGCACCCGCGCCGGATCCACGCCGAACTCATGCGGTTCGTAGCGATGGATGCCATGCTTACCCGGAGGGTTATCGGCAATGAAGGCTTGCATGCGTTCCGCTGCGAGATCCGACATCGGCAGAGACAACGCGTCGTAGATCTTGCTGACTTCGCCAAACTGGTCAACGATGAAGTCTTCAAAAAACATATCGTAAAACTGCGCTTGCGGAAAGCTATCCGCGGCGCGAATTTCTATCGCGCGCGTCAACACTTTCTGGAGCCGTGCTGTCCAGTCATTGGCGATTTCCACTGGGTCGACTGTGTCACTGCCCATCGATCGAACCAACGCGGTGAGACTCGCGTATGAGGTCATCGATTTCACCGGATCGCGATGCGTAAATATGACGCGCGCATCCGGGTATCGAGCAAGTAAATGCCCAAGACCCCAAAGGTGTGCCCCGGTTTTGAGAACCCATCGTTCGCGCGGGTTGCGCCATTGGAGATGTTGCAATTGTCGTTCGTGCATTTCGTAGACGTGGGACCAATCGGCGCTGTCATCTACCCAATCTTGATATGCAGGGACGCGAAACTGATTGTGAAACAAGGGAGTGCACATCGCCTCGCCCATCAACGTCACACACTCCTGCGACAGCTGTGCGCCCATCGGGTGCATTGCTTTGAAAGCTGGAATCTGCAGTTCGACGCCGGGAAACGTCGCTTCGCACATCGCAATTCGGGGGTCGGTCTCAAATGTTGCGGCCTCGGGTGGTGGCGAGGGAAACATTGCTTCCCAGGTCATCGGAACACGGTTCGAAGGATCTTGACCCAAGATGTCATGCAATATCGTTGTTCCTGTGCGGGGAAGGCCGACGATAAACACCGGCTTGACAATCCGCTCGTTCGAAATCTCCGGGAATCGCTCTCGGTCGCGCACGTAGTTGAGGCGATTGACCGTATGGGTCAACATTCGTTCGGTCGCGATATAGCGGCCGATCTCATTCAGATTGGCCTCAGCGTTGAGCGACTCGACCAGCAACTCCAACGGCTGACGAAACGGTCCCCGCCCAAAATCGTCGAGCCCGGCAGTTCTCAGCCTGGCTTCGTCGATCACATCTTCAACTACGAACTTCTGTGCCGCTGGGCTCACTAGCTCTCCATCGTTGATCGCCCGATATGGTCATCGCATTCGGCATTGAGACTATTGGAACTGCACGACTGCCACACCCGCAGAGGAGCCCGCGGTGCACCACCATCACATCAGCGAGCTTGAATCCCACTACTCCACCGCTCGCGATCCAACTAGCGCCGAGGTGGTGCTCGAAGGCTTTCACGCAATCAAGCACGCGTTGCGGTTCGGCGTTGTGCCGCACTCGGTCGTGTCGTGGGATCTGAACGCCATTGAACTACTCGCCGCTGAACTCGCTCCAGATGTAAGCGAAGCGTTGACCCGATCAGTCACCGAGATCTCCAAAGACCATCTTGCACGCCTGGCCCCCCGAGCGCCAAACAGCCCTATGCTCGGAATCGGGCCTCGCCGTCGGGCTGATCTGCCCACGATGTTCGCACCCAAGCCGAGACAACACATTGTGCTCCTCGAAGATCCGCGCCACACCGGCAACGTTGGTGCAGTCATTCGCGTCGCCGCAGCAGCGGAAGCGGCAGGGGTCGTGACCGTTGGAGAAATGGACCCGTGGTCTGCGCCGGTGCTCCGCGGCGCCGCGGGGCTGCACTACGCAATCAGCGTTGGCAGTGTGGCACACCTCGATGAGATACCACGTCAACCGAGACCACTCGTTGCACTTGATCCCGACGGCAAAACCCTGCGCCCTGACGAAATTGCACCTCACGCGGTATTGATGTTCGGAACCGAACGCCACGGATTGTCGCAGGCGTCGCGCGACCGAGCAACTGCCACATTTTCGTTGCCTATGAGGCCAGGAGTTTCGAGTCTCAATCTTGCTACCGCCGTCAGCGCGGCACTGTTCATACTGAGAAGTTCGCAACAACAAACTTGATAGCGACGCGCGCCCGCCACGCCCCGCGCCGCGCCGCCGGACGCTGCGAATCTGGGCGTGAATTCGACTCCTCCCCCGCATTCCGAGGAGCCCGATTAACGCTCAAGCGCATCTCAATAGAGTGTTAGGGCATTTGTATGGAGGCCGCGTTCGACAACGCTGTGAACAGGTCATATCCGAACCTTATCGGGTCTTGGGGAAACTTCCGGCCTTTGCAACCAGACTCGGCACCGGATGGCCCAGCTCAGCGGCCAGCCAGTCGCTCGCTTCAATGAGTAGCTCAAGATCGACTCCGGTGCTGTAGCCGCTGCGCTCCAGCAAATACACAAGATCTTCAGTAGCAATATTTCCAGTCGCCTTCGGGGCAAACGGGCAGCCGCCGATACCTCCCAAGCTCGCGTCAAGTGTGCGCACCCCAGCTTCGACGGCAGCGAGCGCGTTTGCGAGGCCGGTGTTGCGAGTGTTGTGAAAGTGAGCACGCAGCGCAACATTGCTCGGCAAGGTAGACAGCAGCGCCCCGACGAGCTGACGCACTGCTGCGGGCACGGCGACACCAATCGTGTCGGCGATCGCGATTTCGTTTGGGCCTGCGGTCACAATCCGCTGCGCAATTTCAAGAACTTGGTCGGTAGATACTTCGCCAGCAAAAGGGCACCCGAACGCAACCGACAGCGTGACACTCACTGGTAGCCCAACCGCCCGGCTACGTTGGACGATCTCGACCGCGCCCGCGACGGCCGCGTCGGTTGTCATCGATTGATTCGACTGCGAAAAGGCGTCAGTCACCGCAACAACGACGTTGATTTCGGGAGCGTTGCTCGCGACAGCTCGATCAAATCCGCGCCCGTTTAGTACCAACCCGATGTGGGTGGCACCCGCGTCGCTGTGGGATCGAGCGGCCTGTAGCCCGGCGAACACATCCTCGGCATCGGCCATCTGCGGCACACGAAGAGGGTTGACGAAACTCGCGACCTCGATGCGACAGATACCGGCAAACTCGATGCGACGAATCAGCTCTAACTTCTGCGCACTGCTGAACATGACTGCATCAGACTGCAAACCGTCTCGCGGTGCCACATCTACGACGTCGACAATTTCAGACACGCCAAGCTCCTCCAGATTTTGCAATTCATCGACTCCAAGCGCAATGCCGTACCGGTTCACTTCACCTGCGAGACTCACACCAGGCCACCATCTTGTCAGCCCTCAGGAGTCTCCGTGGATACCGGCGCACTCAGCGACCTACGAATCATCGAAATGGGCCAACTCTTGGCCGGACCATTTTGCGGCCAGCTCCTTGGCGATATGGGCGCCGAGATCATCAAGATCGAACCGCCAGGAACGGGTGACCCGATGCGCGAATGGGGACGCGAAAAATCTGGAGGACGATCACTGTGGTGGCCGGTCGTGGCGCGAAACAAGAAATCCGTCACGATCAATCTCCGCCATGAAGCAGGCCAACAACTCGTTCGCGAACTCATCACACAAGCAGACATCGTGATCGAGAATTTTCGCCCTGGCACGATGGAGCGATGGGGCCTCGGCTTCGACACCCTGCGCAAACTCAACCCTGGCCTTGTAATGACCCGTGTGACAGGCTTCGGACAGACCGGGCCATACGCCGCGCAACCCGGATACGGAGCAATCGGCGAGGCCATGGGAGGCCTCCGCCACGTAGTGGGTGATGCGGATCGACCGCCTGCACGCACAGGAATCAGCATCGGCGACACAATGGCAGCGATATTCGCATGTTTCGGAACCCTGAGTGCTGTGCACGCTCGTGCTCGCACAGGTCGAGGGCAAATCGTTGATGCGGCAATCTATGAATCGGTCCTCGGCATCATGGAAAGTCTGATTCCCGAATACGCAATTGCAGGCCACATCCGCGAACGAACCGGTGCAATTCTGCCCAACGTTGCACCATCGAACGTGTACCCCACCCGCGATGGATTCATGGTGTTGATCGCAGCGAATCAAGATTCGGTGTTCGCTCGCTTGGCTGAAGCGATGCAGCAGCCCGCGCTCGCCGTAGACAAGCGATACGACACGCACCAAGCGCGGGGCCAACATCAAAGCGAACTCGACGATCACATCGCTCAGTGGACATCGTTGCACGACGCAACATCGTTGGAGGCACTCTTGATCGAACACGCGATCCCAACCGGCCGCATTCTGCGTGCACCTGAAATGATGTCAGATCCACATTTCGCAGCTCGTGAGGCGATTGTGCGGATACCTCATGCCCAGTTCGGAGAAATTCCAATGCAAGGTGTGTTCCCCAAACTCTCTGACACCCCGGGCAAGGTACGTTGGGCTGGGCCAGAACTCGGTGAGCACACCGATGCTGTCCTCAATCAGCTGTTGCAGCGCACGGCCGACGAAATTGCAGCGCTTCGGAACCAAGGAACCATATGACCAACTTCAACGTCGTGCTCCCTGCGGCCAACTCCGCAGTAGAACGCGACTTCGCCCGACTCGGCGCGGAATCAATGCATTTCGATTTCCACAGATTCGCCGCCGACATTCCCGAACCAGGAATTCCCGGCGGCTTTCTTCAACTCCTCGGCAATACCCGAAAAGCAGTTCGTGAAGCGGTCCGTCGAGCTGCGGAATCGAAGCCCGACGGTTTGATCATCGCAACTTCCGCCGAGACCTTCTGGGGCGGAGTTGCGGGCAACGCTGAATTCGAATCTCGCCTTTCGGAACTCACCGATGTCAACATCACGACCGGTGCATCGGCATGTGACGCTGCACTCATCCACCTACAAGCCGCCAAAATCGCGCTGCTCACTCCATACCCAGTCAACGCGGAACGCGAGACCCGAACCTTCTTCGACGAAGCTGGGTACGACGTCGTGCGAGTACACGACTTGCGATGTCGCGACGCCGAAAGCATCGCCGAAATCACTGATACACAACTCCTCGACGCGATTCAGATACTCGCGGGCGACGACATCGATGCCATTGTCCAAGTGGGAACCAACCTCAACGTTGTTTCTCACATCGAATCGCTCGAAGAGTCCGCACAAGTGCCAATCGTGGCAATCAACGCCGCAAGCCTGTGGCACGCCGCGCGCAGCGCCGGCATCACACACCAACTCACGACGACCGGAATGCTGCTCTCAACGAGGTAGACCAATGGAATCTCATTTCGCAACGGTCTGGGAATCGATCGCCGATGCAGTCCCCGACGAGCCTGCCATCATTCAGGGCGATCGGCGGGTGTCGTGGGACCAGTTTGAAGATCGAGCGGCACGACTTGCGACGCATCTCTCAGTGGCGGGCATCGGTCATGGATGCAAAGTGGGCCTATTCCTATACAACTCAATCGAGTATCTCGAGGGCTATTTCGCAGCGTTGAAAATCCGAGCGACACCATTCAACGTCAACTACCGATACCTCGACAACGAACTCTTGTACCTATTCGACAACGCCGACGCTCAGGCGGTCGTTGTCCACGCAAGCCTTGCGTCACGGCTCGTCAGCATCATCGACCAACTCCCCCAGCTTCGCACCATATTGGTAGTCGCCGACGAAGGAATCGTCGACACGTCTCTCGGGGTGCCCTACGAGACGGCCATCATGACGAATACACCGGCACCACGAATAGAGCGCGACCCAACTGATGCGACGATGACCTACACGGGTGGGACCACAGGGATGCCGAAAGGCGTCGTGTCGAAGATTGGCCCTGCCGTCAACGGGCTCATGCAAACTGTGCCCCCGTTGTTGGGCCACGCTCCGTTCTCAGACCCGGCGCATTGCGTCAACGTAGGACTCGCGTTGCGTGAGCAAGGTCGTCCGTTCACTGCGCTACCAGCCCCTCCGTTGATGCACGCGACGGGCCTCGCGATTGGCGCGATCCCGGCACTCACTTTTGGTGGTCGGGTCGTGCTACTGGAACATCGCGGCCTCGATGTCGACGAATTGTGGGACGCAGTGGAGCGAGAGCGAGTGAACGCAATCACGGTTGTGGGCGATCCGTTCGCACGACCAATGTTGCGAGCACTTGATGCGCAGCCCCGCACCCTCGATTTCGTCACCGCAATCAGCTCTTCTGGCGCGATGTTTTCCACAGAGATCAAAACTGGCCTATTAGGTCACATGCGTCAAGCGATGGTGATCGACCTCATCGCCTCGACAGAGGGTGGGATGGGTATGTCGCTGTCCACCTATGACAACCCTGCTCCGACCGGGCGGTTCGTTCCTGGCCCAGGTGTGATCGTGGTGAACGAACATGACGAACCGATCGTCGCCGGGTCCGGTGAGATCGGTTTCGTTGCAGTTCCGGGCGGTGCCGACGGCTACTACAAAGACGAGGAAAAGACCTCGAAAACATTCAGGCTCATCAACGGCGAGCGCTACACAATTCCGGGCGATTTTGCGACTCTTGAAGCCGACGGTTCGATCATGCTGCTCGGACGCGGCTCGCAGTGCATCAACACGGGTGGCGAAAAGGTGTTCCCTGAAGAGGTGGAGGAAGTGATCAAGACCCACCCGAATGTCGATGACTGTCTGATCTTTGGGGTTTCCGATGATCGCTTCGGACAACGGGTCGTGGGAGTGGTGTCGCTACGACCGGACCGCGTAGCAACAAACGACGAACTTGTTGCTCACTGCAAGACGCTGGTCGCTTCCTACAAGGCTCCACGCCAACTTGTGCAGGTTGCGGTTGTGCCGCGCACCGCCGCCGGGAAAGCCGACTACCGAACAGCCAAAGAACTCTTCGAAATTTCATTCACTGCCTGAAGCCAGTTATGGTCATACACATGGACCCAATGATTGCTCGCAAGACCTGGCGTACTTTGGAACCGATTCACGGCATGGTGTACTTCATTCCCGAGGCGCACGCGAACTATTCCGCGTTGGGTTTACAGGGGCGTAGCGGATATTTTGCGTCGCGCGCCGCTGCGATGGGAGCAGTACCCGCCGGTGTTGTGATCGCAACATTTTTCAACTTCAATCCGGCGCTCGTGAAAACAGCAATGAATGGCGTCTGGGAGACAACGACTCCAGCACTCGTGCTCGATGCGCGGCTGCGAGCGGTCGACACCGCATTGCGCAGGGCCTTCGGTGAGCTCATCAACGACCCGACGCTGCCGATCGTCGCACAGCTTGCCCAACGAGTCGCGCAGCGCGCTTGCTTGCAACTCGATGGTCGTCCGCTCTTCGCGGGGCATGCGTCGTTGGGTTGGCCCGACGAACATGATCCGCATCTTGTGCTGTGGCACGCCCAAAGTCTGCTACGAGAATTTCGCGGCGACGGACACATCGCGGCCTTGGTCGCCGAGGGGCTGTCCGGCATCGAGGCGCTAGTAATGCATCACGCAACGGGCGAGCCTCCGATGGCTGCATTACAAGGGAGCCGGGCCTGGCCTGACGATGCGTGGAGCAGCGCCGTCGACGACCTTGCCGCTCGCGGCTACGTGAATGCAGACGGTTCCTTCACCGATTTCGGTCGAGCCCGCCGTCAGTGGGTGGAAGACCGAACCGATGTGTTAGCGAGCGACCCGTACAACACAATCGGTGAAGATGGATGTGAAACCCTGCGCACACTCGGCCGACCGTTTTCCAAGGCAGTCATCGATGGCGGTCTCCTCGATTTCAACGCCTTGCTCCAAGCCAACTAAACACCCGGCGCAACCCAACGTCCGTCGCGGTCCCACACAAGCCGCGCAGACCGCCAGATGATGGGACCACCGGTGGGCACCTATAGCTTCGTACTCGGCTTCGGTCGGCATTACAAGCGAGGCTAGTGGCGAGTACGGTGGAGCACACCAGGACGTCGCGCCGATCGCGGCATTCACGGAGGTAACCATGCACGACATCGTGATCCGTAGTGGCACCGTGGTCGACGGAACCGGCGCCCCACGTCGACGCGCCGACGTAGCGATCAACGGTGAACGCATCACCGAGGTGGGCCTCGACATAGCCAAGGGGCGGCGCGAAGTCGACGCCGAGGGGCTAGCGGTGACGCCTGGTTGGGTCGATATTCACACCCACTACGACGGTCAGGTGACGTGGGATTCTGTGGTGGCACCATCCAGCACAAACGGCGTCACGAGCATCGTCATGGGCAACTGCGGAGTGGGATTCGCGCCAGCACGACCCGATAAACACGAGTGGTTGATCTCTCTGCTCGAAGGCGTCGAAGACATTCCCGGCACCGCACTGGCAGAAGGTCTACCTTGGAATTGGGAGACGTTTCCGGAGTATCTCGATGCGCTAGCTGCGTTGCCGTTCACGATCGATATCGGCGCGCAGGTACCGCACGCAGCGCTACGCACATACGTGATGGGCGATCGTGGTGGCGATCACACCGCAGTAGCAAACGAAAACGAGATCGCAACTATGGCATTACTGTGCGAACAGGGCCTACGCGCTGGCGCACTCGGTTTCACGACAAGCCGCACGTATGTGCACCGAACGCGGACTGGCGAGTCCATCGGCACGCTCACCGCGGCGACACAGGAGGTGCTCGGCATCGCAGCAGCGCTCGATCGCGCCGGTCATGGAGTGATCCAGCTCATCTCGGACGCGTATCAGTCGAACGACGATGAACTTGTCGCCCGCGAACTGGAACTCCTCGAAGCGTTGGCGCTACACATTCGCCATCCACTGAGTTTTACCGTGCAACAAAACGATGAAACTCCGAATCGTTTCCGAGACCTCATGACTGCAGTATCGGACTGGAATGCGCGAGGCGCACAAGCAAAAACCCAAGTAGGCGTGCGACCGATTGGAGTGCTTATCGGATTGCAGGCGAGCGTGCAGCCGTTTGCGTTCTGTCCGAGCTGGGGCGAAGTCGGGCTCCTCCCCAACTCTGAGAAACTCCAACGGCTCCGCGATCCGAACATGCGGTCGCGCCTTTTGACTGAACATGGCGCGCTGCGCCCGACCGGCTTCGTCAGCATCATCCATTCCGGTTACGACCGCATGTTCCCCCTCGCAGACCCAGCAGGCTACGAACCGACGCCCGAAGAAAGTGTCGCGGGGCGTGCCAAGACGACCGGTGTTGCCGCGAACGAGCTGCTGTACGACACGCTGTTCGCGGGCCACGGCGACGCGCTGCTCTACATCCCGTTGTTCAACTATGCGAATGGCAACCTTGACGACGTCCACGAAATGATCACCTCACCGGTTGCCTTGTTCGGTTTGTCGGATGCGGGCGCGCATTGCAACACAATCTGCGACGGTTCGCACCCCACGACGGCAATCGCCCACTGGACGCGCGACCGCGTGCGAGGCCCGCGCATCCCGCTCGAATACATCGTGCACTCGCAAACGCAACGAACCGCAAGCCACGTCGGATGGCACGACCGCGGGGTGCTTGCGCCGGGCTACCTCGCCGATATCAACGTCATCAACCTAGAGACAATCAACCTCAGCCCTCCCCGCCTTGTCGCTGATTTGCCCGCGGGCGGCACGCGGCTGCTTCAAGATGCAACTGGGTACGAAACAACTCTCAAGCGGGGCGCAGTGACGTTCCAACAAAGTCATCACACGGGCGCTCTTCCTGCGAAACTCGTGCGTGGCCCTCAGGCCGCACCCCAACATCCATAACCGCCGAAAGCGCACACCATGACCGACCACTCACTCCCCATTGGCAACGAACGAATCACCACAGGGTCATGGATCGAGGTCCGCTCGCCTTACAACGACACACTGTTAGCCCGCGTACCATCATGCAGCAGCGAAGACGTCAATCGGGCCGTTGCCATTGCCAAGAGCGTCCTCGCGCAAGGCCCCTTGCCAGCGTGGCAGCGCGCCGAGATTCTCGATCGCGCAGCCACCGCGCTCTCGAACCGCATCGAAGAATTCGCACAAATTGTCGCAGCTGAAGCCGCGAAGCCGTTGAAGACCGCTCGGGTCGAAGCCCAACGAGCCGTCAGCACATTTCAATTCGCCGCAGTGGCAGCAAGATCACTCGCAGGCGAGATGGTGCCGATGGATGCCAGCGCCGCGGGTGCCGGCAAGCTCGCGTTCACGCTCCGAGTCCCAATCGGCATCGTTGGCGCGATCAGCCCATTCAACTTCCCGCTCAATCTCGTCGTGCACAAGCTCGCGCCCGCGATCGCCGCAGGCTGCCCGGTCGTGTTGAAACCAGCGAGCCAAACACCCGTAAGCGCGATCAAACTCGTTGAAATGCTCATCGACGAATGCGGGCTCCCAGCAGGCCACATCAACGTTGTGACGGGTGGCGGCGCCACAGTGGGCAACGCGATCGTCGAACACCCTGATATCGCAATGCTGACGTTTACCGGTTCACCAGAAGTCGGTTGGGATATTCGTGCCAAAGCCGCGCGTAAAAAGGTTGGCCTCGAACTCGGCAACAATGCGCCCCTCATCATCGAACCGTCCGGCGACTGGGAAAGCGCCGCCGCAAAGGTCGCGGTCGCGGGTTTCAGTCATGCAGGACAGTCGTGCATCAGTACCCAACGGGTGTTCGTGCATGCGTCGTTGGTCGATCGATTCACCGAGGCACTTGTCGACAAGGTCAAGAACCTAGCGGTTGGCGATCCAATGGATCCCAGCACCGATGTGAGTGCGCTCATCAACAAGGGCGAACGCGACAGGGTGCACGAATGGATCCAAGAAGCCGAAGCACAAGGGGCCACGATCGCGTGTGGCGGCTCGATTGGTGTCGACGGCGTGCTGCCACCGACCGTGCTGTCCAACGTGGCCCACGACATGAAAGTGTGCGCACTTGAAGTCTTCGGTCCAGTAGTCGGAATCGCGAGCTATACCGACTTCGACGAAGCGCTTCGGCTCGCAAACGACACGCGCTACGGGCTTCAAGCCGCGGTCTACACCGAGAAGCTCGTTGACGCGATGAAGGCTGCGCGCACGCTCGACTTCGGTGGCGTCTTAATCAATGAGGTGCCTACGTTTCGAGCCGATCAACAACCGTATGGAGGGCTCCGAGATAGCGGCAACACGCGCGAGGGCCCGAAGTATGCCGTCGAAGAAATGACCGAAGCTCGGCTCATCATCTTGAACGCGTAAGTGATGACACTCAACAGCCGCGCCGCCGCAGAATTAGTGCGATCAACTGACACCGTCGCGGTCCCGCTCGGACCGGGTCAGCCGTCCGACTTTCTGCACGCACTTGGAGATCGCGACGACTTTGTAGATCTCCAAGTATTTGGCGCGCTTCTCGTTGATCTTTACGGCGTGTTCACAAAACCAGGAGTGCGATACCTCAGCGGATTCTTTGGTCCGGCAGAACGTTTCTTAGCGGACACGGGAGCAAACGTTGAGTTTGTCCCGGCGGATTTCCGCCGTTTCGCTCCGATCGGCGAAAAGTTGGCACCCCGAGTGGTGGCGACCTTGGCAAGCTTGCCCGACGCCGACGGTTACATGAGTCTCTCATTGCACGCCGGAGCAACCGTCCAAGAAATTCACCGCTGCGGCGCAGATCCCGATCGACTCCTCATCGTCGAGACGAATCCGAACGCTCCTCGCACCTTTGGGTTCGGCACCGCTGCGCATCGGATACACGTCGATGAAGCCGACGCCATTATTGAAAGCAACCGACCAATATTTACCCTCGCCGACGCGCCTCCAACCGAAGCCGAACAACGCATTGCGGAATTCGCCCGGGCGTACGTGCACGATGGCTCAACGCTGCAAACCGGTATCGGTGGCGTGCCATCACAAGTCGTCAAGATCTTGGCTGAGGGCACCGGGGGCGATTACGGCATCCACTCCGAGATGTTCACTACAGCATTGATGAAGTTGCACCAATCCGGCAAGGTATCCAACGCTCGCAAAGGACAATTCGACGGCGTGTCGATCACCACGTTCGCAGCGGGAACTCAGGAACTCAACGAGTGGCTGCACGAGAATCACGACGTGCGCTTCCTTCCCGTGGATATCGTGAATTCACCTGAGGTCATCAGCCATAACCACAATATGGTCACGATCAACGGAGCGATCGCAGTAGACCTCTACGGCCAAGTCGTCGCCGACACAATCGACGGCAAGCAATTCTCCGGCATTGGCGGCCACGAAGATTTCGTAGCCGCGTCTGGCCTCGCACTCGACGACCGCTCCCTTATTTGTTTACCGTCCACGAGCGAGATCGCTGGCAATATTGTTTCACGCATTGTCGCTCGCCATAATGCCGGGGCCATTGTCACGACTCCGAGACATCAGCTCGACGTTGTGATCACCGAATTCGGAGTGGCTGAGCTTCGCGGTCGGACCGTTCGAGAACGAGCCATTGCGCTTAGCGAAATAGCGGCACCAACGCTGCGCGACGAGCTGCGCGCCGCCGCGCACACGTTACGGTAACGCCATGACACGCCTCGCAGACCTCCACGGCACAGTCGCGCTCATCACGGGCGGTGGCAGCGGTATTGGGAAAGCAACGTGTGAACGATTCGCAGCCGAAGGCGCTTCGGTGTGCGTCGTCGATCAAGATTTGGAGAGTGCACAATCAGTAGCAGCGGCGATCGGTGGCCTCGCGATTCGTGCGGACTGCGGTGACTCGCCAGAGATCGACGCCGCGTTTCAAGCATGCGAATCGCACTTCGGCGGCATCGACATCGCGTTTATCAACGCTGGCATCGCCATCGGGGTCACGGACCTCACCGAGCTCGACGACGACACATACTTCAAAATCCAGCGCGTCAACGTCGACGGTGTCACCTTCGGCGCGCGTGCCGCGATTCAGGCGATGCGACGCCGCGGGGGCGGCGCCATCGTTGCTACAAGTTCTCTTGCTGGCTTAATCCCGTTTCCACTTGACCCCGTCTACGACGCCGGCAAGCACTTCGTTGTCGGGCTCATGCGCAGCCTGGCTCCGACCTTGGCGATGCACAACATCACAGCCAATACCGTCAACCCGGGTCTTACCGATACCAACATTCTCGCTGACGGCACCAAAAACTTCCTCGAGCAAGCCAATTTCCCCGTCATGCCCGCGGCGCAAATCGCCGACGCGGTCTACGGAATCGTAACCGGCGGGGGCACGGGCCAATGCTGGGTATGTCAACCGGGCCGTGCCGCCACCGCATACGAATTTCGCGACGTCCCGGGGCCGCGTTCCGCCGGCGCTGAGGGCAAACGTCCGCCTAATTTCCGTCTCTCCAGTAGCTAGGCACAGAAAACCGCTTCGCTTCTTGTGTGCACACGCCCCTAATCTTGGCGGGTGACCGCTACAACACCAAGTGATGGACCGCTGCACCCCGAAGTTCTCGACGCTGACGCGGCCGAAACTCCAAACGGCGAAACGATTACCTCACCGACCAAGCTGATTCGCATCGCATCGATGGTCCGGTCGCTGCTTGACGAGGCGCGGCGCGCACCGCTCGACGATGCCGGCCGCAGGCTTCTCGCCGAAATTCATGGCAAATCGTTGCATGAGCTCAAAGACGTGCTGTCCGAAGAACTCCGCGAGGAACTCGCTGATGTGAGCCAACCCTTCGAAAGCGAAACGCCGACCGATTCCGAATTGCGTGTCGCTCAGGCGCAACTCGTCGGCTGGCTCGAAGGCCTGTTCCATGGCATTCAGGCCACCCTGTACACACAACAACAACTCGCACAACGCCAATTCGAAGATATGCGCTCTGGCCGTGGCGCGCTCGGCGAGGGCGCAGCGCCGACAAGCGGACGGAGCGATGGGCTCCCTGGCGCGTATTTGTGATGACCACCGAAACCGCGCAAGTTCCGAGCATGGCTGACTGGACGCCCAAGAGCTGGCAGCATCTCAGTGCGCAGCAACAACCTCAGTGGATCGATGTTGACGAATATGAGTCAGCCGTCAACGAGCTGCGTCTCAAACCGCCACTTGTGTTTGCCGCGCAGACCCGCGCGCTCACCGAGCAACTCGCACGAGTTTCGCAAGGCAAAGGGTTCTTGCTCCACGCTGGCGATTGCGCGGAAAGCTTCGCGGAATTCTCAGCCGACAAAGTCCGCGATCAAATCAAAGTCATCTTGCAGATGTCAGTGGCGCTCACCTACTCCACTGGGCTGCCGACGCTCAAGCTCGGTCGTATCGCGGGTCAGTATGCGAAGCCGCGTTCATCCACTACCGAAACCCGCGATGGCGTTGAGCTCGAAAGTTTCCGCGGCGACATCGTCAATGGCATCGATTTCACGTTCGACTCCCGCCGCCCAGATCCACAACGTCTCATTCAGGCATATAACCAAGCCGCGGCCACGCATCACCTCATCGACTCTTTCACCAAAGGTGGCTTCGCAGACCTTGCGCAAGTACACCGCTGGAATTTGGAGTTCGTCGGCACGAGCGACGAAGGCCAACGCTACGACCAACTCTCCACTGAAATCGATCGTGCGATGCGGTTCATGGCTGCTTGCGGAATCGATTTGTCGAAAGAACGCCAACTCCACGAGGTCGATCTCTACACCTCTCACGAAGCACTCTTGTTGGGCTATGAGGAGGCGCTCACCCGGCTCGACACGTTGAGCGGCGGGTGGTACGGCACATCGGCTCATCTCCTGTGGATTGGGGAACGCACTCGCCAACTCAATGGCGCGCACGTGCATTTCCTCGCCGGATTGCAAAACCCATTGGCGGTCAAAATTGGTCCGAGCGCCTCACCTGACGATGTGCTCGCGTTGTGTCGCGCTCTCGACCCCGACCGTCGGGCTGGGCGACTGACCCTCGTATCGCGTATGGGCGCCAGCAAAGTCGAGCAGTGCTTACCTGCGATCGTTCGCGCCGTGAAAAAGTCTGGGCATCCAGTCGTGTGGGCGTGCGACCCCATGCACGGCAACACCTATCAACACGAGTCTGGCTACAAGACCCGTCATTTCGACACCGTCATGGAAGAGATCGCGAAGTTTTTCGGCGTATGCCACGGGGAGGGCGTTTGGCCGGGTGGCGTGCATATTGAACTGACCGGTGACAACGTCACAGAGTGCCTGGGCGGTGGCGATGAGGTGACCGGAAGCGATCTTGACAGCCGTTACGAAACGCTCTGCGACCCTCGCCTCAACGCACGCCAGGGCCTCGACCTCGCATTCCGTCTCGCGGAACTGATGCGCCAATAACACCCAGATCCGCCAGATTTCACCACCTGAAACTCCAAGGCGTCGCGCAGTGTGCGCGAGGATTGCCTCATGACGGATCACTCGAGCGACATCGGACCCAATGCCGGGCTCGTCGAAGAAATGTACCGACGGTTCCAAGAGGATCCAGCCGGAATCGCTCCGGCCTGGCAGGAATTCTTCGCTGACTACACCCCCCGAACCACGAGCGCCTCGCCAACTGCACAACTTGCCGCGGCTCCCGCAGCGCCGATCCCTACAACCGCCGCCAGCGCTGCTGGCAAATCTCCCACTGGCGGTCCATCCAATATCAACCTCCTCGAAGGCGAGACCGCAACCGCAATCAAAGGGCCGGCGAAATCGGTTGTCACCAACATGGAGCTCAGCCTGACAGTCCCAACTGCAACGTCAGTGCGCACGGTCCCTGCGAAGCTGCTGGAAATCAACCGCCAGATTCTCAACAATCATCTCGCTCGCACCGGTGGCGGCAAGGTCAGCTTCACGCACCTCATCGGCTACGCGATTCTCAAAGCACTGGCCATGACCCCGGGCATGAACGTGAGCTACGGGATCGTGGATGGTCAACCGTCAATCGCGCGCCACGACCACGTCAACCTTGGGCTAGCGATTGACCAAAAGAAAAAAGACGGCACGCGCACCTTGCTCGTACCAAATCTCAAGGCCGCAGACACGCTGAATTTCGCGGAGTTCCATGGAGCGTACGAAGAACTCTTGCGCCGAGTTCGCGCGAGCAAAATCACGCCTGATGATTTCGCGGGTACGACCGTGTCGCTCACCAATCCTGGGATGATCGGCACTGTGCATTCGGTGCCGCGGCTGATGCCAGGTCAAGGCGTCATCATCGGCGTTGGTTCGATCGACTATCCACCGGAGTATCAAGGTGCCGACCCCGCCGTCATTGCCCGCGTCGGCGTGAGCAAAGTCGTCACAATCACCAGTACCTACGACCACCGGGTAATCGGTGGCGCCGAATCCGGCGAGTTCCTGCGGGCGATCCATCGCAATTTGCTGGGTGAAGACGGGTTCTACGACGCAATTTTTCACAGTCTCGGCGTGCCGTATGAACCGGCACGCTGGATGCAAGACAGCCAGCCGATGGACGACGCCACGGCGCTCGCCGAAAAAGCGATCCACGTGCAACAACTCATCAATATGTATCGCGTGCGTGGCCATCTGATCGCCAATCTCGACCCACTCGGTCGCAAAGAACCCAAGACCCATCCGGAGCTCGACATCAACCACTGGGGGCTATCGATTTGGGATCTCGACCGCGAATTCCCCACGGGTGGTCTTGGGCATCAACGCACTATGCCGTTGCGCGATGTATTGCGCTTGCTACGCGACGCCTATGCACGCACGATTGGCGTCGAGTACATGCACATTCAAGAACACGACGAGAAAACTTGGATTCAAGATCGCGTCGAGGGAGTTGGCTACCAACTTGACCTTGAGGAAAAAAAGCGGATCTTGTTTTCACTCAATGCCGCAGAAGCATTCGAAAAGTTTCTGCACACCAAGTACATCGGCCAAAAGCGATTCTCACTCGAAGGTGCCGAAACCCTGATTCCACTCGTCGAATTCCTACTGGCCGAAGCGGCAACCGCAGGCGTGCAAGAGGTGGTGCTCGGCATGGCGCACCGTGGTCGCCTCAACGTGCTCGCCAATCTCGTAGGTAAGAGTTACGGCCAAATCTTTCGCGAGTTCGAAGGTGAACTCGACCCCGACTCGTCGCAGGGTTCTGGCGATGTGAAGTATCACCTAGGTGCGAGCGGCGAATACATGACGCATACTGGTACGCCGATTCGCGTGACCATGGCTGCCAACCCGAGCCATCTTGAAGCCGTTGACCCCGTCGTTGAAGGCATGGTGCGAGCCAAGCAAGACCGCAATCACGAAGGCGATCAATTGTCGGTGCTTTCGGTACTCGTACACGGCGACGCCGCATTCGCGGGCCAAGGTGTTGTCGCAGAGACGCTGAACCTGTCCGAGTTACCCGGCTACGACGTCGGCGGCACCGTACATATCGTCGTGAATAACCAACTTGGATTCACGACCGCGCCAACGTTCGCACGCTCGACAGTGCATTGCACCGACATCGCAAAAAGCGTGCAGGCTCCAATCTTCCACGTCAACGGCGAGGACCCCGAAGCTGCCATCCGCGTGATTCGCCTTGCGTTCGCATTTCAACAACGTTGGAAGAAAGATGTCGTCGTCGACATGGTGTGCTACCGGCGCTACGGCCACAACGAAGGTGACGAACCCGGTTTCACTCAGCCCCGGATGTACGAACTGATTCGCGCCCGCCGCTCGGTGCGCAAGCTATATACCGAAGTATTGGTGAACCGCGGCGACCTCACGGTCGAAGACTGCGAAAGGGCGCTCGAGGATTACCAGCACAAGCTTGAACATGCCTTTGCAGAAACGCGCGACGGAAGCGAGAGCCCCGACTGGTTCGAGACCGAACCAGAACGGCGGATCGCGGCCACAATTGAAACTGGAGTCGCGCGCGAGACACTCGATCGAGTCATTACGACGCTGACGACCTTTCCTGAAGGTTTCACGGTCCACCCGAAACTCAAACGCATTCTCGAAGCGAGGCGCACAAGCTTCGACACTGACCAAATCGATTGGGCGACTGCCGAAGCATTGGCGTTTGGTTCGTTATTGCTCGAAGGCATACCGGTGCGCCTAGCCGGACAAGACAGCCGCCGAGGCACGTTCAGCCAACGACATGCGACGGTCGTCGATTTCTCGAACGAAAACGAGTACACCCCGCTGACGAATCTCGACCCAAACCAAGCTCCGTTCATGGTGTTCGACTCATTGCTGTCCGAATACGCAGCCCTAGGTTTTGAATACGGATATTCGATCGCAGACAAAGACGCGCTCGTGTGTTGGGAGGCGCAGTTCGGTGATTTCTCCAACGTTGCCCAAGCAATCATTGATCAATTCATCGTGGCCGCCGAAGATAAATGGGCACAACGCAGCGGAATGGTGATGTTGCTCCCCCACGGTTTCGAAGGCCAGGGCCCCGAACACTCGAGCGCGCGCATCGAACGGTTCCTTACATTGTGCGCGGAAAACAACATCCGCGTCACCTACCCAACGACGGCAGCCAACTATTTTCACGTGTTGCGACGCCAGGTGCTCGACGCGGACCGCAAACCACTCGTGGTCTTCACGCCCAAGAAATATTTGCGCATGCCCACCACCTACTCGCCTGTTGCCGACTTCACTGCGGGTGCATTCCGCAAGACCCTCGCCGACCCGACTCCAGCCGATGCATCCACAGTCACCCGACTCGTTGTTTGTTCTGGCAAGTTCGGTCACGAGGTAATTGAGCGTCGAAATCAGTCGGGCCTCGGCGTTTCGGTGCTACGCGTCGAACAGCTCTATCCGATACCCGCGGCCGAGTTGTCCTCGGCGCTGTTGAAATATCCGAATCTGCAATCCGTGGTGTGGGCCCAAGAAGAACCAGAAAACATGGGGGCCCGAATCTTCGCGATGGATGCGATGAGTCACATCCTCCCCGACCGACTCGAGCGACGCTACGTAGCGCGAGCGGCAAGCGCGAGTCCCGCGAGCGGCTCAAGCAAAGTGCACGACGCCGAACAAGAAGAGCTACTCACATCGATCTTCGCGAACCTGTAACGCCCAGTCGACCGACGCCAAACCGACCGACGGCGCGATAGTCGACCCCCGACGGTACACAAACGCGCCAAACCGACCGACGGCGCGAAAGTCGACCCCCGACGGTACACAAACGCGCCAAACCGACGATGTGACCTACGCGCTGGCCGCGGAAATCGCGGCGAGACACCGCTGAATGCTGGCTTCGCTCGCATTACCCATGGGCGCGCGCAAGTCGGGTGAACTGATTCGGCCTTGTGCGTGGAGCGCGCCTTTCCACACCGCCGGATTCGGCTCGGCAAATCCAGCAGCCACAACGGCGAGCAATGCACTGGCGTGGCGCACGGCGTCGTCGAGTTTGCCATGCACGCCACATTCCACCATCTCCACGAATCGCTGCGTACAGACATGCGACGCCGCGGCAATTGCTCCATGGCCACCCATCAAAATGATCGGCGTGATGTAGGCATCGTCGCCACACAACACGAAGAAATCGCTTGGGGCATCTCGCAAAATTTCCAGCGTGTCGGCATCAAGGGCGCCGACTGCCTGTTTGATCCCAACGATGTTGTCGACCGCCGCGAGTTCCAGAACTGCCGCCGCCCCGAGCCCTCGGCCGGTGCGATACGGAATGTTGTAGATCAGTACCGGCACCGGGCTGGCCGCCGCGACCGCTTTGTAGTGATCCACGATGGCGGCTTCCGATGGGCGAACGTAATACGGAACTACGACGAGCGCCGAAGTGCACGCCGCAACACCCTTGAGTGCAACCGTTCCAGAAATTGTTGTGCGGGTGCTATTGGTGCCAGTACCCACCATGAGCTGAGCCCCACGCTGTGCGCACACCTCTGAGCAAGCTGCAATGACCGCCGTCTTCTCGTCTGCATCGAGGGCTGGCGCCTCACCGGTGGTACCCAGCGCCACGATCCCGACGGCGCCGGCATCGAGGTACTCATGGCACAAACGGCGTATGGCCTCACAATCGACACTGCCATCGGCCGCGAAGGGCGTGATCAGCGGTACCCAAAGACCCCGAAGGTCAAGCGCAGAATTCATGGAACAATCGTACAGAGTCGATGCAGTTCGTTCCAAAGTGTTTCTGCCCTCGTAGAGTGCACAATCGTGCCTGTCGCACTCCAAGTAGGTCTCTGCGTAGTGATTGGCATCGGTACCGGTGTCCTCTCAGCGACGTTCGGAGTCGGCGGAGCCGTTGTCTCGACTCCAGGCATCCGATCGCTCGGAGCCACTCCTGTCGAGGGTATCGGGTCGACGCTGCCGTCAGTATTGCCGTCGGCGATCGCTGGAACGTTGCGGTATCACCATGAAGGATTCGTCCGCTGGGGTGTAGTGCGCGTGGTCGCACCATGGGGGTGCGCTGCATCAGTGGCGGGGGCTCTGGCGACCGTCCGATTCCCTGGTGAAGGCCACGTGCAGATGATCATCACAGCGCTCTTGGTGATCTACACCGCGCTCACCACGTCCCGAAGCCCCAAAGCCTCTGACCTCGACGCCGAATCCCATACGCCACTTGCCACCTGGTGGCGCAGCGCACTGATCGGTGCGGGGGCGGGAGCACTCTCGGGATTCCTCGGAGTGGGCGGCGGAATTTTGATGACGCCAACGTTTCGGAGATGGCTGAAACTCCCGCTCAAAGACACCGTTGCGACGTCCCTCGCGTGCGTCGGGATCATCGCGATTCCGAGCTCAATCACTCATGTCACCCAAGGCACAGTGAATTGGGTCTACGCGCTGCCGCTCTGCCTCGGAGTCATTCCGGGAGCGCGGCTGGGCGCCAAATTTGCGATTCAAGCTAGCGACCGCACGTTGCGTCTCATCATCGGCTGGGGTCTGGGCATCATCGGCTTTGCTTACGGCGCAGCAGAAGTACTTGCGCTTGTGAGTTGACCCGCGCGAGCCCATGTGGCATCAAGCATCGAAGGCGTGAGTTTCCCCGTAAAGGTGTTCTGCTGACTGGGATGAAACGAACAAACGATGGTGTACTTCCCCGCTACCTGTTCGACGAGATGACCAAACTTCGCCCGTTTCGCTGGAAGATCCACTCCCGCGGCTCGCAAGGCTGACCACAGCGCCTCATACGCGAATGATCCCAACACAACAATCACTTCGACGTTTCGGAGCAGCTGCAACTCCCGCACAAGAAAAGGCTGGCAAGTATCGCGTTCCCACGGAGTGGGTTTGTTGCCAGGCGGAGCACATCGAACTGCGGCGACGACGTATGCATCGTGCAAGGCCAGGCCATCATGGATCGATACACATTCTGGTTGGTTGGCAAACCCGCACCTATGCAAGGAAGCAAACAGGAAATCACCCGATCGGTCACCGGTGAACACCCGACCAGTTCGGTTCGCACCATGGGCAGCCGGAGCAAGCCCAACTACCAAGACGCGAGCGGCAACATCGCCGAATCCCGGAGCCGGTTTACCCCAATATTCCTGGTCCCGGAATGCGGCACGTTTCTCAACCGCAATCGCTTCGCGCCACTCAACCAACCGCGGACACGCGCGACACCCACAGATCTCCGATGACAGCGCAGCAATTTCACGTCGTGCGCTCGGCTTCGCCACGAATCAGATCGTAGGCTCCAAGCTCAATGAAGATGATGTTGATCGCGAACTCGGTGGCATCGTCGTACAGCGCTCGGCGACGAGTCGTCATTCGTAAGGCTCTCGCCGCGGACTGTGATCTCACCGCAGTGGAGACCGAGTACCGGGGACATGCCACCGAACTCGCAGCACAAGCTGCCGCCGACGGATTCGACGTGGTCGTCGTGCTCGCAGGCGATGGCACACTCAACGAAGCTGCCTGTGGGCTCGTCGGCACTCAAACGGCGCTCGCTCCACTTCCCGGAGGTTCTACGAACGTCTACGCGCAGGCACTCGGAGTGCCCCTCGATCCAGTCGATGCAGCATCCGTGCTCATTCAGAGCTTGGAAACTGAATCATCGACCCGCATCGGCGTAGGCAAGGTGAACGATCGTCACTTTCTGTTTCACTGCGGAGTCGGTTTCGACGCCGCAGTCATTCGACAAGTCGAAAAATACGGTCGTCTCAAGCGCCATGCCGCGCATCCGGTTTACGTGCTTGCGGCGTTCGACACGTGGTTTCGCGGCTTCGACCGCAACGAACCAGCCTTCGACATCGAGCTTCCCGACGGCGAACGCATCGACGGTGTGTACTTCGCAATCATTCACAAGATGGCTCCGTACACCTACCTCGGCCATCGCCCAATCAACGTCGATCGCACGGCGAACTTACACACGCCACTTTCACTCACGGCATTTACCAGATGCAACGTGATCACATTGATGGGAAGCGCCGCATCAGCCATGGCTTCGGGCCGATACCTCCGGAACCGCAAGACCATCAAGCGATACACGGAACTGGAACATTTCACGATCGCGGGCCGCAGACCCTTTCCGCGACAAGTCGATGGCGACGACCTCGGAGACACCATGCGCCTCGAAGTACAACACATCCCCGACGCAATAACCCTCATAACGCCCTATTCCCCTGCGCCAACTCCGTCCGGCGAAGCCGAGTAGCACCGCCCCATTTCGCTCCTCGTCGCTCGTGGTCTCGCTGTGCTACCGCGTTGGCGTTAACGCTTTGCGAGCGATGTCGGGGCGGTTGGTAATTACTGCGTGCACTCCAGCGTTCGCAAAGTCTTGCATCACCGCGGGGTCATCGACCGTCCACGTATTGATCCGCACGTCGTATTCACGAGCAACGCGCATCGTTGTGTCAAGGTTGGCTTTGAGGTTGCCCCAATCGGGGTGAAGGTAATCATGTCCGTGCTCACGCGCTATACCAACCGCGGCCGCGGGATCGTGTCCATGGATCAACCAACCAGTCGTGATGCTCGCGTCGATCTCGCGCAGGTCGTTCAGCATCGCGATGTCAAATGATGACACGACAACGTTGTCAATCGCACCGCGCAACACGACGAGTTCTGCTACACCGTGGGCGACGATCCGCTGCGGATCAGCATCGCTATCCCACGAACAGCACTTCATCTCTACGTTGATCAACGGCATTGCACCGCAGACATCGAATACCTCATTCAGCGTCGGAACATCGGGATGGATCGCCCGCAGTTCCTCGAAACGATGATCCATGACGCGACCGATGCCAGGGAGTTCGGCGTCGTGATGCACTACCAACACACCGTCGGCCGTCCGGTGAACGTCGAGTTCAATTCCATCTGCCCCCATTTCAACGGCCAGCGAAAACGCGGCCAACGTGTTCTCCGGCGCGTCATATGAGGCCCCACGATGACCCACCACGAGTGTTTGCATCGTCATGACTCCAACCCTAGGCGGGCTGCAAGAACTACAGACTTGCGATTCGGACATTGAACCCAATTCGAGAACACGTTCCAGGAGTGCACGCGAACATGCTGGTCAGAGCTCTTGCACGATGTGTGCAAACACGATACGTTGACACCGACGTCAGCTACCGGCACGCAGACATACGTCGCGTGACCTTCGGGGAGGAAGACAGATGGCTCTGACTTGGGTTCGCACGCACGACTGGGACGAAGCCGATTGGCGCGATACCGCGCTCTGTCGTGACACGAGTCCCGAACTGTTCTTTCCCATCGGCAGCACTGGCATGGCGATCGAACAAATCAACGCCGCCAAGAACATCTGTGCGACGTGCCCGTCCGCGGCACAATGTCTCGATTTCGCGCTGCTCACAAATCAAGAAAATGGCATTTGGGGCGGATACAGCGAAGAAGAACGGCGCCAAATCCGCCGCGAACGAGTTACTTCGTCAGTGTAAGCACACCAATCGCGGCGGCTCATACTTCAACGCGCACAACCGACACTGGCACGCGCAAGTGCACCCGCGTGCCGTTTCCGGTGTCGCGCATCTCAATCGATCCGCCAAGCTCGCCGGTGACGAGCGCTTTTACAATCGATAGCCCTAGGCCGGTAGATCCGTCGAGGGTCCAAGCCGGATCGAGACCAACTCCATCGTCTTCGACATCAATCTCGAGGTGCTCGCTGCGTCGGGTGAGCTGCACGTGCACCGTACCCTCTGAACGATCCGCGAACGCATGATCGACTGCGTTTTGCATGAGCTCGTTCAAGACCACCGCGAGCGACGTCGCCACTTCACCGAGAACCTCGCCGGCGTCACCGTCGACGGTGAACTTCAAAGCAAGATCTTGCGACGACACGCTTTCCTCGACGACACGCACCAGCGGCCGGACGATGTCGGTGAAGTCAACCACATCGCCAGCATCTCGCGAAAGTGTCTCATGCACGATCGCTATCGATCGGATGCGGCGCTCGGACTCCGCTAGCGCAGCCTTGGCTTCTTCACTGTCAAGGCGGCGAATCTGGAGGCGCAGCAGCGAAGCAATCGTTTGCAGGTTGTTTTTTACTCGATGATGAATCTCGCGAATTGTGGCATCTTTCGACATCAGCATTCGGTCTCGTCGTCGAACATCGCTCACATCGCGCAGCAACACAATCGCGCCCGTGATCTGTCCAGAATCGAGCAGGGGAATTGCGCGCAAAACAACAATTACTTCATTGCGCTCAATCTCTTGGACAACTGGCAGGCGAGTTTGGAAAGCCTCCGCGATGCCTTCCTCATCAAATCCGATTTCGCGCAAACGCATCCCTTGCATCGCAGCATGAATTCCCATCCGGTGCATGGAACTCACTGCGTTTGGACTCGCGAATCGCACCCGGATATCGGCGTCGACAACGACAGCGCCATCGCCGACTCGCGGCGAGGTCTCGAGTTCGTCTTCGTCTTGCACGAAAGGAAACGATCCATCAGCGATCATTCGAGCGAACCGTTGGAATGCATCCAGGTATATGCGTTCCAGTTCGCCAGACCTGCGGCCCAAGTTCGGAAGAAATTCTCGCGTGAGGAGTGCGATCAGCCGACCGTCGCATCGCACGGGTATCACTTGAACCCGTACTCGTTCTTTGCTGCCGACCGCAGGGGTGTCAGCCTCTACGACCTCACCGAGGCGCCACACACGCGTCAGCATGGGTCGTTCAACCTCATCGACCACCGAGCTCACCATGTCGGCCGGATAGATAGTTTGCCCCGTCGTGGGCCGGGTCTGAGCCAAAACAACGAACCGATGACCTTCTTCGTTCGATAACGGCGCGAGCAACAAAAGATCTGAAAACGAAAGGTCAGCGAGCGGCCGCCACGTAGCAACCAACCTACGCATGTGTTCAAGGTCGTCGCCTTCAAGCGACGTGCGAGCACGAGCCAATTCGCCAAATGTCGTCACTGCACGGCCTCGCTTGTCGTGGGCTCGGCAAACAAGTGCGTTGCAATCCACGCCAAGCCACTGGCATCGGCGATGTCTGCAGAGCGATTCGGCACAGTCACCACAGTAGTTGGAGAGTCAACAATTTGTTTTTTCAATGCGGCCTCGTGCTGGGCGACGGCACCAAAACGCTCGAACGACGTCGTGACGGTACTCAACACGCGTTCGACCGACGCGACATCTTGTCCCCATTCGCCAGCATGGACGTGAGCAACTTTCGAGGCATCCCGCTGAAGCCGTGATGCGACGGCGCGCGCCTGCGGGTCAAGAAAGTACCCAGGAAGGGTTCGGTTGAGAACCAAGGCGCCCAATGAAAACGACCGTTTTCTCAATTCCGAACAGAAGGCTTCGGCCTCTCGCAAAGGAGCGCTCTCCAATGTCGAGATCACCACAAATGAAGTGCGTCGGTCACACAACAACAACTCGACTGCCCGAGCTCGCTGCACGAAGCCGTCGTACATCGATTGAAAGTTGAGGAAAAACTCCGCGATCTCTTCGAGAAACTTGCTCCCCAACAGTCGATCTGCAACCTGATAAAAGGGTTTGCTCGCAGCATTTACCATCCGAGCGCCGCGCCCGCCGCCGACGCGGTACGGGAGCGTGAGCCACCGCAACAATCTCCCACCGAAGAACTCAGCCATTCGCTGTGGCGCATCCAAGAAGTCAACGGCATTTCTTGTCGGCGGCGTATCGACGACGATGAGGTCATACCGTCCGGAAGCGTGCAGTTCGAAGAGCCGTTCCATCGCAATGTAGTCGTGGCTCTGCACAAAACGAGCGGTCAAGTTGTGATAGAGGCGATTCGTCAGTATGCGCATGGCCGTTGCTTCATCAGGAGCGTGACGCATCACCAGCTCGTCCCAGCTTTGCTTGGTATCAAGCATCGCAGCAAACAGGCGTCCTCCGAGTTCCACACCTGCGGCTGCGAGCACGTCCGGAGCAACTTCGACTTCTCGGTTGCCAAGACTCTCGAGCCCGAGCGCAGTTGCAAGGCGTTTCGCAGGGTCGACTGTCAGCACCAATGCCGTCACATCGCGTCGGCGAGCAGCACCAAGCGCGATGGAAGCAGCTATTGAGGTCTTTCCAACGCCACCCGATCCGCAGCACACCACAATCTCTTTTGCCGCGAGCAACTCGTCAAGATGCGCCGCGCTCACAACAACTCCTCACTCAGGGCTTGTGCAAGCGTCGTCGTCATGCGAAGCCCATGCAACGACCCGAACTGGTAGGGCAAATACAGCATCCCGACCGAGGGGGGAACCTCGCCCCTGAGCCGCTCAAGGTGCACCGACCTCGACCGCCTGAGCTCTACCGCAAGCCGCGCTCCTTCGAACACACTGGCTGCAAGAGGTCCATAGTCCGCCATTAGGAATTCCGACACCGTGTCGGTTTGCAGCGCGTTGAATACGCGCTCATCGTCAAGTGTGAACAGCTCGGGTAGCACCCGGTTCACTACGATCGAACCAATCGGAACCTTGGTTTCAACCTTGAGTCGGGCAACTAATTCAATGGTTTCGGCGACCGGCATCTCCTCAGGAGTTGTCACGATGTTCACTGAAGTGACGTTCGGATCCTCCAGAAGTTCGATCATCCAATCGGTTTGGTGCCGCAAGGGCCCAACGTCCGCGAGATCCCGAATCGTGCGCGCCGCGTTGAGATGCGCAATCACGTGTCCGCTTGCCACCGCATCAACGATCACCATGTCGTACGCCGAACGGCGAGCGATCGATTCACGGACCTCCCAGGCAATTTTTCCAATAGTCAGTATTTCGCGTACTCCGGGCGCGGCGGTGGCGACAAAGTCGAACATGTGCGCAATCGGACCAACGCGCCCGATGACTGGAATCCGGAGATTCAGTTTGAGATATTCGCGCAGCGACTGCTCGGTATCCATTGCCATCGCGTCGACGCCCAGATGCATGCGTTCAGCAATAAAGCCAACTGGCTTGTGCTCGAATTGATCGGCGACGGTTTGTTTCGCATCAACGTCAACGACGAGCACACGCTTGCCGTGTTGTGCTGCGAATAGTGCTGCAGCAGCGGCGACAGTGCTCTTTCCTGTGCCACCCTTGCCGGTGAAAAACAACAGTCGTTGATCGAGCCACGCCGGGCTAGGGCCCATGCGCCGACCTTAGTTGTACCCAAGCTTTATCGCCCAAACACTCCCGAGTTTCGAGAATTGCCACCCGTGCGTTTCCACCCAGAACCGCGCGCGCCACCTTTGGAGTGCCAGACAATCAACACACCGTCACGGCGCACAACCGCGACCTCACTCTGGCCGTCACCATCCCAGTCGCCGATACCGGGCGTCCCGACCAACCAGCCCCCAGTCAGTTTCGGCCACCCGCGTGGCGCTCCCCCATCAGCATTGAACGCGCTCAACGTGTAGAGCCCGTTTCCGGCAATCGTTTCACTGCGACTGTCGCCATCCAAGTCGAATATCGCTGGCGTCACGAAGAACGCCATATCTGGGGTCGTTCTCGGTAACCCCGTGAAAGTGTTGCCGGAATTGCCGTTCCACGCCGAGAGGTGATCGTCTGCAGGCAGTTGCAAATCGCTCGCTTGGATATCGATAACTCGGGTCAAACCTGCCGTCGGGGCTGCGGGGTCGGCGTAGGCATCGGTATTCAAGCGCCCAAGCGCGGGCCCGCCAAACAACGACACTGAAGCGATGAGATCACGCGTGTTGGTCCGAGCGCCAAATCGTGTCAGCCCGCTGCCATCGAGACCGCCAGCCCAAGCCAACGGGAGATCCAGACCGTTCACTTGCCCGTACACACTGCGACCTTGACCGTTCAAAACATACATGGGCCCAGCCGCGCTCGATGCGACTACCTCCCTTCCAGCATTGGCCGCGAACACATTTCCAATCGCGACCTGGGCTGAGACTCCATCGCCGATGGTAGGCAACACCGCGAGCGAGAGCATGCCCAACTTTGCAGGCCAGCCCGGCAGATACGCTTGCTCATGAGGATGCGAAGGATTGGTGTCTGCGTGCGTTGCGCGCGTTCCTAGCGACGAAATCGCATAGAGCCGACTGTTTCCTGGCGTTCCGACCGCCCCAAGCAATGCCAGCACATCGAACCCGTCGCCGACGTTGATGGGCTCGGCGTATTCCTCCTGTGCTCCAATCACGATCTCGGGGCGTCCATCACCCGTGATGTCCGCGATCGATGGCGTCGCGATCAATTCTCCGCCTTCGCGCACTCCCGAACCGCCAACAAAATCAACGGCATGACTCACTGGATCGATCGAGCTCACCTTCGACGGATCCACCACCAGAATTGGAAACCCATCGACTGACGTCGCATCGTGGTGCCACGCGTATACGTGACGGTCCGCGGCCGCCGAAACGATTTCTAACGTTCCATCACTGTCAAGATCCGCGACAGCCGGCGAGCCAAAGAACATTGGTTTCGTCCGATTGAACTCATCGTGTTCACCGGGAAGATCACGCGAGTATGCCTCCGTCACCGACTGTGGGAACCCTGCTCGAATTTGACCTTTGGCATTCCACACGTAGACCTTGCCGTCGAGCGAATTCGCAATGATCTCAACGTTGCCGTCACGATCAATGTCTGTGATCGCAGGCCCGCCCACTGGAATCGCGGCACCCGGAGCTTCAATACCTGCTCGCCGTCCCGCAGGTGAATGCATGGGCCAAAACGCAGCCGTATTGGTGCGCACCGGAAAACCTTGTAGTTGGGTTCCGTCACTCCGCCATGCGTGGATGCGCCCGTCGTCGGTGCCCAACACAAGTTCTTTGCCGCCCGTGCCATCAAGCTGGGCGAAGACGGGGCTCGAGGTGCCAACACCTTTGACCCGCTTCGGAAAGCCCTCCACAAGATCGGGGTCGTCATGCACAAAGATCTGACGCTGATCAACCGCCTCAGCACCATCTGCCACACCACCAACGGCCATCACTACTACCCGCACGCGTACAGCAAACTTCTCCTCATCGGGTCGATCGCCTGACGTAGTCGGGGCCCCCTTCCCGCCGCCTGGCAAAGCCGCAGCGATCGCGCCAAGATCAATCGTCGCGAGCGTGCCGCGTTTCGGACCAGTCACACCCTGTTCGTGCGCCACAATGTGCCAGTCATCGGTGCCCGGATATTCCGGTGCTTGCAGGCCAACCGCCCATTCGACGCGATAGTCATAGCTTGCAGCGCGAGGCGCGCTCACAGCAGCTTCCACGCGCATCGCTCCGCGTATCCCCTTGACATCAAACCAATTCGGAGTGAGTAAATCTGCCGACGGGGGAATCGCTTTGGCGCGGACCATTCGCAATGCTTCGTAGGCGTTGAGGCGCCCGTATCCGAATGTCGCGTCCCAGCCTTTGGTCGTTGGATACCGAACGGTGTCGAGCAGTCCGCCAGTACTCGCTCCAAAGTTGTTAGCCGGATCAACAGAATTCGGAGTCGCAAAATCGATGTCGTCGGCTGCGAGCCGCACGATCTGCATGACTTCGTTCGCAGTCAATTCAATTCCGAGATCCCGCGCTTCGCTCTCGATGAGCCCAACAATTCCAGCCGAAATTCCTGTTGCCTCCGACGAACACGACCCCGACTCAACACTCACAAACGTGCGACCGCCGTAATTCGTACACCCATTCAGTGCCAAATAGCCGTCGACTGATCCACCCAACAGATTCTCGAGCTTGGTCACCGAATTCACCGCCATCGTGTGACGCAATGCCGCAGGAAGGTTCGGGTGTTTGCTCGCTTCATCAGCCATCGATGCAACGACGACAACGTTGCGATCGTAGGCAAGGTCGATAGCCTTTTGAGCAGAACTCGGATTATTGATGACGCCGAGCGCCTCTTGAATTACTGCTGCGTTGGAGTCCAACGCGAACAACACGCCAGCCGCAAAGCGTTGTCCGTCAGCAATAAAGCTGTCGCTCACGCGCACCGGAAGAAACATGCAGTTGGGGCAGCTACCGACGTCTCCAGAGCCATTCTCGGCCGCGGTGGAATCTTCCGCTTCGCCGGTGCCGTGCCCATATGCCACTGTGTCGAGCGGATTGTTGTCACCGTAGAGAAAATCCCACCCACTGATATCGTCGACGTATCCATTGTGGTCGTTGTCGATGCCATCGTTGAATGCAGGATCAAGAATGAGATCTTCGGGATCGGCCAAGCCATTGCCGTTGCGGTCGGCAATCGCATCAAAGTCCTCGATGTTGACCCGACCGTCAGCATTGCAATCCGAAGCCAGCGATACACATGGCGGCGCAGCTTCACCGACATTGATGTAAGCCTTCGTTGCTAATTCCCGCATCGCATTTGCATCGCGCCACTTAATGCCTGAATCGAGCACCGCGATCGTCACATCCGATCGACCCTTTTGCAGCCCCCAGGCCAAATCAACGGCCATGCCCATTTGACCGCAATGGTTCTGCGGCGAATTCATCAGCGCCGGGTTCGGGTCACGCAACGACGTGCGTTTGTAATTCGAACGATCGAACTCTGCAGGGATCACGCCAGCCGCTGGTTCGTCGGTTGGTCCGTACCGCCAATTCGCGCAGTCAAGCGCCGCGCCGGCGGAGGTAGGCGTCGCCGCGGGCGACTCGTCTGGCACCGAAATGGTTCCCATCGCCGCGATCGCGACGACACTGAGTGAACTGAATAGCCTCTTCATTCACCAATCGTGGCAGAAATATGCGTCCGCTGTCACTCCCACACGAGATACTCGGATTGAAGGGTCTCGGTGCGGTGCTTCCACTCGGGCGCTAGATAATCTTCAGTTCGGGCCGGTAAATGCGCGTGGGCGCAAGGTCAACGACGATCGTCTTGGCGATTTGCTGAATGACTTGACTCGCTTCGGAGTCGGGATTGGCAACCATGATGGGCGCGCCATCGTCGGAGCCTGCGCGTAATTCTGGGATCAGTGGCACTCGTCCCAACAACGGAACATCGAGCGTGTCAGCCAGCGCTTGGCCACCACCTGCACCGAAAATTTCGTAGCGCTCTCCGTGATCGCATGTGAACCAACTCATGTTCTCGATCACCCCCGACACTGTCAAGTTCACCTTTTGCGCCATGTACGCGGCCCGTTGCGCGACCTTTTGTGCCGCGGCTTGGGGGGTTGTGACCACAATGACTTCGGCGCGCGGCAAGAACTGCGCCATCGAAATGGATATGTCTCCAGTGCCCGGTGGCATATCGATAACTAAAAAGTCAGGGTCGTCCCAGAATACGTCGGTCAGAAATTGATTCAACGCTTTGTGCAGCATCGGACCTCGCCACACAACAGGTTGGTCCTCACGAGCGAAAAACCCCATTGAAATCAGCTTGACGCCATGAGCTTCCGGTGGCACCAACACGTCGTCGATCACTGTTGGTGGACGATCGATGCCGAGCATGCGCGGCATCGAGAAGCCCCAGACGTCGGCGTCGATGGCTGCAACGGAGTGACCCATCTGCGCCAAAGCAATCGACAAATTCGCGGTGATGCTGCTCTTGCCGACACCACCCTTACCGCTAGAAATTGCAAGAATGCGCGTGCGGTTACTTGTAAAGGGATTCGGTCGCTCGGTGCCCACGGTTTGGCCGCCGCGCATCAGTTCCGACACTTTGGCGCGTTGATCATCGCTCATCACCGTGAAATCGAGTTGAACCTCGGACACGCCGGGTAACGCTCGAACCGCGGAGGTCACACGATTCGTGATCTCTGCTTTGAGCGGGCACCCTTGCACCGTTAGCGCAATCGTGACAGCCACATTCGGGCCGGCAATCACGATGCGATCGACCATACCGAGGTCCACGATCGAACGGTGCAATTCGGGGTCCTCCACAGGCCGCAATGCTTCGAGGATCTCGGTTTCGGTGGCCATTACTAACTCCATGCTCCAGGCGGGAACCCAGTATCCGGGCTCGATGTGGTGGGTTTCCAGCGCAACTGAATTTCCCCTATCTCCATAGGTACAATACCGACGTGGCCGGGCCAGATAGCACTTCAGCGAACTTCACCGCATCGGAATTCAGTGCTGCGGTCGCGGCGGTTACGAATGCGTTCGGCGACCCCACGCGGCGCGATATCTACTTGTTTGTGCGAGCGTCGCCAATGGGGGTACGAGCCGCAGAAGTCGCCGATCAATTCGAATTGCACAGCAACGTTGCTCGGCACCACCTTGAGAAACTCACCGCAGGCGGCTACTTGACCGTCGATATTCTGCGACACGAATCAGCCGGTCGACCCTCAAAAAACTATCGAGCATCCGATTCTGATACCGATTTGGCGTTCCCGCCGCGTCGCGACGATCTCCTTGCAATGCTGCTTGCTCGTGCACTCGGTCGCTTGCCGCGCGAGGAGGCAAGCCAACTCGCCGAGGAAGTGGGTTACGAATACGGGCGCGTGTTGGCGCAGCGCATCGACCCAGCAGAGAGTCACCGGTCGCTCAAGGCCGCGGTGGGTTCGGTAGCTGACGCACTTACTGCGCACGGCTTCGCGGCCCATAGCGAGTCGAGCAATAGCGGCTTGACACTTGTGCAAGAACACTGCCCGTTTGGTGCAGCCGCCCAGGAGTATCCCCATGTGCTGTGTGCAGTCGACATGGGCATGATCCGGGGCATGCTCGAAGGTCTCTATGGCGAAACTCAGCCACACGTCACCATGTCGCGTCCTGACGGTGATTCCCATTGCGTGACGGCCGTTCCGATCACTCCAATGGCGCGCTAGCGGCGACGTCCGCACATGACTGCACGGGTATACCTCGATCACGCGTCAGCATCTCCGCTGCTGCCCGTGGCGTTCGAGGCGATGATGCCGTGGCTGCGAGATCACTACGCGGACCCTGGCCGCTTACACCGAGAGGCACTCGAGGTTCGCGCCGCCATCGAAGACGCGCGCAGTGCAGTCGCAGACTTCGTTGGCGCACGGCCCCGAGAAGTCGTGTTCACCTCGTCAGGAACCGAAGCAATCAATACCGCGTTGTGGTGGGCAGACCGGCACGTAGTGACAACCGCAGTAGAACACGCCGCCGCTCGTGAAGTATTTGAGCGTGGCAACGTCGAAACTACGGTCGTCGGGGTCGACCGCTGCGGAAAGTTCGACGCCAGTGCCGTCGTCGACGCCGTGCGACCCGACACCCAGCTCGTCAATATCCAGCTCGCGAACCATGAGGTCGGCACACTGCAACCCGTCGGCGAGGTATGCCATGCACTTCGCGACCACCCTGCACGCATACACGTCGACGCTTGCGCAGCCTTCGGCAACGTCCCGATCAACTTCTCTGAAGTCGGTGCGGATCTCATGTCGATTACCGCGCACAAAGCTGGCGGACCGGCCGGGGCAGCCGCACTTCTTGTGAAACGAGGAGTCCGAATTCCAACGTTGGTAGTTGGTGGAGCCCAAGAACGAGCGCGTCGAAGTGGAATCGAAAACACTGCAGCCATTGTCGGCTTCGCCGCTGCCTGCACCGCAATCAACATCGGCGAACGCGCAGCTACGGCGCGAAAGCTCATTGCCCAAGCCTGGCGCGAGATCAGTGCAGTCGAGCGAGTGCACAGACTCGGGCCGCCAGCAACGCCCGATGAGGCATTACCTCATCTGCTGTGTCTCTCGGTTGAAGGTGTGGAAGCCGAGCCCATCCTCATTGCCTTAGATCAGCGTGGAATCGCCATACATTCAGGGTCGGCATGTTCGTCAGAAAGTTGGGAACCTTCGCCCATACTCGCGGCTATGGGTGTCGAAGCACAGCATTCACTGCGAATTTCTGTTGGCTGGTCCAGCACCGAATCTGACATATCACGATGCGCAATTGCCTTCGCGGAAGCCGTCGAACAGCTGCGCGCTCTCAACAGCTGACCCCTACCCCTAATTGCGTCACTACGAAGCCTGTGCAACGTCCGATGGCCGGCCCAATGAGGGTCCTTCGAGGAGCGTTCCAATCGACGAAGCAACAACTGGGGCTGAAAACAAAAACCCCTGCAAGAAATCACAGTGCAACATCACCAGCGTCGCGAGTTGTTCGTGGCTCTCGACTCCCTCGGCGACCACTCGAACATTGAGGTTGTGCGCCAACGAGATGACGCCAGCAACGATTGCCGTGTCGTCATGATCGCTGCCGATGGTGCGGACGAACGAGCGATCAACCTTGATGATGTTGATCGGAAACGATCGAAGGTATGTCAGCGAAGAGTATCCGGTCCCGAAATCATCAAGCGCGAGATTCACACCCATTTCTCGAAGTGACCCCAACAACATCGAGGCACCTACAGCATCATCAATCAACGTGCTTTCAGTGATCTCCAGCGTGAGCAACGCGGGGTCAAGCCTCGAATCAGCAAGCGCACTCGCAACAACATCAACGATCGCGTTGCCGAGGATCTGTCGACTCGATACGTTGACCGCGATACCGACACGACGTTCGGGCCAACGGCGGGCCCAACCCGCGGCTTCGCGACACGCTTCACGCAACACCCAAGTGCCGATGTCGCGCATCAACCCAGTTTCTTCAGCGATCAGTACAAATTCACCAGGATCCACAAGGCCGTATCCAGGACGGTCCCACCGGATCAGGGCTTCGAAACTCGACACCATGCCAGTCGCAGTGTCAACGACCGGCTGATAGTTCAACAAGAATTCGTTTCGCGATATCGCACGTCGCAGTGCAGCTTCAGTTTCGATGCGATGCGAGACCCAATGTTGCATCGCATCGTCGAACAATTCGAAGCGGCCGCGTCCTCCGTCTTTGGCTCGGTACATCGCAGTGTCGGCGTTGCGAAGCATGCCGGCGCCTGTGTGGGCACCATCGAATGACAACGCGATACCAATGCTCGCACTCACAAATGCTTCGTGATCTCCGAGTTTGAACGGCGCTTCAAGTAGCTCAACGATGCGTTGCGCGACGTCGGTCGCATCGCGCACCGAGTCGCCCCCTTCGAACAGCACCACAAATTCGTCGCCGCCGAGTCGGGCGACAGTGTCGGTCTCGCGGACCACTTCGCCAATGCGCGCCGCAGCTTCTACCAACAGTTGGTCACCCGCATCGTGACCGAGTTGATCATTCACATTCTTGAATCGATCGAGGTCAATGAAGAACACTCCAAGGATCTGATTCGAACGGCGAACCCGAGCAAGCGCCAGTTCCAATCGATCGGCGAACATCATGCGGTTGGGCAACCCGGTCAGCGAATCGTGGGTCGCTTGGTGCGACAGTTGAGCCTGAAATCGCTTCTGATCCGACAGATCGCGGATGAGACCAGAGATCATCGATTGAGACCCCTCAACATTAATCGCACTCGTGGCAATCACAATCGGAAATCGTTGACCATCGCGGCGCAACGCCTCGATTTCGACGCCCTGACGCAACACTGTGGTGTCGCCACCGTCTCGGTATGCATTGCAGAACTGCACGAGCGGCTCGTGCAATTCTGAAGGCAACACTCGATTGAGGTGCTCACCAATCATCTCGTCGGCGGTCCAACCGAACATTCCCTCAGCCGCAGTATTGAACGAAACCACGCGACCATCGAGATCGAATGTCACGATACCTTCAGCAGCATTTTCGACAACCGCGCGATGGCGTGCTTCGCTCAACATCAACTCATCTTTGGCCAGTTTGTCTTGCACGGCCTGACGGTAGAAGATGGCTTGCGCGCGCTCTTTGTAATCACACGCTTCACCAGCGCGGTAAATGGCAATACCGAACATGACAGCACCAAGCAGACCGAGCGCCTGGGCGTGGCCGACCTCGAGCAAGCTCGGAGCGACGTCGAAATAGATGAGGGCTTGCCCAGCCGTGCAACCGGCTAACGACCATCCCACCACTGGCCGCCAGACCACCGCGCCGAGTCGGTCAAAATCGATCTGGGCCGAAAACATAAACGCGATTCCCAGGACCGGACCCCATCCACTGAGATAGATCGTCGCGGCCACTGCACAGGTATGGCTGAACATCAACGAGTGGAGTTTCCACGATCCCTTGACGAGATCCGTCCAGCGCCCGCCGTAATAATTGAAGCCAGCAGATCCGAAGATGACGATGCCGTACGCCCACATGGGTGCATTGGCTGCGTAGCCGAAATATCGCGCAACAAACATCGACACGAACACCGCGGGTCCAACCGCATGAACCCAATTACTGACCCGTCTGGCCTCAGCACCTCGCTGTGAGGTTTCTGTAGTGATCTCGGATGTCATACCCGATGGTTATCGACCCACAGTGGTTGACCTGAACATCCAAACTCACCGAGAGTGACTATTTAGTTGCGGTCGGCCAGCAGGTTGAGTGCGGATCCAGCTTTGAACCACGCGATGTGTTCGTCACTCATGGTGTGTGCGCAGGCGACTGAGTCTGATGACCCATCCGAATGAGTGAGTATGACCGTGACCGCCGAACCCGGTGCAAGCGTCGAAAGGCCGGTAACGGCAACGGTGTCGTCAACCCTGACCTTGTCGTAATCCGCTGGGTTCGCAAAGGTCAAAGGAAGTACACCCTGCTTTTTGAGGTTCGCCTCATGGATCCGAGCGAACGATCGGACCAAGATTGCCTTCCCGCCCATGTATCGCGGTTCCATGGCGGCGTGCTCGCGCGATGAACCTTCGCCCCAGTTCTCGTCGCCGACCGCAATCCAATCGATCCCCGCAGCCTTGTATTCGCGGGCGAGTTCGGGAATCGGTTTCTGCGATCCGTCGCGTGCATCAACCGCGAGACCAGGTTCGGCATCTGCAAACGCGTTGTTTGCTCCGAGGAACATGTTGCCCGAGATATTCGTGAGGTGGCCTCGGTACTTCAGCCATGGGCCTGCAGGTGAGATGTGATCAGTGGTGCACTTGCCCTTTGCTTTCAGGAGCACCCGCAAGCCGGTGTAGTCACTACCGTCCCACGGAGCGAACGGTGCCAACACCTCAAGCCGGTCGCTACCGGAGGCAACTGCCACTTCCACAGTCGACCCGTCGGACGCGGGAGCAATAAAGCCAATGTCGCCCTTATCGAAACCACGCGAGGGAAGATCGTCGGCGACGGGTGCGCCAAGAAATACTTCTGATCCGTCGGGGGCAACGAGTGGCTGTTTTGTGAAGTCGAAGTCGAGACGACCGCCGAGCGCGAGGGCAACGACGGTGTCGGGCGAACCGATGAACGACAGCGTGTCCTTATTACCGTCATTGCGGGCCGGAAAATTACGGTTGAACGACGACACGATCGTGTTACGTGTTCCTTTGGCGACGTCGTCGCGTTGCCATTGACCGATGCACGGACCACAGGCATTCGCCAACACGGTTGCACCGATGGCTTCAAGGTCTGCAAGCAATCCGTCGCGTTCGATCGTGGCGCGAATTTGCTCTGACCCGGGCGTAATCAGCAGAGACGATTTGACTCTGATGCCTCGTGCCGAAGCCTGCCGCGCGATGTGCGCGGCGCGGCCGATATCTTCGTACGAAGAGTTTGTACACGACCCGACGAGCGCAGAACTGATCTCCATCGGATATCCCTCGCTCACCGCATCTGCTGCGAGTTGCGAAATTGGGCGATCGAGATCGGGGGTATGGGGCCCTACCAGATGCGGTTCGAGTTCAGAAAGATTGATTTCGATAACTCGGTCGTAGAATTTCTCGGGGTTCGCATCCACTTCTGGATCGTTGCAGAGATGCTGTGCATATTGATCGGCAAGATCAGCAAGGGCCTCGCGCTCAGTCGCTTTCAGGTATTTTGCGGTCTGGGCGTCGTAGGCAAACAGCGAACATGTAGCACCGATTTCGGCACCCATGTTGCACACAGTCGCCTTGCCCGTGGCGCTAATTGATTGTGCACCAGGCCCAAAATATTCAACGATTGCACCGGTTCCACCCTTCACAGTGAGGATACCGGCCACCTTCAAAATGATGTCCTTCGGCGCGGCCCATCCCGAAAGTTCGCCCACAAGTTTCACGCCGATGTGCTGCGGCACTTTCATATTGAATGGCCACCCGGCCATCACATCGACGGCATCGGCGCCACCCACGCCAATGGCGATCATGCCAAGCCCGCCCGCGTTTGGTGTGTGCGAATCGGTGCCTACCATCATGCCGCCAGGAAATGCATAGTTCTCCAACACGACTTGATGAATGATGCCACTACCCGGTTTCCAAAAACCAATGCCGTACTTCGAACTCACTGAACGCAAAAAGTCATACACCTCACGGTTCACGTCGTTCGCGACCGCTAGATCAGTGTCGGCGCCGATGCGAGCCTGGATCAAGTGGTCGCAGTGCACCGTCGTCGGCACTGCGGTCGTGGGCAACTTCGCCAACATGAATTGCAGCAGGGCCATCTGTGCAGTTGCATCCTGCATAGCGACGCGATCGGGCCGGTAGTCGCCATAGTCGGTTCCACGACCGATGCCGAGGCTGCCAACGTCGTCAGCATGCGCAAACAGGATCTTTTCGCCGAACGTCAGGGGTCGACCAAGACGCGTTCGAGCCGTCGCCGTTGCGCTGGCAAATCGTTCGTACACGGCTTGCACGAGTGACGCAGGGGTGGTGGGGACAACAGGATCAGCCATGACGAACTCCATGTGTAGGCGGCGCCGCGAAGGCTACCGAGGGCAACTCGATTTCAAAGGATGTGCGCGCTGCGGGATACCGATGGTCAGCTAGAAGCACTGGACGATCATCGCTGTCATAGGTGAGCCGCCGACAAGTCACCACGGCAGAACCTCTGGCAACCGCGAGCCGGCGGGCGTCGTCGGGAGACGCGAGATCCGCGCCTATCGATTGGGTAACGCGCCCAAAGCGCACACCGGAAAACGGCAGCAAGTCATAAAACGTCGCGGCTTCCACATCCGCCCGCGAGAGATCGCGCCCGATATCGCCAAGCACCCAGACCGTCACAACCGCAAATGGGTCGTCATCGGCCAAATTCACCCGGCGGACTCGCAAGACTTCGCCTTTCGTGCCGAGCAATCGCGCAACGTGTCCGGTTGCGGCAACGAAGCCAAATTCAAACACCCGCCGCTGGGGGACCGCTCCTGCGGCTTCCAGCGCGGCCTCAACGGTGGTGACACGGCCCAACGACTGGCGAACTGTGCCCGGGGCGACGAACCACCCTGCTCCCTTGCGACTCATGACGAGCCCCTCGGTGCGTAGCAACTCCAGTGCCCGGCGAACTGTCACGCGGCTCGTTGCAAACTCGTCGACCATTTCAGCTTCCGATGGGAGCGAACCTCCGGCACGGCCAATTCGGCCGCTCGCAATACGACTGCGCAACGCTTCGGCCAGGTCGAGATACCTCATTGACTTGTATTGTACTTGTATATCCACGACCATGCAAGTTCATCGGCCGAGCTACCTCAGGCTTGAGATCTACCGCCTCTGCTTGGTTTCTCGGTAGTTTTTGTCGAAGTCGAGCAACAGTTCCGAGCCTTCGGCGCGGAACCGGAAGCGCTGCGCGCCAACTTCGGCCCGCACGAAAGGATTGTCGTACCGCAACCTTCGGTGGATGTCGATTGGTGTGCCATTCACCGTTAACGGGTTGTTCCAGCCGAAGGTGATGGCACCTTGGCTCGGTGATTGATAGCTCATGTCGAAACCACCGGGGTGGCCATCAACGGCAGGCAGTTGGCTAACAGCAAGTGGTGCATTGGCGGTGACAGCAACAAAGGCATCGAACGATCCATTGTGTCTGAGATCACCAACCTCGGTAATCCATACATTGTCAGCGCCGTCAGCAACGAGATCAAACGGCTGCGTCAACCCGTTGTTGAAATACACCGCAGGGTCCCAGGCTTGCCAATATGGCGTGCGCCAGGACCACAGCGCGACGTACCCGTTGCCTTTGCGGCCAAAGGTCCAGTTGCCCTCTTGGCGCATTTCGTCAAAGTGTTCCGTCGGAAAGTACGCGTGAGTCTTGTCGATATAGCCAAGTTCGGGCGGCAACAGCGGATTTGGCACAAACTGCGGTGCGTACAGCGACACCGAAACCGTGCCGCGTTGTGCAGCACGGGGAAGCGCTCCGTTGCCAGTGAAGTAACCGTTGCTGTCGGGCCAACCAGTCCCCGGCATGTTGTCGTTCTTCGGGCTTTGCGTGAACACAATTGCAGTGTCATCAAGTGTGGCTTGAGAAATGTGGTGTTGGTCGCCGTGCATTCCTTTTCGATAATCCTGCGCAGTGGAGAGCATCACGTCGGGCGAACGGTAGGTATAAGTGTCAACTTCGCTCAGCAACGCGAACGATAACTGCGGCGACAAACTCTGCGTGAGAAGTCGGGCGAGGTCCATGTCGCTACCCACGACGTCGCGCAGCGCCTTGAACGGCGAATAGAACTGGCTTGTCCAAAGGTTGTACTGGTCCAACGTGGCTATCGTTAATTCGATTTCTTGCCATGAAGTCTGCGCCGCACGTTCAAACCAAAACGGAACACTTTCGGGCTTATTGAACTCATATCCAACCGGCGCGGGCGGATTCGCCGTCACCGGGGATTCTGGATCTATCGCCACACCCATGTGCTCCTGGTCGACGAAGGTGCGGCGGCTGTGCGCAATGTTCCAAATCACCTGGGGCACTCGATAGCGCCGCGCGCGCGCCAATAAGACAGCTCCGGCGTCGGAGGCCGACGTGTAATGGTTTGGCGTCAAATCGAAGAGCAACTTCGTGGCGTTGTAGGTATCTTGATCCGCGGCTTTGTTCTTGTCCTTCATGTAGGACCGACCATGGGTTGTGCCAAAGTTGTTCTGCCGCAAATGCATCGCTATGTCGGCTAGCAACAAGTCGAGCAGCATCGCGGCGCGCCTACGAATCAACGGGTCGTCTGCGAACTCGACCAGCGTCAGCAGCGGCGTCAGATCCTTCTGGTAATACACATCGGAATGCCACTCGGTGAATCCGAACTTCACTTTCTCGTCGATCCAGTCCAAGATCCGCTGCCGCGCAATGTCTCGGTGATGTGCACCCGTATTGTTGTCATTTGTGAACGTCGTTGTCGGGAGGGCTTGGCCTGCGAGGTACTCAATGGTGTGGAAGATGATGCGGTGGTTCTCGGACCAGTAGTAGCGGTCATCGATCACTCCTGCTGGTTGAGGATCGGTGAACCAGTACTTGAACGCAACGAACCGTTGCTCGATCGCCGCGACAGTGTCTGGCCGCAGCATGTCGCGATACCCCTGCCACAAGTTTGTGAGATAGAGCATCGTGAAGTCGCTTGTATCTTTGAAGCCGTCGATTTGGGCGAACGATCCTTGCAACGCGGCAGGCGTCACCAAAGCGGAATCAAAATGAAACGCTGGATCACGTCGAGCCCGTTCCGCGTGTGCAATCACGTTAGTGATGGAACTCGGACTCAGGCTCTGAGTCGCGTAGTGCAGGTAGCCAGTAGCCCGACTCCACTGATAATCCTTCGACACATAACCAGCACGGCTCAGTCGCTCTGACGCAGCGGCGGCCGGTTCATTCGAATCAATCGAGGCCATCGCCGAAACCGCCAAACCCGCACTCACCACAACTGCCAGACTTCGCCGCATACTTGAAGTCTCGCGGTTGACGAGACCCCCATGCAACAACGCTCACGGCGGATTCCAGCGCTCGACCACGCGCCCGAACCATCAGTCGTTTGTATATCTTTGGGCTTTCCATGGGTCGCCGTAATTGTGGTAGCCGTTGCGTTCCCAAAAACCTGGTTTGTCGGACGACGAAAACTCCAACCCTTCGATCCACTTCGCCGATTTCCAAAAGTAGAGATGGGGCACCAGCACCCGCAAAGGGCCGCCATGAATCGCTTCGAGCGGTTCGCCATCGAACTGCCATGTGAGCAAAACGTTGTCGTGAAGATAGTCAGCCAGCGGCAGGTTCGTGGTGTAGCCATAGACCGCGTGCTGGATGACGTGTTGCACCGCCGTGTGCGGCTGCGCAAGCTCAACCACGTCGCGAAACCGAACCCCGCGCCAAACGGTGTCGAATTTTGACCACTTCGTCACGCAATGAATATCGGTTTTCACATCAACATTCGGAAGCGCCTGTATGTCGGCAAGTGTCAACGTGGCGTGATTGTCGATTTCGCCGAACAGTTTGAGCGAACAAGTTGCGGGTGCAATGCTCGGGACATCACCAACATGCAACACTGGGAAACGATCGGTGTGATACTGACCATCAGGGAGTCGCGCCGGATCAATTCCGAGGGCTTCCAGTTCTTCACGGTTGCGATCGAAAAATCCCATGTCGCAAACTAGAGGAAGAGCCAGAGCCGATCGGTGCCTGTAGGGGAAAACCACTCGATATCTGATTTGCCATTGCCATCGAAGTCGCCCGACGCCGGAAGGTAGGAACTGCTCACGCTGGCCGCTGAAGTTGTGGTGAACGTGCCTGCAGAACCACCCAACCACATTGACTCCGTTGCACTTCCCGGAGCATAAAAGAAGACATCGGTGATCGCGTCGCCGTCGAAATCGCCGGGGATGAGCGTATAGCTACCGTTGATGTTGGGCTTTGGACCGTTGTGAAATCCGCCAAGGGAATCACCGTTGGCGAGCCACAACGACTCTGGGTTGGAGCCCGGCGCGTACCAAAGAATGTCGGAATGCCCGTTGCCGTCGAAGTCGCCGATTGCAGGCACATAGCTACTGTTGACATTGGGTTTTTTGCCGCCGTGGAACGAGCCGTCGCCATCGGAGAGCCACAGCGACTCTGGAGCAGAGCCCGGTGCGTACCAGAGAATGTCGGAGGCGTCATCGTTGTCGAACTTGCCCACCAGTGGTTTATAGATACCGTTAATGTTTGGTTTGGGGCCGGACCGGAACGTACCGTTCAGGTTTGAAAGCCACAACGAATCAGATTTCGTTCCTGGCGCGTACCAAAGTACGTCATCACCACCGTCGCCGTTGAAATCGCCGACGATTGGCGTATAAGTGCCGCTGATGTTGACCGCGGGCCCGCCCACGAAATTTCCGTTACCGATTGATACAAACAACGTGTCGGTGCCACTGCCAGGCACGTACCAAAGGATGTCGGATTTTCCATCGCCGGTGAAATCACCAGCAAGCGGCAGCTGCACACCCTGCACATTGATTGCAGTGCTCGACGAATAGACAATCTGGCTCTGTATCGAACCGGTCGCCCCCGATGAGCTACTCGCCGCGCCGATTCCAGCCACGTTGATCGCACGCACTTGGTAATTGCAGAGATTGCCAACACCGCATGTGATGTCGTTGTAGGTCAGCGTTGCCGCAGTAGTTGAGTCGATGCCGACGTAAGAAGACGTGCCCGCATTGAATCGTTCAACTACATAGCCGAGAATCGCACGACCGCCGTCGGAGCTGGGTGGCGTCCAATTGAGTCGCACTGCACCCTTGGTGGTGCTCGCGGCTGCCGGCTGAAGCGTGGGAGCGCTCGGAACGTTGGTACCAGTCGCAACCGCGGTGGCGCTTTGCACTCCGGTGCCAATCGAGTTGATCGCCGCGACTCGATACTGACATGACGTTGCTGCGCCGCACGTCGGGTCTTGGATTGTCAAAGCCGCGGTGTTTGCCACCACTGCCGCGTTCGGAGAAATTCGCGACACGGTGTAGCCCGTCACAACGTGTCCACCATCATTGGCTGGTGGTGTCCACGACAGCGACACTCCGCCCAGCACGGTGCCAGGGACGGCGACCACGTTTTGCGGAGCGAGTGGCGCGCCAGCCCCAATCGCGACGGCAGCGGCTGGCGCACCTGTACCCGTTGCGTTCTCGCCGTACACGAAGTAGAGGCAAATGACAGTGGCACCGCAGGTGGTGTCCGCATAGGAAAACACTGATCCGCCGACAGTCGCTACGAAGGTCGCCGCACCCGAACCGATCACCCTCGTAATGGTGTAACCAGTAACTGGCAGGCCTGGCGGCGCGTCTGCTGCGGTCCACGCGAGATCTACTCGGCCTGCGACCGAGGCCGCGGTCGCTGCAGTCAGGTTCTTTGGTGGGCCGGCAAACAATGAACCAGTGGCGGTCTTCGTAGTAGTCAACAAGCTCTGGTTACCCCAGCTGTCTTTGACCGCAATCCTGTAAGTGCAAGTACTGCCGAAGCCGCAGCCAGGATCGGTCGCGCTCAATGCGTTGCCTGGTACGACGATTCCGAAACCACCGAGGGTGAGATCTTGCCAACTCGCGTGCGCGCTACACGAGCTTTTGCATCGAAATACTTGATACTGCAGGTTGCCGGTGCCGCCGTCGATCGGAGCGCCCCATTGCAAGTCGACAGCACCAGGAAGTGATCCTGTGAAGACATCAAAATTCGTAGGTTGGTAGGGCTGCAAGAATTGATGACGCCAATCTCCCCAACCAAGTGAGTTATGCGCGCGTATGCGATACGCGCACGTCGTTGCGTCAACCGGACACGTCATCGATGTCGTCAGCACGTTTCCGAGTGCTGTGGTTGAGGCAGTGTTCCAAAACGGATCCACGTCTTCACAAGCACCCCAACCCGCGCAATACTGAGCTTCGTACTTATCAATTTGCACACCATTGGTGTCGGGAGCACCCCAAGTGATCGTCACCAGCGACGATCCTGTGGCCAGGCTGATCGGCGCCGCGCTGCTCGTGATGGTCTGCACCACGGCTGGCACATCGAAGTTCGCGAGCCACGACGCACTGGGAAGGCTAACGCCGATTGAGTTCACGGCGCGCAATCGAAAATAACAGAACGGCTGGCCGGTCCCGCACCAGTTTGCGTTTACGGAACCACCCGCGCCAGGGTCCGAACCGCCGACCGTCCATGCCACATTGTCGAGGCTGTACTCGTAGCGGTACGAACTCACGCTCGCGCCACCGTTGTTGGCGGGTGCTGCGAAACTGATCGTGGCCTTGCCTGCAAGCGGCCCTGCATTTGCTCGGACATTTTGCGGTTTGCTCGGTGCCGCCCACTTTCCAAATACCAGATTGCTCGGCGCACTCACACCCGATGCGTTCACGGAATACACACGAAACCAGCATCCAGAGTTCGGAGTTCGGGTTGCACCACAGGCAAGGGACGCGGAAGTCGCGTTCGAAGTACCGATCGTGGTCGGGGTCGACCACGTTGTGCCATTCACCGACACCGAGCCGCGGAAACTCGTAACTGCGGCCGAAACCGGAGGTGAGCCCCACTTAATGGTGATCTGTCCTGCCGTTGGGCCGCCGGTCCCGGATTTCAAGTTGGGCGCTGGGGGAATCGCCGCGGAGGCTGGGGCGGCAAGTGGGACGACGAGTGCAGCACACACGGTGCTCAGCACGGCGAAGCGGCCACATCGTTTCCAATTCCACATCATGGGAGGGCTCCACCCTGTTCCCGAAGGCTCCGCCAGCCTTACAACTCGTGTCCCAAGTATGGCACCTTGAACCCCGCAAACAACAGCGGGGATCGCCAAGTGTGGCTCACGTCAACTGCGGTCGGTTTCTTCGACCGCCACGGTCGTCATGACATCGCCCACCTTGACCGCCAACGCAAATTCCATCCCCGAGACCACATACCCAAAGAGGCTGTATGCCTTGTCGAGCTTGCGGGTGCAGTCATCGATGCAGATAAAGAACTGCGAACCGTTGGTGTTGCGGCCCGAATTGGCCATCGCAACCGCACCAAGGGTGTATTCGCCCTTGACTGGCTCATCTGAGAATTTGTAGCCCGGGCCGCCCGTACCAGTCCCCTGGGGGCAACCGCCTTGGATCACGAAATCTGGCACGACGCGGTGAAACGTCAAGCCGTCGTAGTACCCCTGGCGAGCCAATCCAACAAAATTGTTGACGGTGTTGGCAGCCAACTGCGGGTCGAGATCCATCACAATGTCGCCAGCGTCCAGCGCGATTGTGACTCGATAGATCTTCGATCCGTCGATTTGGTATTCGGGCATGTCGGCCATGAGGGTTCCTTATGGAGTAGTGGACGAAGTGACGGTGGTCGGCGACGAGGTCGGCGACGGATCCACCGATGATCCGAGCACACTACGAGCCATCGGTGCGTAGGGTCCGTTCGGGGCAAGGCGCAGATACTCATCCAGGAACGGTTTCGCGTCCGCAGGTCGATCTTGCAGACGGGCCAAGAGCACACCCTGGAATGCGAACGCATCTGCATACGTAGAATCGATCTCGATCGCTCGGTCGAGCGACACGCGAGCGGCCTCGATCAATTTGGGCGTCGACTCGCCAGCCTGAGCTTGCGCTATCAATAACTTGGCGAGTTCCACGTGAACTTCAGGTCGATTGGCATCCAGTTTCAAGGCCTTTTGAAACTCCTCGAAGGCAGATCTCGAATCGCTGACGCTCACAAACCTCGCGGCTCGGCGCATATGCGCATCGTAGGTATCCGTGGTGTCGTTACCGCTCAACGTTTCGCCGGGCGCCCGGGTACCGGACGACTTTGCCAACATGAATACCGAAGCGCCCATGAACACCAGAATCGCGACGATCGCAAACCATCGTTTACCCGCCGGAATCGGCGGCGCTTTCAGCTGTCGGTCGTCGCCACCGCCAAGGGCGCGAATCACATTGGCCGCACGCGCCGTGTAGTCGGAATGCAGTGAGGCGTACGTATCCCCATCGATTCCGCCCTCCGCGAGTTCGGCTTCGAGATCTTCGAGTGACCGCAGCAAAAACTCACGTTCCGATTCAAGCTCGGTGCGCCGTTGCGCAGTGATTTTTGCCACGGCTAAGCCTTCCGTGCCGATGCCACGACTGCAGCATCGTCGTCATTGGCCTGCAACCGCGGATCGGACCGCCATCGGTGGATTGCAAACATCAATGCGGCGCCAGCGCCAAACAAGCCAATCACCGGCAAACCCCAAGCAACCAATCCGATTCCGGAATCGCCCGGCACCAAGATGTAACGCTCCCTGGTCGATCGGTAGTAGTCCATGATGGCGGCGTCAGATTCGCCGTTGCCAATGCGACGCGCAATGTCCGCGCGAATTTCACGTGCCGGAACCGCGTTGCTTTCGGCAACGGTTTCGCCGTCGCACACTGGGCAGGCGATTCGTTTACTCAACCGCAACTCCCTCGCAGCCGGGTCATCACTGTCGCTTCGCAACGTCGCAACCAGCACGCCCACGACTATGAGCAACAACGCGGGAACCATCGCGATCTTCTTGCTCATGCTCGCTGCAACTCTGTAATCAACGCGCTGATCTTCAGCACATCAATCGGACCCGCCACGAACGCTCTCACGATCCCGCTGCGGTCGATGATGAACGACTCGGGCTGGCCCTCCACCCGGTAATCCAAAGCGATTCGCGCATCGGGGTCGAACACAAGCGTGTAGTTCATTCCCTCCGATTCAGCGTATTTGCGCGCAGCCTTTTCCGAACGAGCGTCATGCACGACGCCGATCATCGCGAAACTCTCATCCGCCTCTCGCGCAGTGGCCAATGCCACGAGATCACGTGTCTCTTCGATACAAGGAGCGCACCATTCGTTCCAAAAGTTGACCAGAACCACACGGCCGCGATACGAGCTCAACGCAATGGACTGGTTGTCGAAGTCGGGAGTTCGAAATTCGGGAGCAGGTTCATTGATCAGCGAGGAAGTGGGTTGTGTTTTGTTTCCCAGTGCGACCACCAGCACGGTGCCAAACCCAACAATCACAATCGCAACGATCGCGACCGCCCACCGAATCCGAGTCATACCGGCACTCCCCCGCCGTCGGCGGCCACCTGCGCGTCGCCGCGGCGCTTCGGGATCAGACACAGCATTGTGCCGAAGGCCATCATCGCGCCCCCTATCCAGAGCCACACGATCATCGGGTTCACCGCGACTGACACGGTGACCGCGCCGTCGTCGTCGACATCAGGAGCCGCCACCAACGTGAGGTACACATCCCGGGCAATTCCGGTTCGAACCGACGGGGTACCAATACCTTCATTGGCGTTGCGATAGGTCGAGATCGAAGGCGCAAAGACACCGAGATTCTCTCCGCCATAGTGGATTGAAAACTCCGATCGCAGCGTTGCTTTTTGGGGCGACGCGGTGGTAGTCGTACGCAGGTACGTAATGGTGTGCCCTGCCACAACTCCTGATTCACCGGCTCGAAGTCGTAACTCTCGTTTACTTGCGCTGCCCTGCGAAGCGGCAATCGCGACGGCGATAAAGATCACACCGACATGCACGACGAGACCACCCCAACGGCGCGGATTACCCCGGATCGTGCGGCCGAACGCGACCAAAAGGTTTTCGTTCAGTGCCTTCTTGCGCCCCGTTACAGCAACCGCGAAATTGCGCACAATGCCCGCGAGCGCAAATGCACCGAGACCATATGCCGCCGCTCCCGAGAATCCCGCGGTGCCGAACAATGCTGATAGCACGATGGCGATCGCGCCGCACCACATCGGCAGAAGCAAACGGTCGCGCAAGATCTCATTGCTCGTGGCCCGCCACGGAAGCACAGGTGCGACCGCCATCAAAAACAGCAGTGACAAACCAATCGGGGTGGTCATCGTCTCAAAATATGGAGAACCGATCGAAAGCTGCTTCGACTGCAGGGCTTCCACCAGCAACGGATACACAGTGCCGGTGAGCACGACCAGTGCGAAACCTGCGAACAAGAGATTATTCAACAGAAATGCCGATTCGCGAGAGACGACAGAATCAATTCGGCCCGGGGTCCGCAACCGGTCGCCGCGCCATGCAATCAGGCCCAATCCAGTTACAACTACGAGACCAAAAAATGTCAATAACGCAGGGCCTATCGAACTTTCACTAAACGCGTGAACTGAAGTGATAACGCCAGAACGGGTCAAAAACGTACCCAAAATCGTGAGTGAAAACGTGGCGATAATCAGCGAAAGATTCCACACCCTCAGCATGGCGCGCCGCTCTTGCACCATCACTGAATGAATGAACGCGGTAGCGGTCAGCCAAGGCAGCAGCGAAGCATTTTCGACCGGATCCCAGCCCCAATAGCCGCCCCACCCAAGCACTTCGTAGCTCCACCAAGCGCCAAGGATGATCCCGATCGTCAAGAATCCCCATGCCACCATCGACGCACGGCGGGTGTCGGCCAGCCACCCTTCGCCGAATCGCCCAGTAATCAATGCAGCAATCGCAAAACTAAACGGGATGGTCATACCCACGTACCCCGCGTACAAAAACGGTGGATGAAACGCCACGAGTGGGTGGTTTTGCAGCAGAGGGTTGGGCCCACTGCCGTCGAGAATGAACTTGTCGCTGAGGGCGAAAGGATTGGCAACCGTGACCGTTAGACCGAGGAAAAAAAGCGCGACGACATACTGCACGATGGTGGCCCAGGCAACGAGTGGATCTCCCGCGCGCTTGCGAAACGCCCATGATGTCCCGACCAAAAAGAAGCCGAGCATGAGAATCCACAACAAGATGGAACCCTCGAGTGCCGACCACGCCGCCGTTGTGGTGAAGAGGCGAGGGGTTCCATTGGCCACGTTGTTCGCCACATACTTGATCGAATAGTCACGGTCGTGCAGGGCGAATTGAATCGCGGCCATCGCGGTCACGCCAGATAACAAAATTCCCACGGTGAATTGGCGCGACAGCCGCATGTAACGCACTTCGCCACTGGAGATACCCCGGGCCATGACAACGATGCCCAAGAGGGCGCACGTCACGCCGAACATAAGTGAAAACGTGCCGATATGAGCTGTCATATTGGTTCTGGGTTATCTATTCCGCGACTGCGCGGACTCGGCGGCTTCAGACGACTCTGGGGTTTTCGGACATCCGGTCGCGTCGAGTGCTTCGTCGACTGCACCTTTCATTTTGGCGTCGGACTTGTACGTCGCGCCATGGCGAACCTCAACTCTGCTACCTACGAGCACGTCGCCTTCCCAACGGGCATCGGCGAGCACCACCGCGATGCAGTCGGCGAACATCGCGGGTGGAGTATCGAGCACCCGAGCCGTGACCGTTGCTTTGCCATCAGTGATCGCAAACGTCGCACCGTTTTTGGCAGACCGATCAATGGTCTTCGGCTTCACCACACCACCGACCTTGTTGGGTGCTGACCCGTCCTTCTCGCGGAGTTGCACTGCGGTCGAAACGCTCTCCATGTAGTTGAGATTCGACCCAAGATTCGTGATCATCCAAACGACCGCACCAACACATACAACGATCGCCGCGATATACCGGCCCTTGAAGGCGCTCATTCATTCGCCTCACGCACAGATCGGCGCGCTCGTCGCAGCTTCTTGGTAAGCCAAAATGCGTAGGAACCAAGTGCTCCGGCGGTCAGCCCGTACCCGCCGAGCACATAGCCCCACACGTGTTCGTAGTCGAGGCTCATACCGTCACCGGGTTGGTAGTCGCTGGGCGATTCGATCTCTCGTCGATCGCCAGTTGCAGTTCCCGCTCGGCCAGACCTTCATCAAGCGCCAATAACTCCATTCGTCGCATACACATCCAGACGTACAGCAGGGTAAACGATGCGACCGCGAGCAGCAGCGTGAACTGCATCACCCCATCGCGAATGTGCAGCTGCATCTTGTCGTTGAATACCGACCCTTCTTGGTGCAGCGTTGCCCACCACGAGACAGAAAAATGCACGATCGGAACGTCGATGAACGCAATGAGTCCTGCAATCGCGCTACGAGTTGCCCGTTGCTGCGGCGACCCACCGATCCGTCGCAACGCGAGATACCCAAGGTAGAGAAACAGCAGTATTGCCGTCGTGGTAAGGCGAGCTTCCCACGCCCACCACTGACCCCACACCGGCTTACCCCACAAGGATCCTCCGGCGAGCATGAGCGCGGTAAACATCACGCCCAATTCGCCTGAAGCGCCAGCCAAATAATCCCAGCGCAAGTGACGAGTGCGAGGAACCAAATAGAGCGCCGACGCAATGGCGGTGACTGTGAAGGCAAGATACGCAAGCCAAGCCGCTGGCACGTGCATGTACAACAACCGATAGGCGTCGCGCTGCTGTTCGTCTTTGGGTGCCACGACGAGCCCCATGACGAACGTCGCGCTCACCCCCGCGAATGCAGTAAGACCGAGCCATGGACGGCCAGCATTCACAGTCTGAGCGCGGCCTGATGCTTGTTTACTCACGCTTCCTCCATCAATGTGCCATACGCGATAAATCCAACCGTGAGGTACAGCGCCCCAAACGCGCCGAGCAATTGCACCCAGGGCCAAGCTTCGCCGCTGCGACCCGCCAATGCCGACTCGAAGGCTTTGGTCGCTCCCAGCAGCACCGGGGCGCAAATCGGGAGCACGAGTAGTGGCACAAGGGTCTCGCGAACTTTCGCACCGGAGGCCAACACGCCATAGACGGTACCCGTGCTCGCGATACCAATGGTCGCGGAGATCGCCGCGATGACTAGCACCTCAAGTCCGCGCACGTCGATGCTGTACAGCATGAAGGTGGCGACGATCAGCACCAATTCGAGTGCCAGGAGTTGCACAACCACGGCGGCAACTTTTCCTAGGAAAATAGCGCCGCCATCCATACCGCTCAAGCGCAACGCATCACGAGCCCCGTGCTCAGCTTCGACCGCGATACTGCGCCCGACGGCAAGAATCGAAGAAAGCAGCACCGTGATCCAAAAGAGCCCCGGCGCGATCCGTGGCAGAATCGCGCTGTTGGGATCGAGCGTGAAAGCGAACAAGATCAGCACAAGCACACCGAACGGAAGCACCTGTGCCATGACCACCCGTGCGCGCAATTCAATGCGCAAATCTTTCGCACACACGAGGCGTGCCTCACTCCAGATACGACTCACAGCGCTGCCCGCCCGGCCGGCGCCACGAATTGCCCAGCACGAACTACACCTTGTTCCACAATCACTTCCCGAGTCGCAAGCGATCGCGCGCGGTCGAGCTCATGCGAAGCAACAAGCACGGTGACGCCATCGGCCGATGCCGCAACGAGAATCGAGTCGAGTAGATCCCTGCCCTGCGCATCTAAGCCTGCATGAGGTTCATCGAGCAGTAACAGCTCAGGTTCGCGTGCGAGTGCCGCTGCGAGAGCCAACCGCCGACGCTGCCCCGCCGACAATCGAGCGTGGCGCACATCTGCAATCGCGCCTAGGCCAAAGCGGGTCGCAGCAAAGTTTGCGGCCTCGTCGCGCGCGCCAGCAGCGCGCGCCGCAAACCGGAGATTTTCGATCACAGTGAGGTCGTCGTAGCAAAACGTCTCGTGACCAATGAGCGACAACCGCCTCCGGTGGGCGCGACAGTCGACCGTGAGATCGACCCCAAGCACGCTCGCTGATCCTGACCGCAACGGCACTAGGCCCGCGAGCAGTCGCAACAAAGTTGTCTTGCCCGCGCCGTTCGGGCCCGCGAGTAGCAAAATTTCGCCAGCATCGACCGTGAGATCAGCACCCGCTAGCGCGGGGAATTGGCCCAAGACGCACACAGCAGACCGAACGGTCACGATAGCCAACGCGCCTCCTGGCGACTGCGCGAACTCTGGATAGACAACGCGCCTCCTGGCGACTGCGCGACCTTTGAATAATCAACCGATCGAATCCTACGGAGTGACCACCGAGGACCCCGCAATCTCGCCACTCCAATCTCGGGCTAGCGTGCCACGGGTATGCGCGAACGAATACGTCGCACCCTCGGCGGCGTCGGCAGAAGTCTCATCACTATTGGGACCCTGATCTTGCTCTTTGTGGCTTACCAGCTTTGGGGCACCGGCTATTTCACCGCGCGAGCCCAAGACAATCTCAAACAAGAGTTCGCGCAGCTCCAGCGGAGCCTCTCGACAACCACGACAACCGCTCCCGTAACCACGACCTCGCGGGGGCCGACGCCAACAACGCGGCCGCCAAAAAGTGATCCGACTGTCAAAGCCGAAAAAATCCCCCAATTCAACAACGGCGACGCAATCGGTGTGATCGAGATGCCGTGGGGCCCGTACTACCTCGTCGAAGGGACCGGGCGTGAGGAACTCAAGAAAGGACCCGCGCACTATCCAGCGACGGTGTTTCCGGGACAACTCGGCAACGCCGCGATTGCAGGCCACCGCACGACCTATCTCCACCCATTTTTGGAACTCGACACCATGCGGGTTGGCACCGAATTCAAAGTGCAGATGGCCTGGGGCACCTATACGTATCGAGTGACACAAGATCCATACATCGTCAAGCCGTCCGAGGTCGGAGTAGTCGCAACTCTTGACGCAAAGAAGGCGACGCTCACACTCACCGCGTGTCATCCGAAGTACTCGGCTGCGCAGCGGATCATCGTCCAGTCAGAGATGGTCGTCGACAAGAGCCCGAAGCCGGTGCGCTACGAGAAACCAAAGCCAATGCGGGAGTCGCCGACCCCGCTCGGAGAAGAGGAAGACATCAGCCTGCGCGAGGGCCTCGAAGGGGGCGCCGGAGCTATTGGCCCACCGGTCATTTGGGGCTCACTGGTATTCCTTGTCGGCATGCTGTGGTGGTGGGTGTTTCGTCATTGGCGCCACCCACTTACCTGGGTGGCAGGTTTGGTGCCCTTCGTACCCGTCTTGATTGCCTTCTACGTATTTCTCGAAAAAGCCTTGCCGTCAGGCATCTAATGCAACCCACGGTGGTTGCAGAAGCCGCGACCCGTCTTGCAGGCGTTGTACAACACACACCGGTCTTCACATCCCGTCTCCTCAACGAATGGCTCGGCGCATCGGTGTACTGCAAAGCCGAGCACCTCCAACACGTCGGAGCATTCAAATTTCGCGGCGCTTCGAACGCAGTCCTCAAACTTGGCGCCCAGCAAGCTGCCCGGGGAGTAGCAGCACATTCGTCTGGCAACCACGCTGCAGCACTCGCCCGAGCTGCCCAACTGAACGGAATAGCAGCACACATCGTCATGCCATCCAACGCTCCCGGCGTGAAGCGCGCCGCTGTCGATGCCTACGGGGCGTCCATCACCATCTGTGAACCGAACGAAGCGGCGCGCATGGCAGCGCTGCGTAGCGTTTGTGAGGAAACTGGAGCAATTGAGATACATCCGTTCGACAACGACGATGTCATCGCTGGCGCCGGCACTGCCGCGCTCGAGCTCATCCAAGAAGTCGGTGAACTTGATGCAATCATTGCGCCAGTCGGCGGCGGAGGTCTGCTCAGTGGCACCTGCTTCGCGGCAGAACTCGCTCGCCGCTCGATGCTTGTGTACGGCGCGGAGCCGAGCGGTGCCGACGACGCAGCTCGATCATTCGCGCTGGGCAAACTAGTCCCACAAACATTTCCCAATACGATCTGCGACGGGCTGCTGACTTCACTTGCTCCGCGAACCTTCGAAATCATTCAACGTCGAGTGCATGACATCATCACAATCGACGACGACGCAACTCGTCGCGCGCTCTCGTTTCTTTGGACTAGAACCAAGCAATTGGTCGAACCGAGCAGCGCGGTCGCGATCGCCGCGATTCGGAAGCATCCAGAGCTGCGCGGCAAGCGAGTGGGCGTGATCCTGAGCGGCGGCAACGTCGATACGTCACAATTCGCAACGCTATTTGAATCAACTCCCGCGGCAAACTGACTACCGCAGCTCCGCAGTCGCGAACTCGCGCATTCCTGCTTCGAACGATATCTGAGCCTGAAATCCCAACTTCGCACTCGCCGTCGCGGTGGACGCGAAAACATGCCGCACATCGCCGAGACGGTATCCACCCACGATGCGAGGCTCTATTGGCTGGCCCGAACCGGACTCGCTGAACGCGATACTCAATTCACGGGCCATATCACCGACTGAACGCGGCACCCCGGTGGCGACGTTCGCAACGCCATCGTAAGGATCGTCGTTTGTGAGTGCCAACACGTTGGCGTGCGCAACGTCACGTACGTGCACGAAGTCGCGCAGCTGTCCGCCATCTTCGAAGACCCGCGGCGGCTCATCGTTTTGCAGGGACGAACGAAAGATGCTTGCCACACCTGCATACGGCGTGTCGCGCGGCATGCGGGGACCATAGACATTGTGATATCGCAGGGCGGTCAGCACACACCCATCGTGTTCTCGCACGAATGCTCGACAGAGGAACTCTTGATGGAGCTTGGTAGCCGCATAGACGTTGCGCGGGTCGAGTGGCGCGTCCTCGGGGACGGTTTCGGGCGCGAGTGCGAGCCCGCATGTGGGGCACGGTGGCTCGTAGCGACCGACTTCGAGATCCGCAACATTTCGCGGACCTGGCTGCACCACTCCATGCACTTCGCAGCGGTATCGACCTTCGCCATAGACCACCATGCTCGACGCCAGCGCAATGCGACCACGAAACCCAATGCGGTGGAGAGTGCCCAATAGCGAAGCGGTCCCGTAGTCGTTGTGGTGCACATATTGCTCGACGTCGGCGAAATCCACACCCAATCCAACCATCGACGACTGGTGACAGATTGCATCAGCACCGCGCGCGATTGTGTCGAGTGCGCCCCCGTTCGTGACATCAATCCACTCATAATGTGCCGAATCATTGAGATACTCGGGTCGCTGCGTGTGCGCGGCGGGCAAAAGGCAGTCCACGCCAACGACTTCATGCCCGCGGCTCACGAGTTCGTCAACAACGTGTGAACCGATGAACCCGGCAGCTCCAGTTACAACTATTCGCATCTCGAACCCCTTCGTTTCTTGCGGTTCACCAGAACAGCTGCACGTTCGTTTGGAGCCAAACTGTGAACACAAGCTGAATCGCCATCGCAATCCGCGCGGTGCGCAATGGTCGCGAGCCCACCCAAAATGCGGCACCTCCTGCGAGCAAAAACATCGTAAACGGCAGCCAAATCCGTTCGACTTCAGCCTTCGACATGCCGCTCAAATTCGCAAGCGAAACCATGGCCAAAAAGCTCCCCAACAGCACCCACATACGCCGATCGCGTAACCACGCGAACGCCACCGGGAGCATCGGGCCAACCGACACCCCCAGTGCCGCGATATTCGCAACCAAGAAATAAGAATACGGACGATTGCCCGCAACGCCGTCGTAGTAAATCGTCTTCGTTGCCGAAAGCCCCTCGAACCACCAAAATCCCTGTGATGCCACAAGAGCAAGGCCCAGACTGGCCGTCACCATCGCTATCGCAAACGAGGCGATACCGCGTTTCCAGACTGCAATCACGACAAGCGGTAGCCCAAACAACGCAAATCCGTATGACAACATCAACGCCGAGAAAAAGAGCAGGCCAGTAACAACCGACCAAGCGACCGACGCACGACCCACACTCGTGACTGCAAATGCAAAACTGGCGATTAACCATGCGGTCACTCCCGCAAACAGCGCATCACTCGACGTGGCAATCCAAAGACACGCCGGCGAGAGCGCAACAAAGGGCAACGCCTGACGCGCCGTGGCTTCGTCGACGAGGCACCGGACTGCTGACAATACGCCGACCACTGCTGCGGCACCACCGAGAACAACTAAGAATGCCAGCCCGCGTTCACTGCGAAAACCCAGTTGATCCAACGCCCAAGTAACCAAGACCATCCCCGGTGGATGACCTTGCACATGAATCCCGACCTTGACCTGCGTAATCAGATCTATGTAGTCACGCAAGAATTGGCCAGGCGACTCAACCTTGTCAATTGCATTGAGATACCCGGCGCGCTCGACGATCGGATTCAGAAAGCTGTCCCACCCATCGTTGATTGCGAACACGCACGAAAACACGAAGGTGCTCCAAAACGCCACAACTTGCGCCCAGGCCCATTGCAATCGTTGCGCGATCAACGGCAGGAACCAAGTTCCGATTGCCGCTGAAAGCCCCATCAGTACAAACGACGCATTGAGGCGGCGGTCCCAAAAGGCCGCCAACGGAGGTGCGGGCAATTTCATTTCGCGAGTCACGAGCAGCTGTTCGCCCCAGATTTTCGTGCCCCACCACAGCCCTGCCCATCCAACAACTATCCCAGCTGCGAACACAAGCATGCGTCGGGTAATCGGAAGTATCCTGTCGGCCTGCACCACGGCGAAGCTACCCGTAAGGTGGCACTATGCCTGACGTGATCCTGCCGGTTCTCAACGAAGGCGCCGCGCTTCCCGGAGTGCTTGAGCGAATGCCAGCGGGGTACCGAGCCATCGTTGTCGATAACGGGTCAACCGACGGTTCAGCAGATGTCGCTCGGCAATGCGGCGCCGAGGTCGTCGTTGAGCCTCAACGCGGATTTGGCGCTGCGTGCTACACGGGGTTACGGGCTGCCACAGCAGACGTGGTGTGCTTCATGGACTGCGACGGATCGTTCGACGCGAGTGAATTACCCAGAGTCGCTGATCCCGTCATTTCCGGTGCGATCGACCTCATGCTTGGCGCTCGAGTGCCGACGACTCGCGGCGCATGGCCGCTTCACGCTCGGATTGCCAATCATGTGCTTGCCGTGTACATGCGTCGGCGTGCGAACGTACCAGTCACCGACTTAGGCCCGATGCGCGCCGCGGGTCGCACCGCACTCATCGACCTCGGCATCACGGATCGCCGGTTCGGATGGCCGCTCGAAATGGTCCTTCGAGCTTCGAAACAACAGTGGCGCATCGATGAAGTGGGAGTTTCGTACGCGCCTCGCATTGGCGTGTCCAAAGTAACCGGCACTGTCAAAGGCACATTGCGTGCCGTGGGAGACATGAGCCGCGTCGCCAAGGAACTCCGATGACTTTGACAACGATCCTCGTCATCGCAAAAGCGCCAGTGCCCGGTCGGGTCAAGACGCGCCTCTGCCCTCCCTGCACTCCCGAGGAGGCGGCGTCGCTGGCCGAAGGCGCCTTAATCGACACGCTCAACACCGCGATCAACACACCGGCGGATCACCATGTGATCGCGCTCGATGGATACCCGGGCGAGTGGCTACCAAGCGGATTTCAAATATTCGCCCAGCGCGGCGACGGCCTCGACGAACGCCTCGCCGCGGCGTTCGCAGATGTCTTTGCGACCGAAGCCGAAGCGCAACGAGTTGTACTCATCGGAATGGACACACCTCAAATCACCACGCAAGACCTCATTGCCGCCCGTGACATGCTCGCAACCCATGACGCCGTCATCGGTTTGGCCGAAGATGGCGGCTGGTGGTGCATCGGTCTCCAAGCCCGAAACGACGACGTGTTCATCGGCGTTCCGATGAGCCTCGAAACCACTGGTGTCCAGCAGCTTCGCAGGTTGTCACACCACAAGCTGAGCGTTGCACACCTTCGGAAGCTCCGCGATGTCGATACCTTCACAGACGCCGTTGCGGTCGCTTGCGAGAACGATGCCGTCGGATGTGCACAAACCCGCGTGTTCGCCCAACGCGTCGAAGAGGTCAACCATCGTGTAACAACGGAACTGGCCAAGGAGACCCAATCCCGATGAATCTCGACAACTTCTGGGAAAAAGCGCCCCATCCGCCGCAAGTTGGTCCTTTTCGAGACGGCGCGTTCACGAGCCGGCTCCACGATGAACGCTCGGCTGCGGTATTGGGCGTAGCACTCGGAGTCTCGTTCCTGGTGTGTTTCTTGACCGGCCTGTACTCCCATCAACTCCAGCAGCCCGCGTCCTGGTTCACTGCGTTCCCGCGACCAGCAGGCTTGTATCGCCTCACCCAGGGTCTGCATGTCGCAACCGGAATCGCTTCGATTCCACTGCTTTTTGCCAAGTTGTGGACGGTATTCCCCAAACTCTTTACGTGGCCACCATTTCGGTCCGGGGGCCAGGCAATCGAACGACTTTTTCTGCTCCCGCTCATCGGCGGCTCGCTGTTTTTGTTGTTTTCTGGCATCAATAACATCAACGGTCGGTATCCATACGGAGCTTTCACCTTTCCCGACGGGCACTGGTATGCCTCATGGATCACCATGGGCTCGCTGATCGTCCACATCGGTGCCAAGGTCGGTACAACACGAGCCGCGCTCAAAAGAGCGCGTCGCGACCAGACCTACATTGCGATTGCGGAATCCGACACGGATCCATTCGAACGACACGGAATGTCTAGGAAAGCGTTCTTCGCAACCGCTTTCGGCGCTTCGGGGCTCGTGACGCTGTTCACCATTGGCCAAACGATACGACCACTTTCGAAGTTGGCCCTGCTTGCCCCGCGGCGCAGCGACACCGGCCCACAAGGATTCCCCGTAAACCGGACTGCGGCCAACGCGGGCGTCGCGAACGTAGACATGACGCAGTACCGGATGATCGTTCACGGCCGCGGTCTGACGCCGCGCGAATTCACCTACGCCGAACTACTTGCCCTGCCGCAGCGCACCGCTGAACTCCCCATCGCGTGCGTCGAGGGATGGAGCAGCTCCCAAGTCTGGACTGGCGTCTCGATGCGCACGCTGTTGAGTGCCGCAGGAGCGGGAGCCGAGTCCGATGTTCTGGTCTCTTCGATCCCACCGAAGGCAACCCCCAGCAATCCAAAGCCCCGTAGGCCAAACTACGGCACATCCGAGCTCACCGCGAAAATGGTTCGCGATCCCGACACCCTCCTCGCGTTGAAAGTCAATGGTGAGGCGTTGCATCCCGACCACGGTTTTCCGGTCCGCCTTATCGCGCCGAACCGACCCGGCGTGTTACAAACCAAGTGGTTGAATGAAATTGAGGTGATGTAATGCCAGCCAAGACTCCCGCGTCGCTTATCGATCACACACAAAATGCACCCACGGGTTCTGGCGCCAGCGCGCACGACGAGCTTGGACGTTCGTTTTGGATAGGGCTTATTGTCGGTGGAGCAGTCATGGCGTTTGGGTTGCGCGGCGCGCTGGCGAAGTTCGACAGCTTTTCGGAGCGATTCGTTTACACCAAATATCTCATCGGTTTTGATCTGCTCCACGACCTCGTGATCGCACCCATCACATTCGTGCTTTGCTATCTCCTACATCGAGTGATTTCACCGAGGTTCAAAGCTCCGTTGACATTCGGCTTATTTACGTCAGCGATGATCATCGCGCTGGCTTGGTACCCGTTGCATCACACAACTCAGAGTAAGGGCAACCCGACGTTCCAGCCTTTGAATTACACAACCGCAGTGAGCACGGCCCTCGCAGTTGTGTGGGCCCTCGCAGCGATCTGGGCACTGGTCGCATCAAGACCTCAAACAAAACCGCGACGGCTCTAACCCTTGCTGCAAGGGCTACAACATTGGCACGCCCTCATCGAGCTCACGAGCTACTTCCTGCGCCGCCGCTGCAAGATCGTCAGGCAATTCACCAACGCGAGACAACTCTTCGCTGAATCGAGTCCGGTCGACTGAGGGTGCGGTCACCGCGCGCGGGGTCCAAGCGGAGTGCAGCACAAATGGAACCGCGTGATGAGGCGAACTCAACACGCATACAGGACCCGCTCCAACATTGACTGCATCGAAAATTTCAACTCGGAATCCGCGGTCACTCAGCACCGGCACAACCACCCAACCATTGAGACCACCCGGTTGATCGCCGCTGTGTCGCGATCCGGTCGTTGTGTGCGCGTTCCGAGGAACAAAGATCGGAGAGGTCGGTAGATCCGAAAGGTCAGAGTAGACGTAGTCCGAGATCGTGTGAAGTCCGTCCCAGGAATGTGTAGCGATTGACGAATGCATTTCCTCAGTCGGCAGCAGACCTCGATCCACTCGGTCTTTATACAGGTCGAGCATGCGCTGATTCACCGCTTCCGGACGAAATCCGTGGTACACGGAGTGAAACGCAGCGGGCTGCGCCCATCCTTCGTAGGACCAATCGAACGCGCTGAGTTGTCGCGAGTAGAACCGCTGCGGTTCGTACATCATGGCCATTTCTTTGCGTACGCCGGTATCGGGATCAAAGCGATGCATCGAAGTACGGGTTGGGGTCATCGCGAATCCGTACAACCCGGCGAGGTCCTTATGGACTGGCCGACCCCATGCGTCGATATCGCCTTCGCGCGCTGCCATTGCGATGTCGGCATTTTGTGTGTGTTCAAAGAGCACGACTACACCATCGGAATCGTCCCATTGCGCGTAGTAGTGGTTCATTTCCGGCGCTAGTTCATACGTACGACAGCCCACCGGCGACCCCGCGGCCGCCGCGTCAAGATCGGTCTTGCGAATCAGGTAAATCGGCGCCGACGAGTTCGCTGGCTCGGTGCGATCGCCACCGAACATCACCTGCGGTTCAACTTTGAATGCACAGTCACCCACAACAAGCCAATCACGGGTCTGCGTAATCGTGTGTACCGATTGCGGGATCACTGCCCCATCGATCGGCCATCTGCGGACACCGCCCTCGCCGTCGTAACGCACAATTTGCAGCTGACCGAAATAGGTATTCACCGTCCACAGACAATCCCGATCATGGTCCACCACAGGATGCGCCGTGCTCGTCACCATCGGCAACACTGGCCCTGGCATCAAGTCGAACGCTTGCCACTGGTCGATGTGGCCGACGTCGCCGAGATACTTCAATGAACATGGATCAATTTCGACGGGTCGCCCAACGTCCCAAGTCATAAACATACGGTCGCCCCAGGGCAATGGCGCCGTATTCGCGGCATTTACTAGCCCGAAGGGTGATTGCACACCGAGCATCGTGCGTTGGAACACTTCTGGACGCTTATGTTGCAGCCGAGCACTCGGTGAATCAATCCACGCCTGTCGCCAAGCAAATGTGCCGCGATCCGCGCCGAATGTGCCGGCTTCCAACGAGAGCCGATACGACATCCCGGCCCCAAAGAATGCATGTGGAGGCCCGAGGGTCGTCGCGTGCGGCGCGCTAATGAATATCTCGCCCCCTATACCCGGTGGCATTGCCCCATGCACCACCGAAAGGTCACGATCTTCAGGATCGATTGGAGCGAGAACGCTGTGCGGCAATGGCATGGTGGCCTACTTTCAACTAGTTGCGTTCACGAACGCCTCGTGTCACGAGTCGAGCGGAACCGAGAGTCCTCGAACAAGATTGTCAATCACAGTCGCAAGGATTTGCGACTCGTATTCAGGCCCGAGGTTCAGCTGCGCGAGCAACATGCTGGCCGCACCGTGCGTGGCCGCCCACAACGCAAGCGATACCAACATCGGATCTCCAGGCCGGAGGCTTCCATCGGCCATCGCGGCCTCGACTGCCTGCGCGCCGGTTAAGTATGCGCGAGTCGCCGCCGGCAAATCGTCGCCCTCGGAGTGGACCTCGAAATTGGGACGGAACAAAAAAATCATCTGAAAAAGTGCCGGATCGGCCAACGCGTACTGCACGTAGGCATGTGCTTGCAGCCGAACTCGTTCGAGCGGCGAGTCGGCTTGAATCGTTTCGAACGAAGCCAACAGCCGTTCAAATTCGCTTTCGGCGACGCCTCGCAACATGTCGAGTTTGTCGTCAACGTAGGCGTACAGCGCAGGTGCCGTCACGCCCAGCGCGGCCGCTACCCCTCGCAATGAGACGGCGTCAAGACCCTGTTCGACGATCATCGTGTGGGCCCTAGCAATTATGATCTCACGACTGAGTTGGACCCGTTCCACCATTCGTTAACACTGTAAAGCACAACCGCGGCAAGGAGCAACGCCGCGAGCAGTCGCCAACGGAACTTCTTTGGCGTGACGCCGTCAGCGGCCGTAAAACACTGGGTCACGTTTCTCGCTGAAGGCTGCCATACCTTCCGCAAGATCGTCGCTGGCAAATGCCTCACGTTCCATTTCCGCAATCTCTTGGCTTTCATCAGCGCAGAGCCCGCTTGCCGTCGTCACCAAATTCAGCGCACGCTTGTGGCCCTGAACCGTAAGCGGAGCCAATGTCGCAATGTGCTCTGCAAGTAATTGGGCAGCGCCAAGAGCATCTTCATCAATTCGCTGCACCAAACCCAACTGCAACGCCTCTCTCCCCGTCACCTGCCGTCCGGTGAGCAGAAAATCGCGAGCAAGACCATGGCCGACCAACTGGGCTAGGCGTTGAATATTGGCAGGGCTCAACAAGATGCCTAAACGTCCACCCGGTATAGCCAACTTGGCATCGGGAGCCGCAATTCTGAGATCACACGCGACCGCGAGTTGCATGCCCGCGCCAATAGCGGGACCATTGATCGCCGCAATTACGGGCGCTGGAAACTCGGCAATCGCATCGAGCAGTATTTCAAATGACGGGCGAAAGGTGTCGGTCGCTCCACCTTCGCCGTCGCCCGCCCCGAAGCGCGTCACGAGGTCTGCGCCCGCGCAAAAGGCGGTTCCTGCGCCAGTAATGATGACTGCGAGTGGCGAATCAAGATTGGTGAGGCAATCCGTCAGGGATGCACACAGTTCACCATTCAACGCGTTGCGCCGCTCCTGACGGTCGATGGTGATAGTTGCGATAGCACCGTCGCGATGCAAGCCGATCACGACTCGTCCACCAACGCAAGCAACTGGCCCTCGTTCACCGTCGACCCTACAGATACCAACAACTCGCGCAACACGCCGGGCACTTCAGTCGCTACAGGAATCTCCATTTTCATCGACTCAAGAACGACAAGGTCGTCGCCCTCGGCAACCAGTTGTCCGACCTCGGCGCACACCTTCCAGACCGTTGCGGCGAGTTCCGCGCGAATTTCATGCATCCCAGCACGCTACTTGGGAGCCGATTGAGCACCACTACGAACCCGTCCACGACTGGCCGTGCAAACCAAAGTACCGTGGCGGATGTGACTGGATTTCTCACGATATCGGTGGTGGTAGCTCTGCTCGTGCCCGCGGTCTCGCGAGGAAGTTTCACGGTGTTGCTCCAACAGCGTTGGTACTGGAAATGGTCTTTGGCTGCGGCTCTAGTCCTGCAATCACTCACCCATCGGCTGCCTCATCCAGGAGACAACGATCTTGGATTCGGCGCACTCGTCGCGTCATACGTGCTCCTGCTCGCGTTTTGCAGTCGCAACCTCATTAAAACCGGCATGGCCGTCGTGATGATTGGGATCGCGATGAACACTGTGACGATTATCGCGAACCATGGCATGCCGGTGGCCGTGCCTGAGGTTTGGGGTCCATCGACAGAGTTCGCCCCGACCACTAAGCACCATGCACAATCAAGCGACACTTCGTTGTATTGGCTCAGCGACGTGATCTACTTGCGGCCAACTGATCAGATGATCAGTTTCGGAGACCTTGTTCTCGCGGTCGGCCTTATCGATGTGGCGTTCCACGGATCCCGGAAGCGGCGCTCTCGCCGCCCGGTGGCCACAAAGCCGCCCGAGCCCGCCGTGGCTGACAAGCTGGATATCGCGACACTTGAGACGTTCGACGACGAAGAGCTCAACGCGCTGTTGCAATCCTCAACGGGACTGCACGACAGTCATCCCGCTCAACGTCACGAACTCCAAAGCGTCGATAACTAGCGACTCGCGTTCATCGCATTCGCCCGCCGACTGCCGAAGTAGTTGCAATGCAACTCCCGGAGCGACACTCTGCTCACAAACTGCTTCGTCGTATGCATTCGCGTACTGCAGCGCCAGCGCTGCAGTATTGCCTCGAGCATCTAGGAACGTAAAGCTTCGTTGCGAGCCAGCGCGCGCAACAATGTCGCCGGCCGCGGCAAGTGACTCGATCCCGCGCATCATGTCGGCAGTGACATGCGCGATCGTTGCGGCCGGCATCGGTGCACCACCGTACCCAGGATCATCGAGCGTGACAGCTCCAAGATGATGGAGTCGTGCGGCAGTTTCGAGTCGATCAACATCGGCGCGTTCAAAACCGAGGTGGCGGCCCATTGCAACGCTCAGACGCGCAACTCGATCCGAATGCCCAGGGTTCACAAGCCCGGCGTGTTCTGGCGCCATGGCCAGTGCTTCAATCGTTTGGCGGTGCGCGATCGCTGCGGTGTCGAGTCGATCGAAACTAAACCACGCCGCAATCAGCGGTATGGAAAACAGCATCGCACCCCAAACTCCGAGATGCCCGATGCCGTCGACGCCGCGTTCACCGACCGCCATCAGCACGCCTGATGACGCGATTGCCGCCCACGAGCGCTGACCACGATCATCAAACCCCGTCCGATATCCAAACGCGACTCGCACCAGCTGATCAACGCCGATCATCGCAGCGACCGTGACCAACAGCGCAGCCACGACCACACCAAGTCGTTCATGCCCGCCGACAAGTGCAAATACCCCGCGAAATGTGAGCAGCGCACCGGTCGCAACGAGGCCGTGGTGCACCGCTAGCTGGGCTCGTGATCGATGTTCGATGTCCACCTGCAGTGGAGCAACCACGACGAGTGCGACGATGATCGCTCCCGTCGATGCTCGCCAATCAAACGAACTTGCCAACACGACAAACAGCGCGTACGACAACGGTAAGCCAAGCCGATCGTCGCTGCGGATCACCAGCAACTCACCAAGCGCGACACCAGCGCTCAGCACGCACAGGGTTGCTGCCGACGAACTCGGAAATAACAACCATGCCGTCATTGCAGTCACGACGCCAATCATCGCGACCGCAACGCAGCGTCGCCACACAAACGTCATACGCGCTCAAGCCCATCCGAAAGGTCACCAAGCCCCGCGGAGCCGAGACCGGCAGCCGGGGGTGTTACTTGCCAAGCCTCGGCGCTGGCCTCGTATCCAGCACCATGGCGTTCGCCGCGCCGTGCGATGGCATCCCGCAACGCCGTCACGCACTCCGGGTGAAATTGGGTTCCTGCTTTATCGAGGAGCTCAGCCATCGCGACCTCTTGAGACAATGCCCGTCGGTAGCTACGCGTCGAAGTCATGGCGTCGTAGGCATCGGCCACCGCAATCGCAAAGGCCTCGATCGAACCGTCTGAGCTCGCGTTGCCAAAGTGGCTGTGATCTCCGGAAACCGATACCGCAATGGGTCTCAAGAAATCAATGTGTTCGAGCATTTCAACCGTCACCTGTTCGTGACGTCGCACGACCGCGAACTCTTCTGCGGAAAGTTTCCCCGGTTTGTTCAGCAATTGATTCGGGACAACAAGTTTTCCGATGTCATGCATCAACGCCGCTGACCGCAAGCGATCGAGCCGCCAAGATGGCAACCCAAGTTCTTCGCCGATGTATCTCGCGTACGTTGCGACTCGCTCTGCGTGCCCAGCGGTATAGGAGTCCTTGAGTTCAAGGGCACGAACCAAAACCTGCATGGTTGCCTCATTCGTCGCCCGCATTTCGAGGTACGAAGTAAACACGCCACGCATCAAAATGATCGGCACTAACAGCAACATCACAATCGGCCACCCGAGATCCAAGTACAGATGGCCGAGGAAAAACCCAACAAACGCGAAGGGAATCGCCTGCACGAGTGCGGGCACAAGGGATCCAAGGCACTCCCTGAGCGGAGATCGGTCTTCGAACCAATAGGACGCCGCAACAACGACTGATTCGACCGCAACCACCGCGAGTGCACAAGGAATGACCGCCAAGATGCCTAAGGGCAGTGAATCAACGAAATGCACTGGAATGAGGTGATACAGCGCGGCCGCCGACCCGGTAGCGAGGGCAAAGTTGGCTGCGTTGAACGCGATCCACCCTCGACCGTGTGGCCCAAAGTGCCGGGTTGGTACGCCCATCGATGCCCCAACAATCATGGGGCCGGCCAACCAGGCGGTATCGCGAAAAACCACGATTGCGGTCATGCCCACCATGAAACCGGGACTCAGCAACATGCCGTTCGGTAGTCGAACTCGTTGGTGTTCACTCGCAATGGCCAAGGCGCCGAGCACGATGAGTGGCGTCGCCGCGACCCCAGGAGATCGCATGAGGCCAACAAGCGAAACCGCACTACCCCCAAGAACCAGCGCGACGGTGAACGATCGCAAGCGCGGTGGGAAAGAATCCATCATTGACAACATGAGCCACAGGAGTCTCTCCGAAGCCACCGACATCTGCAAGCCTCAATTGTCCCTTCTCTGTTGATAAACCTCCCCGAGAACACTGTGAGTGCGCATTTTTCACTCGATTTACCACGTTAAGTGATGAGCAGTACCAATTCGTCTCCGTAGCCTTGTCTTCGCATCGCAGTGTGGCCACTCACTAGCTTCGCAGGACCATGGTCCGCGCTTCAGTCGTTGCCGCACGGCATCACACCACCCAACCTGACCTCCCCAATATCGGTGTAGGCTCGCGGAGCCTCGCGAGCCAGGCACGCGCGATGGTCGAATCTTTACAGCGGCTCGGGTTCGACGTCACTGAGCGATGCCAGCCGATTGTCAGTGGTGCGACAGCACCCGCAACTGACGTCGACCTTGCCATCATCGAATTCGACCAAACAGCCCCTACCGATGCTCGCTTTATGGCCGAAGTCAGCGCCTTACAGTCGGCCGGCGTTCCGCTCATCGTGCGCCACCACGATGTTGAGAAATCCTCCGATGTGTTTTCGAAGTTACCGTCGACATCGCTCGTACACGCGGCGATCAACCTACGCAGTCGACGAGAGTTGATCGCGTTGGGCTTCTGCGACGTCGCACTTCTGCCGCACACGTTCGACGTCAAAACTGAGCTTGCTGCAACGAGCACGCGCCAAAGTGTACGCGACGATCTCGGTATCGAAGCCGACGCAATTTTGCTCTTGCAACCGACACGTATATCCGAGCGCAAAAACCTCGCGGGTTCGGTTCGCTATCTGCAACTCCTTGCCCGGATCCTCCCGCCCGAGCGTTTACATTTCTGGGCGACCGGTCCAGTCGACCCTGATTTTCAGGACCTCTTCGACAAACTGGTGCCGCACATTCCGACACAATCCACGATCCGTGGTGCCACCAACATTGGGCACGCCTACGAAGCTTGCGATGCCGTGCTGTATCCCACGACCGGCGAGCGTTTCGGCGCTGTGATTTTCGAATCGATCCGGGCGCGCCGACCCTGCATCGCCGGGAGCTACCCCGCGTTAGGAGAATTTCAAGCGCAGGGCATCCAGCTATTCACACTCGACGACCCTGCAGAGTTGGTCAAGTTTCTGGCGAAACCGACTCCCCGACTCCACGATGTGAATCAGCGCCGGGCGGCCCTCGCATTCGGGCCTGATGTTTTCGACGCCGCGCTCCGGGCCACAATCGGACAGCTCAAGGCCATCGCATGAAACTTCAATGCGGCGACCGGACAATAGAAGTGACCCGGCCGCTGATCATGGGAGTTGTCAACGCGACTCCGGATTCGTTCTCCGATGGCGGGAACTATCACACCGACGATCAGCGGGTACAACGTGCTCTTGAAATCGCAGAGCAAGGCGCGGATCTACTCGATATCGGAGGGCAATCCGCGATCACCGGAGTACCCGAGATCAGTGATCAACAAGAAATCGATCGCGTCATTCCAGTGCTCAATGGCATCCGTGGCTACACCGAGTGTTGTATTTCCATAGACACGTATAAACCAGCGGTCGCCGAAGCCGCGCTGGCCGCTGGCGCACATATCGTGAACGACATTTCTGGAGTATTGGCACCCGAACTTGCCGCAGTCGCTGCTCGCCACCGCGCGGGTTTCGTCGCTATGCACACCCGTTGGCGACCGAAAACCAAGTTCGACGCCCGAAAGCTCTATGACGACGTTGAGGGAGGCGTCGCCGGCGACGTCTTGAACTTCTTGACTGGGCGCGTCAACGTCTTGCTAGAAGCAGGATTAACGAACGAACAACTCATCTTGGATCCCGGACCCGACTTCGCCAAAACGGCCGCCCAGACCGTCGACGTACTCCGCGGCCTTCCATCGCTTGTCGCGCTCGGACGCCCGGTGCTACTCGCGCTTTCCCGCAAAGACTTCATCGGAGTGATCACAAATCGCCCGCCCCGGGAACGCCTTGCCGGAACCCTGGCGGCGGTCGCAGCAACTACCGCGCTTGCGCCCGCTTCCATTCTACGGGTCCATGACGTTCGCGAGGTTCGTGAGTTTCTTGCGGTGCTGGATGTGCTCGACGGCCGCGCAGCCCTCGACCCCGACGCGAAGCTTGCCGACAACCTTCGTTGGCAGAATCGTCCAACGTGAACACACTCAAACCCCCCACCCCCGAGGTGCTCGAACGCCGAGCCCGCATCGCCAAGCTGGTCGCGTTCGGAAAGCGAACTGGTTACGGCGCGCTCCTAACGTCGATCGTGGCATTCGTCATTTCAGCGGTACACGGGTTCACGGGTTGGACCGTAACGATCGCGACGATCGGCTTGATCATTGCGTGCCTCGTTCTACCGGGCGCCATCGTCTTTGGCTATGGCATCAAGGCTGCAGAACGCGAAGAACGCGGTGGCGGCTCATTTCATTGAATTCGTGCAACCGGTCGTAGCATGAAATTATGAAATTTCGTCGTTTTGGCACGAGTGACCTCATGGTTTCTGAAATTGGGATCGGCACCTGGACGCTTGCGAGCGACTGGTGGGGCGAAGTCAAGAATCCGATGGAACTGTTGCGAGCCGCGCTTGATGTCGGAATCAACTTCATTGATACGGCGCCCGTCTATGGGGAGTCCGCGGCGGGCGAAACGATGCTCGCCGACCTGTTGCGCACTAACCGTTCAGACATCATCGTCACCACAAAATGCGGATACGACATCGATGCGCCACGAATCAAGGGGCAAGGCGAACGTCCACAGGATTTCAGCCCTGCCGGAGTTCGCGGCCAACTCGAAGATTCACTGCGGCGCCTCCAGACCGACTACATCGATCTCTACCAACTCCACAATGTGCGCATTGATCCCGTGCGCGCAGACGATCTCTGGGACGAACTGCTGAGCTTGCGCGCCCAAGGGAAAATTCGCGAACTCGGCGTGGCGTTGGGGCCCGCCATTGGTTGGGTGACTGAAGGCGTTGAGTCCGTCGATAGTCGACCGATCGTGGCGCTGCAGACAGTTTTCAACATCCTGGAACAAGAACCAGGTCTCACCTTTGCAGCTTGCGACCGTGTCAAAGCTGGCGAGTGTGGCCTCATCGCACGCGTGCCACATGCATCCGACACATTGTCTGGGCGAGTAACTCCTGACACGGTCTTTCCTCCTGGCGATCATCGTTCGCATCGCAACAAAGACAACATGCTCGACAACTTCGAAAAGGCAGCCACGTTGGGCTTTCTTTGGGCACCCGAAACCGGACGAACTATCGGACAAGCGGCCGTCGCGGGTATTCTCGCTAACCCCGCGTTCACCACTGTGCTGCCAACCGTTGTCACTGTTTCCGAAATTCGCGAATACGCCGCCGCTTCGGAAATGCCACTGTCATCAAGCGAGGCACGAGACCTCGACAACATGTTCGCTCGCAATTTCGACCACGCGGATCGCTACGTCATGCCGCTGAAGACCAGCGTGTAGAAATCTCTACTTCAGTGCGCTTACCTGCCGAACAACGGCGACGCCAACTCCTCGACGTCGCCCGCGACGTATTCGCCGAACGCGGGTTCCATGCGACGGCAATGGACGACATAGCAGTCGTCGCAGGCGTCACCAAACCGGTCTTGTACCAACATTTCGACAACAAACGTGCGTTGTTTTTGGAACTCCTCGACGACGTCGGCAATCAGCTCCTTTCCGAACTTTCGGTCGTAACCGCGCCAGAACTCAACGGCCGCGAACGTGTGGAGTCTGGGTTTCAGGCATACTTCCGCTTTGTAACTTCGAATCCGGCCGCGTTTCGATTGCTGTTTGGTGCGTCGGTTCGCAATGATCCAGATTTCGCGCAACGGGCCGATACCGCGCTCGACAATGCAGCGCTCGCCATTTCCAAGTTGATCGATTTGCCGGTCGACGAGCAACATCGTCTCGTACTCGCGCACGCGATCGTTGGCATCGCAGAGGCGACGAGCAGGCGATCACTCGCCAGCGACAACGAAGCAAATACGGTCGACACCGACAAACTCGCAAGTTGGCTTGCGGAACTCGCGTGGTTCGGCTTGCGCGGCGTCCGCTGAACTTTTATCGCTTGCGAAGTCTGACCCGCTCGACTTGATGATCCCGACCTTTTTCAAGAATGAGGTCGGCACGAGATCGAGTCGGCAGGATATTTTCACGGAGATTCACGCCATTGACATTGGCCCAAATCATCTCCGCGAAGTCCAACACTGCGCCATCGGCCATCGGTACAAGAAATCCGAAGAACGAACGTGGATCCGTTTTCGCAACATCACGCAGATGAAACGTTCGGTCGATATACCACTGGCGAACATCTTCTTCCCGCGCATCAACATAGATAGAAAAATCGAAATAGTCGGAGACAAAACGATCATCTGATGTGTCTCGGGTCGGAGGTACTTGCAATACATTGATGCCCTCGACAATTACGATGTCGGGCACCCTCATGTGCATAGATGTCTCCGCAACGTCGTAAGTGACATGCGAATACAGCGGCACTTCTACGCTTTCAACGCCAGACTTCAGGTTGTGCAACAGGGCAACCAAGCGACGGACGTCGTAACTCTCCGGAAACCCCTTTCGGTGCATCATGTTGCGTTCGTGCAGTACCGCATTCGAATAGAGAAATCCGTCGGTCGTTACAACCTCGACGCCAGGATGCGATGGCCAGCGAGCCAACAGGGCCTGCAGCACCCGTGACGTCGTGCTCTTCCCCACGGCAACGCTGCCCGCAACACCGATCACAAACGGGATGCGCGGCGTCAACGTACCGAGAAACGTCGCTGTCGTTTCGTGCAAATGTTGGACCGCAGCGACGCGGAGATTCAATAGTCGACTCAACGGCAGATAGACCTCAGCTACTTCGCCCAAAGCAACGTTTTCATCCAGACCACGCAAGGCCAAAAGATCGGATTCATCCAACGTGAGTGGAGTGTTCGCCCGCAACGCCTTCCACGTAGCACGATCGAATTCGTCGTAAATTTTGTTAGCTGCGGCCTGGTGATCAGTCATCACGGGCGATTCTTACCGAGCGAGCCGGGTCACGACGGACGCTGCCATGGCTGTGTGCGTTCGGATCGCAGCGCATACGCAATTTCGGCAACGATGGGTTCGATCTCTGCTGCGGTTCCCAAGATCCCAGCGACCGTGATCCGAATGTGTTCTGGCTGCGACGCGTCGACGGTAAATGGCGACCCTGGTGACGCTCCAATGCCGCGCGCCGCAAGTGCCAATAGCGCATCGCTTTCACGTTCGACTGCGATCCAGACGTTGATGCCGTCGTCAGCGCGAGCGTCGATGCCGTGGGTCGTCAAAGCATCGACCACGACGCTTCTGCGCAGTGCGTAGGCGGCGCGAGCCTTTGCAACCGAAGCAATCGCGGCCCGGTCAGTCAGCAGATCGGCTAAAACTCCTTGCAGTAGGCGCGAAGACCAACCCGGTCCCAACATGCGCCGAGTCGCGACCGCATGGACGATCGCTGCGGCTCCGCCAATTGCAGCCAAGCGGAGATCTGGTCCGTGCGATTTCGAAAAGCCCAAAATGTGGACAACACGATCCGGCATTCCCGTTCCGAGACTGACGACCGGCGCGCTGGCAATATCACCGCTGTGATCGTCTTCAATAACGACCGCAGCGCTTGGCTTCAGTATTTCGCAGAGTTGCTTCGCGCGGCCTGGGGTCATACTCACACCAGTTGGATTTTGGGCTCGCGGTTGGAGAAACAATGCGACGGGATTCGCGTCGAGCGCGGCTGATAGCGAGTCCGGGCTGATTCCTTCGGCATCACCAGCAACGCCGATCACGTCGGCGCCCGATTGCTCGAGAAGATCGAGCAGCGGAGGAAAACACGCAGCCTCGACGACGACGCGATCGCCTCGATTCACCACAACCGCACTGATCCGATCCAGGGCATCCATCGCGCCATCCACCACGGTGAGCGCTCCTGGAACGAACGGCCAACGCCGCAGCAACACGCCGTGCAGCTCCGGCAGGACCGCGGAATCGACGTATGTCATCGATGCTCCATCGCCGCGCTCAACTCGCGTCGCAGCCCGCAACAATGCAGCTTGCATGTCTGGCAACAACGACGGATCTGGCGTGCCGCTCGACAAGTCGAGTGCGAACTGGCCGCCACCCTGCGTCACCCGTCGGTATCTCCGAGGCCCCAGAATCGGATCCGGAATTCCCAAAACCACCGTGCCATTGCGACCGTGCGACGCCACGATTCCGGCGCGACTCAAGGATTGCCACGCTTCGCTCACCGTCGTCGGACTAATACCGAGTTCCTGAGCAACGACGCGAACCGTCGGTAACCGCGTTCCTTCACTCAGCAATCCCATCGAAACCAACCGCCGAATCTCAGCGGCGATCCCGCGTGCACTGCGATCGGGGAGTTGGCCCCACATGTTTTCCGGCAACATTCTTTGTACGGTAACAAAATAACTATTGTTTGTCTATCTCTGTGTGATTTATGCTGACGAGATGCGAACACTTTCTCACTGGATCAATGGTCACTCCACGCCGGGCACGTCAGGTCGGCACAGCCCAGTATTCAACCCGGCGACAGGCGAGCAAACTGGCACCGTTGACCTAGCCTCGGTCACCGAGGTGGACGCCGCAGTCGCCGCCGCCGCGGCGGCGTTCCCGGCCTGGCGCGCCACATCGTTGTCTCGCCGTAGCGAAATCATGTTTCGAGTGCGCGAGATCCTCGATGCTCGCCGCAAGGAGCTCGCCGAAATCATTTCGAACGAGCACGGCAAGGTCATCGCCGACGCTATGGGTGAAATCGCGCGCGGGCTCGAAAACGTCGAGTTCGCATGCGGAGTACCCCAAATGTTGAAAGGCGGCTTCAGCGAACAAGCGGCTAACGGCGTCGACGTCTACTCGATTCGTCAGCCCCTCGGCGTCGTCGTTGGTATCACTCCGTTCAATTTCCCTGCGATGGTGCCAATGTGGATGTTTGCGAACGCGATTGCAACTGGCAATACCTTCATCTTGAAGCCATCAGAAAAAGACCCAAGCGCGGCACTGTTTCTCGCCGAAGTACTGCACGACGCGGGTGTACCTGCGGGAGTGTTCAACGTGCTGCACGGCGACAAAGTTGCAGTCGATCGTTTGCTCGAGCATCCAACGGTACAAGCCGTGAGCTTCGTTGGATCTACGCCGATCGCCAAGTACGTATACGAAACGGGCACCGCGCACTCGAAACGGATTCAGGCACTCGGTGGCGCGAAGAACCACATGGTCGTACTCCCTGATGCCGATATCGAAATGGCCGCCGATGCCGCGGTAAGCGCGGCATACGGATCCGCGGGCGAGCGGTGCATGGCGATCTCAGTGGTCGTCGCCGTTGGTGATTCGGCCGACCCGATCGTGGCCGCGATCGACACTCGCCTTTCGACGCTGCGTATCGGCCCCGGCAGTGATCCAGATTCCGAAATGGGTCCGCTCATCAGCAAAGATCACCGCAACAAAGTTGCTGCTTACCTCGGTGCAGCAGAACGCGAAGGCGCCACCATCGTTGCCGACGGACGCAAGCTCAATGTCGAGGGAGATGGTTTTTTCCTCGGTGTTTCGCTCATCGACAATGTGCAGCCGGAAATGTCGGTGTACACCGACGAAATATTCGGGCCGGTGTTATGCATCGTGCGGGTTGCCACCTACGAAGAAGCACTCGCACTGGTCAACCGCAATCAGTATGGCAATGGTGTTGCAATGTTCACACGCGACGGAGGCGCTGCCCGTCAATTCCAATTCGACGTGCAGGTCGGCATGGTTGGTATCAACGTTCCCATACCAGTGCCCGTCGCTTATTACAGCTTCGGCGGTTGGAAAGCTTCGCTCTTCGGCGACACCCACATGTACGGTCCCGAGGGCATGCAGTTCTACACGCGGGGCAAAGTCGTCACCAGCAGATGGCCCGACCCCACCACCTCGACGATCGATCTCGGTTTCCCACAAAACCGTTAACCATCAATCCCACAGCGTGCCAATAGCAGGCACTGTAACCGTCACCCATTCGAGGACATTTCATGAGCACTGAACAAGATGTTCGCCACAACGACCGCACCCACGTCTTTCACTCCTGGAGCGCACAACGCCAGATCAATCCACTGCCGGTCGCGGGCGGCGAGGGTTCGTGGTTTTGGGACTTCGAAGGGAATCGCTACCTCGATTTCTCAAGCCAACTCATCAACCTCAACATCGGACACCAACACCCGAAGCTCATCGCCGCAATCCAAGAACAAGCAGGCAAGTTGTGCACAATCGCGCCCGCGTTTGCGAACGAGGCTCGCGGCGAAGCAGCACGGATGATCGCCGAGCGTGCGCCGGGCGATCTCAACATGGTGTTCTTCACGAACGGCGGCGCCGAAGCCACAGAAAACGCCGCTCGCATGGCGCGTCTTCACACGGGGAAGCACAAGGTGCTCACTGCGTATCGCAGTTACCACGGTTCGACGAGTGGCTCAATCGCATTCACGGGCGACCCGCGCCGCTGGCCCAACGAACCAAGCGTCGGCGGAGTCGTGCACTTTCACGGCCCTTATCTCTATCGTTCGCCGTTCTACGCCGAGACCGAGATACAAGAATGCGAACGGGCGCTCGCTCACCTCGCCGACACGATCATGTTTGAAGGCGCCAACACCATCGCCGCCATCATGCTCGAACCGGTAGTCGGCACGAACGGCATCCTCGTTCCACCGCCGGGTTATCTCGCGGGAGTCCGCGAACTTTGCGATCAGCACAACATCGTGATGATTTGTGATGAGGTCATGGCCGGTTTCGGCCGCTGCGGCGAATGGTTCGCGGTACAGCACTGGGACGTGGCACCCGACCTCATCACCTTCGCGAAAGGCGTGAATTCTGGATACGTTCCGCTCGGCGGCGTGGTCATCTCGCAGCGCATCGCCGACACATTCGCCGACCGAATCTTCCCAGGCGGATTGACTTACTCCGGCCACCCGCTCGCCTGTGCCTCTGCAGTCGCAAGCATGAATATTTTCGAAGAAGAAGGCATCATCGACAACGCCCGCAGCCTGGGCACCGACGTTTTCGGACCTCAACTCCGCGCCTTGGCAGACCGTCATCCAAGCGTTGGCGAAGTACGCGGTCTCGGATGTTTTTGGGCACTCGAACTCGTGCGCAATCGCGACACTCGTGAGATGCTTGTGCCGTTCAATGCTGCTGGAGCCGACGCGACACCCATGGTTGAGGTCGTCAACGCGTGCAAGGCGCAAGGCTTATGGCCCTTTAGCCACTTCAATCGCATCCATGTGACGCCTCCCTTGATCATCAGCCCCGAAGAAGCCAAACAAGGTATTGCGATTCTCGATGACGCCCTCACGGTGGCCGACGGTTACTACACGGGCTGAATCAACGCTCGAGACGCAGCGCCCGGTCGGCGAGGATGTTCTTTTGCACTTCGGTCGGGCCAGCACCGATGGTCGTGTAACGCTGCCATACATAATTTCGCGCCCAGAGTCCGTCGTCGATCGCGCCTTCACCACCTTTGGTGACAAGGCCAGCGGGACCCAACACATCTATGGCCAGTTCTGCGAGCCATAGCGAGATATAGCCCCATTGCAGCTTCGACAACGGCACTTCCGGAAATCCCTTTTCGCCCTGCAACACTTTGGACAGCGCACGCTCCAACAACATCCTCGTGAATTCGATTTGAGTATGAAGCTGGCCGACCCGATCGCGAATTAGCGGATCCCGCAGCGCGCCCGGATTGACTGCCTTCGCAGTTTGTAACAGCTGCCGAAGATCATTCGCCATCGAAATTGCTTGGCCCGCGCTCCCCACTCGTTCCTTGCCGAGTGCTCCCATCGACACCGACCAGCCTTGATTTTCCTCACCAAGTCGATCGTTCGCACTCACTCGCACGTTCTCAAAGACGACTTCGCAAAACAACGAGTCACCGGTGATTTCGCGAATCGGCGTGATGGTAATTCCTGGTGCATGCATGTCAACGCCGAACATGGTGATCCCATCGTGTTTCATGCCCCTCGCGATGGCACCAGGATCCGTACGAAACAAGCACATTCCCCAGTCGGCGATTTGCGCGCTGGAAATCCAGGTCTTGACGCCATTGACGACGTAGTCATCTCCTTCGCGGATCGCAGTCGTCCGCAAGTTTGCAAGGTCCGATCCAGCGTGCGGTTCCGAAAAGCACTGACACCAGTGCTCGGTCGCGTCGAGGATGTTGGGAAGCCACCTTTGCCGTTGTTCTTCGGTTCCCCATTCGATGATGGCAGGACCGATTTGCACAATGCCATTCGCGTTGTAAATACCCGGCGTGCGGTACTTGGCCATCACCTGTGTATAGATCACGTGTTGGCTCACCGACGCGTTGCGCCCACCCCACGATTCTGGCCATAGCACCGCCGCCCAACGTTCGCGTTGCAAGAGGTGCTGCCAGGCCTTGCGTTTCTCCATCGCACCCATGACGCCTGCCGACGATCCTTGCTTCGCAGCAGATTGAGCACCGTTCCAGTGCTCAAGAAATGGCGCGAGTTCGCGATTCAAAAAGGTCGTGAGCTCCGACTCGAAGTTTCGGTCTTGTTCCGACCAGGAAAAGTCCACGGTGTCACCATCTGAACGTTGAACGGTTTCGGTTGCTCGATCGCGGTCAACGATAGTGTCGACGAACTATGGAGTTCACCTTCTCCGACGAACAGCGCGCCATGCGCGACGCTGTCAGCGAATTGGTTCAACGCGAGACTCCGATTGCCGTCATCCGGGAACATCTTGAAACGGCGCAGCCAGCGGGCAATCAATTGTGGAGTGTGATTTCGCAACTCGGGTGGCAGGGGTTGCTGGTCCCGACACAATTTGGCGGTATTGGCAGCGGACCAATCGTGGCAGTTGCAGTTGCTGAGGTGCTTGGAGCAACCCTGCACGGTGGGCCAATGCTCGCTGCCGGCATGCTGGCTCCGTGGGCGCTCGTGGAGCTCGACGCCACGTCGCTACTTTCATCGATCATCGATGACGCTCGACGCTGCACCGTCGCGTTCGAAGAGGCCGGAGCGGCAGACCCCGTCGATCGCATCAGCACAATGGCAACCGGCAGAGGCAACGACTATCGGCTGAACGGCGTGAAGGTGGCAGTGATTGATGGCCATCTCAGCGACTCGCTCATCGTCTCGGCTCGCAGCCGCGAAGGCGTTCGTGCATTTCTTGTCGATCCGGGAGATGCCGAGTTGCGTTACACGCCTTCGCTGGACTTGACCCGAAAAACCGCGACTCTTCGATTCGTCGATACACCCGCACGCCCGATTGGCTGCGACGGCGACCAGACTTCGCAATGGCGACGTATCAATGCATTTGGCGCACTGTTGCTTGCGGCGGAAATGGTCGGCGTTGCCGCGAGCGCCCACACTTTGGCGCTGCAGTACGCAACTACGCGAGAAGTCTTCGGGAAGCCACTTTCGAAGTTCCAAGTGACCAGACATAAAGCCGTCGACGTGTTGCGCGAAATCGAACTGGCGCGAGTCGGAGTCCATGCCGCTGCATGGCAGTGGAGTCAGGGCTTCGATTCCAAGACTGCATCGGCTATTTCTATGGCGAAGAGTTTTTCGGGTGAGGCAGCAAACCATTCAGCGGCCGAATGCATCCAGATTCATGGCGCAATGGGCTACACGTGGGATTGTGATGCCCATTTATTTCTGCGCCGAGCCAAAACGAACGACATCTTGTTTGGCACCCAAAGCTGGCACCGCAACCAGGTGGCCGATAGGTACCTAGCGTCGCTCTAGCGAATCCGGCACGGTCGTCAGAGTTCGATAACGCCGCTGCGCCGAGCAGTCGCGACCGCTTGCAACCGCGACGAAACGCCCAACTTCGCGAAGATTCGCCGGACGTGAGTGCGAACCGTGTTGCGGCTGATGTGCAGGACTGCCGCAATTTCACTGTCCGCATGCCCATCCGCGAGCAACTTGACGATTCCTAACTCGCGGTCAGTTAACCCAAAGTCCTTCGAGGTCGCATCTTCAAACGCGCCCTCAATCAAAATAGAGACCCGGCCGCTGCGCGCTGCTCGAATCGCAGCAACCAGATCTTCGGCCGGTCGATTCTTACTGATGACGGCCGCCGCGCCGTGCGCCAAAGCCAAGGGCACTGTGTCACTTCGGACCGACGCCACCAGTAAAATGAATAACGTTTCCGGTAACTTTTCGTGCCAAACACGCAATAAATCCATCCCCGACTCGCCATCGAGTTGGAGGTCGAGAACCACAACGTCGACCGGCTGATCCATCAGAATCGCGCCTGCGGAGCAGATATCGGTCACCGACGCAACGAGCCGTAAATCGACCTCACCGGCGATCGCTTCAGCTACAACCTCGCCAAACATCGCGTGGTCGTCAACCACCAAGACTCCCGCTACTCGCTGTGTCATCATGTTCGAATGCCCGTCACTAGAAATCTTGGTGGAGTTACGATCCGGTCCAGGGAACCGCAACGACCGGAACGTACTGTCCACGCAGCGTGAACCTGCGGCAATCCCAAGGCACTTTTCGAACACACTTCGTGACGTGTTGCCGATCCCACAGTCAGTGAACACACGATTCCAGGAGGAGCCAGAATGAAAATGGCCGCAATCCAACACGACGTGACCTGGCAAGACGGCCCAGTTACTACGCAGGCGTTACGTCCCCGCATCCAGCTTGCCGCCGATGGCGGAGCGCGCGTCATCGTGCTGCCCGAAATGTTCGCAACTGGCTTCTCCATGGACACTGCCCTCATTGCGCAACGCCCCGATGGCCAGATTGCCACGTTCCTGCACGACAGCGCCGCCGACAACTCATGTTGGGTCGGGGGATCGTTTGCATGCGTTGCTGATGGCACTCCCCTAGCAACCAATCGCTTCATGATCGCGGGTCCGGCTGGCGAAACCGTTTGGTACGACAAGATCCACCCCTTCACCTACGCGCAGGAACATCTGGCGTATAGCCCTGGTACGTCAACTGAAGTCGTTGATATCGAAGGCGTGCGCTGCGCATTATTTGTCTGTTACGACCTTCGCTTCGCCAACGACTTTTGGAAAGTCGCGCCGGACACCGACGTGTATCTCGTACCGGCGAATTGGCCTAGCACTCGCGCTCACCATTGGCGCTCGTTGCTGGTTGCGCGCGCAATCGAGAACCAGGCCTACGTCGTTGGGTGCAACCGGGTGGGAACTGCAGACAAACTCGATTACCAAGGTGACTCGATGATGATCGACCCACTCGGTCGAACGCTGGCCCAAGCGACTCACAGCGAAGCGATCCTCTTCGCCGAAATCGACCCTGTCGTCGTCGCGTCCACACGAAACCGGTTCCCATTTCTCGCCGATCGCAGGCCCTAAGCCCTCAGCCAAGGGCCGTCGTTGAGCTCAGCAAATTCGCACCGGACCTCAATTTTGCCACCGAGCGCTCCGATAAGACTTCGTGAAACTCACGCTGCGTCGAAGTTGCTGCGCGGCACTCCTCGCAGCCACATCGTTGAGTGCGATTCCTGCGAAGCAGCAGGAGGCCACAGCCGCGCTCGCACCGAGTTTGGCCTGGCAACGCAATCTGAGTGGCCGGATTCAGCTCTCGGCGCCAACGATCGCGGACATCAACGGGGATGGCGTCAACGAAGTGATCGTGGGTGACCTCGATGGGTGGGTGCACGTGTACCGCGGCGACGGGGCCGCCGAATTACCCGGTTGGCCGCAACGCGCCCGTGTCAACGGAGTGCACGCAACGGCGGTTGATAGTTCGCCGGCCGTTGCCGACCTCGACCGTGACGGCAAGCCTGAAATCATCGTCGGCGGCACGTCGGTGTGGGTTCCAAATCAACAGGGTGGGTTGGTGGTATTCAACAACGACGGAACGCTGCGATGGCGTTGGCAAGGCATCGACTACATCACAATTTGGGGCACCACGAGCTTCAATCACGACGGATACACCGAAGGAAACCTCACTGCACCGGCAATTGGCGACATCGACGGCGACAAGTATCCCGACATTGTCTTCGGCACGCTCGAAGCGCGAATTCATGCGTTGAATCGCCACGGTCAAGAGATCGCCGGGTTTCCGTATCAAGCCGACGACACGGTGTGGGCGTCAGCAAGTTTGTACGACTCTGACGGTGACGGACGCCAAGAAATCTTCATCGGATCGCCCAGCACCGGAGGCGGTCCGCAGCCCCACATGGGCGGCACGATGTTCGCGCTCGATTGGCAGACCAACGGCACCGTTGCAACGAGGTGGCGCAACAACATCGGAGAATCAATCGACGCGTCTCCCGCGATCGCCGACATCAACGGTGATGGACGCATGGAAGTCATCACAACAACAAGTTGGGCTTTTTCAAACGCCCATAGCCGCATGATTTGGGCCTGGCATCTCAATGACGGCAGCCGAGTACCGGGGTGGCCAGTCGACACCGGGAGCATCACGCCCGGCAGCATCGCGGTCGGCGATGTCGATGGCAATTCGTCGATCGACGTCGTCGCGGGGAGTTGGGACGGGCGGGTCCGAGCCTATCGGGGCAACGGCCAAAAAATTTGGGATTCCGACGTGTTCGCTGGACAACCGCGCCGAGTGAAAATTGAGGGTTCGCTCGCAATCGCTGATGCCGATGGTGACGACGACCAAGACGTATTCGTGTCCGCAAATAATCAAACCATCATCCTCAATGGGCCCAACGGTGCCATCGTTGCCCAGGCCTTAGGTGCGGGATATGCGTACTTCAACGCGCCAGCGATTGGGATGGTGAACAAAAAGTGGTCGTTGGTAATCGCAGGATTCGTCGCCGGTCATCCAGTGCCCGAGACGCATCCGGGTGCAACCGGGCGAATCTCAGTGTTTACCCTTGGTGCAAACAGCCTCCGCGCCGACTGGCCAATGTTCCGTCACGATGCGGCGCGCACCGGTCGTTATTCGGCTCCCGCATCCCGGGCACTAGCGCCGTGGCAGTGCGCCCACAACATCACGCCACCACCAAAAACCCGCGTCGACGGTCGAACCCCGAGACTCGGAAATGGCGCGATTCCCAAGTCCAAGACCTGTGGCCCCTCCCCATCGAGGTAAACGCAACGCACGAACATCGCGCTACATCGGTCCTTGACCCCATGCGTGTCATGCGCCACATCGGGGCACTCCAGCCTTAGACCAGACGACTCCAATTCGTTGACGGAGTGCATGATTCGTGTGAACTTGGCTGGACTCATGTTCCCTAGCCCTGCCCATCGCCGCGCCCGCACGCGAGTTTTGACGTTGATGTGCTTGTTCGCCGTGGCGACCGGCACTCTGACGGCAGCATCGCCACGATCCGACGCGGCCACGCTTGGCGGCTACGAAATTCCAACTATCGCAGATTCGAACTACGCGATTCCCGCCGGTGCCGTGTTCGTCTCGTCGAGCGGCAACGATGCCAATGCAGGCACAAGCAGCTCGCCGAAAAAGACTGTCTCCGCCGCCGTCACCGCGGCACCGTCGGGTGGAACTGTCGTCGTGCGGGCCGGCACATATCGCGGGAGCATCGGCGTTGTCACCAAACGAATAACGATCCAGGCTTATCCCCACGAAAAAGTGTGGATGAAGGGCAGCACGGTGACGACTGGCTTCGTTACCAGCGGCGCATTCTGGAAGCGGAGCTGGACCTCGACGTTGTGCGCCACGTGTTATGCAAGCACCGCGCTCGACCCGCTATACCCCGCGGCCGGGAGCCCCGAACAGATTTTCCTCAGCGGCATTCCTCTCACTGAAGTCACGAACCAGTCGGGTCTCGGCGCCGGAAAATTCTGGCTCGATCGGACAACCGCAACCATGTGGATCGGATCGAGCCCAACGAACAAGACTGTCGAAATTACAACGCATCGTTACTTCGTAAACTTCGCATCCGCCGCCGCAGGTTCCGCACTGAAAGGTGTTGGCATTTCGCACTTCGGCTCGCACTACAACACCGATCTACCGGCGATGGTCATCAGCAGCGCAGCCAACACCAGCTTCGATCGCAACACCTTCGCGTGGAGCGCGTCACGAGGATTGGCAGTTTTCGCGGCTGCTCCTACGATCACCAACAACCTCTTTGTCAATAACGGCATGAACGGTCTCTTGGCGAATACCGCCGACGGCATGAGCTTCACCGGAAACCGCATTTCCGCTTCAAACGTTGAACATTTTGCTATCGCGGCCGCATCCACCGCCGTAGTCGCGGCGGCCAAAATCACCTCTACACGCGGTGCGATGTTTTCGAACAACATCTTCTCCGACAACATCGCGACCGGCCTGTGGTTCGATATCAGCACTTCTTTGTTGACGATCGTGCACAACACTTCCGTGCGCAACGCGTCCCACGGATTTCAGCTGGAGTTGTCGGCCGACGTCACGCTCGCTGACAACGTCAGCGCGAACAACGCACGCGATGGAATCCGTATTTCTGGGTCGAACCGGATCGAGGTGTGGCACAACACAGTCGTGAACAACGGTTACTCCCAAATTGGTGTCTACGAAGACGCCCGCACCAATACCAACGCGACACAAATCGCGCAGGGCATAACCTGGGACACTGCTGCGGTACGGGTGAAAAACAACGTAGTCATGGCTGGCGCCAATTCTGCGCGGCCCGTGTTCTACAGCTTCGACCTCAACGTTCCGGTCAAATACTCAACGCTCACGATGGTCACTGCCGATGACCGCAACATCTGGGGTCGCACAAGTTCGATCACCACCAAGTACGCGGCGTCGATTCAGCTCACACTGACGAGCAAAGGCACATACACGACCTTCCCGGCGTGGGTAACAGGTACGGGACGAGAGTTAAAGAGCGCCTTCGCCGACAACACTGCACTCAGCACGATATTCGTGGACACAGCGGCGGGAAACTACGCCCTGGCGACGACTGCGCCAAGTGTGTACCCAGGTTCCTTACCGACGACCGTAAAAACTGCGCTCGGCGTCGCGGCGGTCGCAAAAATCGGTGCGTATGGCGCCCCGATCGCGTAATCAACTCCGAATTCGCTAACGAATCCGAGCCTTCCAGCTATCTGGATCGTCGACCAGCATTTGCACGCTTTCAGGCAGCTGGCCACGCGCAATGTCGCCCAGCGTCACATTCTCAAGAATCGACCTGATGTTCGCCCGCAACGCGATCCACACATCGGCCAGCGCAGTTGCCGCACCGTCGTAATGCAGCTGTTCGGGGCGCTCTCCTTGGATCTCCGCGAGCGGGCCCTCGACAGCGCGAATCACATCCGCGACTGTGACTGTCTCGGGGCCTACCGCAAGGAGGTACCCCCCGTCAGCACCCCGTTGAGTCCGCACGATGCCCGCGCGACGCAACTCACGCAAAATGTTCTCGAGAAAGTTCAGGGGTATGTGTTGCGCCGTAGCAATCGCTTCGCCTTTCACCGGCACGCCGGGAACCGCCGCCGCGAGTACCGCCGCCGCTCGCACCGCATAGTCGGCTTTGGCCGTAATCCTCACAGGTCACATTCTGCACTATCTCAAGCGTCTCAGTTGACATTTCAACCAACGGACTCCTATGATCTCAACAAATTTAGTTGACAAAGTGCACATTGCGTCGTGCCGATAGGACACTCGTGGATTTCAACTGGCACCAGTCGCTCACCAAACTGATCCAGCGATTGACACCACCCGCCGTCGGAGCACGGCGATGACCGACCTCATCATGGTCGCCATCGCGGGTTTCGCCGCTTCCATGGTGGACGGCGCACTCGGCATGGGATTCGGCCCCACATCTTCCACGATATTGCTCAGCAGCGGGCTCAGCCCGGCTGCAGCATCTGCGACGGTCAATATCGCCAAGATCGCGGCGGGGATTACCGCGGGACTGTCCCACTGGAAGTTTAAGAACATCGACCGACGCCTAGTGCTCAAGCTCGCCATCCCCGGCAGCATCGGCGCGATTATCGGCACCACGGTCTTGGCCAACGTCGACGGAAAATCCATACGCCCGTATCTGGCCGCGCTGCTGATCTTGGTCGGGTTCCGAATTCTGCTGCGATTCAGCACGGCGCTGCCAAAGGCAGCCGCGTCTGTATCCGACCAGGGCGATACTGCGACATCCACACCGACGACGAGATTCAACGAACGTGGCGTTGAGGCCGCGGGCGCAGCTGGCGGGATCACCAATGGCCTCATCGGAGCATGGGGCCCAGTGGTGACGCCGTTCTTGTTGCACCGCGGCGTCCCTCCGCGCTACGCCATCGGCTCGGTCAACACCGCAGAGGTCGCAGTCGCGATTACGTCTGCCGGGTCCCTTCTCACGTCCGCGCAGGGATCGGGCATCGAGCTCAGCGTCGTCCTGGCAATGCTTGCGGGTGGAGTTGCCGCGGCACCGCTCGCTGCGTACGTGGTGCGATTTGTGCCCGCGCGCCTGATGGGCCTGGCAGTGGCGATGCTGTTGCTGCTGACCCAAGCACGCGAACTCGCGAATCTGCATGACTTCCCCGGGAGCCGTTGGATCGCGTATATCGGAATTCCCGTGGCGGTCGCGCTAGCCGCGCTGCGACCGCGGCTAGAACGTCGCGCAGCCGCCCGCCGCGCGGCAGCCGCTACAAACCGCCCATAATTTCGTTGATGTCAATCTGACCAGTTGTCATGGCGCCAAGGAAGCCGCCATCGACATGAATCGCTTCCGCAGCGACGTACGAACTCCTAGGGCTGTTCATGAAGATCATCGGCCAGGCTTGTTCTGCAGCCGATGATCGCCGCCCCGATGGCCCGATGAACGCATCGATCAACGCCTTGCCGTTTTGTTCCTCGAAGGTTGGCATCATTGCGGTGTCGGTCGGGCCAGGATTCGCACAGTTCAAGCGGATGCCTTGCTCCATCAACTGCGCGCCGCGCCAAGCAACCCAAGCATTCACGATCTTCTTCGACGGGTAGTAACCCGTAGCGATCGCGGCGGGGTTCGCTTCGCACCAGGCTTTACCTGCATCAAACCCTTCGGTGCTGACAATCGGCATCAACGCTTCGAGGTCTTGTTGCCAGCCCAAACCCGCATTCGAGGCGACACACACAATCGACGCGCCCGACGACATCGATGGCACCAATGACTCGATGAGGTGGCGCGCACCGACGAAGTTCACCACCACGGTGTCGATGTCTGAAAACGGCGCACCGGGAAGGCCCGCGATGCTGAATATCGAGTCGACGGGAACGCCAATTTCGACCACGGCCGCGTCGATCGATGCTTTATCGCGCAAATCAACCTGCACGAACGACTTGACCGCCACCTCGGTGGGTTGAACGTCGAGGCCGATGACCTCGGCACCGAGATCCACCAAGATGGAAGCCGCGGCGGCGCCCATCCCCGAAGCGCAACCAGTGACGACCACTCGTTTGCCTTCGTACTGCAACGGGTCTTTCATCGATGTCATCTCCAAGATCTATTTAGACAGTGCGACCAAGAAACGCGGCAAGCTGATCGGCGTTGCTCGCACCCTCTGGTGCAGCCTGTTCCATGCCGAAGACTGCGCCATCTTCGCTACGAAATGCTGGCTGAATTGACAGCTTCGCGGCGGCCAGCAGCGTTGCCGCAAGGTCGGGCGCAATGTTGGTGTCTTGACCAGTCGCCTTGGCAAGATCCCACGCGTGGGTGAATGTGTCGTTCGTGGCAAGACCGACAAACGCCACGCCCGGCATAACGCCGAATGGCAGGGTCAGCATTTTCTCCATCACGCCTTCGCCCTGAAACGCGGCGATACAAGCTGCTGAGTGCTCATCGAATGCGGCCAAGTAGTCGCCTTCAGAGAACTTGGCTTCGATTCCTGCAGGCGGAGCGCCGGTGACTCCGGATGAAAAGAAGATATTCGCGCCGACCATGTGATCGATCAACCCGCCAACATTCCATTGCGCACACGGGGTCGTGTCGCCAAGTTGATCGGCTTTGACATTCTCGAGAATTCCCCGCGAAATCGCGACCGCTTGTTCGAGTGCTTGAGTGCTCATAGGTAGTTCCTTTGTCGAAGTGATGCCATGACGCGTCATGGGTGCTAGTGATAGCGAACCGCAATCTCGCTGCGATCTACGGGACCGTACCAGGAGCCTGCGACATTTGCCCGGGCTTGGCTCAATCTTCGCAGCCTGCTGGTCGATGACCGAGACGGTGTAGGTGCGGCTGCATGGCCGGATCGGAGCGCCCAGAAGGACGATGTCATGACACCGATGCAGACGCGCAGTCTGACCTGGCCGGCAATGGGATGCCAGGCCCACGTAGTGGTTGTGAGCAACGACGCATCGGTTTGCTTCGACGCGCTGCAATACGCCCAGGAGCGCATCGAGCATCTCGAAGCTCGCTGGTCACGGTTTCGCGCGACCAGTGAGATCTCAAAGCTCAATGAACACCGTGGGCGGCCCGTCGTCGTATCTACCGACACCTACCGCCTCGTGCAGACCGCGACTCAGGCGTGTAGCGATACCGACGGACGATTTGACCCGACCGTGATTGACGCAATTTGTGCTGTCGGTTACGACCGCGACATCAAACTCGTGCGAGCAAACGCAGCGTTCATCACCCCTATCGGTCAACCGGCTCCAGGGTGCTCGGCAGTACGACTCGATCCCATTCTCAACGCAGTAAGCCTTGGCGAAGGTGTCGGATTCGATGCAGGCGGCATCGGCAAAGGCCTCGCGGCCGACATCGTCGTCAGCGAATTGCGTAAGTCAGGAATCGAAGGCGCCATGGTCAACGTGGGTGGCGACGTTGCCGTCGATGGCACGCCGCCCAACGACGATGGTTGGATCGTGGGCATCCAAGACCCCCACGATCCAACCCGGATCGTCGGCCGCGTCACAATCGAAGCTGGCGGAGTCTGCACGTCAAGCCGCGTCGGCCGAAGCTGGACGGCTACCGACGGCACACGATTGCACCACCTCATCGACCCCCGCACCGGGACATCGCTCGAGACACCAATACTCACCACAACCGTCGTTGCCGGTTCGGCAGCATGGGCCGAAGCCCTCACTACCGCGATGTTCGTCGCATCAGGCGAACACGCACAAGGTGCCACCCAATTCGCGAGTCTGCTCGTCAATGCTCACGCATGTTGCATAACCGAACACAACGACTTCACGACCTACGGAGAACCCGGCGTGTTCGACTTCACCAGCGACCGTGCCGCGCCGTGAAAGCGAACAATTCGCTCCTGATGTAGCTAGTGCTCAGCAGTACAACTTCGGATCTGCCCAAAGATCGTTCCGCGCTGGCTCGCTCCCGGCGAACGGCGCTGCGGCGCTTCCAAAACTGTTGCTTCCAATGTTGAGAGTGCAACGCATTCGGACGAAACGCCTTCAAGTCGGGATCTTGTGGTGCACTGGGTGGTTGAGGATTTTCTATGGTTAAGTTTCTTGATGCTCATGGTCGGGGCGAACAAGCGCACGACCCGCGGAGCCCCAAGCTCGAACTCCGCCGATGAGATCAGTGGCGTTGAAAAAACCCAGTCGATGCAACGACGCCGCCGCAAGACTCGAGCTGTACCCTTCGCTGCACAACACCACTAGCGTCTGATCGAAGCCAGTAATCGCCTCATGTTGATAGCCCGAAGCTGGATCCACGAGCCACTCAAGAACAGTCCGCGGCGCGTGTATCGAACCAGCAATCACACCATCTCGTTCTCGGTCGGTCGGAGTTCGCGTGTCGAGCAGAACCAACTGCGAATCGCGTGCTTGCAACGCGACGAGATCATCCACCGAAATCCGACGCAGCTCTTCCCTCGCATCGGCGACTAAGTCGTGGATCGTTGCGCGATCTGCTCGCCGCCACCACGCGACGCCATCGACGATTCCTTCGCGTTCTAGACCACACGCAACCGCGTGCCCAGCAACGAATGCATGCTCACCGGTCGCGAAACTACCCCTCGGCGCAAGGTTTGCCACGACGTTGTGAACAAGCAGCCGCGTCGCATTGGCATCGAGCATTGTCCACACGTCGGGGTGAATGACGACCGCAGCGACACGAACATCAAGTTGGACATGCTGCGCCCAATCGATCGGCGCGGTTGAGGGGAGCACGGCCAATACGCCAACGTCACCCAAAGACGCGATGACTGCCGACATATGAAACCCGGTCGTGACGCGTGCCTTCTCACCCTTCATGGCACTCGACCCCTCTGACCCGCAGGCACACAAACCAAACCCGCTGAAGTTGATGTTGCTTCCCAGCCGCAGGTCTTTGCGCGGCTTCGACTACTTCCGAGAGTACATCAGCCCATGACGATGTCGAGGTGGAGCCGCTTTAGCCCTCGCAACACCACGCTGGGCAAGTACTCAAGAGAGTTGTCATTGTGCAAGCGATACGAGGCAATATGCAACGCGAGCCGCTCTAACGCGACAACAGTCTCCAAACGGGCGAGATTCGCACCAACGCAGTAATGAGCCCCATGACCAAATGACAGCTCAGCGTGCAGGTTGTCTCGATCGGGGCGGAGTTCATTCGGGCATGGGTAGAGCGATTCGTCGCGATTGGCAGAGGCGAACATCACGATGACACGCGCCCCTTTGGGAATATCAACACCAGCCAACGTTGTATCGCGCATCACGATGCGCGACATTCCTTGATTTGGACTTGCCAACCGAAGACTCTCTTCCACGACCGTCGGTATGCGGCTCGGGTTTGCACGAATGCGTTCCCACTCACCCTCTTGCCCCGAGATGAGCCACATCATTTCCGTGATGAGCTTCGCAGTCGTCTCATTGCCCGCGACTAACAATTGTTGGGCAATCCGAACTAACTCCGGCATTTCAAGTGGAGCCGTGTCGCTTCCGTCTGGTCCTGTCCCGATATGCGAAGTCAACAAACCGGTCAACAAATCATCTTGCGGCACCGAACGTCGCTGTTCAAACTGCTCGACAAAAAATTCCTGCAATTCAAGGTTTATTCGAGCGTTTTCGATGTGCTGTTCGTCGGTGATGCTTGCGCCGATCGTGGCAGTGCTGGCATCTGTCCAACGACGAAAGTCGCCATGGCGAGCAGGCGACAAATTCAACACGCGGGTGATGACTTGAACCGGTAGCGGGACGCTGAAAGCATCGACAAACTCGACCGACGATGGGTCGGGCCAGGCCGCGATGAGCGAGTCCGCGACCGACTCCACGAACGGACGCAACTGTGCCATTCGACGCGGCGTAAATGCCCGCGAGACGGTGCGGCGATATCGATCATGACTCGGCGGATCGTTATCAAGGAGCGTGCGAGGACGCGGCAAACCCTGTGCGCCGAGCCGCGCGATCTCGGCTTGGGCCGCGTCCGACGGCTGCTCGCGATTCGACCCGAGCTGGGATGAAAAGGTCTCAGGATCGCGCAGTACCGTCAAAACGTCCGCATGGCACAGCACGACCCAAGCATCATTTGCAGGCAGGTACTGCACGCCCCCAGACCGCATCGTTGCGTAATGCGAATGCGGCGCTTGTTGGACCACGGGATCGTTGAGGTCGAAGCTCTCCAGCCCAGAAGTCATGACGATGACTCAATCAACCGAGATCAATGATGGTAACTACGCCGGTGTCGCCATCCACTTCGACGGTCGCGCCGTGAGGAATCAGCTGGGTGGCTCCGGTGGCCGACACGATGCACGGAAGCCCGAGTTCGCGACACACGATGACGGCGTGGCTGATCTGTCCGCCAACGTCCACAACGACAGCCCCGGCTGTCATAAACAGTGGAGTCCATGATGGATCCGTATGCGGCGCAACGAGCACGTCGCCAGGCTCCAATGCCGTCGGGTCATACGTATCGAGCACAATTTTGGCAGTCCCGCGCACCACGCCCGGCGAACCCGATACCCCAACGATGTGAGCACCGACTCCCATTGCGGGCTTGGCGGCGACTTCGGTGCGACGAGGCCAGTCGCGCAACGCCGGTAGTTGTCCGTCGCGGATGATAAACGGCGGCTCGATGTCGGCCAATGATTCATGGGTGGCCATTCGCTGCACAAGCAGCTCGCGAAATGCCGAAGGGTCACGCACGAAATCGTCGAGCTCGGAGTTGAGCAACATGAAAACGTGTTCGGCATTCGCGATATTGCCTGCTTCTGCGTGTCGCCGACCAAGCTCGCGAAACGCCATCCGCGCCTCATGAATGACCTTAACGATCGTCGTTTTGGTGCGCTCCCGGTAGGCCATCATGTTCGCAGCGATCAGGGCCGCCTCGAACATCGCGGAAAGCTCATCGTTGCCGACAACCTTGGCCCGAACCTCTGTCGTGACCGCGAGTCGCTGTGAAGCAACAACGTCGTGACGCGCTTCGGGAGACTCATCATCAGTTTGAAACCGCACGCGATCGAGCGCCGCCAACGGAACGGTGGGTGACGACTCCCAGCTTTCTGCGTTGATATCCCATTCATTCGACCCGCGAGAACCAAATTCGTCAATGAACGCTGCCCAATCCGCGAGCAACGCTGGCCCACCCGAAATCGCCTTCAGGCGATCGAGGACACCATCGAGACCTTCATCAAAAGCCGCCGTGAGTGCTGCGTCGCTGCGGATGACACGTGACATCGCCCACAGAGCATGGCTGGGAAGCGCCGAATCCACGTCACCAACTCCCGCGAGCAGCTTCATTGGAATCGTTGGGTCGCCAACGCCCTCACCTACCACTGCGAGAATCCCGGGCGCGACCGCGGCACTCGACCCCGAAATTACGTGCTGCTCAAAAAGGTGATGCAACATGGGGCGAATAGATCGCACGCGCGCCAAGAGCTCAGCGTCTGCGTACTTCGTCAGGTCACCACGAGCCTCTCGCAGTGCGGCCGCAGCAGACTTGTCTGTATCAATCTCCGGCCAGCTACTCGCCGACATTACCCACGCCGTATTTGCGGCAATTTTCTCGACGAGATGAGGTTTCTCGTCGTCGGGATGCGCAACGTAAGCAGGCACGTCCGGATGCGCGCCGAAGAAGGCCATGTCGAGTTGCTCAACCGTCACTCCAGGATTACGCACACCCTGTAAACGACAACTCGACAGATTGAGATAAAAGTAGCCGCCGAACATCCCGAACGTTTCGGGATGATCTGGATCAAAATCGGACAGCTCATGCGTCCCGCCGCGAATCCAACCGTCGCGCATGCCCAACACCATTGCGCCATCCCAGCCGTATGTCCAGCCCAACGGACTCACGGGATCACCCATGACTTCACCAGCATTCGCACGCGTGTAATGCGGGAAACGTTTGCTGATCGGCCAGTCGGTTAGGTATCCATCGGTCATATCGAGACCCCTTCGAATCGTGAAGCTACAAAACTAACCGCTCGGTTACTTCTGCGGTAGTCCTGTCATCTCATTCGGACACATTCACGCGCCTGCCGGGCGCGATGGTGTTGTCATGGATCGTGACCAAGCAGTGCAGCCTCCTACTCCTGTTTCGTGAACATCGCACGGGGCTCAGAAACCAACAAGTCGCTGAACTTCTCGGCGTGTCGCCAGCTACAGCTCTCAGAATTGTGCGCGACGCAGCCCAACGACATTAGCTCCGAAACGGCAAGCTGATCGCGCTCAACGCCGGCGGCGAAACCGCAATGACAGCCGTTGCCGGAATAGGTCGGTGGCGACGACGCAGACAACGGTCCAACGCTCGAAGGAGCGTTACCGACCTGCCCAGTACGGCGCTCGCAGAGCACGACGACTGATTTTGCCCATCGACGTGCGGCCTAAATCGTCGACAAACTCCACCGAGCGCGGGCACTTAAACGCCGACAATCGTTGCCGGCAATAGGCGAGAATTTCGGCCTCGCTCACGGCGCAGCCCTGCGTCAACACCACCAAGGCCCGCAGTTCCTCGCCCATCTCAGTGTGTGGGATGCCGATGCAGGCAACATCATGGACGCCAGGGTGGTCGATGAGAAAATTCTCGACCTCGGCCGGATACAAATTCACGCCACCCGAGACGACCATGTCCGAGAAACGGTCGGTGATGTACACGAAGCCTTCTTCGTCAATCCGACCCATTTCGCCGAGCGTAAACACCCCCGGTTCGAGATGTGCTGCGGCAGATTTCTCCGGATCATTGTGGTACACAATTCCTCGGCCGGTGGTGTCACGAAAGTACAGCTTGCCTTCAACATTCGGGCCAACTGGTTGGTCGTCATCGTCAACGATTATGGCTTCAAACGGCGGATCGGCTTGCCCAACCGACCCGGGGTGTGCCAGCCAATCGACGCTGTTGATCGAACACGTGGTGCCCACTTCACTTGCCCCGTAGGCCTCAAGAAACACAGGGCCCCACCACTCGATCATCGCACGCTTCACCTCATCAGGACACTTGGCACCGGTATGCGCGACATACTCCATCGACGAGATGTCGTACCGAGCGCGCACTTCAAGCGGCAGGGCAAGAAGACGCACGAAGTGGGTTGGCACCATCACCGAACTCCGTGTCTTGTGACGATCGATCGCCGCGAGCGTGGCTTCGGCATCGAAACGACGAAGGATCACCGAGGAAGTACCTGCGGCGAGAATGCGCATGCCAGACAACGGCCCGGTGTGGTACATCGGCCCAACCACAAGGTGCGGCCCGTAGTCGGCGAAGCGCGCATGCTTGAGCGCATCGAGATGCTGCGCCATCGTGTCTCCTCCGGCAAACATCGAAGGAGGAAGCTCAGTGCCTTTCGGCAAACCTGTCGTACCCGACGTATACAGCAGGTTCGGGCGGGGTCGGATCGACGTTGGCGGGTTCGCGTCATCCGCCCCACCAATCCAAGTCGTCCAGTCCACGACATCGTCATCGCCGCACCCACCCCAACCAACGATCGTCCCAACCCCAGCAGCCTTTGCCGCTTCAACGCCTCGAGCCGCTGTCTCGGGTCCTACGAACAGGATCGATGTGTCTGAATCTGCGAGGATGTATGCAGCCTCGGATGCATTCAGGTGAAAGTTGACCGGCACCGTCGAAGCTCCGCCAATCAAACAACCAAGGTGTGCCAACGCCGTCTCGGCTGCGTTCTCGGCGAACACTGCGACTCGGGCACTCGGACCCAGATCAGCGGCTAGCACCTGATTCGCCACGCGATTCAGCGTCGAGTTGATCTCGGACCAAAGAAACACTCGTTCACCATCAACGAGCGCGTGCTCGTCGGGTCGAAGTCTGGCGAGTGTCGCGGCAAATTCAGGCACCGTTATAACGCATTCATTGGATTGAGTTCAGTTTGGAACGATCGCACGTGCGTGTGATCATTCACCTGCACGACCCGGCGCATCTCGTCCATTGCCCGAACTGTCGTGATCGAAGTGTGATGCACAGTGCACGGAGTGTCGAGGCTCGATTCCAAACAATGAGCAAGGTATGCATTAATGACTCCACCATGGCACGCCACCGCGACGCGCTGGCCGACATGGGTCCGCATAATCGCGTCGATGGCGTGCACGACGCGTCGACGAAACTGCTCGCGGGGTTCGCTGTAGGGATACGAATCCCAGCGTTGCGTGCGGTTGCCAGTTTGCATGATGGCTCGCAATGCTGCCGCGTCAAGCGAGTCGAGTAAGCCCTTGTCCTGCGGAAGTTCGCGCCAAAGATTGATCTCACCCAGGTCCTCGATTTCTGAGACTGTGAGACTGTGCGATTCGGCGATGGCACGCGCGGTATCGCGAGCACGCTGCAGCGTTGAGCTGTACACCGCACTGATATTGAGCGTCGACAAGCGTGCCCCGACTGCGGCCGCTTGACGAAGGCCGAGTTCCGACAGTGGCGCATCGACAGCGTCGGCCAAAGCCATATTGGTGGCAAGCACTTGTTCACCGTGCCGTACCAGTAGCACTTCGCACGCACCCTCGAGATTGGTGAGGAACGAACTAGCTAGATCGACTGAACGGACACGAGCCATCAACGGCTCAAAATCGTGACACCCGAGATGCCGGGTGATCCGTACACATGGGTGTAAGCCACTCTTGGATTGCCTTGCACTTGGCGCGGTCCCGCGTTGCCACGGAGCTGCACGACATTCTCATACACCTGACGCAAACCACTCGCACCAACTGGTTCGCCATTCGCGAGACACCCACCATCGGTGTTCACCGGGAATCGGCCGCCAATCTCGGTATCGCCGCGAGCGATCATCTCTTCTTGTTCGCCATGTTCGCAGAATCCGTTCTCGGCCATATGCATGATCTCCGCTCCGACCTCAGTGTCTTGCAACTGGGCGACATCGATGTCGTCAGGGCCAACTCCAGCCATCTCAAAGGCCGCCTTCGACGCATCGATTGTGGGGCCATCACCGCGTTCGGTCGCAAGATGCGGCGCCATCACTTCGAACGAACCGAAACGGCGCGACCGCACCACCGCGGCTTTCAGGTACACCGGAGAATTCGTGAACTCTCGGGCGCGATCCGCACGACACAGCACGAGCGCGACCGCACCCTCAGCAGGAGAACAAAACATGTATTGCGTGAGCGGATACGACAACATGCGAGACGAACGCACTTCCTCCACACTCAGTTCATTGCGACGCCACGCCATTGGGTTCATCGCTCCATTACGTGACGCTTTGTTAGCTACCGAAGCCAGCGTCGCATGACTGATGCCGTAGTCGTGCATATACCGGTTGATCTTCATGCCAAAAAACTGTGTGGTCAACGCGAGCCCAGACTCGCCGTACCAGTCTTCAAGACCATTCTCCTTGAGGTCAACGCGAAACGCGCCCCGTTCGTGTTTGTCAAAGCCGATAGCTATCCCTACGTCAAACATGCCTGATTTGATCGAGTTGTAAGCGCTAAATAGCGCCGACCCTCCAGTGGCGCAGCCGTTCGAAACGTTGATGAATTGCAGCCCGGTAAGCCCAAGTTTGGAAACCATGGTGTCGGCCGCACCCGCGGCTTGACTGCCACCAAACGCGAACTGAATGTCCTCCCACTGTATCGACGCGTCGGTCAACGCCCGCCGCACGGCCACGACACCTTGATCGATTCCTTCGACCCCATCGTGACGGCCAAACTCGTGCATACCAATTCCGACAATGGCGACGTCATCACTCACGATTGGCTCAACTTCTCTGTAGCGGAGACAGGTGCAAACGCGAAAGTGACAACTTGTTCACCATTCTCGTTCACGTATAACGGTTCGAGGACCAATTCAAGTTCCATTCCAATATCGAGAAAGTCGGGATCGGCGATCGTCAACCGAGACTCCACCAGTAACTTGCCGTCGATTTCGATGTAACCGACGCCGTATGGCTCGAATGTTGCCGGGTCAACGTTGCCCGCGTACGGCGGTGCTTTTGGAGGATATGACTGCACAGTCCATGTCCACAGTGTGCCACGGCGACCGAGTTCAACGGTCGTGGTTGACGCGCCACCACATTTTGAACAACCCGCTTGCAACGGAAACATATGGTTGGCACAGGCTGTGCAACGGCTCGCGAGAAGTTGCGGAGCGCCGCTCGGCCCGGTGAAAAGACCTTGAGCTACCGGAATCGTTTGCAAGTTATGAACTCCATGTTGGTTTCACTAATACCTTCATTTGGTTCGAAGCGCCGCTCGCTAATTCCGCGAACGTAGCGGCGAGCCCTTCGATATTCGTTGTTGATGTGTGCAACTGATCGACGCGCACTACACCGTCAGCCAATAGATCCATCGCAGCTTCTACCTCATGGCGTACATACCCAATCGCACTGACAGTGGTGATCTCTTTTCGAAGCCACGTTGCTGAGTCGATTGAGATGAGATCGTCCTTCAACCCGATCATCGAAACGGACCCTCCGCGTCGAGCGAGGCCAACCGAGGCGGTAAGCGACTCCGTTCCGCCGACACAGTCGTACACGACATTGGCTCCGATACCGCGCGTGTGATCCGCGACGATGTCGGCCGCAGCTTCAATCGAACACACTGAGGTTGCACCAAGCTCGGAGGCCAAAGCTTGACGGAATACGTTCGGCTCAACGACCACCACATCGCGAGCGCCAGCTGAAAACGCGCATTGCATCACTGTCAGGCCAACTGGCCCAGCACCAAGCACCACCGCGACGTCACCGAAGCGGAGTGCGCTGCGGTTGACAGCGTGCAATGCCACCGCAACCGGCTCGACTTGAGCCAGGGTCTCATCGTCAAGGTTCGAATGAGCCGACACGACTCTGCTCGCGTTCACAGCGATGCGCGCCGCAAACCCACCGTGTGGCGGTGCATCAGGGTCGCGACCGTGCAGCACGCTGACACATACGGCGCAGTGGGCGCCCGACCCATCTACACAGGCGGAACACAGTCCACAAGCAGGCGGCACGCCAACAACCACGCGGTCGCCCTCTTGAACCGCAACGACTCCCGTGCCAATCGCCGAAACTGTTCCCGTCCATTCATGCCCACAGATTGCAGGCCTGTAGACCCGACCCGAAACGTACGCATGCACATCAGTACCGCATATTCCGCAGTAACCAACGTCGACTACAACGCATCCCGCGGCGGGCGACGGCTCGGGGAATTCCCGGATTTGGATTACGCCAGCACCCGTAATCAACGCCGCCAACATCATTGCGCCACTTCGCTCACGGAGCGCACGCGCACGGGGATCGCGCTCTGCACAGCCATGCCAGTAATGCGGTCGAACCCTTCCTCGGTTGACACCAATCGGTTCGTGGCAACGCCTTCACGACGCACATCAGCTGGTCCCGTTGATGCCCCACCCCACGAGTGTGACATCGACACAACACCACGCTTTACATCATCGGCCGCGGCGGCAACGCCAACGATCGCGCCGTGCTTCGATTCGATCTGCACCAAGTCACCATCGGCCAAGCCAAGCTGCACCAAATCGTCAGGGTGCATGTAGGCCGGGTTCGTCGTTCCTACGCGGGCAAGGCCAGGGAGTTCACGGCCAAGCGAGTTGACCACGTGTTTCATCCGGCGGCTGACCAGTCGGAACGAGAACGGGTTGCCTTGCAGGGCATCGAAGGTTTCGCCAGCACTTGGCTCCGCGAGAACTTCTTCGAGCTCCGCAACGACATCCGCCGGAGCCAGGTCGAAACGAGCACCGTCGAGCGAGTCGTCGTCAACAACCAACACTTTGTTTTGCGGATGGATAACGCCGCGATTCGAGCGCATCTCCTGCATCGACAGTCGCGCGTTCGCATACACGAGATCGAGGATCGAGTCGTCGTCGACCGTGGGGTCGAGCACTCCGTTCGCATGCGGAATGCTTCCACCGGCCAATTGGATCTGTGTGCCGTTGCGCGCCGCGATTCCTGCGAATACTTCCCATTCGGCAAGGAGATCATCTCCGCTGTCGAGTATCGCGGGGGTGTAATTACTGTACGGGGCGGGAAATCTGCTGTCCATGATGTGCGGCACATCAGCTCGCTCGAGCTCCAAGCGAGGAGCGATGACGTAGTGCGCTCGCTGCGCAGTTGGAGTCATACGAGGATCAATAACCACGAGTAGTTCCAACGAGTCGAGAGCCGCCTCGGTCTTGGCCTGATCTGGGAACGCCACAACAGGATTGCCACCCGCGACAATGAGCGCCCGGACCTGGCCTGCGCCGGGCGTGAGAATCTCATCGGCAAGCCGACTCGTGAGCATCTCACCAGCCATACCGGACAATCCATGCATCCGATGCTCCGCACCTGGTGTGGGATCGGAAGGCGCAATAACCCGGGCGCAACGCGTACCGCCAGCCACAAGAAAGCTCCCATTCTCGAACCAGTCACCGGGTTGGCGTACACGGCCGCACAACACGTTCAGCGCCAAAGTGAGGTGCTCGGTCAACATCGAGTGTGGCGCCATGTTCGGGCCGGTGCCGGTGCCAGCCGATCCACGGGGACCCGTCGCAAACATCTCGGCGGCGACCGCTATGTCGTTGCTCGAAACGCGGGCCCGATTCGCAGCGTAATCAAGCGAGTATCCGTCGACGGCACGAGCCAACTCCGCGACGCCATCAACGTGGCGCTCGCAAAACACTTGATCGAACAACTTGTTCGCGAGAATGTGGCGAATCATGGCCGCTAGGACCACGGTATCTTCGCCCGGCTGCACCTGCAGCCAAACATTCGCCGCGCTCGCCAATTCAGTGCGGCGCGGATCAATCACGATCAGCTTCATGCCGCGATCACGAGCCTGGCGCAACGCAACAAACGGGTTCGTGCCTTGCAGACCGCCTGCGGGGCCGTAGCTCGATACCAACGGGTTGTAGCCGACGGCGAGAGAAACATTGGCGTCAGTGAAGTTGTCCCAGCCGGCTTCCCAGGTGCCCATCCGCAATCCGGCAGCGCGATGCGCGGGTTGATCGATCGTGATCGAGGTGTACATCGACGGAGATCCGAAGCCTGCATGCCAGGCCGAGGTCACAGCTACCGAGGTTGAATTCTGAAACGCGCCCGTTCCCGTGTAGCTCGCCACGGCACGGGGCCCATGTTCACCAACAATCCGCGCGATGGTACGTGCAATCTCATCAAGCGCGACCGACGAACTGATGGCTTCGAATCCCACTGCCGCGCGCCGAAGCGTCGCCCGAACCCGATCAGGATGGTGGTGCTGATCGCCAAGTTGGCGACCTTTGATGCACGTATAACCGCCAAACAACGGATCATCGCGATCTCCACTGACGGCGATTACCGTGTTGCGGTCGGCAACCTTGATCTCGAGGGGGCAGGCAGCATGACATACACGACAAAACGTCTTGTGCGTCTCCACTATCTGGTCACCTAACTGGTCCGGCATCTTGGCTAAAACTAATCGCTGAGTTAGTTTCTTGCCCATGGGACTGCAAGAAATGTTCGATATGACCGACCGCGTGGCCGTCGTCACCGGCTCCGGACAAGGAATTGGCCGCGCCATCGCGTGGGGTCTAGCCGATTTCGGCTGCGACGTCGTCCTGAATGCCCGCCGCATCGACGACCTTGAAGTGACCGCTGGGGGCGTTCGCGAACGTGGTCGCCGCGCCCTGATCTGCGCGGGCGACATCCGTGACTTCTCTGACACGATTGCACAGCGGGCGATCGCGGAGTTTGGACGTCTCGACATTTGGATCAACAACGTCGGCGGCTCCGACGACAAAGCCACCCGGGCGTTGGTTGATACTCCGGATGATGTGTTCCGTTCACAACTCGAACTCAACCTCACAAGCGCGTTTCAAGGCTGCAAGGCCGCAGCGAAGCACATGAGCGACGGCGGTGCGATCGTCAACATCTCGTCGGGCGCGGGCACCAGAGGGTCACCGTCGACAGGGCCATACGCGGCGGCCAAAGCTGGTATGAACAACATGACCCAAACATTGTCGTTGGAGTTGGCGCCCCAGATCCGCGTCAATGGAGTTGCACCGGGACCGGTCGTAACCGAGGCCTTCCTTGAAACGCTCACCAACGATGCCGCCAAACTCGCAGAAATCACAGCATCCATTCCACTCGGCCGCAACGGCACACCCGACGACATCGCCGCCGCTGTGGTGTATCTCGCTTCCGACGCTGCGTCATGGGTGACGGGCCAACTGATTTTGGTCGCGGGCGGTCGCACGCATCGCACGGTGAACTACGTGCCTAAGGGCGCTTCGTGAACGACGCCACGGCGCAGCCGGGTGAGGCACGTTCACCAGGCATCAGCTATCAACAACTACTGGACACCGACACGCACCCAGTCCCCGACGTGCTGCGTCTCGAATCGCCGCGCTACCTCGGCAACGACGACATCGATGTCGCGCACTACACCGCTCGGGCTTGGCATGATCTCGAAGTCCAGCGGCTCTGGCCCAAGCTGTGGCAGTTCGCATGCCGAGATAGCGACATCCCCGAGGTTGGCGACCACGTCATCTACGAAATTGCACGTTCTTCCTACATCGTCGTGCGTACCGATAGCGACACGATCAAGGCGTATCCAAACGCATGCCTCCATCGTGGCCGACAGCTCAAAGATCACGCCGGGCGTTGTAGCGAAATTCGCTGTGCGTTTCATGGCTTTGCATGGAACCTCGACGGCACGCTGAAAGACGTGCCGGCGCGTTGGGATTTCGACCACGTGCGAGATGAACAATTCTCACTTCCTGAATGCCGGGTCGGCGTATGGGCCGGTTTTGTGATGATCAACCCCGACCCTCAAGCGGAGCCGTTGGAACAATTTCTCGGTGAAATCATTGAACAATTTTCGGTGTGGGATCTTGCGGACCGCTACACGCAGGCACATGTGGCAAAGGTGATTCATGCGAACTGGAAGATTGCGCAAGAAGCATTCTGTGAGGCGTTGCACGTTGGTGCCACGCACCCACAGATCCTGCCGTATCTCGCCGACACCAACAGCCAAGTCGACATCTGGGACAACTTCGCGCGTGTAGTCACCGCAGGTGGTTCACCGAGCCCACGACTCGATTGGGCACCAACGCAAGATCAGATGATGCGAGCAATGACCGACACACGCCACGATGAAGCGTCACCACTACCCGTAGGCGACGACGAATCGATGCGCGCGGTTGGTGCAAGCGCGAGCAGGGATCGGTGGCGGTCAGCCGTTGGGGATCGCGTCGACGAGATGTCGGACGCCGAAATGATGGACAGCATCGACTACACCGTGTTTCCCAATTTCCATCCGTGGGGTGCGTTCAATCGCATCGTCTATCGGTTCCGGCCGAACGGCGACGACCACCGGAGCTCCATCATGGAGTGTTTGTTCCTCGCGCCATTCCAAGGTGAACGCCCGGCCAACGTGCCCGTGCACTTCCTGAACGAATCCGAGACATTCCTCGACGCCCCCGAGCTCGGCATGCTTGGCAAAGTATTTAACCAAGACTTATTCAATATGGCGAACGTTCAGCGAGGTCTCGAAGCGACGCACAAACCCGGCGTCACACTCGCGAACTATCAAGAGTCCAAAATTCGTTGGCTACACCAAAAACTCACACAATGGATCGAGGCGCCGACGTGAAAGGTATCTACCACCCGCTCACAGGCGCGCTCTACGAACGCGACCCCACAGTGACGACCGGCGAAGCCAGCGCCCCGGTGCTGCTCGTCACCGCCGGCGAGCGGTGGGGCCGCTTTCGCCCCGACGGCACTTGGCTCGAAGGCGAGCTACGGGAGTGCGACCCGCAACTCTGCGGCTGGGTAGCAGGGCCCCAGGTGCCCCACCACCGAATCGCCAGACCCGACGCCGACCATTAGATCGCGCGTGAACCGATCGCTCACCTAGTAGGGCATCGTCCCGCCGTCGACGGGAAACAATGTGCCGGTAATGTTTCGGCCCGAGGTTGACGCAAGCAACAACGCAACCGCAGCTACTTCGGAAATTTTGTTCGGTCGCTTGATCGCAGCACCCTGTGTGAACAAATCAATGAGCGCCTCATAACTTTCCAGGCCCATTGCTTCTGCCGATGCCGGGCCGTTTTCGGTGAGGTTGTCCGTCTCGGTCAGTCCGGGCAAGATTGCGTTGACCGTGATGCCCAATGTGCCGACCTCATGGGCCGCGGATTTCACCAGACCATTCACGGCGTGCTTCGCCGCGGTGTACCCGGGGATGCCGGGTTTACCAAGTTTGCCTTCAACCGATGAGGTCACAATGATGCGCCCGGTCTCTCGTGGGATCATGTGTTGCAGTGCACGCCGCATACCCCAAAAGACTTGGTTCAAATTCCAGTCCATTTCAAGTTGCCACTCTTCGTCGCTCATCGAAGCGACAGGTCCGGTCTTGTCGACGCCACCGGAGTTGAGACAACAGATGTCGAGTTGGCCATAGTGAGCAATTGCGAAGTCGACCATGCCTTCGACGTCGGCTTGCTTTGATGCGTCGCCTTGGAAGAACACCGCGTTGTCGCCGGCGCCCATTTCAGCGAGACAACGAGCGCCTTTTTCCGCGTTGCGACCGTTGACGACGACCTTGGCACCTTCTGCGAGGAAGGCGTCGGCCATACCGCGTCCGATACTGCGCGTTCCGCCTGTGATTGCAGCAACTTTTCCGTCAAGCTTTCCCATTGTGGGCTCCCGCTTCATTAGTACGGCTAGAAAGGGCGAATAGCACGAGCGTTAGTATGGCGACGTGCCGCCGTCGATTGAAATGAGCGACCCGGTTATACCCGCACCCGCATCGGATGCAAGTAGCACCAACACCTCAGCAACGTCTTCGACCTCATTGAGTCGTTTGATCGCAGACGCTTGCGCGAACATGTCCTTCAAAGCGTCGTAGGTCATACCCATAGATTCAGCCGCAGCTGGTGCGCTGTCGAGCATCGCATCAGTTTCGATGGCGCCCGGGCACACCGCATTGATTGTGATGCCGAGCGTTCCAACTTCTTTCGCGGACGTCCGCACCAGCGCGTTGACCGCGGCCTTCGCGACCACATAGTTCGACAAGCCGGGAGTGCCGACCTTTCCTTCCACCGACGATGTCGCAATGATCCTGCCACTGCCCTGCGGGATCATGAACGCGAGCGCGGCGCGCATCGACCAAAAGGTATGCCAATAATTGACCAACAAGGTGCCTTGCATTGCTGCATCAGTCATCGCAGCAACCGGTGCAGGGTCGACCGCGCCACCCGCGTTGGCATGCAAGATATCGATCTTGCCGTAGCGATCGACCGTCGCTTGAATCAGTGCCTCGCAGTCCTCGCGCACGGCCACGTCGCCGACGACGAAGTGCGCGTTGTCCCCCGCGCCCATCTCGGCCAACGCTTGTGCGCCTTTGGCGGCATCACGTCCGCTGACCACGACCTGCGCGCCCTCGCGAAGAAACGCCTCAGCCACGGCGCGACCGATACCACGGGTGCCGCCTGTGATGCAGGCGACCCGTCCCTCAAGTTGACCCATCTGGCACTCCCTGCATGAATCCAGCGTGGGACGCCGGATTTCGCTGAACCATTTACTGACGAAGGCAAAATACTAACCGCGCGGTTAGTTCTTTGCGACGTATCCGTCGATGAGCAGCAAGAATCCATCAACGGCACGTCGGTGTTCGCGCAAATCTGCTGACAATCCGTCGGTAAGGCCGATATTGAACGCCCTGATAAAGCTAATGAGGCGGGCCCGATCACCCTTCGCAACCTCACCAGTCGATATGCCTCGGTCGACAATCGCCTCAAAGAAACCTTCACCTCTCGTATCGCTTCGACCCAGTGCGGCACCGAGACCTGCGTCGCGCAACCGATCGATCCGCGCCGAGCCCAGAAAACGGGCCAACGTTGGATCGGAGCGATTGAGTTGGTGAGCGACCTCGTACACCGCTCGCAGCTTGGCAACAAACGAGTCGGCTTCGCGTTCCGCGAGCGCGAAGCGCGCGTACACCTGCTCTTGAAGTTCGTCGAGCACAGCCTTATAGATGTCAAGCTTCGAATCGAAGTAGTGGTAAATCGCGGCGGTCGTGATTCCGGCTTCGGAAGCCAGCATCCGGTTGGTAGTGGCCTCATACCCATAATCGCCAAAGCATCGCCGAGCGACGCCAATGATCCTGCCGCGGGTCTCCGCAGAACTCGATGACGGCGGACGGCCAAGGCGGGGAGCTTTCGAAGCCACACCGAAACAGTAGGTCGTAGTAGCGCATCACGTCGGTTCCATCGGAGCTTGGCCACTGGCCCGACTACCTTGCAACTGTGACCGTATCCGTTGAAGAGTTTGCCGCTGACGCCGCACATTGGCTCGCGGCGCATGGCGAACGCCTGGGCCAAGACACCTCCGACGACGTCAACGGTCACGAGGTCGTGTGGGGCCACGGACACATGAACGTCGCGGTGTTCCATGCACTGAGCTTCGACGACGAACGCGCGCTACTTGCGGACGCGCAACGATGGCGCATGCTGAAAGCCACACGCGGCTACCACGCAATCACCGAAACTCCCGCGGTCGGTGGGCTCGGCCTCACCAAGGAACACGCCCGAGCGTTCGCGGTTCTCGAACGTGGATATCGAGTGCCGCCGAGCCACGAGTCGTTCAGCGTTACAACCGACTTGATCTCTCCGACAGTTGCGGTGTTCGGAAGCCCACAACAGCAGTCACAATTCGTGGGCGCGTTCCTCGCAGCAGAGCAACTGTGCTGCCAATTGTTTTCGGAGCCTGGCGCAGGTTCCGACCTCGCTGGGCTCGCGTGCCGAGCCGACCGCCACGAAGATGAATGGATAGTCAACGGCCAGAAAGTGTGGAGCTCGGGTGCACAGTTCAGCGAGTGGGGTTTGCTCATCACCCGCTCCGACCCAAGCGCGCCCAAACACAAAGGCATGACTGCATTTCTCATCCCAATGGATTTGCCGGGGGTGGAGATTCGCCCTATCCGTCAAATGAGCGGCGGTAGTTCATTCAACGAAGTGTTTTTCCAAGACTGTCGGATCGCGGATTCAATGCGGCTCGGGGCAGTTGGCGAGGGCTGGAAGGTGGCAGTCACGACGCTTGGCTTCGAGCGCGACCACAGTGATCCCACTGGTGCGGCAGGCGGCGATCGCCCCGGTGGGAGGTGGTCGCATCTCTTGGCCACTGCACGCGCAATGGGTGTCACTAATGATGCGGGCATGCGCCAGGATCTCATCAAGGTGTTCATCCATAAACGAGTCGAGGCACTACTCAACCAACGGGCCGCCGATCTGGCCCGCGGCGGCACACCCGGCCCAGAAGGGTCGTTGGGCAAACTCATGTGGACCGAAGGCATGACCACAATGTCACGAGTTGTGACGCGCATCCTTGGGCCGAATCTGACGGCAGACACTGGAGCGTGGGGTACCTGGGAATGGGGGGAACACGTGCTCGGGGCCCCCGGATATCGCATTGCTGGCGGGTCCGACGAGGTACAGCGCAACATCATTGGCGAACGGGTGCTTGGCCTCCCCATGGAGCCACGGCCCGATAAGACAATTCCGTGGTCCGAATTACCGCGTTAACCACGCCATTCGCTGACCCGTCACACCGCACGCAGGAATTGCTTCTCAGCACCTTGCGTGGTGGAATAACTAACCACACGATTAATTATGGAGTAGCGAATGGATCTCGGACTTAAGGGCAAGCGCGCGTTGGTGACGGGCTCGACCAAAGGGATCGGGCGCGCCATCGCTGAAGTGTTACTCGCCGAAGGCGCGTCAGTGGCGATCTGCGCGCGCAGCGGCGACGCGGTCAAGGCGACCATCGCCGAGCTGTCTGAGCATGGCATGGTCGTGGGCGACGTTGTCGACGCGGCCGATCTCGCATCGATCGAAACATGGGTCGCGAACTCCGCAGAGCAGCTCGGCGGCATCGATATCTACGTGCACAACACATCTGGCAAACCCCAAAAGGTGCTGACCGATTGGTCGAAAAACTTCGAAACCGATTTGGTGGCTCTCGTCGGCGGAGTTGCCAGCGCCGCAAACATCTTGGAAGCCGATGGTGGTGGTTCGCTCGTCAGCATCGGAACCACCGCGTCGGCGGAACACTTCGGCTCGGGTTCGGGGAGTTACAGCGCCTTCAAAGCTGCAGTGACCAACTGGACGTTGGGTCAGGCGCAAGTGCTCGGTGCACGCGGCATCCGGTGCAACGTTGTATCGCCGGGCCCCGTCGTGTTCGATGGCGGAGATTGGGCCAACATTCGTGCTGCGAAACCCGAGTTCTATGACGCGACGGTCGCGTCACACCCGACCGGGCGGCTGGGTTCTGCTCGCGATATCGCCAACGTCGTTGCGTTCCTGTCCAGCGATGCAGCCGCACACATCAATGGCGCCAACGTCACGGTCGACGGCGGTTTTCTCAAGCGCATCAACTACTGAGTATCGGGATCTGAGTATTCAGCCCATGACCGACCCCCGGGTGCCACCGTCTCGAATCGATGTTTGCCTCGTCGTAGGAGGCGTGTATCACGACTTCGATTTTGCTCGTCGAGAGCTTCTCCAACTACTGAGCGAACACGACCGTGCGCGCGTGTCGGTACGCCACAATTGGGACGACGTTCAAACACTGTCGGCGGCCGATGCGATCATCAGCTACACCTGTGATGTGCGTCCCAACGAGGCAAGCCAGGCTGCGCTGCGCGAATGGGTCGAGCGCGGTGGGCGTTGGGTTGCGCTGCACGGCACCAACGCCGCCCTCGATCACCCTCGACCCGCGGGGGTTGAAGCACCTCGTTGCTTTGCAAGCTTCGCGCACACCTTGGGGAGCCAGTTCATCGCGCACCCAGAGATAGGTCCATTCACTGTCGAAAACGCGAGCCCGGATCACTGGTTGGTCGCGGGTATCGATTCGTTCATAACTCGTGATGAGCTATACCTGATGGAGCACCTCGACCCAGATGCACTCGAAGTGTTGCTCCGCACGCACTGGCTTGGCGAGACCCCCAGCTTCGCCGAATCCGATTGGAACAGCGGCTCGGGCGAACGGCTCGTGCAATATCTACGACCGCTCGGCAATGGTGCTGTGCTGTACAACACACTTGGCCACTGCCGCGGCCACTACGACATGGCGCCGTTGCAGGACTACTACCCGACCATCGAACGATGTTCTTGGGAAACTGCCCAATATTACGAACTTCTACGTCGAGCAATCCGCTGGGCCTTTGGAGCCACCGAATGACCGCACAACCCAACATCGTCGATCAAGCAACCATCGAAGATCTCCATCGGCGCATGGTGCGTATCCGATTTTTTGAAGAGTCGGCCGGAAAAATCTTCGAGGCCAACAAGATCCCCGGTTTCGTACACCTCTACGTAGGTCAGGAAGCTGTCGCGGCCGGCGTATGTGTCGCGCTGCGCGATGAAGACCAAATCAGCTCGACACACCGCGGCCACGGCCACCTGGTCGCCAAGGGCGGCGATCTCGCCAAGATGATGGCCGAACTCATGGGTAAAGCCACTGGCTACTGCCAGGGCAAGGGTGGCTCAATGCATATCTGCGACCTTGAGCTCAACATGTTGGGTGCGAACGGCATTGTCGGAGGAGGGATTCCGATCGCGGTCGGTGCGGGCTTTGCCAATAAATACCGCAAGAACGAAACCGTATCTGTGGCGTTTTTTGGCGATGGCACCACAAATATCGGGGCATTCCACGAAGCCGCGAATATGGCTGCAGCACTGAAGCTGCCCGTGCTCTTCGTTTGTGAGAACAACGAGTATGCGGAATATACGCAGCGCTCCAAGACTATGGCGATCGACGACGTCGCGCAACGAGCAGCCGCGTATGGCATGCCTGCGACGATCGTCGATGGGATGAACGCCCTCGCCGTATTCGAAGCAACTGTTGATGCCCTCGCAGCAATTCGCTCGGGCAACGGACCGGCGTTTCTCGAATGTAAGACTTACCGGTACTACAACCATCATGGAATACAGACACTCGGAATGAAGTACCGCAGCGACGACGAAGTCGCGCTATGGCGAGCGCGCGATCCGATTGCCGCACATGAGACGACGATGATCAGCAATGGCGTCGCGACCCAGGCCAGCATCGACGCGACGCGCGCGACAATATCGGCCGAGATCGGCGAAGCGATCGCGTTCGCAGAATCCAGCCCGCTCCCCGACCCGAGCGGGTTGCTCGACAACGTCTACACCGAAAGCTCCGATTCAGCGCCAGTTGGAGTTCGGACATGAGCGAACGAGAACTTTCTTATCTGCACTCGTTTACCGAAGGTTTGCGTCAGGTAATGGAAGTGGACCCGAGCGTATTTGTCGCGGGCGAAGACGTTGGCCGCACCGGTGGTGTCTTTCACAGTTTCGATGGGTTGTTCGACGTGTTCGGCGAAGATCGCATGGTCGACACGCCGATTTCTGAACAAGCGATTATCGGGCTCGGCATCGGCGCGGCGGTCGTTGGTCTGCGGCCGGTCGTCGACTTGATGTTCATGGATTTCGTGCTCGTCGCGATGGATCAGATTGTGAATCAGGCCGCGAAGTTGAAGTACATGTTTGGTGGCAACGCCACGTTGCCGCTCACTATCACCACTATGGGCGGTGCAGGTTTATCGGCGGGGGCACAACACAGTCAGAGCTTGGAAGCCATGCTGTGTCATGTGCCTGGGCTGAAGGTCGTGATGCCTGCCAACGCCTACGATCTCAAAGGGCTGACCATCTCGGCGATTCGCGACGACAATCCCACCATCGTGGTATTGCACAAGAAACTGCTGGGAATCAAGGGGTTTGTGCCCGAGGCCGCGTACGAGATCCCCCTCGGCTCCGCAACGGTTACTCGAACGGGCAACGATGTGACGCTCATCGCGTATAGCCGTATGGCGATCGAGGCCCTCGCCGCGGCGAAGCTTCTTGAAGACCAAGATATCGACTGCGAAGTGATCGATCTGCGCACCGTAAGCCCGATCGACTTCGACACCGTGCTCACCTCCGCACGCAAAACGAATCGCGTGGTGATCGTGCACGAAGCCGTTCGTTCGGGCGGCCTCGGTGCAGAGCTCGCGGCGCAAATCCAAGAGCACGCTTTCGACTATCTCGACGCGCCGGTCGCTCGCGTTGCAGCACCATTCGCTCCGATTCCGTTTAGTCCCGCGCTCGAATCTGCATACATTCCCGACGCTCACAGCATCGCCGCGCAGGTGCGAGCCACCTTGCATCGTCCGGTCCCTGGCATGTCACGCTGATCATGGCCGTCGAATTCCAAATGCCGAAGCTCGGCCTCACCATGGAGTCGGGCCGCATCGTCGAATGGCTGGTAGCCGACGGCGCCAACGTGCAACAAGGCGAAGCGGTGCTGGTTGTCGAAACCGACAAGGTCGACACCGATATCGAAGCAAGCGGCTCAGGGATCCTGCACATCAGTGCCAATGCAGGCGAAACAATTGATTGTGGCGACTGCATTGGTTGGTTTCTCGCAGTGGGCGAATCGGCCCCTGTTGCCAAGGTTGCGCCCAGCACCCAGCCGAGCGCCCCGCCACTCGATACGGTCGCTTCACACACTCCGAAGCGCCAAACCGGCACCGACGGAACGCGTCAGTTTGTGTCACCCAATGCCCGCCGAGTTGCCGCGTCGAACAGTATCGATTTGTCGCAGCTCGTGGGCACCGGCCCCGGCGGAAGAATTGTTTCCGAAGACGTCGAGGCCGCAGCGTCAAGCGGCTTGGCACCTCACTCATCTCTGATCTATACGGATGCGACTCATGCCGCACACCAGATCGCTCAACGATTTGGTATCGATGTGCGCGACGTGCAAGCAAGAGGGCCCAACCCACGAGTCGATCGAGTCGACGTCGAACGCTACGTTCGCGAGCGCCTCGCGGAAGCCCAGAGCACCACGATCGCAAACACTGCGCCCCCTGAGGCGGCATTACTCCAAATCCCCTCGTCGACGATTCCCTTGACGGGCATGCGCGGAACGATCGCATCAAGAATGTATGAATCGTTACAAGCAATGGCGCAACTCACCTTGACGATGGATGCCATCATGGACGCAGTAGTTGCGCACCGGGAGGAAAGCGATCCGACCACACGGGCGAGCTACACCGACTATGTAGTCGCAGCTGTGGCAACCGCACTACAAGATCATCCGGTCGTCAACAGCCAGATCGCGGGCGGATCGCTCGCGTTGCTGCCCGACATCAATGTCGGCTTAGCTGTCGCGTTGCCGGGCGGCTTGGTCGTGCCAGTCATCAAGCACACGAACACTCTTGCCCTGCAAACGTTGAGCGAAGAAACAACTCGACTAGCAAGCGCAGCACGGTCGGGTTCCCTGTTGCGCCATGAAGTTGAGGGCGGCACGTTCTCGGTAACAGCGCTCGGCGCATACGGCGTTGATGCGTTTACGCCCGTAATCAATCCACCGAACACGGCGATACTTGGCGTCGGTCGCCTGCGCGACGAAGTGCGATGGGACGGTGACCTCCCAATGAAGACCAAAGTGGTGACGCTGAGCCTTACCTGGGATCATCGAGCATTCGATGGAGTGCCCGCCGCCGAATTCACCATGGCAGTCTGCGAACGCCTCAAAACCTGGGGCAGCGCGTAGCTACGCGCCACAGACCACCGACCGCGCACCACCGTTGTCCGTTTTCGCACCGAAACGGTGCAGGAAAGGACAACAGTGGCTGCCCGAGTGAAAATCAGGGAATGTGCAGGCCAGAGATGGCGCGAGCGATGACCAGGCGTTGGATCTCGCTGGTGCCCTCGAAAATCGTGTAGATCTTCGAGTCACGATGCCATTGTTCTACCGGGTGCTCTTTGACGTAGCCCGCACCACCGAGAATTTGAATTGCTTCATCGGTGACACGCACGGCAACTTCACCGGCATAGAGCTTGCTCATCGAGCCTTCACCGGAAACGAACTGCTTGCCAGTGCGACCCATCCAACACGCACGCCACACCAGCAAACGAGCTGCGTCGATGTGCATTTTCATGTCAGCAAGTTTGAACGCGATGCCTTGATTCATAATGATCTTGCGACCAAAGGCTTCCCGTTCTTTGGCGTACTCAAGCGAATACTCATATGCCGCGCGGGCAATACCAATTGCTTGCGCACCAACCAACGGACGCGACGCTTCAAAGGTTGCCATCGCTGCCTGCACCCGTGAGCTCTTGCCTTCGCGCGCTCGTGCCAAGCGGGCATCAAGTTTTTCTTTGCCTCCAAGCAGGCACGAACCCGGCACGCGACAGTCTGTGAACACAACCTCTGAAGTGTGCGATGCGCGAATACCCATCTTCGAAAACTTCTGACCCATTTCACAGCCCGGTGTGCCCGGAGGAACGACGAACGATGCGTGACCCCGTGATTTCAATGCTGGTTCAACCGCAGCAACAACGACGTGCACCGTTGGTACCTTCGTCATACCGCCGTTGGTGATCCAGGTCTTCGTCCCGTTGATAACCCATTCATCTTTGGCTTCGTCGTATACAGCGCGCGTGCGCAGCGACGACACGTCGGAACCAGCGTCAGGTTCACTCACCGCGAAGGCGGCCATCTGAATCTTGTCGGGAGTTCCGAAACATTGTGGCAACCACTCACCGATTTGTTCGGGGGTGCCGTTGCCAAGAATTCCAGAAAGACCGAGCGTCGTGCCAAGCAGCGCGAGCGTGCAACCTGCATCGCCCCAAGCGAGTTCTTCGGATGCAATAGCGAGCGTAAGGCCCGTTGGGTCACCGAACGCCTCCGCGAAAAACTCCGGCGTGTAGAGCCCGATGCGTGCGGCTTCTTCAATGACCGGCCACGGCGTTTCTTCTTTTTGGTCGTACTCCGCAGCGACGGGGCGAATCACATTCTTCGCGAAATCGTGAACCCATTGCTTCAACGTCTCTTGATCTTCATTGAGGTCGAGCGAAAATTCAGCCATGTTGGTCTCCTGGGTCGGGACACGAGCATGTCCCGTAGTTACACGTTACTAGTCGGTAACCATTGTACAACTGGACCTGCGCAGCCAATAACTCGGCGAGTTAGTCAAGTGTCACAGCCAAAACGCCGATCAAGAAGGGTCCAACGAGGGGGATCCCGAGTGTCATTTCGCGCCAATCACAAACTGTCGCCGCGGCGAGCTACATCAGCGCACGCGCCCCGCAGCACCAGAGCAATTGCGCTCTTCGCAGCTCTGACTGTCGGAGGCACCGGATTGGCTGTAGCAGCCGGGGCTGCTGCGAACAACCCAGGGCTACCTGAGTACCGAACGATCGCGTTTCCGGTCCAAGAAGCAGTGAGTTACACCGACAGTTGGGGTGCCTGCCGGGGCGCTAACTGCTCGAGGCGGCACCAGGGTCAAGACCTGATTGGCAAGCGGATGTCGCGGCTCTTGTCCGCAGTCGCTGGCACCGTCACGAAACTCCAAATCGATACCGGTGGAAGCGCGGGCAACTACGTCGTCGTTACCGACGCCGCCGGCTGGTCGTACTGGTACATGCATGTCAACAACGACACGCCCGGCACCGACGACGGCCTGAATCCTCCTGCATACCGTTTTGCGCCGGGCATCGTCGTGGGATCAAAAGTCAAAGCTGGCCAGCACATCGCGTATATGGGCGACAGTGGCAACGCTGAGTTCTCCACGCCACATCTTCATTTCGAACAGCATCGCCCATCCGGCGTCGCGATCAATCCGTGGGCCAGCCTGCGCCTTGCCCAAGGCCTTGCAATCAACACCACTTGGTGCAGCGCGGGAAGCAACCCGTCACCAACCGAAGACCCAACGAGTGCCAAAGGACTTCTCGCAGTCGACAAGTTCGGCGTTGTGCGGGCACTGGGTTCGGCGACCAATCTCGGCGACACTTCGAAGCTCAAGCTTTGGGGCCCGATGCTCGGCGTCCGAGCCTCCAAAACATCCAAGGGTTATTACCTCATTGCTCGTGACGGCGGCGTGTTTACCTACGGTGATGCAAGGTTCTTTGGTTCGACCGGCGGCATGAAACTGAACGCGCCGATCGCGGGAATCACACCGACGCCTACGGGCAAGGGCTACTGGTTGTACGCCGATGATGGTGGGATCTTTAGTTTCGGCGACGCCGCATTCCAAGGCTCGGGCTATTCGCGGCTGGGCTCAGCGACTGCCGTTGGAATGACGCCGACCCCAACAGGCAAGGGCTACTGGATCGCAGCATCCGATGGTCGGGTCCTGAACTTCGGTGATGCTCCCGCCGCACCAATCACAACGAAGCCCAACAGTGTCGTGCGTGCAATTGTCGCAACCAAGACCGGCGACGGGTACTGGCTCGTGGCTGACAACGGCACCGTGATCGCTGCCGGCGACGCCAAGTCGTACGGCTCACCGGCGCGCAGCGGCCTGTGCAACGTCAACGGATCAATGGCCATCACCGTGTCAAGTTCTGGCAAAGGCTATTGGGTTGCACAGGCCAACGGGACCATCTTGAACTTCGGGGACGCACTCGACTTCGGCAGCGTCAATGCGACGAGTCCTGTGGTTGCACTCGAATCAGTGCGTTAGTGCTGATGTCACAACGTCCGAGCTACTACTCGTCGATCGACACCGGCGCAGCGTCGATGACTGTGCGGTCTCCAAGTGGCGCGCGCAGCTTGATGTCAACGTAGTAGCGCTTTGCAATCTCGATGCAGGCAACCGGCTCTCGGGTCTTGAGCGCACCAGTCCGCAACGCGATCGTAACCTGCTTGCGATTCTCCACAACGGTGTAGCTGTCGAGTGCGAAGCACGGCGAAACTCCACCCCAAAGAAACACCCGAACACCGTTGCGAGTGGCCCGCGCCTCGTTCGGATCGAAGTTTGAATAGATCGGATTTCGAACATTGTGGGTAGGGCGCAGCCGCTCCGCACCGTCGCCATGCCCTGGATCGGGTTGTACAACTGGATTCGACTTGGCGGGGGAACTCACAGTGGTGTCACCAGAGTTGGCAAGCGCCGGAGCGGCGACCATGAGGGCCCCGGCCACGATTCCTATGGCTCCTAGACGAAGTCCTCGCTTGTCTTGACTATGTGTTGGCGTAGAAACATGCATGTTCATATACCTTTTCTGTAGGTACAGCTTGGATTGAAGTTGGTCGTCTGACGGGTTCCCTGCCTCGTTCAGTTCCCCACTTGAGAGGATTTCTTGCCACCAACCGCCGCGTGACGTTTGCCACGCGGAGCGATCAATACTCAGCTGGGCGCTTCACTCACCGCACCGGTCGCCGATGAAGACGTGCACTTCAGGACGAAGTGTCACTTAGCTTTCGAGACCACGGACGGTCAGCACCATGGATGGAACCCGCGCTCGCGCGTTACTCGGCGTAGCCGAGCACTCGACCCACGACGATGTACGCCGTGCCTTTCGCCGACAGGCCTTTGCCACTCATCCTGATCGAGGTGGCGACGCAGAAGCTTTCGTACACACCCTCAATGCGTTCAGAGCGCTACAAGTGCATCCGCCACTTGCGGCGGTCAAGAACGAAGCAAGCTTCGAGCCACAGTGCCGCATTGACACCTACGACTACGTTGCACCACAGCACCCTGCACACAATCGCGTCTCGTTTCAAGACTTCCTCGACTCAGCGGTGCGGCAGCGGGTTGCCGCCGCGTAACGTTGTGTCGTGGACAACAACGAGCTCATAATTCGCGAATCGATTCGCGACACAATTGCCCGGTACAACCACGCGGGCGACCGCGGCCAATACCCAGAAATGGTGGCGTGTTTCCACGCCGACGGTGCACTGCACATCGTCGATGGCGACACCCACATTGGACGTACCGCGATGCTGGCCTTTTTTTCCTCCGTCGCGGGCTCCACTCGCACACCTAACAATTTGACGTTGCTGCGCCATTGCGTAACCAACACGCTGATAGAAGTCACGTCGACGATGTCAGCTACTGCAAATTCCTATTTTCAAGTGCTCACCAACAACGGTCTTGATCATTGGGGTCGTTACCGTGATGCTTTTGGGCGTGACGCACAATCCGGGCGATGGCTTATCCATCATCGATCAGTCAAAACCGATGCGTACGCACCCGACAGCCTCTTCAACCAGTAGCCGCAAACGACAAGTAGGCGCAATAGACAAGCGGTGACGTGGCGAACCCAGCAGCGAGGGACGAGCAAAATGGGGCGCTAGTCACCCGCCGCGCCGGACGAAGTAGGCGCAACAATCAAGCGCAACTGCAGAACACGTTGCGATCGCCGTATGCGCCGTCGATGCGACTCACCGGAGGCCAATACTTCACGGAGCGTTGCGCGTCGCTGGGGTAGGCAGCAAGCTCGCGCGAGTATGGATGTGACCAGTCGTCGCTCGTCACGTCGATGGCCGTATGTGGAGCGTTGCACAACGGATTGTCATCCGCGGGCCACTCCCCCATTGCCACTCGATCGATCTCAGCACGGATTGACAGCATGGCATCGCAAAACCGATCAACTTCCCGCAATGATTCCGATTCGGTCGGTTCGATCATCAACGTGCCCGGCACAGGAAATGACATCGTGGGCGCATGAAAGCCGTAGGCGATCAATCGTTTCGCGACATCGTCCACCGTCACGCCGGTTTCTTTGGTGATGTCACGAAGATCAATGATGCACTCATGCGCGACGCGACCGTTCGCGCCGCGATACAGCACTGGAAATGCGGCGTCGAGCCGATGCGCGATGTAGTTCGCATTCAATATCGCAATTTGGGTTGCATCCGTGAGCCCTTCGGCACCCATCATCGCGATGTACATCCAAGGAATGGGCAAAATCCCAGCCGAGCCCCAAGGTGCTCCCGATATCGCACCGACTCCCGTTCTCGGACCAGCCTCGGCGACGAGTGGATGATTCGGTAGGTACGGAGCAAGATGCGCACGAACCGCCACTGGCCCTATGCCAGGGCCGCCACCGCCATGCGGAATACAAAACGTCTTGTGCAAATTGAGATGAGATACGTCGGCGCCGAATTTGCCCGGCGCGGCGAGACCAACCAGTGCATTGAGATTCGCTCCATCGAGATACACCTGACCGCCGTTGTCGTGGATGAGCTCACAAATATCGACGATGTGATCCTCAAACACGCCGTGCGTGGAGGGATACGTCACCATAAAGACACTGAGTCGAGCCTGATACTCTCCAACACGTTGTTTCAGATCATCAACATCGACGTTGCCACGGTCGTCGCATTTGATGACCACCACGTCAAGTCCGGCCATTGCGGCACTTGCCGCATTCGTGCCATGGGCCGAAGCAGGGATGAGACACACATCGCGACCACTCTCGCCGCGTTCATGGTGATACTTGCGGATTGCGAGGAGCCCTGCCAGTTCGCCCTGCGATCCTGCATTCGGTTGCAGCGAGACCGCGTCGTAGCCCGTAATGGCGGCGAGCCAATCTTCGAGTTCGTGCACCATCGCTCGGTACCCAGCCGTTTGTGAACTCGGCGCAAACGGATGGATTGCTCCAAATTCCGGCCAAGTGATCGGGTCCATTTCGGCGGCTGCATTGAGTTTCATCGTGCAGCTCCCGAGCGGGATCATCGTGCGGTCCAGTGCCAAATCACGATCCGCGAGAGTACGCAGGTACCGCATCATTTCGGTTTCGCTTCGATAACGACGAAACGTTTCGTGCTCGCAAAACCCGCTTGTGCGTCGTAGTTCTTCGGGAATCGACGCGACCGCAGAACTCATCAGCGCGGCGATGTCGCACTCGATGTCAAAGGCGCGCAAGACCTGCGCCACAATTTCGGGAGTCGTCGTTTCATCGAGCGCGATCGTGACCGTATCGGTATCAACGAAGCGCAGATTGATTCTTTGTGTAGCCGCCGCAGCAACAACGGCCTCGGCATGTCCGGGAACGGACACCGTCACAGTGTCAAAAAAGGCATCGTGCACTACTTGTATTCCACCTTCGCGCAGCCCACCTGCCAACGCGCACGCAAGGCGATGCACTCGCCGCGCGATGCGCCGCAATCCGTCAGGGCCGTGATACGCCGCGTACAAGCCGGCGATGACCGCCAACAGCACCTGCGCTGTGCAGATATTGCTCGTGGCTTTTTCGCGCCGAATGTGTTGTTCACGAGTCTGCAACGCGAGGCGATAAGCGACCCGCCCGTGTGCATCGATCGACGCACCGACCAAACGGCCAGGGAGCTGGCGCTGTTGCGAAGTCTTGACTGCCATGTAGCCAGCGTGAGGGCCACCGAAACCAAGCGGCACTCCGAATCGCTGAGCAGAACCCACCACCACATCTGCACCGAGTTCGCCCGGCGGCGTGAGCAGCGTCAAAGCGAGTAGGTCTGCCGCGACGGCAACCCGAATTCCGCGGCCTTGCAACCGTTCGATCATCGGGCCAATGTGACGCACCACGCCGCTCGTGCCCGGATACTGCAGCAACGCGCCGAACGCGTCCCCGGCGAAGGTCGCAGGATCGGCCACCACTATCTTGATCCCGAGCGGTTCCGCGCGTGTCGTGACGACGTTGATGGTCTGCGGTAAGACCTCATGATCGATGAAGAACGTCGCTATACCTTTGTTATTGATGCGTCGCAACAGTGTCATCGCCTCTGCCGCCGCAGTTGGTTCGTCGAGCAACGACGCATTGGCGAGCTCCATGCCCGTGAGCTCAGCAATCACCGTTTGGAAGTTGATCAGTGCTTCGAGCCGTCCTTGACTGATTTCGGGCTGGTACGGCGTGTAGGCCGTGTACCAAGCCGGATTTTCCAACACGTTGCGCAAAATGACAGGAGGGGTAACGGTGTCGGAGTATCCAAGCCCGATCAACGAAGTAAATACCTCATTGCGATCCGCGTATTCACGGAGCCGCGACAACGCGGCACGTTCGCTCATCGCATACCCCAACTGCAGTACTTCAGCATCCGCAATCGATGCAGGCACCGCCGAGTTCGCGAGTTCCTGCAGTGACGCCACACCGAGGGCCGAGAGCATCGCGGCAATATCACCAGTGTCTGGGCCGATGTGGCGCGCAAGAAAGTCGCGCGAGTCGTCGAGCGTTTCGATTGGTTGGACATTGTGCGGCACAGGAGCCTCCGAAATAGGGCCGACACAGCCAAGCTGCGCCCACCGGGTCTTGGGCTCCCCGCTCTGTCCGTTGACCTGAAAGATTCGCACACGACCGAACTGCGGGCATGGCTTTCCTCGTCGGTGAAGGTTTCAGCGTCTCCGCACGCTTCCGCCTTGCTCTCCAGAGTTGCCTCAACCGGCGGTCCGTTGGCCTGAGAGATTCCGGGGAGGTTGCTCCTTCGGCGCATCCGAGCGGTTGCCCGCCATGATGCTCTCCCACCGGTGTCGATGGCATTGTCAGGCACGGACCGTAGCCGTGTGACAAACTCAATGTCCAATGAACCGTGTCATGATCGTCGACGACCATCGAATGTTTGCCCAGAGCCTCGCGAGGCTGTTCGGGATGGAAGAAGATTTCGAGGTCGTCAGCACCGCCTACAGCGCCAGCGAAGCACTGACGACAATCGCGGATGCTCGCCCCGACTTGTGCGTGCTGGATTACCAGCTCCCAGACGGCGACGGCACCACGCTCGCCGCGCATCTGCGATCGGTCTCGCCGGAAGTACGAATTCTCTTGCTCACGGGCGTCAACCGGCCTGCAGGCGCACAAGAGGCTATGGCCGCGGGCTGCGATGCGTTCATCACCAAAGACCGCGCCGCGAACGAACTCATCCAAACGATGCGCAACATCGTTAGCGGCGATCATCTGATTACGAGCGATGTCGAAGCCGCGAACAAAGAACGCAGCAGCGCTCTCGATGTGTTCAACCTCACTGCCCGCGAAGCAGAAATATTGCAAGCACTCGGTAGCGGAGCCTCAACTGCTGCAGTCGCTGAAGACATGCACATCTCACTGAACACGGTGCGAACGCATGTGCAGCGCATCATCAAAAAGCTCGGAGCACATTCGAAGCTCGAAGCAGTCGCGATTGGCCGATCGCGAGGCCTGCTCTAACACCACCGTGATTCAGCGATACAGAGGTTCGTCCGATTCTCGCACCGCGCAATCGCGTCCGAATATCAAGAAACGATCACATGATCGCATCAGCCAACGATCGTGTGTGACCATGATGACGGTTCCTTGAAACTGCGAAATTGCCGCCTCTAACGCATCCGCGGAAGCAAGGTCGAGGTTGTCGGTGGGTTCATCAAGCAACAACAAGGTCGCCCCGCTATGTTCAAGCAACAGCACCTGAAAGCGTGCCTGCTGCCCTCCACTCAGCGTTGCGAATGGTTGCTCCCAACAACCGTGCAGTTCGTAACGGCGCAAGTTCGCCATCGCGGCCCCACGAGCCTGTCCCCGGTCCAACAAGGCTTCCAACAGCGAGCACTCACTGAGCGCCGGCTGTTCATGCATCTGATTGAAATATCCGGGCACAACTCGCGATCCAAGCCGACACGCTCCTTCGTGCTCGATAGCCTCGCCCGCGAGTAACCGCAAGAAATGACTCTTACCGGTTCCGTTGTGACCAATGATGCCAACTCGTTCGCCGAACCACACTTCCGCGTCAAACGGATCGGTCAAGCCCGAGAGTTCAAGTGACTCGCACACGACAGCACGCTTGGCCGTGCGGTCGCCACCCAATCGAATATCGATCTGCTGCTGCTCCACGCGGTCGCGGGGTGCGGCCTGTTCGTGCCGTTCGATTTTGGTTTTGGCCGCTCGCACCCTCGATGCGAAAACATCGCTGCGTTGTGCTCTTCGTCGATATTCGGTGAGTTCGGCTTCGAGCTTCTTGCGCTGCTCCAAATACCGCCGATGTTCTTCGTCAATGCGTTCAAGGCGGGCATCGCGCACCTGATGGTACGTGCCGAACGTATCGCCATGAGTCCACGTCACAAGCCCTTCGAGCGTCACAATCTTTGTTGCAACGCGGGCAAGAAGTTCGCGATCGTGGCTTACAAACAGAATCGTCTTGTCACACGCGTTCAGCGTGTCTTCAAGCCATTCCTTCGCAGGAACATCCAAGAAATTGTCGGGTTCATCAAGGAGTAGAACATCCGCGTCACTGCGCACGAGGTACTCCAACGCGAGACGCTTCTGTTCACCCCCCGACAACGTAGAGAGCCGCCGATCAGCGACAGCTTCATACGAAGCCCGCAGCGCAATAGTGGTGCACGTATCAAACGCAATTTCCGCGTCCCAACCTCCGGCATCGCCCCAGGCCTGATGCGCTCGAGCGAGCGCCATTCCAACCGCGTCGGTCGGCGTTTCGCCAAACCGCGCCTCGGTCGACGCCAATACTTGAGCTGCGGTGCGAATCGCGCGTGGCGAAAGCGACACCAACAGATCTCGAACTGAAACTGCGGTTTCGGCACCACCCAGAAGCTGTCGCATGTAGCGCAATTCGCCCGAGACCCTGACCGTGCCCTTGTTGGGCGTGAGTTCACCGGCGATCAGCCGCAACAAGGTCGTTTTGCCGGTGCCGTTGGCGCCGATCAAAGCGATATGTTCGCCATCGCCGACCCGAAAACCCGCGTCACGAAACAAATCGGAGCCACCCGGCATCGCGTAGCGCAGCCCGGCAACTTCCAACGCACCCATACGACCACCACGATACGTCGCGAACTCCGCTCGACCCGCTGCATTAATCTCTGTCGGATGCGGCCAGTCACTGCACAAGAGATCGAAACCTTCTGGCGCGACGGAGTGGTCTGTCTGTACGGGATCCTCGACATTGATCTCATCAGTGCAATGGCAGCGCCAATAGATGCGCTGCTCAACGAACCCACGATGGCCGACATGAGCGCGATGGGCGACGCGTTGGCTGCGAGCGGTGAAGTGGTGCTCTCCGAGCCAACACCAACTACGCAGCGTGGGGCATTTCGCAGCGGCGTTGATTCTTGGCGAGACCACGAAGCGTTCCGATCGTTTGCCTGCGACTCACCGCTACCCGCGATCATCGGTCAGCTCCTGCGGTCATCCAAGATCAATCTTTGGGAAGACAGCGTGTTGGTGAAGGAACCTGGCACCCGCGAGCGCACTGCCTGGCACCAAGACATTGGTTACTTTCATGTCGAGGGAAGCCAACTATGTACATCTTGGATTCCACTCGATGCAGTCGACCAAGCAAGCGGGGCGATGAGCTTCGTGAAGGGCTCGCACCGCGGCGAAATTTATCGCCCGAACTTGTTTGTGACCACCATGGATATTCCTGGAACGCAGGGCGAATCGGTGCCTGACATTGAGGCTCTCGCACGCAGCGGCGAGGCCGAGTTGATCTCCTATGACCTTGGCCCTGGCGACCTCACAGTGCACCACGCCCGCACGTTGCACGCTGCAGGCGGCAACACCACAACGGCCCGCAGGCGTCGGGCGATTTCAGTGCGATACTGCGGCGACGACGCTCGGTACCTCATCCGAAGTGGCGCACCGAAAAAACCGCATCACGAACACGTCAGCAATGGCCAACTTCTCGACAGTGACGATTGTCCAGTGGTCTGGCGCAATACCGATCGCGGCTAGCTCCTCGTGTTGCGGATCCAGCTGGCGTAAAGGTCGGCGTAAACACCATTCGCAGTAACGAGTTCATCGTGGTGGCCAGTTTCGACGAGCTCGCCACCGTCGAACACCAACACAAGGTCCGCGGCTTCGGCTGTCGATAGGCGATGCGCGATCGAAATCGTTGTACGGCCGCGCGACACTCGCAGCAGGGCGTCAGTCAACGCCCGCTCTGTTTCTGGGTCGACTGCACTCGTGGCCTCGTCGAGAATGAGCACCCCTGCGTCGGCAAGCTGCGCGCGAGCGAGGGCTACTAGCTGCCGCTCACCTACCGACAAGTTGTCGCCACGTTCGCCAACTTCGGTATCGAGGCCATCCGGCAAGCGGTTGATCCACCAATCAAGATCGAGGGCAGCAAAAGCAGCAGCGACATCGGCATCATTGGCACCGAGACGACCCAGCAAGACGTTTTCACGGATCGTCGTGTTGAACAAGAATCCATCTTGCGGAACGAGCCGAATTGCACGATGACGATCCTCTGCAGCCACTGACCGCAGATCGATCCCGCCGACCGCGATCGTTCCACTCACTGGGTCGGCCAACCGACACAACAGTTTCGCAAACGTTGTCTTGCCGCTGCCAGTTTCGCCCACAATCGCAACCCGCGTGCCCGCGGGGATCGACACGTTGACGTCTCGCAGCACGCGAGCACCCGCTCGATACGCGAACTCCACATGATGCGCGGCGACCGACAACGCACCGCTTGGCAGTGGGCGGACGAGTTCAGAGGTTGGCTCAGTTACATCTATCGGCACGTCGAGCACCGCCAGCACTTTGCGCCAACCGGCGATCGCCGTCTGCGTCTGGTCGAGAATTTCGCTGAGTTCGGCAACTGGATTCAATAACAACGATGTGAGAAATAGGAACGCAATCATTTCGCCGACGTCTAGGCCCCAACCCTTGCCGTGAAACGCAGCCGTCGCGGTAACCGCAGCGATAGCGATGGCAGCGAAAAAATCGCCTAGCGGGAACATCATGGCGAAGTACTTTGCCGCGCGCAGATGCGATCGATACACATTGTCGACTCGACGAGCAATCCGACGACTCGAGCGCCGTTGCAACCCATACGCGCGGATCACAGCCGATCCTGTTACTACTTCAGATATCTCCGACAACATTTCAGATGTGTCAGTACGCACTTGGTCGTATGCCGCGAGTTGCTTGCGTTGCAGAATACGAAACACCGGTATCACGGGCAGGAAGCTCACAACTACGACCAACGCCAACTGCCACGAATACACAAACATCACCGCGATCGTCAGCACAAGCAAAGTGCTATTCAAAATCCACGACATCGCACCCCACTGCACGAAGCGTGCAAGTGTCTCGATATCGCTGGTGACCCGTGCGACAAGTATGCCTTTGCGCGAGTCAGTGTGTTCTGCAATCGACAGCCGATGGATATGTGAAAACACCCGAACCCGCAGGCCCGCAAGCGAGTTCTCCGCCGCGCGCAGAAACCGCAGATACGTGGCCTTTTGCATAAATGCGACACCTACCACCAGCAAAATGCCGACACCTCCCACCGGGTAGACGATCTCGGGCCGAAATCCCTGGGAACCGCGCACACCCTTGTCCAAGATCTGCTGCATTAGTACTGGAATCACCAACCGGCCAAACGCTGAAAGAAACGCGAACCCCATGCTGACCCGAATGCCCACTCGGAGTTCTGGCGAGATCGCGAGACCCCGTCGCAATACCGACATCGCGCCTTCACTCGCGACAGCATCATCGTCGTCGTCAAGGGCAACCCGAGCACTCGCGAGGGCGTGCTCAAGCATCACCAACTCGTCAGAGGTCATCGTCAACGACCCCGCTTTCAGCTTCAGCTTCGGCTTCGTAGGCCTGCACCATCGCCGCGTATTCCGGTTCGCTCGCCACCAGATCCGCGTGCGAACCGGTGGCGGCAATCACTCCATCTCGCAGAAACAGCACGCGATCGGCCAAGGCAATAGTAGAGACCCGGTGCGCGACGATCAGCGCCGTCGTTTGCAACTCGGCTTTGAGACCATCGAGAATACGCGCCTCCACTGTCGGGTCAACCGCGGAAGTGGCATCGTCAAGCACCAACAGCCGCGGATTTCGAACCAATGCCCGAGCCAGGGCTACCCGCTGTCGCTGTCCGCCCGACAACGTCACACCGCGCTCGCCGAGCACCGTGTTATGACCAGCTTCGAGATTCGTAATGAAGCGATCAGCCTGCGCGAGGTGCACCGCTCGCTCGGCTGCCGCAAGCGGGACCTCGCCGAAGGTCAAGTTCTCTTCAACACTGTCGGCGAAGAGGAACGATTCTTGAAACACCAATGCGGTTTGTGATCGCAACGAAGCCGGTGCGATCCGTTCGATTGCCACGCCACCGATCGTGATCGATCCACGATCAGCATCCACTAGCCCGATCAACAGTTCACACAAGGTCGACTTGCCCGCTCCAGTAGCTCCAACGAGTGCCACGATTTCACCGGGTCTAAGGGTGAACGAACAGCCATCGAGCACGGGTTCGCCGGCCACAAACTCAAAGTGCAAATTCGAAACTGCAACCGCGAGCGGTACATCAGGTAGCTCTATCGGATCAATAGGGTCTTGCATGACATCGGCTGCAAGCACCTCATCAATGCGTCCTAACGCCACCACTGATCGTGGCATCTCTTCGAGCAAGAATCCCACGACTCGCATCGGAAACGACAACAGAGTAAACAGCGCCATTACCTGCACAAGTTCACCGGTGGTTAACGCCCCGGTAGAAATTCGCCAACCGCCAACCGACAGGATCGCGATAACACCCAGGTTTGGCAGGGCATCAAGCGTCGGTTCGAATACCGATCGCAGTTTGCCTACATCCATGCGGGCATCACGCAATCGCAATGCTGCCACTTCCAGACGACGCACTTCATGAGTTTCCAGGCCAAGTGTCTTAACAACCAAGGCACCGTCGTAGCTTTCGTGGGCAATCGACGAAACATCGCCAATACGTTGCTGGGTCTTCTCGGCCGGGCCTTCGACCCGTTTCGTGTAGTAGCGATTGAGGCCCGCCATCGCCGGGAACACCAACAGCCCGACAATCGCAAGAACCGGATCGGCAACGATCAGTGCGATCACTGAAAATGCGATGAGTAATACAAGCCCCAACGAAAACGGCAACGGGTTGATGACTTCGACTGCAACTTCGACATCGGTGTCGGCGTGCGCGAGGAGTTCGCCGGTCGGTTTGGATCGGTGAAACGACAACGGCGTATTGATGTAGTGATCCGTTATCTGGGTTCGCAACGTCACCTGCATACGTCGCGACGTGACGGCAGCGTAATAACGGCGAGTGATTACACCCGCACTGCGCAGCGCAGCAACAATCACGACCGCGGCCACAGTGCCCCACACCGTCGCCGGATCGACATCGCCATCGGTCAAGGCGGGTTCGAAAACCGTGTCGGTGATGCGTCCAAGCACCACCGCGCCACCGACCGCCATAGACGCATAAATAGTCGAACCAGTAACCGCTATGGCAAAGGGCTTCGGGTGCGTTTTGATATAACGCCACAACACCGCCACCCCAGTGCGAAACGAGCCGGTTTCAGTAGCGACCGCTACGGGGTCTGTGGGTGTGCCAGTCATGAGCATCCGAGACTACTGATCCACTTCGCAGTGGCCCTGAGCGGTTTCCGATACCCTCACCGAGATGCTGCGCGTCAGTTCGATCCAATCCGAAGTCCACGATCCACCGGTGGCCATCGCCAAGAATTGGATCGCCGGTCGCAGCTTCGATGCATCCCCTCCACTGATTGATGTTTCCCAAGCAGTTCCGGGCATCGCACCCGCGGCCGCGCTGCGCGCCCATATCGCCGAAGTCGCGCAAGGCAATGACGCATCTCGATATTCACCCGCGCTTGGTCTCACCGCAACACGCGAAGCGATCGCCAGATCGTTTACCGATCAGAACCTCTCGCCCGACAACGTCATGGTGACTGCCGGATGCAACCAGGCATTCTGCTTGGCAATCGGATCGCTGTGCGATGCCGGCGACGAAGTGATCGTGCCAACGCCGTGGTATTTCAATCACGAAATGTGGTTGAAGGCTTGCGGGGTGCAGGCGGTGCCGTTGCCAGTACGCGCCGACGAAGCGATGTTGCCCAACCTCGCGGCGTGCAAGGCGCTGGTCACCGCCCACACACGCGCGATCGTGCTCGTCACACCCAATAACCCATGTGGCGTCGAATACCCCGCCTCGCTCATCCACGCATTTTTTGAATTCGCGCAGAGCATTGGTGTCGCGCTGATTCTCGACGAAACGTACAAAGACTTTCGAGCTTCAACCGAGCGTGCGCACGCTCTGTTCGATGATCCCAGCTGGCCCGACACGCTGCTGCATTTGTTCAGCTTTTCCAAGGTTTTCAGCTTGGCTGGATATCGAGTCGGTTCACTCACCGCGGCGCCACACGTGTTGCGTGAGGCCGTGAAACTCGCCGATTGCCAGACCATCTCGGCGCCCACCTTGTCGCAGCACGCGGTCGCGTTCGCGCTGGCGAATCTCGACGACTGGGTTGCCGAGCGTCGCTTGGAAATGCTCGCTCGAGTGAACGCATTTCGCTCGGCAATGGTGGCCGCACCGCAATTCGAGGTGGTTTCGAGCGGCGCGTACTTTGCCTACGTGCGCCACCCGTTTGTTAGTGAGCCAGCAGCAACCGTCGCGAAACGTCTCGCTGACGACTTCAACGTATTGTGCATACCGGGAAGCAGTTTTGGCCCCGAACAGGACCGTTTTTTACGTTTAGCGTTCGGCAATATCAGCGACGCCGCGATGGACGAACTCGCCCATCGCCTAGCGATCGCCGCCTCGAAGCATCACTAGCCGGCGCGTAGCGCACAGCCGCGCTTACGACACCAAATGTGATTGCACGACGTCCGTCAACGGTGGTCCGTAGCTCAACGATTCTTCGTAGCCTGCTGCATCGAAGGGATCCGGTAGGTAGCCCAGCCAATGTGGGCAAAACCCGGCGAGCATCAACGGCATCGTCGTCGTTCGAAATGCCGCCTGGCCGAGCTTCGAGAACGCTTCCCCTGGAATCGTCAGTAGCCGCATTCCGCCAACCCGCCATTCGACAAGCTCGGCCTGCACTCGAGCGGAACGCGTGATTGCACTCATTGCGCTGCCATCGGCGGTGACCGTCGTAATTCCGCTGCGATGCACTCTGGTCTCGCCAGTCACCGGATCCGCTGCCGCGAGCATTTCACCTACGAGTTCCGAAAATCCCGCACCGACCGCCGCTACTGCCGCGAACGCGGTCTCATGATTTGGGCCCTGCTCGCCCAACACCGGGTTGACATCTCCTTGTGCGCCCTGAAGAAACACCGTCATCCCGCCGAAGTCGCGTTCGACGTCCCGCCGCAATTCGCCGACGTAATCGCTCGACACATGCAAATTGCTTGGTCCGGTCACCGTTGGATGGACGCCAGCGTTCACGACGGTCCCGATCCGCGTTCCCGACTCTGCGTCGGCCACATCGAGCACTGCAATCATCGGTCGTTCGATATTGCCTCGACGGTTGTACGCCAATGTCGGCGGCACTTCTCTGTGCGCATACGTCAACGTGGCTGACCGTACCCGTCGTCGAGCCTCGACCGCTGTGCTCGTACACGCGTCCACTAACGCCGGTCGCCATTCATGCGGAACAACCCAACCGAGAGCGTCGGTTCCTGTGATGGTGCTCGGCGCCGCATGCGTGTGCACAGTCGACGTAAGAACCGCGGCTCGATCGGCAATTCCCAATTCGCCAGCCACGGCATCACGGATTGCATCGGCCCAGTCTCGACTCATCGCCATGAGATCGAGCGATAGGAGCACCAATACGGCGTCGCCTTCCACGGCAACCATGACGCGAACTTCAAGATCATCGTGTACGTGGTGGGCGAGTCCCGTACGGGCCCCATATCCGGAAAGTGCAACCGGTAATGGTGGCGTAATTACTGCTTTGGCGAAACCGATCTGCACCATGATCACGAGCCTACGTCAGCAATCGCCGCAGCCCGGTCGCCCACACCGCTGATAACAAGCGCAACCACAACAGCACAAATGCCAATGATTTCAAGACCTTTCAAACGCTGCGACAACATTACAGCGCCCACAACTGCTGCGGTCGTGGGCAACAGCGCGAGCATGAGCGCAAAACTTCGCAAGGGCACCCGACGCATCACTACCTGATCAAGTCCGTACGGCACGATTGTCGAAAAAATTCCGATCGCGATGCACAACAGCAACCAGCGCGGTTCGCCAAAGGCAGGTCCGCTGCGCCAAGCACCAATTGGGGTGGTGAATAGCGCACCCAAACCAAGACCAACCGCAAGCCCGTCTACGCCTGCCGTGCGATTCGAAACGCGCTCACCCAACACGATGTAACCGGCCCACAAAGCCGCAGCAGCCAATGCAAACGCGATACCCATGGCATGGTCCGACCACTGAGCGCCAGATACCAACATCACGCCCACGGCCGCGAGCCCGAGCGACAGCCAGCTCGATACGGAACGAGACGCCAAACCCGCGACCGCGATAGGCCCAATAAATTCAATCGCCACGGTGGTACCTAGTGGAAGCCGTTCCGTCGCCAAATAGAAGCTCATGTTCATCAGTGCAGTCGCCACGCCAAAGCCCGCAGCGGCGACAACAAGTGACCGAGTCCAGTGTCGTTTCCAGGGTCGCACAACAATGAGCAACACCAACGACGCCCCGCACACTCGCAGCCACGCAACCGACTCGGGCGCTACATGGTCGAATAAATCGACTGCCCAAGCCGCGCCAACGTACTGCGCCGTGGCTCCCAAAATGAAAAGCAGCGGTGCGACTGCGAAGATCGACGCCGACCGGCGCGGGTCTACAACCGAGAGGTCTGATCGAGACACAGTTCTCCGAGATGCTGCAACCTCATAGCAAATCTTGATCGAGGACGAAATCGTGGATCAGGTTGACATAGAACTCGCCACCGATTTTCGTGAGATGGTACGAGTCTCTCGCAAAATAGTCGGGCGGTTTCGCGGATGCGTGGAAGTACCAGTCGAGCACCTTCACATTCCTAAACTGCTTCGCACCTTCGATAATACGCACATTATTCGGGCCTTCCCAACTGCGCGGCACTTTGACCGTCATCATCACAACGTGGCGTTTCGTACCTGTGATGTCGACCACCTGCTGCACAAAATTCTCTGCGATAAATCCGTTGTCACCGCAATGCACGATAACGATGGGGCCGAGCTGCTGCGCGTCGCGCAAGGCGCGAAGAACGTCCAGACAAATTTGACCCTGCCGTCCAACCTCCGCGTTCACGTTTGCCGGACCACCGGCATCAGTGAGCTTCTTGGTCAGTGTGTTTTGCGCTCCCAACATGACCGAGTCGCCCACCGCTGTGAATACCCACCCGTTGCTTTCGACCACCGGCGGATTGGTACGAGGCGTTTCCCCGGGCTTGACCTTGCCCGGCTTAGTCGTGGTAGTCGGCCTCGCTCGAAAGGCAGGGGGTTTCGCACACTTCGGGTCCAAGATGATGTCATCGCCCTGGCACGCGATCGCCTTGGCCTCCTTCGGAGGTTCCGATGCATAGGCAGCCACCGATAGTGATCCGACCACCAATACGATGGTTGCACCAACCACCTGCCAGAGCAACACAAGTTGTTCGTGTTGCTTCCCCTCGGTGGTTCCCAGATGCCGCCATAGCCGAAGCAACGCTCCCGACCGGACGGGTTGTTCCACAAGCCGATACGAAGTTTCGGCAACCAAGCCCACGAGTACGACACGTACAACCAGCAACGTCGGTCCAGAGAAATGCACATCGAGACCGGGCCGAGTGAACTCAAATACCGCTATACCCCAAAGATAAATCCCGTAGCTGCGAGTACCAATCACTCGAAGTGGACGAATTCCTAACAACCGCCCGACATGCGAAACTGGATGCACCGTTGCTGCAATCAGCACCACAGTGCAGATGTCTACGAGCGCGAATCCCCACCAGTACAGCCACGTACTTTGGAACTCGGCAACAAAGACGAGCGTCAGCAGGACGACGCCTGCGCCGACGGCTGCTCCGTCGAGCAATCGAGCCGCATTGCGACCGGTCTTGCCCCGCAATTTTCGCGGCACCCAGAAATACGCGAGGAAGGCGCCGATGAGTAACCCTGCAGCGCGAGTATCCGTTGCCAAATACATGCGGTTGAACCAGTTGCCCAGTTCTACGACTTCCGCGTTCACCAAGACTTTGCGTTCGAACGTCGGCCGCGCCGAAACCAGATACGCCATCCACATCCACGAAGCAATCGCGCCGCCCAGAATCACCCACTTAAAACGATTCCGAAAAAAGAACATTCCGGCCGCGAACAACATCGGCCACAACAAATAGAACTGTTCTTCAACCGCCAACGACCACAGGTGCCCGAGCGGCCTTCGCTGCTCGCTTTCGGCGTACAGCACGCCCGAACTGATTTGTTGCCAATTCGAGATGTAAAACGCTCCCGAAAACAAGGCACCGCGCAACCGCCCAAGGTCTTCGCGGTACATCACCGCGACCAACAGGCCAACCGACAACAGCATCGCGTACAGCGCCGGGAACAGGCGTCGTATCCGTCGCATCCAGAAACTCCGCATACTGATGTTGCCATGTTTGCGACGTTCATCAAGCAACAGCGCGGTGATCAAATAGCCACTAATGACGAAGAAGACTTCAACGCCCAAGAATCCGCCTGCAAGCAACGAACGATCTGGGCGGTAGTGGTACGCCAGAACCAGCAGCACCGATAGAGCCCGCAATCCGTCGAGTCCGGGTAAATATCCCAACGACCCCGCGCCGCGGACGGCGACTACTGGCGGCGCGGTCTCACCTTCATCTGCGTAATCCGAGCGCGCCACGGCACCTATTCTCGCCCATGCAACCCGCGAAACTCGGGCACCTCCGAAAAATGTTTCCAGGCCGAGAATGCGGATCCGTTACCACTGCGTTTCTAGGTTGACTTCAAACGCATCGATGTATTCCCGGGCCGCGTCGCGTATCGATGGAGCGTCCAGCCCGAACTGATCGAGGTGGTACTGCACTCCGCCGAATTTTCCACGGGGATGAACTTGCATGAAAGCATCCATCGCCCGGCGAATTTCACCACTGAACGGCTGACCCGCGACCGCGTAAACCTTTTCGACCGCGACGATGTCGTCGGCCATGAACTCATCAAAATGAAGGTCGATGGAGTGCTCTGGTGCTACCAGGTGACGATCGCGGACCGCACCGGCGTAAAGATCCAGAATTCGGTCTCGCCAGTAGGCGCCCAACTCATGCAGATCAATCGGAGTCCGGCGGCTCAAACGCGCCGTATACGCAGCCATCGTCACGAAACTCGCAATCACTGAAACCGGATCGCGATGGGTGAATACCAGGGTTGCATCTGGGAACGAGCCCAGAATCGCTGGGATTTGTTCAAGGTGCTGGGGGGACTTCAAGACCCAACGGGTTGGCTCCAACCTAGGACGTTGAAACTGACACACCTGCAACATCAGTTTGAGGTAGTCGTAGCTCGGCTGTTGATCGTGCGCCTTGTAGTAGTCGCGATAGCTGGGAACTCGTGCAGAAGTCTCGAACAGCATCGTTGAGCAGTCGATCGCGAGGAGCTGAATCTCTTCGTGGACATGATCAACGGTCATTTCGTGCATACGCTTGAAATGCGGGAGCGCCTCGTTGAGAAACCACAATCCGGCTTCGCAACGGGCCCTTCGATCATCGGGACTGGCACCACGCTGTTCAGCGAGCGGCGGAACCGGTTCGAGGCTTTCCCAATAGGGCAGGCTCCGGAGATTCGGGTCGGCAGCCATCAGGTTGTGAAGATGGGTTGTGCCAGTGCGCGGCAGGCCGACAATAACGACTGGTGCGACAATCGGTTCGGCGCGCACTGCTGGATTGCGACGCACAAAATCCGTTGCCAACAGGCGGTTTGTCAACAATTGCAACGTTTGCGAATGCACTACTACCCTGCCGGCGCCCGTCAGTTCCCCTTCCAAACGCGACGCGTCGACAAACACATGGACTCGTTCGAAAAACGAGTCGTCGGCGCCGAAATCTGTGAGTCCAGTCTCCGACTGTGCTTTCTGAATGAGCGCGTCCGCGTCCAACACCACGCCGGCGCCGATGGCATCCATGCCCGCCAGCATTTCTTCGATCGATGGCGAAAACATCGGGGTAGCGAGGTCATCGAGCGTGATCGAAGGCGGGCGTTCGCCCATTAGCCCACCACGTTCGCAGCACGTAGGTCGGCGACCTTGGCCGCGTCGTACCCCAACAAGCGTGCGAGTACCGCGTCAGTGTGCTCGCCGACAGTTGGCGCTTTGGATGGCACGGGGACTTCTTCGCCGATCAACTTCACCGGGAATGGGAGTTGCTCGCAATCAAGAATCGACCGATCGATCCACGGCAAACGCGTTTGGAACTGCTCGTCGTCTGCAATTGTCTTGGGTGTGTTCACCGGTGCCAGCGGCGTGTTGTGGGTATTGCCAAATTCGAGCCATTCCGCGCTGGTCCGTGTCTTGAACTCATCGCGCAATAGAGAATGGAGCTCTTTATTGCCTTTCGCATGGTCGGCATACTGCGATCCAGGCCACCGCTCGAACCACTCTGGCTTGCCCACTCCGTGTGCAAAATTCTTCCAAAACTCGCGTTCGCTAGCCATGAAAAGCACATGGCCATCTTTGGTTTCATACATCTGATATCGCACACCCTCGCGCATACCAGCCGTACCTGGCGCTCGACGCTCGAAGTTGTCCGAAGCATTGCCGGTCACTTCGGATTGCGGACGCTCATACGCTTTGTGCGACTCAATGCGGTACCAATCGAAATATGCAGCTGCATCGGATTGTGCAATTTCCATAAAGGCGCTTTCGCCCGTCGCTCGTGCGCGAATAATTGCGGCGAGGATGCCAAGCGCACCGAATGCTGGGCCTGCATGAATCCCGATTGAGCTGTGCTCCGGGATGTAACAGAAGCCGTCATCGTCGTAAGCAGGGGGTACTTGGCCAGCCCATGTGTCGTAGGCAATGCCATGACTCGGCATGTCCTTGTACGGGCCAGTCATGCCGTAGCCAGAGATCGTGCAGAACACGATTTTCGGATTGACCTTCACAAGGTCGTCATAGCCGAGGCCGCGTTTCGCGAGCGCGCCCGGGCGCATGGCTTCGACCACCGCATCTGCACCCGCGACAAGATCTTTATAGATTTGCACTCCCTCAGGAGTGCGCAAGTCGATCGCGATTGAATTTTTCCCACGGTTGACGTGAAGGTGCAGCAATGAGTTGCCCTCCACAATGGGCCAGGTCATCCTTCGGATGTAGTCACCGGCGAGTGGCTCAACCTTGATCACGTCTGCGCCCATATCGGCGAGGTGCGTCGTCACCGAAGCAGGGCCGAGCATCGAAGATTCAATGATGCGCACGCCTGCGAGCAGTCCCTCGTTACTAGTCATGCCCAGAAACTACGGCGCTACGACGCATCCTCACAAAACAACGATGGTCAGGAGCATGCCATCTCAAAGTCAAGCAGCCAACGTTTGACGGACAACCCCCAGGCGTAATGGTTGAGCTTCCCATCAGCTGCAACGATGCGATGGCACGGAACAAACAGGGACGCAGCATTTCGTGCACACACTTGGCCCGCGGCCCGAGCACCGCGCGGCACATCCATTCTCTGCGCCAATTCGCCGTAGCTAATCGTTTCGCCTGGGCGGACCCTACAGAGTTCGCGCCAACCCCGTTCGCGCACCTGCGTCGATTGCTGCCGCACTGATATCGAATCAATCGCGGTTGTATCGCCGTCGAAATACTGCACAATCAGCTCGGCGATCCCGCGATGCACAACATCCTGTAACACGCGCGGCCGCAGCGAAGGGTGAATGAGCGCGAGCAGCCGGTTCGCGTCCTGCGTGAAGCCGCATGCGATCACAGCGTCGCCGTTCGATATCACCATGCAGGTACCAACCGGAGTACTCATCGAATACACCTGCGATGGCACCGCTTCTGATGACGACAACTCACTCATGAGATATTCCTCCAAGCGCACTCCAACAGTGCATCATTGCGTAACTACGAAAGGGTCGCCATTGCTGCGAATGACCTTCGAGATCCTTTTCAATGCCCAACGCCAACGCACCTTTTCGCACACCAAGGTCCGTCGACAAGAAGGCGTCGGGGTCGCCGAGTGCTCGCATCGCGATGTAGCTCGCCGTCCACGGCCCGACACCTTTCACAGCGAGCAACATCTTCGCCGTGGCGATCGGATCGCTCCAAGGTTCGAGCACCACGTCCCCGCCGACAACAGCACGCGCGATGCGTTGCACAGTTGCAATCCGAGCAGTTGGCATCCCGATGTTGGTGAGATCCGCAGCTGCCACGGCCGCCGCCGACGGAAACGACAAGCGCAACCCGCTGAAATGCGATGTGTAGGCATCCCCACACCGATCCACGATGCGACTCACCACCGTCCGTGCGCCTGCCACCGAGACTTGTTGGCCAACAATCGCACGAACTGCCATTTCAAACCCATCCACGGCGCCAGGCACTCGCAATCCGGGATTGCGAAGCAAGGACGCGCGCAGCCGCTGGTCCCGACCGAGGAGGCGCTCAATTGCGACGGGGTCGGCATCGAGATCGAACAACCTGCGAGTGCGAGCAACCGCCGGAGCGACGTCACGCACATCATCAAGCAACAGCGACACGTGCAATGCCCCTCCATGCACAACAACCGACGCCGTTCCGAAGCCGTTGGGCAACCTCAAGACCCGCTCGTAATGGTCGTCGCTTCCTATTTCAACGCCAGCGATTGCGCGACTACCCAAGAACTTGAATATCGCTGACTCATCGAACGGCGCTCGATACGCCAGTTTCACGCTCAGCACGCCGCGCCCTGGGATGCTCGTGCGGGCCCGCAACTGAGTGGGAGTCGACGCGTACACCTCCCCAATCGTGTCGTTGAATTGGCGGATACTGCCGAAACCCGCTGCGTATGCGATCTCAGTAAACGCCAAGCGGGTCGTTTCAATCAAGGTCCGCGCAGTCTGTGCTCGTTGCGCCCGAGCGAGTGCCAGCGGGCCCGCGCCGAGTTCTTCGTGGAGCAAGCGATTCAAGTGCCGTTCGCTGTAGGCCAAATGAGTAGCAAGCCCTGCGACGCCCTCGCGATCAACCACACCATCGGCAATCAATTTCACTGCACGCGCAGCTAGGTCGCTGCGCACGCGCCATTCTGGCGAGCCCGGCACCGAGTCCGGGCGGCATCGTTTGCACGCGCGAAATCCAAGCTGTTGCGCAGCGGCTGCGCTCGGATAAAAGCGGCAGTTCTTGCGCAGCGGGGTGCGCGCGGGGCAACTAGGACGACAGTAAATCTTGGTACTCGTCACCGCGACGTAAAACATGCCGTCAAACCGCGGGTCTCCGCTTTCGCAAGCCCGATAACACTCTTCGCCATCGTGAAACACGACCGCATTCTCACACGATTTTGAACCCGCTACTAGCGGATTTCAGACATGGCCGTCGCAACCCGCTGGCGCAATGAAGTCGGGTCGATTCCAGCGAGTTCATACGCGAGCAGCACCGCACCAAACACAGGCGGCATCGTCAGCAGAACAGGGATCGCATCCGGAATGTCCGCGGCGAGCGTGGTTCGAAAGGCGGCATCAAATTCGGCATTCCCCGCAGTATGCACGCCTCCGGAGCACACAACGTCAAACGCGTGATCCAACATCGCCAATCGACGCGCAACTCCCACCACATCGCGCGCATGGCTCGCTCCGGCGTCGCTCGCAATACTCCGGGCGCACTCATCACCATCTTCGGCCGCAGAAAACACCAATGGAGCCAATTGGGCGCCGATGCCACGAGGACGACCGCGGCTGATCGCTTCGAACAGCTCCGGGACCGAGCGAAACGATGTTGCCGCAAGAATTCGATCGGTCAGCCCGGTCGGCTCGCTTTGGCCGTGATACGCCCGCGCAACCGCGTCGAGCCCCGCTCGTGCAATCCCCGAGGCTCCGCTCGCCTCGCCGATCGAAACGGCAAATGTTCGGAATTGCGCGCCATCACGATTTCGGCCTGTTGTCGAACCGCCAGTGCCAGCTACCGACGCGATGCCGTATCCAGTTGGCGCACCCGCACTCAACACCGCCGCCGCGTCATTGATTATGCGCCGTCGTTCGTTCGCACCCAGTTTCGGGATCGCGGAATCCAGTCGGGAAACATCGCTATTCCAATCGCAACCAGCCAACGCGAACAACGACGCCGCGATCGAGTCTGGTTCGATACCTGCATTGGCACATGCAGCATCAACTGCCGAACTCACAGCTCCGGCCGTGCCGCCAAGACCAACAATCTCCCAATTGCTCGCGCCAGACTCGCCAAATCCAAGAACGTCGCCGCTCAAATCCGCGAGCACCGCATGGGTCTTGGTGCCGCCGCCGTCGACGCCCAGCACGATGCGAGCCGGCGTATCGCTCATGTCGCTTCGAGCTTGCCGAGCCAGCCAGCGTTCACCGCTTGCAGCCGGCGCCAGACAGTTTCCACTAGATGCGCAGGAGGTCCAAGGGGATTCGTCAGTAATGCCAGCATCGCCGCGTCTTGGTTGCCTTCGACCGCCGCCTGCACTGTCAAAAGTTCGAAATCTTTGACCGTCTGCACCAATGCGTGCATATCCGGTCGCAGTGGTTCGGTGGAGAGCGCCTGCGCGCCCGCCCGCGTGACGCGCGCAGCCGTCTCCACAACCACGTCGTCCGCGAGCCCTGGGATAGCGCCTCGGTTTGCGACGTTCACGATGTGTACGGAGCCCACGTCGCAATGGATGTCGGCCATCAGCGCGGCCGCAGTTTCGGAGTAGTAAGCCCCGCCCCGTAGCTCAAGTTCCTGCGGTTTCTCTTTGAGATTCGGATCTTGGTATTGCTCCAACAATCGAGCTTCGATCTCCATCACCTCAGAGGCCCGCGCCGGGCGGCCGCGTTGGTAGCGGATCCAGGCATCGGTTTCGTAGTAATACAGCAGGTAGTAGTTCGGAATTGCATCGATCACGCCGATCGATTCAGGGCTCCAAGCTGGTTCGTCAGACGCAACGCCACGACCTTGAGCCTTCAGTGCCCGAGCCTTCATGCCCCGCACGAGTTCGCTCCCGCGCTCCACACCGTCGATCGTCACACCGCGCACCCAACTCAAATGATTCAACCCGACGTAATCCATCTCAATCGCGTCGGGCGATACGTTCAAGCCCTTGGCGAAACCCATGTTGAATGACCACGGGACATTGCACAAACCAATCGTCGTGACATCCGAGTGCCGACACAACGCCTCAGTAATCAAGCCTGCAGGATTCGTGAAGTTCAAAAGAATCGCGTTGGGCGCATGACGAGCAATATCTTGCGCGATCGACAGCGCAACTGGGATCGTCCGCAATGCATTCGCGAAACCGCCAACGCCCACCGTTTCCTGTCCGATCAAGCCGAACTCAAGACCAAGCTGCTCATCGTTCAGCCTGGCCCCCATGCCACCCACTCGAATCTGGCTGACAACAAACGAAGACCCAGAGATTCCAGCAACGCGATCAGTGCCGTATCGAACGGCGACATTGCTGCCAGCATGATGCGCCATACGTTGAGTGAGCGGCCCGAGCACTGAGAGACGAGTCTCATCGGCGTCGACCAAATACAACTCCGACACGGGGAGCATGTCGCAACGTCGCAACAAGCCCTCCACGAGCTCAGGCGTATAGGTAGACCCGCCGCCGATCACACACACCTTCATACGTGCAACACTACGGACTCAGTGCTGGCATGTGAACCCCGACGGACGTCGATCCACTACGGTTCGCAACCATGACATTGCGAGTGATCCAGTGGAGTACCGGCAACGTAGGTGTGCACGCAGTGCGGCTCCTCGCACGGCACCCCGAAATCGAGCTGGTCGGGCTTTGGGTACACAGCCCTGACAAAGTGGGCAAAGACGCGGGCGCGCTCGTCGGCATCGAGCATCTCGGGGTCGCAGCAACCAACGACATCGAGGCGCTGCTAACGCTCGACGCCGATTGCGTCTGCTACACCGCAACTGCCGACCTACGGCCGCTTGAGGCGATCGCTGACATGGCTCGAATCGCCGCTTCGGGCAAGAACATCGTCAGCAGTTCCGTGGTTCCACTCATCTATCCGCCGCACGTTGGCGCAGGCATGCGGCGTCCACTCGAAGATGCCTGCCTTGATGCCGCGGTCTCATGTTTCACATCCGGGATCGACCCTGGTTGGGCCAACGATCTCCTTCCGCTCGTGCTGACCGGGCAGTGCGAACGCATCGACAACGTCCGCATGATGGAAATCGTCAATTACGCCACGTACGCTCAACCGCAGGTGTTGTTCGACACCATGGGGTTCGGCACCGAACTCGATTTCTCCCCGCTCTTGCTCACCCCTGGCGTGCTGACTTTCGCGTGGGGTGGCGTTGTGAAACAGATTGCGGCCGGTCTCGGCGTGGAGGTCGAAGAAATCCGTGAAGTCGTCGAGAAGTTTCCGAGCCCTCGCGACCTCGATCTCGGATTCGGTTCGGTCAAGGCGGGCACGATGGGCGGAGTGAGATTCGAAGTGCAAGGCATCGTGGGCGGCGAGCCTCGCATCGTTCTCGAACATGTGACTCGACTCGCCGACGACTTCGCTCCCGAATGGCCGCAGCCAGTGGGCCATAGTGGTTATCGGATCATCGTGAGTGGATCTCCTACGTACACCCTCGACCTACAAATGATGGGCGAGGACGGCGACCACAACACAGCTGGTCTCATCGGCACCGCGGCCCGCCTCGTGAACGCGATTCCCGCGGTGTGCGCAGCAAAACCAGGGCTTTTGAGCGCACTCGACCTGCCGTTGACACCCGGCCGCGGCTTGATGCGGACATAACGAGATCTACAAATCCGTCAAGTCTGGGTTGAGCACGGTGAATGAGCCGAAACCATTGTTCATCGCGTCGAGATCGTCGGTGAAAACGGTTTTCGTCGAAGTGCAATCGGAGTCGAGGATGTTGCGCGCCGTCGTGATTGCTTGCACCGAGCCACCGCCGAGATCCTGATAACCAGTGATCGTTTCGGCCCGACCCACCGGCACCGCAGCGAGGCCTCGCACTGCACCCGTTGCACATGAGGGCGTGTTGATGTTGAAGACCTTCGCGGTCTGTCCGGACTGCGGTTGCAGGTAGTAGGTGCGAAAGAACTCAACAAACACTGATGTATACAACGATGGGGTCTGATAATCGACGCTGGCGGCAAAGCCCGCGCTCACCGCGATACTCGGAATTCCGAGCCGGCCCGCGGTCCTAGCGGCACCGACTGTGCCTGACAAGGTCACGAAGTCTGCGATGTTCTGACCCTGATTGATCCCACTCACAACGACATCTGGGTGAAGGTTGAGCTGCTTGACCGCATACAGAACGGTGTCTGCCGGTTTGCCTGCAACCGCGGTCGCGGGATAGCCGCTGGCCGTTGTGGTCTGGGTGATGGCGAGCGGCGACGTCGTATAGGCGTCGCCGCTACCACTTTGATTTGAAGCCGGAGCCACAACGGTTAGGTGCACATTCGGCAACGCCCGAAGGGCTTCAACAACCGCGTCGATACCCGGTGCCGCGACGCCGTCGTCGTTGGTTACAAGAATTTCAAGTGCTCGCGCGGGAGCGGTAGGAGCGACCGCGGGTTGGGACGATGATGCGGTCGCGGAGCCCGACCAGGCGACGACAGCGCCCGCAACAACGACAGAGCGAATAAGTCTGTTTCGCATAATGTTTCCCTTTTCATTCGATTTAGGGAGAACCGTACGCGCAACCCTTGCTGACGCGCAAGATGCCGTAATCAGCTACCACTGCAAAGGCAGGCCAAAGGTCTGACGTATCGCTGGCGAATACATCAACGTCGTTCCATCGGCAATCGAATATTCGGGGATGCGCCGATGAAATTCCTCGAGCGCAATACGCAATTCCATACGCGCCAGGTGCGAGCCTAAGCAGCGGTGCGGCCCAGCACCAAAAGCTAAATGGCGATTGCCCTCCCGACGAAAATCCACTTTGTGGGGGTCAACGAATTCTGCGTCGCCATTGGCCGCGCCGATTCCAATGGTCACACCATCACCCGGCTTCAGCGCGCAACCTCGCATCACATGTTCTTGTTTCACAACCCGAGCAACAACTGTTACCGGCGTTTCGGTGCGCAACATCTCTTCGATCGCTCCGTCGATGAGCTCTGGGTGGTCGACGAGCAACTGCCGCTGATCGGGATGCTGCGCGAGATACGCGATCATGCAGTCGAGCGTCGCGGTAACCGTATCGAGGCCGGCCAAGAGCATGAGGTGACAAATGCCGAGCAGCTCGTCGTCGGTGAAGCTTCGACCGTCCACCTGCGCGTGCACAATGCGCGACAACAAATTGTCGTCAGGCGTCGCCCGTCGCAAAGCAATCGCGTTCTCGAAGTACTTCGTGATCGCTTTGCCAGTTGCTTCACGAATTTTCTGCGCACTGTCGGGATCGTTGGGGTCGAGATCGGGCCGGATCGTATTGTCGCGCCACTCTAAAAACTGCGGAAGGTCGCTCTGCGGCATGCCCATCAAGCGCAAGAACACCGTCGAGGGCATTGGCGTAGCGAAGTCTTCGTGAAAATCACAACTCCCGTTCGCAACGAACCGGTCGATGATTTCTCCAACTAGCGCTCGGACATCGTCTTCGAGTGCAGCCATCCGCTTGGGAGAAAACTCAGGGTCGAGGGTACGGCGATACTTTGCGTGATCGGGTGGATCGACCTGCAACGGAATCAAATTATGTTCCTGGCCAATATTCACTGCATCGGGCGAGGACGAAAACACTTCGGGGTGGCGCAGCGCCCACATCACATCTTCGTATGTGGATAACAGCCAGTTATCAGCCGCATCGCCCATCATGGATCGCGTCTGCGCGACTGGGCATCGATCCCGAATTGCCGCGTAATGTGGCAAAGGATCCGCGGCGGCCTCCATCGAAAAAAGAACTCCCATTGGGTCAAACGCATCCTCGGGTGACCCCGTACTCGTTGGTGTTCCTGTGCCGTAACCGCTCATACCCAGACTCTAGAACCCTGAACGGTCCACGGCGCCGAACGGTGAAGTCCATTGGCACAGCAGCATGCGAATGTCGAGATGCTGCAAAACGGCCTCACCTTCGCGAGAATGTGCCCATGCCCGATTTCGAATACCAAGACGTGCTCCCACTCGACGAAGACCGGACCGAATACCGACTTCTCACTACCGACGGCGTGTCTACAGTCACCTACGACGGTCAGGAGTTCTTGCGCGTCGAACCGCAGACCATCACCGATCTTACGGCCCAAGCGATGCACGACATCTCACACTTCTTGCGCACTGCGCACTTAGCTCAACTTCGAAAAATTCTCGACGACCCCGAAGCTTCAGCCAACGACAAGTTCGTTGCGCTCGATCTCTTGAAGAATGCTGCCATCGCCGCGGGCGGGATACTGCCGGGATGTCAAGACACCGGTACCGCGATTATCAAAGCTAAAAAGGGCCAGAACGTATTGACGAGCGGAAGTGGTGACGATCGCTCGGCGATTGCGCGTGGCGTGTTCGACACATTCCAAAATGACAATTTGCGCTACTCGCAGATGGCTCCACTCACGGTCTGGGACGAAGTGAACACCGGCACGAACTTGCCCGCCGAAATCAAAATCGAAGCCACCGGCGGCGGCGCCTACAAATTCTTGTTCATCACCAAAGGTGGAGGATCAGCCAACAAGAGCCTGATGTTTCAAGAAACCAAAGCGTTGTTGAATCCCAAATCATTCGCGAAGTGGGTCGACGAGAAACTCAAGACATTGGGCACCTCAGCTTGTCCGCCGTATCACTTGGCTATTGTGCTCGGCGGCACTTCAGCTGAGTACGCGCTCGAAATCGCAAAGCTCGCATCGACGAAATACCTCGACTCGTTGCCTACCGATGGCTCGAAGCTCGGCCATGCGATTCGCGTCCCAGAGCTGGAGGCCGAGGTGCTCAAGATCGCTCAAGCAACTGGCATCGGCGCGCAGTTCGGAGGCAAGTACTTCGCACACGACGTTCGGGTAATCCGCCTCCCGCGCCACGGGGCTTCGTGTCCGGCCGCGATCGCACTCTCATGTTCCGCCGATCGCCAAGCGCTCGCCAAGATCACTAAAGATGGGGTATTTCTCGAACAGCTGGAGTTTGATCCAGCACAGTTCTTGCCTGAAATTACCGACTCAATCATTGATGGCGACGTCGTTGTTGACATCGATCTCAATCGCCCGATGAGCGAAGTTCGCGCCGAACTTGCCAAGTACCCGGTGACCACGCGGTTGTCGTTGCGCGGCAAGCTCGTTGTCGCTCGCGATATCGCTCACGCAAAGATCAAGGAGCGACTCGATGCCGGAGAGCCAATACCGCAATACCTCAAAGATCACGCCGTGTATTACGCAGGTCCTGCAAAAACCCCCGAGGGCTACGCGAGCGGTTCGTTCGGTCCTACGACCGCAGGGCGCATGGATAGCTACGTTGAACAGTTCCAAGCCGCAGGCGGATCGCACGTGATGCTTGCAAAAGGCAACCGTGCACAAGCAGTCACCGACGCGTGCGCGCAGCACGGCGGCTTCTACCTCGGGTCCATCGGCGGGCCAGCGGCACGCTTAGCCCAAGACTGCATCACCCACGTCGAGGTGCTCGAGTATCCCGAACTCGGTATGGAAGCGGTGTGGATGATCGACGTCGTCGACTTTCCCGCGTTCATTGTGATCGATGACAAGGGCAATGACTTTTATCAACAAGTCGGGCGCCAAGTCGACATCGTGAAGAAATAGCGCCCGTCAATGCCGCAGTAACCGACCGGCAAGTGCGCCGGTATGTTCGCCACGTTGCATGAATATTTCGCCGTTGACCACAGTGGTGTCGATACCCATACACTTTTGGATGTAACGCGCCGCACCGCCTGGGAAGTCGTGCACGATTTCGGGGAGGTCGAGATGCAGTGCAGCGAGGTCGACCACGTTGAGATCCGCACGCGCGCCCTCACGCACCACTCCCCGATCGTTCAGCCCAAGAAACGCTGCAGTATCGCTTGTGATGCGACGGATGCCTTCTTCGATAGTGAAGTGTTCCCGTTCACGCACCCAGTACTGCAGGAAAAACGTGGCTTGACTGGCGTCCATGATCTGGGTCGCGTGCGCGCCAGCATCGGCAAGCCCCATGATGATGCTCGGATCATCGAGCATTGCTTCGATTGCCACGAAATCGCCGTTTTGTACTGGCCAATTCAAGATGACCGCGCCATCGAACTGTAAACACAACTCGACAAACTCTGCGACCGCGCTGCGACCATTTCGAGCAGCTCGGGAAACCAGGGTGTTCGCCGGATCGAGTTCGTAACACGCGCCGCGGTCGGGTGTCATCACATAGAGCTCGTCGATACCGCGCCCAAGGCCCTCGCCATCAGCAATCAACGCCGCTCGTTGTATTGGGTCGCGCAAAGCTGCAAGCCGCCGGTCTGCAGCGAGACTCTGGAGCGAACCCCACGCCGCAGAACGATCCCAAGGAGTGGATGCGGCGAGCGAAAACAAGACTCCGATCGCACGCGGTGTTGTTTGCGGCCGGATATGCATCCCCTGGGTATTGGCGCGTGCCGCGTCATCGAGCACGCTGCGCCAATGCCCGGGAACGCTGCCCAACGTCGAGAGGTTGAATGTCGTGCGCGCACCCGACGCGCGCGCGACGGCGATGAACATCTCGGTTTCTTCTTCGATGCGCGGGGTCTTACCGTCGGCGTGGGTAAACCGCGGAGCGCCTTCGAAAATTGCGTTGGGGAATTTCGCCAACGCCGATGCGAGCGCTCCAAGCTCGCGGTTGTCGGCCCAAGTGCCGGGCACATGGCGACCATCGGGAGCGCGATGCACGAGCGAGCGGGAGGTCGAGACGCCAAGTGCTCCCGATCGCAGCGCATCCGTAGCTACATGTTCGAGTGCGCTCAGTTCGTCGTCGGTCAACGCAACGTCGTCCATGGAACGCTCGCCCATCACGTAGTAACGCATCGCAACGTGGCCGACCATGCCCCCGACATTCACACCCTTTGGCAACGCGTCAACGGCGTCGAGATATTCGCCGTAGGTTTCCCAATTCCATTTGAGACCAGCAATGATCGAATCGCCGGGGATGTCTTCCACGCTTTCCATCATGCGCGCCAACGTTTCGTTGTCGCCTGGTCGTAGTGGAGCGAAAGACATCCCACAGTTGCCCATCAACACGCTCGTCACGCCATGCCAACACGACGACGACAGCAACGGATCCCATCCCACCTGGGCATCGAAGTGCGAATGCAGATCGACAAAGCCCGGGGTCACAAATCGGCCTTCAGCGTCGACCTCACGTTTTGCCGCGACACCAGATAAATCGCCGACCGCGACAATGGTGTCTCCATCAACGGCCACGTCGGCACGGCGGGTGGGCGCGCCCGTGCCGTCGACCACCGTGCCGCCCCGAAGAATCAGATCATGTGCCATGATTGCAGCTTGTCATATCTCCAAGCGCCGCGCATCAGCGATGCAATCGTTTTCCGTCCACTCGTCGAAACAGACCTCGCGATGCTTGTTATGTGGTTCAGTGAACCAGAGGTTGCGCGGTGGTGGCATCCACCTACCGACATTGAGGAGGTACGTAGCAAATATCTCCCGAGAATCGACGGACTCGATGCGACCACCATGTGGATAGTCGAAATCGAAACCCAGCCCGCCGGCTTGTTGCAGACATACCGACATGCCGATTACCCAACGCACGACCAGGCGGTCGGTATCGAGAACGCCGCTGGCATCGACTATCTGCTCGCAGGCTCTCACCGCGGACGTGGCTACGGTGGGCCCGTCTTACAGAAGTTCGCGGTCTTTGTACTTGACCATTACCGCGATCTTGTTTGCTGCGTAGCTACTCCGGCACAGACCAATACGCCGTCATTGCGTGCGCTGGAACGCGCCGGGTTCTCTCGCGTTCATGACTGCCAACCACCCGGAGAACCACGCGCATACGCATACGCATACCCACGCAACGAAGAGAACTGATCCTGTCGATCGTCGAGGTGCTGCGAGCCGCTTGGAACTTGCGATTCAAGTTCGCGCTGGGCAATCTGTACGCCCATGGTCAACACAGACGCCCGAGAAGGTGGTGCTGATTCGATGAACCCTCCCCGAGCGCCCATCGGTCAACGCATCGTCGTAGACGGGATGACGGGCGCAGGTAAGAGCACATTGTCGCGTGCCCTCGCCGCCAAGACCCGCTTGCCCCTCATCCACCTCGACCTCCTCTATTGGAAGCCGGGTTGGTCCAGGCCGACCCCAGACGAGTGGAGCGAGAAGCAGCGGGAGGTACTCGCTGGCAATGCTTGGATCGCCGAAGGCAACTATCCCGAGACGCTCCCGCTTCGGCTTGAGCGGGCGGACACAATCATTGTCTTGGATACACCGTGGTGGCGATGTGCTGCACGGGCGTTCAAGCGCGGGTTACGACGACCGACAGGTACTCAGATGCCAGACGGTTGCGAAGACTCCGCGGCTCAACGCCTCGGCGACGAATGGCGAGGCGCGCTCAAGTGTTGGCGAAACCGTCAAACGGAGGCCACTCATGCGGTCACGATGGCCTCGCAACACGGAGCGCACGCCCACCTTTACGTGCTGCGCTCAAAGCAGGAAGCTCGCGACTTCCTCGCCGGCCTTGGTGAGTAAAAGCTGCTATTTCCAGTTCGTTTCGCGAGCGCGGAACTGCTGCCGTTATGAACGCGTGCTGATGACCCTGGCGCGCGGTCCTCTATCTGCGGAGCGGGATTGCGGTTGTTGTTGGTCGTGGGTGGCTGGTGTCGTAGTAGGTGCCGTCGGGTTTGAACCATTTGATGGTGGCGTCGGCGTCGATTTTGATGGTCCATTTGCCTTCGTGGACGAGACGATGATGGAAGTAGCAGAGCATCACACCATTATCGATGTTGGTATCGCCTCCGAGTTCCCACCAACACCTTAACGTCGAACCTGGCGACGCCGTACGAATTCGACTGTCCCGCATCAAAAGAAATCTTCGAACAAAGTGCGGGAGTTACCATTGGCATGTGTCTGAAGAGTACAACCAGCATCTTGCCGCGTTGCACAGTAGGTGGGCCACACCATTCGACATCGTGGAGCGATTAGCGACCGGGGTCGCCGGCGTCGCAATTCAAGACATCTGTCGAGTATTGCAGGGGGAACAAAACGAGGTGTACGACGTCACTTTGGGCGGAGCGCCGTCGTTGATTGTGCGCATCTCGCACAGTGGCGGCGAGGCGTTCGAGCGAGAGGTGTGGGTGCTGGGCCAGTGTGCCGCTCGAGGAATACCGGCACCACGAGTCCACAGTCTGAGTCGCATGGCGGTCGACGGCGAGCCTCTTGCGGCCATGGTGATGGAGAAAGTACCCGGCGTTCGTCTGTGCGATACAGATCTCGCCGAAGCCGAGACGCGTCACGTGCTCGGCGATGTCGGGAGGTGGCTCACGCAGTTCCACTCCATCCCCGTCCAAGGCGTCGGCTATCTCGACAGCCAGGGGGTGGGAAACCTCGCGACTCTGAGCGACTGGCTCAGCGAACTCACGAGCGCATCGTCTGTCTTTGTGGACGCTGGCCGCTCCGTTGGGCTGCCGACGACAACGATTCAACAATGGCTGCGCGAGATCGTGGATTCACTGTGCTCTTCACCGCCTCGCATCGCGCTGATTCACAACGACCTGTTGGCCGCGCACGTGATGGTGCGCGACGGCAGCTTCTCGGGAATCATCGACTTCGGCGAAGTCGCGGCGGAACCCGCCGCGAACGACTTTGCAAAGTGGGACTTCGTTGAATGCGACCGCTTCCCGGTCGAGTGGATCCGTGATGGTTATCGCGACTCGTCGTTGTTCGCTCATCCGAACGACCGCACCTACCGGGCGCTTTGGTTCGCCAACGGACTGTGGCGATTGCGCTGGTACTACGAGACTGGCTATCGGCAAGGGGTAGAAGCCACCCGGGACCGTTTAGTGCGCGAACCGCACTAGCAATCAGTTCGACCCACAAGGCCAATAGACAATCTGGGCTGGGACCTTCGCCTCTGGATTCATGGAGCCGAGAGTCGACACTATGATCAGACCAGCCGACACCGCGCGCCGTGCCGTGTCAGACAACCGTTCACCCCGAGGAGCGCGACATGAGCATGCCCCGCACAGTCGTATTCGGCGATGACGGTTCGCCGAATGCCGACGTGGCCTGGCTCTTTATCAATAGTCAAAGTTGGCAAGATTGGTCGGTTGAAGTTGTAACGGCACAGATGCCGGCGATAATTGGAGCAGTGCTTCCGTCCGAGCGTGTTGAACTTCACTCTTGGGACCCACCGACGCCGCGCGTAGCGTTCCCAGGTGCGGGATTCGCTCAGGTCGCACACCTCACCGCCGAGTCGGACCCCCGCATCGTCCTTTCTCGAGACTGCGATCTGCTCGTAATTGGTCCGCGTGGTACCGGTTTTCTTAAGTCGCTGCATTTGGGCAGCACCGCAGATTGGCTGCTGTTGCGGCCACCGGCACCGCTGCTCATTGCTCGCCACGGTAAGCCAACGCGAAATACCGTCGTCTGCGTCGATGGCTCAACGCATGCCGACAAAGTCACCGAGACCATTGCCACGTTGCCCTGGGCTGAACATCTCGCGGTGACTGTGTTGGCAGTTGAAGACTCCCGCACCGACGTCAATACTGCAGTCAGCCGCACTCGGGAAAGACTCGAACCAGTAGTCGCAACGGTGCAAGTGCAGACGTACAGCGGGAGACCCACTGAGATGATTCATCGTCACCTCGCCGATACTTCGCCCGACCTTGTCGCTCTCGGCACGCGCGGGCTCACTGGTCTCAAGCTCCTTCGGCTCGGGTCGACAGCATCGGCGATCGCCCGATCTGCGAGTTGTTCGGTGCTGCTCGCCTGCGATTCGGCTGGCGGAGCTTGAGAGATCACTACACGGACTCAGGCGGCGCTAAGCCGAAGTGCTTTGCGAGTAGTTGCGTACACAGGTTGTTGGTTTCCATCGGCGCCATGTCTTGGGCGTCGGGAGCGCCGTGTTCGATGTTGGTTTGAATGACACGAGCCATGATCGACGCGAACCACACCATGGTAAAGACGGTGTAGAACTCGAGGTGTTCGGCCTTACGGCCCATGGCGGTTTCCCAACGGGCGATGCATTCTTCGTCGCTCGGAAATCCGGGAAGCCGCGGCAAGCCAATTCCATCAGTGAAGTGCTTATCGAACCAGAGATACCAGGCAAGATCAAACTCCGGGTTACCGACGCGTACCATTTCCCAGTCGAAGACGGCTTTGACGTTGAAGTTTTCGTCGAACATCAAATTGCCGAGACGAGCGTCACCCCATGAAAACGTCACCAGATGATCGTCGTCGGGACGGTTCGCCTCTAACCACTTCCACGCGTGTTCAACACACGGCACTGCCGAACGGGTTGCGAAGTTGTAGTACTCGCGTTGGTACCCAAAGAGTTGTTCTTGGCCCAGCTTGCCGAAGCGTTTGCGATCAAGTTCGTCAAGCCCCAACGCGCGCCAATCAATCTTCGCGATCTTGACAAGCGTGTCGATACCGTCGAGCCACATTGTCCGCTGTTGTTCTGACGTGGCACTTGCAACCCACGGATCGAGATCCATATCAGCAGGCAAGAACTCTTTGGGCAGCGTGTAGGGAGGATTGTCGCTCGGCACGCGGCCCGACAATCGCTCCATCACCATGAACGGAGCACCGAGCACCGACGCATCTTCCTCAAGCCACAGCACAGTCGGGACTGGCACATCGGAATGTTCACCCACGGCTTTGATGACCTTGAACTGCAATCCTATTTCGTAGTCTTCGAAGACTGCCGCGCCAACTGGAGCGGCGCGCACTACATACCCACCGCGATGCGCGGTGCCATTGCGGTCGAACACGGCGTCGAAAATGATCGTGTCCGACGAGAAGCCCGACACTTCGTTCGCGCCGGCAACTTCGATGTCAATGTTGCTCGCACCTTCTAGTTTTGTCGCCAACCAATCGGTGAGAATGCGCCGAGTTTTCGCAGGATCTCGGTGCTGCGGTATTGCCATGATCGGGTCCTCCTGGTTGTTTTCGGCGCGCACCGTAGCCGCCTACTTGACTAGGTGCATGTCTGAATCGCTGGCCGCCGTCCCCGAAGGCGATCTTCTCGCCGATACCACGCTCACGCCAGACCCAAATCACCCCGGCCGATTCCACGGCGAGATCTCCAGCGCCTGGCAAATCCAGTATGCCTTTGGCGGAGTCACCATGACCGCCGCACTGCGAGCACTGCAGCAAGCAATCGGGCGCGAAGATCTGCAACTCGTGACCGCCAATGCAATCTTTTGCGCGCCAATCCCATGCGGCCCGATCGTCGCGGATGTTTCAATCCTGCGTAACGGCCGCACCGCGGCCCAAGTTGCCTGTGATCTACGGGTACCTGGCGACGACACGATCGCGCTACGTGCGCACGGAGTGTTCGGCAAACCGCACGACACCGATCTCGCGTTCGTTGACATCCCTTTCCCCGACGACGTCGCCATGCCCGACGATTGTGAACCGCCTCCGGAACGCGGCGCCGACGACAGCCCGTTTCCTCCGGTCAATTTTCACCGCCAAACTGACTTCCGTTCCGCAGTGCCCGGCATCAAGCGGCCCTGGGATGAAGACTTTGTCGGAGGTGGGCCGGCACGGTTCGCGGCATGGACCCGGCTCTTCAAAGAACCTCGGCTCCCCGACGGAACCTACGACCCGATCGCGTTAGGCCTACCGGCCGATTCAATCGGACCCGCGATCGGCTTTGGCCTTGGCCCAGGGCGCACCCCTTCAATGAGTCTCTCGCTCGAGATCGGACTGCGTTTCATCCAGGTGCCCACGACAACACCGGCGTGGATCCTGCAAGACATGCGGTGCTGGCAATGCGGTGATGGATATGCCACTGGCCCAACCCACCTCTGGGATACTGAGGGCAACCTGCTCGCGATCGCACAACAAACTGCGCATCTCCGAGCAGCTCGCTAACTGCAGCATGCCATGAGGTGTCGAGCGTCACGGCGAATCCGCGACACCCGCGGCGTAGGTTTCATGCATGACTGCTGAACAGGGCTACTTGCCAGCGATGCTCAACCCATTCGAGCCAGGGTTCTTCGATAATCCGTACGTGCAATACAACGCAGTGCGTGAACAGGATCCTGTTCACCTCACTCCGTTGGGCCCGTGGGCGATTTTTCGCTATGCCGATGTCTCAAAGATTCTGCGCGACCCGAATCTTTCCGTCGAGGAACAGCACGCGACGTTCACGCAAATCGCCGACACCGACACGTTGGCACTGCTCGAAGACCGCTCCCGACGCCGCAGCACATCAATGCTTGATCGTGATCCACCCGATCACCATCGCCTGCGCCGCTTGGTTAGCAAGGTATTTACACCCCGCATGATCGAGGAGCTTCGACCGCATATTCATCAAATCGTGCGAGACCATCTCGATGCAATGGCGGCCCGCGGCAACGACGCCGACATCATCGAAGACATAGCGTTTCCTCTGCCATTCATCGTCATTTCCGAAATGATGGGCATACCGGAAGGGCGCAGCCGCGCCGACTTGCGCGATTGGTCGGGGGCTCTCGTGAAGACCTTTGACCCGACGGCCGACGATAATGACATGCGCGCGGCAATGAGCGCAGGCGACAATATGTTCGCGTTTCTTGAGGAGGTCGTTGACGCCAAACGCGCCAACCCAACCGACGATCTCACATGCGGCATGATTGCGGCCGAAGAAAATGGGGATCGCCTCACCACCGAAGAACTCATCTCCAATATTGCGCTGCTTTTCATCGCAGGCCACGAGACGACAGTCAATCTCATTGGTAACGGCACCTTGGCGTTACTGCGCAACCCTTCGCAACTCGACCGCTGGTACAACGATCCATCCCTCGATGCCAACGCCGTAGATGAACTCTTGCGCTACGACGGACCAGTGCAGTTTTCACGGCGCATCGCGATCGACGCATTCGAACTCGACGGTCACACAATTGATGCTGGTTCCGTACTGATGGTGTGTCTCGCGGCTGGCAACCGAGACCCAGTGATGTTCGGAGCCGATGCCGACACTCTCGATCTCAGCAGGCCGAACGCAAACCAACATCTCACGTTCGGCGGCGGCTTCCATCACTGCCTCGGCAACGCACTGGCACGCGTTGAAGGCCAAGAAGCAATCGGTGGTCTCGTCCGTCGATTCCCCGGCATGCAACTCGCAACCGACACGCTCGATTGGAACGGCCGCATCGTCATCCGCGGCCTCAACCACCTGCCGGTCACCCTCACCTAAACGCCGTGGTCGCGATTCGCTAACGGCGGCGTTACTCCGGCACTACCACGAGCGCGCACCGGCCATCCCGTGGTCGCGATCTGTTAACGGCGGCGTTACACAACCTCGACCACGAGCTGGAGCGGTCAGAAGATTCGGCCTTGGTGCCGCAGCGACAACAGATCCATGGTTGCGGCGATTGCAATGTGTAACGCGGCGCCCCACCAAATAGACCGCGCACGAATCGCCAACGTGCCGAGCACGATGCCGCCACCGATTGCGGCGATGGCTTCCATCATCGGCTTTCCGTAATGCAGCATGTTGTACGGGAACGCCATGACGAACACCGCCATATACCCAAAGCGCGGCACGAGACCATGCACTAAAAAGCCTCGGAAAAAGAACTCCAACGCCACGAACTGAATCGCGTAACAAGCCCACCACGCCCAAAGATACGGCCAGAATGATTCGCCCTCGACAACGTTATAAAACGGATATCGAGATTGAAACTCTGCGGCGTTCGCCACAATGACCAGAACTGGAACAGACACCAAATACATCAACACATACGGTCGAGCGAACATACCGATGCCGCGCACGCGCAACCCCATCTCAGCGAACGGCACCCGCAGAACGAAACGCACGACAATCGCGGGCAGCACGACGTATCCGATCACCTGCAGCGTCACCCATTCAACCAATTGCCAAAACTCAGCCTGCGCAGACACCGACATCGCGTCACCAATGTCGGTCGCGACACCACGCGCGCCAACGATGCGCAGTAGTCGCTCAAGCCAAACGGTGTCACGCGACAGGAATTGACCGATCGTCAACGAAACCGCGCTCACCACCAGGACAACAACGGTGTCGCGATCGACCCGGCGCGGATCAAGGGAACGGGCGACTGACGATTCCTCGTCGGCGGCAGCACGGATGGAAACGACTTCGGCCGCCAGACGGCGATACGCCTGACCGATCATGGATTGCGCGGACGATTCGTCCAGCCACCTTCAGCGGTTGGAAACCAACCCCCCGCTGCAAACGTGCCGCCATCGGCGTGCACCGTTGTGCCGGTGACAAAGGCCGACAGATCTGAAGCCAAGAACAGCGCCACACCGCCCAAATCATCGGGTTGGCCAAACCTTCCGAGCGGTACCCACGTGGGAATCATCGCCTCGTCCTGCGGCTTGATCCATTTCGAATACGGCACTTGTGCGGTTTCGGTGACGTCAGGAGCGATCGCGTTGACTCGAATGCCCGCGTGTGCGTATTCGACGGCAAGGCTCTTGGTAAAGCCTGTGATTGCGGCTTTGTACGCCGAGTACACAGCCCGCGTCGGGATCCCTCGAAACGCTTCAATCGTCGAAACATTCACAATCGAACCTGGTCGGTCCGCTGCAATCGCTCCGGAAATAAAACGCTGCGAACAGCGCATGACGTGTTCGAAGTTGATGGCATGGAGTTCGGTCCACTCCGCCTCTGGTTGCGTATGAAACGGTCCCCGACCGCCGCCATAATGGCCGACGTTGTTCACCAGCACATCGGCACCACCCATCTCTTCGGCCGCGACAAATACGGCATCAACTCCGCTGAGTGTGCGCACGTCGGCGTGCACGACCATGGCCGCGTCAAGCGAGGACCTCAGCGCAGCACATCGGTCGTCGTCAATTTCGACCGCCACGACTGCGGCACCTTCCTCCACGAATCGCGCTGCAATTCCGCGCCCGATCCCAGCTCCTGCGCCCGTCACGATCGCAACTCGTCCATCTAACAGACCCATTAGTCCGAGACTCTAGGACTCGCCGCGCCGGACGCAGTAGGCGCAACAGACAAGCGGGAGCAAAGCGAACGCAGGAGCGACGAAGGAGCGAAATGCGGCACGTGCTCCTCGCCGCGCCGGACGCAGTAGGCGCACAAGACAAGCGGGAGCAGGCCAAGTTGGGCAGGGCACGACGGGGAACATTGGTCGCGCCCTGCCCGATGACACCAGGGAGACATCGTGCGGATGTCTGGCTCCCCGTTGCCATCGGCAGGCTCGAACGGACCGACGGGCGGACCGGTCCGTGAACTCTGCCGAAGTTGAGTGGTCACATCCCGTTTGTGTCCACTACGCGTTCTGCTCTGTCATCCGTAACAATGCGCACATCATGAGTCATCACAACACGCGATGGAAGCATTAAGGACAGTTTCTTCGGACTTTCTTTGATACTTCACTGTGCGTGGTCGACAGGTTGCGATGAGCAGGACCGTTCGCGCCGGGGAGATGCCTGGACCATGATGATGTGTCTGTATCTACAACCCGGCGCATTGAACCGTATTGTCGCAGGTATGCAGCGGTCGCCGAACGTGTTGTTCATTACCGTCGATCAATGGCGGGCAGAGTGCCTTTCGTACCTCGACCATCCGGTCGTACAAACGCCGAACCTCGACCGACTCGCAGAACGCGGTGTGCTGTTTCGCAACCATTTCGCACAAAGTGCCCCATGCGGGCCAAGCCGCGCATCGTTATACACCGGTATGTACGCCATGAATCATCGCTCGGTGCTGAACGGAACCCCACTCGACCGTCGTCATACCAACATTGCATTGGAGGCGCGGGCAGCCGGATATGACCCTGTGCTTTTCGGGTACACCGATACCTCGGTTGACCCTCGCGGCGTCGTTGCCAGCGACCCCAGGCTGTTCACCTACGAAGGCGTACTTCCAGGCTTCCATGCGCTCTGTGATCTCCCAGAGTCCAACCCTCAGCTTTGGTTGCGATGGATGCGCGACTCGGGTGAGCCTGTCGATCCCGATGGCGATTGGCGGGCGTTCGTTGACGAACCGGTCGCCGATTATTCGGGATGCGACGAGTGGGGTATTCACCGCGCACCTACCCAATATCAAGCGCAACATAGCCAAACGACTTTTCTGACGAATGAAGTATTGCGATACCTCGATACCCAAGGTGATGCTCCATGGTTCGCACACGTCAGCTATCTTCGACCTCACCCTCCATTTTTTGCACCCGAACCTTTCAACACGATGTACAACCCCGAATCAGTTCCAATGCCAGTGCGGGCCGCAACTGATGAACAAGAGTCCGCAACCCATCCGCTGCTCGCAATGGTGCTCGGAGTCGAGTGGATTTCGGGCCCGCGCAACATCAAACACATCCAACAGTTACGCGCGACGTACTACGCGATGCAAACTGAAGTCGACCAACAGCTCGGGCGGCTCTTTGATTGGCTCGATGCCAATGACCAAGCGCAGAACACCATCGTCGTTGTCACATCAGACCATGGTGAACAGCTTTGCGATCACTACCTCACCCAGAAACTCGGGTTCTTCGATCAGAGCTATCACGTACCTCTCATCATCAGTGACCCCCGCTCAGCATTTGACTCGTCGCGTGGTCGAGTGGTCGAGAGCTTCACTGAAAACGTGGATGTCACACCAACGATTCTTGAACTTCTCGAGATTGAAATTCCCGTGCAATGCGACGGCCGATCACTCAAGAATTGGTTCACCCCCGAGCCACCCGCGCATTGGCGTGAGGAAGTGCATTGGGAATGGGATCAACGCGAACCCGCCGACCGTCGTTTTGAACGGTCACTCGATCTCACCATGGAAGAGTTGTCGCTGTGTGTATTGCGTGACGCACACGGCAAGTACGTGCAGTTTGGCGGACACGGCACACTTCCCCATGTGTTCTTCGACCTTGACAACGACCCTCATGAACTTCACAACGTTGCTGCCGACCCCGCATACGCGTCGCAGATCCTCGACTACGCGCAGCGCATGCTCGCATGGCGTATGCGACACGCCGAACGCACGTTGAGCGGCACAAAGGTTACTGGTATTGGCCTCGTTTCGCACCGAGCAGAAAGACGATGACGTGACCGACGGACTTGCATTTTTTGGACTAGAGCGCATCAGTCGAAATCGATGGCGCATGCCAGTGGTTCGTCAATTGATTTCAGGGACGGGCGCGCTATTTGGCGGCGCGGGCCTCGGCGCCGCCATCGAAATTGCAGAAGCCGAAAGTGGCCGGCCCACCATCTGGGCAACTGCGCAATACCTCAACTACGCGCCTGAGGGTTCGGAGTTGATCCTCGACGTAAACGAGGTGGTGCATGGTAACCAAGTGAGCCAAGTGCGAGTCATCGCGCGCAGCGACGACCGCGAAATCCTCACAGTCGTGGGAGCATACGGAATGCGCCCGCTCGATACAGCTGGACAGTGGGCACAGATGCCTGCCGTTCCACCGCCGCATGAATGCCCGCCGCGCCCGCTCATGGACCAGCATCAAGGAACCATCTCGTCACGAATGGACATGCGACTCGCCAACGCAAGACCGATGACCGAATTCCCAAGCACACCAGGCACCGGAAATTCGGCATTGTGGACCCGCTTTCCTGGTCGACCAGAACTGAAAGCATCAGGCCTTGCAGTCATCGGTGACTTCGTGCCGTTTGGAATCAGCCAAGCCCTCGGGATGCGGGCAGGTGGCAACTCCATCGACAACACGTTGCGCGTCGCGAATCTTGTTGACAGTGAATGGATGCTCATCGACATTCGTATTCACGCGGTGAACAACGGGTTCGGACATGGTCTCGTACATCTCTGGAGCGAAGATGGTGTACTCCTCGGAACTGCAAGCCAATCGACAATGGTCAGGCATTGGCAAGAGCAACCACCCACAACCCAAGAAGTGAAGTAGACATTCCACATGACGACTCCAGCCGCTGCCACTCCTCCGCGCCGCCACGGCATCACGGTGCCATTCGACGGTCTGTCACTTGCGGAACACCGCGAGGTATTCCGCGAACTTGTTGACCTTGGGTATACCGACGTCTGGTCAGCAGAATCCGGAGCGGCTGATGCATTCACGCCCCTCGTCCTCGCCGCGGCTTGGGCTCCCGAACTTCGGCTGGGAACGGCGATTATCCCTGCCTATACGCGGGGAGCTATGACATTGGCTTCGCAGGTTGCATCGCTGTGTAGTGCGAACCCGGGTCACTTCGCTGTAGGCATCGGCAGCAGCTCCAACATCATTGTCGAACGATGGAACAGCATTCCCTTCGACAAGCCATACCAACGAGTGCGCGACACCGTTCGATTCTTGCGGTCTGCACTCACGGGTGAAAAGGTCACCGAATCGTACGAAACCTTCGCGGTCAACGGATTCAAGCTCGGGCTTCCGGTCGCCGAACAGCCACCGATTCTCATCGCAGCGCTTCGCGAAGGCATGCTCAAACTCGCAGGACGCGAGGGCGACGGCGCCATTATCAATTGGCTATCTGCCGAAGACGTCGCGACCGTTGCCCCATTTGTCGGCGGCAAAGAAATCATGGCCCGCATTTTCGTATTGCCAACCGAGGATCGCGATCTTGTCAACTTCGTCGGGCGTCGAGCGATTGCGCAATACCTCAATGTGCCGGTGTATGCCGCGTTCCACGACTGGCTCGGACGCGGCGACGTGTTGCAACCAATGTGGGACCATTGGAAGGCCGGCGACCGTAAAGCCGCAACCGAGTCGATACCCGAAGAACTTGTAGATTCGTTGGTGATCTGGGGGTCGCCCGCTCAGATCGCAGATCACATTGAGCGTTATTGCCAAAATGGCGTCACAACTCCGGCCCCGGCCATCCTCGGCAACGCCCAGCAAGCTATGGAAACAGCCAGAGCAATAGCGCCTAGCTTGCGATAATGGCAGTCGCAGCACCTGGCTCAACAACTCGATCGATCATCCTCACGGTCGCCCGCAGACAGTTCGCGGAAAACGGGTTCGTTGCTACCCGGCTCAACGACATCGCCGACGAAGTCGGCATTCGGCGACCGAGTCTGCTGCATCACTTCCCTTCCAAGGAAGCGCTGTACCGCGAAGTAGTGCTCGAAAGTTTCGCCGACTGGATCAACCTCGTCGAGGATTCCACCGAAGGGTCTCGACAAGGATGGCCGCAAGTCGAACGAGTGATGCGAGCTGCGTTCACGTTCTTCGAAGACCATCCCGACTTCGTACGCCTTGCGCGGCGCGAGGCGCTCGACGGCGGACCGATCCTGTCGCATGAACTCAGTATGTTTCTGCGCCCCCTGTTTGATCGCGGAGCGGAGTTTCTCGAACGCGAGATGGAAGCCGGGCGGCTCCGGCAATACGACGCGCGCCAGCTGCTACTCACCGGCTACGGAGCAGTGCTCTCGTACCTCTCCGACGCGCCGCTCATTGCGGGCCTGTTAGACGATGACCCGATGAGTAAGCAGTCACTTGAACGGCGCCGCGAGCATGTGCTCGACGTCCTGCGCACCGCGCTCGCGCCCTAAACCAGAACATTCAGATGGGCACGTCTTCGAGCGACTCCATGGGCATGGCCTCAAGTAACTCCACGAAATTGTTCGACGCCTTATTCACCAAGGTACGCACGGGGTAAAGGGTGATCACGTCATTGGCCGCCGGCTGCATCAATCGCGCCAGCACGTCAAGATCCTGATGATTTGGATCCAACCATTCATCAAGATGCTCAGGCCCGAGAATTACCGGCATCCGCGTGTGAATCGGCTCCATCGTCTTGTTGGCGGCTGTTGTCACGATTGAACACGAACGTACCCACGGAGCATCCGCGCCGGACTTGTCACGCCACACTTCGTACAAACCAGCGAACATCAGCGGATCGCCGACCGTTGTGGAATGAATGAATACAGGTTGTTTCGCGGCGCGATGAGTCATCGCTTTCCACTCGTAGAAGCCGTCGACCGGTATAAGACATCGACGTTTCGCGAACGCTCGGCGAAACGCCGGTTTCTCTCGCACCGTTTCGCAACGAGCATTAATGAGTTTGTCGCCAATCGCGACGTCCTTGGCCCACGACGGAACTAGGCCCCACCGCACCCGGTCGAGCACCCGTCCCTCGTCATTCGCAGCAACGATCGCAACTTGTGCCCTCGGCGTAACGTTGTAGTTAGCGCTGGCCGGTTCTGCTCGGAGATCATCGACTTGGAGCCGCTCCGCGAGATCTGCGACCGCAGTTGTGGTAACGAATCTCCCACACACTGGCTATTTAGCGGCCTTGAGCGCTGGACGGTCGGCGACGCGATACACAAATCTGAGTCCGGACCACGTCTCGTCGATCGCGCAGACCTTGTTGTCGACGAGTCCGTGCTCTAGACCGATCTCCCGAATGACACCTTCAGTGAGGTCGGTAGCAACCATTGACGTGCGTTTCGGCCAAGCAATCCACATTCCGCCGTCGACATCGATAGCGTTCGCGAGTTTGGCAAAACGGCGCTGCAGCTCGCTACGACGAGTCGCAAAAAACACGAGCACGTCGCTGCGGCCGCGGGCGCTTTCAAGCAGTCGCACACCTTCAGGGAGCGGATCCAGGCACGACGAAAAACCCGCTGGTGCGGAAACGATCGCGACACGCGCGTCAGCCTTGATGCCGAGTTTCTTCGGCAAAGGTGTGGATGAGTACCCCGCCACAGCCGCAGTCTGACTGGTGAAAAGGTCACGCGTCAATCTGAAGCACACATAAATCTTGGCACCGGGAATATCCGCCTACCGAAGTCGACTTTCATCGACGTCGCATCTAGTCTCAGGCGACACGACATTCTCGAAAGGAACCACGATGGCACTACGACTCGGGGATCTCGCTCCCGACTTCACAGTCGAAACAACCGACGGCAAACTCAACTTCCACGAATACCTCGGCGACGGATGGGGCGTGCTGTTTTCGCATCCCAAAGATTTCACTCCTGTATGCACCACCGAACTTGGAATGGTCGCCAAGCTGAAGCCAGAGTTCGATAAGCGCAACGTCAAGGTTGTCGGCCTTTCCGTTGACGGCATCGAGAGCCACAACGCTTGGGTGGGTGATATCGAAGAAACTCAAGGAACTGCCTTGAATTTTCCACTCATTGCCGACTCCGACCGAGTTGTCAGCGACCTTTACGACATGATCCACCCGAACGCGAACGACACACTCACCGTGCGCTCAGTCTTTGTTATTGGGGCTGACAAAAAGGTCAAACTCATCATTACCTATCCGGCATCTACGGGCCGAAACTTCGACGAAATCCTGCGAGTCATCGATTCGCTCCAACTCACCGCGAATTACAGCGTGGCGACGCCAGTGAACTGGAAGGATGGCGAAGACGTCATTATCGTTCCCGCATTGTCTGATGAGGACGCCCAAGCCAAATTCCCCAAGGGCTGGAAAGCGCTGAAGCCATACCTGCGGGTCACGCCCCAACCGAACAAGTAGCCAGCAACTCCAACAAAATTCTTGGCCCCGCTTCGGCGGGGCCAATTTTTTTTGTCTAGCTATCGAGAAAACGCCACAGCCCAATGAAGGCGCTGAACATCCCAACGACGGCGCTTCCGATCAAGCCAGCAGTACCATAAAACAAGGCGTCCGAACTGGAGAGTTCGAAACCTGGCAACACCAAGAGTGCGCCGCCTCGAGCAGCGCCAAAGTCGTTGAAGAGCGAGCGGCCTGCGAATGTCAAGCCGAAGGCAATCCCACCGCCAATGATGCCTTGCACGATCCCTTCGGCAAGAAACGGGACTCGCACGAACAAATTCGAAGCGCCGACCAATTTCATCACTTCAATTTCGCGACGACGGGCAAAGGTAGCCAGTCTTACCGTCATCACGACAAGGAACATCGATGCGACAAGCAGCGCGCCGGCCGTGCCCAACATCACAACGCGCATCTTGTCGACGTTGCGAAAATATGGCTTGATTTGTTTCGCGGGAGTAATCACTGAATATACGCCCGGGCGATTTTGAAATTGTTTGCCGACACGATCGACTTCGCTGGCGTCCACGAGTGTTAGGCGGAAGGATTCTGGGAGATCACTCGGTTTCGTCCCGGTAACAATCGTAGGACTGTCTTTGTATAACCGCTTGAACACCTCGTAGGCAGCGGCGTTGTCTAGATACTTGAAGCTACGAATTTGCTGCTGAGCTTTGGCTTCGTCAAGCGAGTCCCGCATCGCGTCAACGTCGCCTTGCGCAGCATTAACGTTCATGAAGATCTCAAGTTCAACCTCCGCCCGCAGCTCGTCGGCCGCTCGATCGTTGCCGCGAATGAACAACAAGCTACCGGTGACAATGGTGGCACAAATCGCGATCGTGATGATGCCAGAGATGGTCATCATCACATTGCGGCGCAACGAGATAAAGGTTTCGCGGATGAAGTACCCGAGCATCGACATCAGGTACCAACTCCATAAACGCCACGGTTCTGATCCCGGACCAAAACGCCGCGATCCAATTCGATCACCCGTCGCCGCATCGCGTCAACGATGCGCTGATCGTGGGTTGCCATGACCACTGTCGTGCCGGTTTGATTGATTCGGTCGAGCAACTTCATGATGCCCACCGTCGTTTGGGGGTCGAGGTTGCCGGTGGGTTCGTCAGCAAGCAGAATCAGTGGTCGATTCACGAACGCTCGTGCGATCGAAACGCGTTGCTGTTCGCCGCCGGAAAGCTCGTCTGGAAAGCTGGCGACCTTATCCTTGAGCCCCACAAGATCAATGATTGTAGGCACTTGCTGTTGAATCACCGTGCGTGGTCGGCCCGTGACCTCCATCGCAAACGCCACATTTTCGTACACAGTTTTATTCGGGAGCAATTTGTAGTCTTGAAACACGGTTCCGATGTTGCGTCGAAGATTCGGCACCTTCCAGTTGGGCATGCGGCCGATGTCGCGACCCGCGACGTGCACCTCGCCCTTCGTCGCGACTTCGTCGCGCAAAAGCAATTTCAAAAAGGTCGACTTGCCAGAACCCGAAGGCCCGATAAGGAATACGAATTCGCCCTTGTTGATTTCGAGCGAAACATCGCGAAGGGCGATGGCTTCCGGCGAGTACGCCTTGTGGACGTGCGTGAAGCGAATCATGCGGTTCGGCGAGGGTAGCAACTCGGAGCCGCCCCTGTGGAGCGCGGGCCGCTGACCAGGGATTCCTCGCCTTAGCTCCCCTGTTCCTTCCGGCGCCACTGCAGCCACGCTTCGATAAAGGCATCAACATCTCCGTCGAGGACGGCAGCGACGTTACCGGTCTCAAATTTTGTGCGTTCATCCTTGACTAGTTGGTAAGGCGCCAGCGTATAGGTGCGAATTTGCGAACCAAACGCGTTGTCGCGTTTGTCGCCAGCAATCTTGTCGATTTCGGCTTGACGTTCTGCCCGTGCTCGTTCGGCAATTCTGGCGGCAAGAATTTGCATAGCTTTCGTACGATTCTGGAGTTGGCTACGCTCGTTCTGGCACGAGACCACGATGCCGGTCGGCAAGTGCGTTATGCGGACTGCGCTGTCAGTGACATTTACATGCTGACCGCCCGCCCCCGATGACCGAAACGTGTCGATCCGCAGATCGTCGTCACGGATCTCCGGCACTTCAGCTTCCTCCAACGTCGGCACAACGTCGAGCGCAGCAAACGCAGTCTGGCGCCGAGCGTTCGAATCAAATGGCGAAATCCGAATGAGGCGATGCACTCCCTTTTCGGCTTGCATCATGCCGTAGGCATAGCGACCACGCACTGAAATGGTCGCGGAGCTGATGCCAGCTTCTTGGCCCTCATTTCGATCATCGAGTTCAACTGTGAAGCCTTGGCGTTGCGCCCACCTCGTGTACTGGCGCAGCAACATGTCAGCCCAATCTTGGGCGTCAGTGCCACCGGCACCCGAGCTAATCGAACAAATCGCATCGCGTTCGTCATGTTCGCCGATGAATAGAGCTCGGAGCTCTAACCGGTCAAGCTCAACGGTTAGGCCGTCGCATCCGTGGGCAATTTCAGGTTCGAGTGACTCATCGTCTTCATCGCGAGCCAGTTCATGCAGCGTTTCGAGGTCCGAAATCGCGGTCTGTAATTCCGTCACCAAATCGACGTCGCTGCGTAGTTGCGCCATTTCGGTCGTGATGGCGCGCGCTCGTTCTTGATCATCCCACAAGTCCGGTTCCGCGGCCGTGGCCTCAAGCTCCTCAAGGCGCTCTTTAGATGCATCAACCCGCAAATAACCAACCGCGTCGTCGACACGACGGTGTAACTCGGAAAGGAGGTCAGAAAAATCTCGCATGCTGGTTCAAAGCTCGGTCGTCAGCAGTTACGCCGCGCCGTGACACACCTTGTACTTCTTGCCGCTTCCACACCAGCATGGTTCGTTGCGGCCCGGAGTTTTTGCGACACGGATGGGCGCCTGAACTTCCGGTTCTTCGTCACCAGCGTCGGCTCGACCCTGCGGTTGCATCCCCGACATGCTTCCTGAGCCGACATAGCCGCCGAAGTCGGTGACTAACGCCGACGTCTCGGCCGCCGCGGCTTGACGTATCGAGGAAGTCCCTTGAACTGGGTCCTCAGCTCCCGAGAGCTGCAAATTCTTCACGACTGGCGCAGGAGCATCTTCCACTACGACTTGGATGTTGAATACATAGCGAACGAAGTCTTCGTCAACCGTCGACATCATCGCTTCGAACATGTCAAAGCCTTCACGTTGCCACTCAGTGAGAGGGTCCTTTTGTCCCATCGCCCGAAGATTGATGCCCTCTTGCAAGTAATCCATTTCGTACAGATGCTCGCGCCAGTGTTGATCGATCACCGACAGCATGACGCGCCGCTCAATGTCGCGAATCGCTTCCTCGCCGAGTTCCGTTTCGCGGGCGTCGTACAATGTCATCGCGTCGGAGGTCAACAACGCCGTGATGCCTTTACGGTTGTCCGTTGCCTCGATCCGCGCCTTGTCGAGGCTCGTAGGGAAATAGCTCTTAATGTCGGTAACGAGCGCATCAACGTCCCAGTCTTCGACGAACTCGCCCGTGCAATGCGTCACGATCAGTCGATCAATCGTTCGATTGATAATGGTCAACGCCTCTTGTTTGAGGTTCAAACCATCAAGAATCTGTTGGCGCAGGCCGTACACAATCTTGCGTTGTTCGTTCATCACCTCGTCGTACTTCAACACGTTCTTGCGAATTTCGAAGTTGCGATCCTCGACCGTTCCCTGCGCTCGTTCGATCGCTTTACTCACCATCTTCGACTCAAGCGGCATGTCTTCGGGGAAACTCGCTCCCATCACGCGCTGCACCAAACCAGTAGCGAAGAGTCGCATTAGTTCGTCTTCTAACGACAAGTAAAAGCGGCTCTCACCCGGGTCGCCCTGACGACCAGATCGGCCGCGCAACTGGTTGTCGATGCGACGGCTTTCATGCCGTTGTGTACCGAGCACGAACAGCCCGCCCAGTTCGCGCACCTCATCGCCTTCGGCCTTACATTCGGGCGTGAACTTCTCGACGAGTTCGTGGTAGCGATCGCTGGTCTCGTCGAGCTCGAGCCCCTCTTTCAACATTTCCTGTTTCGCGAGGCCCTCGGGGTTTCCGCCGAGCAAAATATCCACGCCGCGTCCGGCCATGTTGGTGGCGACAGTCACGCTGCCGAGCCGACCCGCCTGGGTGATAATCGAAGCTTCACGATCGTGCTGCTTAGCGTTGAGCACCTCGTGCGGCACGCCCTTTTGATTGAGGCGCCGTGAAAGATTCTCCGACTCTTCCACAGAGATCGTGCCGACCAACACTGGCTGACCAATTGAGTGCTTCTCGGAAAGTTCAGCCACAACGGCGTCGTATTTACCGTCGATGCCTTTGTAAACAAGATCGGGTTGATCGACCCGCTGGGGTGAGCGGTTGGTGGGAATCGGGACGACCGCAAGTTCATAGGTATGCATGAACTCGCCAGCCTCACTGAATGCCGTCCCAGTCATGCCTGCAAGCTTGTCGTACATCCGGAAATAGTTCTGCAGCGTGACGGTGGCCAACGTCTGGCTCTCAGCCTTAATCCGCTGGTTTTCTTTGGCCTCAACCGCTTGATGCAACCCCTCGGACCACCGGCGACCCTCCAAAATGCGGCCCGTGAACTCATCGACGATCTTGATCTCTCCTTGGGCAACGATGTAGTCCTTATCGCGGTGGAAGAGTTCGCGAGCCTTCAACGCCTGGGCCAGTTGATGCACGAAGTTCTGGTTGATGTTGTCGTAAAGATTAGAAACTCCCAACGATTGCTCAACCCGCGCGATGCCCTCTTCAGTCGGCACGACCGTTCGCTTCGCTTCATCGACCTCATAGTCGCGTTCACGCTGCAGGCCTTTGACGATGCGGGCGAACTGGTAGTACACCTCAACTGCGTCCTGCACCTGTCCAGAAATAATCAAAGGTGTGCGCGCTTCATCGATGAGGATTGAATCGATCTCATCAACGATGGCAAAGTGGTGCGCCTTATGTTCGCGCCCGCGATCACCCCACTGAGTTTGTTCGTCGAACGCAACACACATGTTGTCGCGCAGATAGTCAAATCCAAACTCATTGTTGGTTCCGTGCACGATGTCGCAGGCGTACATCGCGCGTTTTTCGTGAGGCGCCTCCATGTATCCCGGCACGATGACACCGACCGATAGACCTAGGAATCGATACAAGCGCCCCATCCACTGCGCGTCGCGTCGCGCCAAGTAGTCGTTGACAGTCACGAGGTGCACACTGCGACCGGTCAGGGCATTGAGATACGCGGGGAGCGTTGCTACCAGCGTTTTGCCTTCGCCGGTTTTCATCTCAGCGACCCACCCGTAGTGCAGGCAAGCGCCCCCCATGATTTGCACGTCGTAATGACGCTGGCCCAGGACACGTACACCGGCTTCTCGCACGACAGCAAAGGCTTCAGGCATGACCTCGTCGAGGTCTTCGCCATTTGCGATCCGCTGCTGGAACTCCGCGGTTTTCGCAGTCAGTTGCGCATCGCTCAGCCGCTCGATGTCCGACTCAAATGCAGCCACGTCCGGAATTACCGATTCGAGCAGTTTGACCTTTTTACCTTCGCCCGCGCGGAGCAACTTCTGTAAAATACTCATGAGACTCAGATGTTAGTTGTGACCCCAGCTAGTTGAGGGGGCGGGGCTCAATCTGCGCGCGCACCGTCTTCTCTCGTCACCAATAACGCGGCTTCGGTTCGAGTCCGTACCCGCAGTTTCTCGAGAATCGCTCGGACATGATTTTTCACCGTGTTCTCCGAAATGAACAATTCGACTGCGATTTCTCGATTGCCCACCCCGCGGGCCAACAAACGAGCTACGTCGCGTTCGCGCACCGTCAAGCGTTCGATTGCACCGACAGGTCGGGGCTGTTCATTGAGCCGAGCAACCAGCTTCGCCGCCACACTCGGGGTGAATACAGCACCGCCTTCGGCAACCGAGCGAACCATGGCGCCAAGCTGGCCCATATCCGTTGACTTCAGTACAAAACCGGAGGCCCCGGCCCGCAACGCGGCGAAGAGGTCATCATCGGTCTCTGACTCTGACAACATCAGAACCCGAATCCCGGGCAGCGATCGTCGGATCAACGCCGTCGCGTCGATTCCGTCGCAGCGGGGCATATGGATGTCCATCACGACGACATCGGGGCGCAGCGACTCCGACAATGAGACTGCGATCTCGCCGTCGGCAGCTTCTCCGACCACCTCGAGATCCATCTCGGCCATGAGAGCCTGTTCGACCCCGCGTCGCACTAGGTCGTGGTCATCGACGAGCAGCACGCGAATGCGAGCGTGCTGCTCGTCGGCACCAATTTGAGTCAATTTCTTGCGGGAACTGTGATCATGTGCGGCAAGGCCGCCTGGAGCTAGGGCACTTCAAGCGCGGCCGCCAACACTTCGTGCCCGGGTCCGCCTTCTCGACGCGCCAATGGCTTTTCAACCCGTCGATCGTGCAGCTTGTGGAGCTGTTGCTCAACTTTGTGCAGTGTCTTATCAAACGCCGCCATCAACGTCGGACCACTCGCATGGGCGTCAAGACGGTGTTTCTTCACATGGACAATCAGTTCGCAGTTGTAGCGCTCATCAGCCCGGCGACCGTGGATCTCTCCGAAGTCAAGATCAATGCGGCGGGTATCCGACGCAAGCCGCTGGACCCGTTTGAGTTTGTCCAAGGCCGCGGCCTTCACTTCCGACGGTATTTCGACGTGCTTTCCAACGACATGAATATCCAATGCGCCTCCTTGATCGTCGAACCAGGGTCCGGGAAGGGTAGCGCCGATTTCCGGCTCGTGGGGCGTACAGTGCAAGATTCATGACAAATGACATCAACCCTGAGTGCCCGTATTCCAAACGTGACATACGCATGGCCTGGGCGCTCCACGCGTTGACCGCGAGTGGAGTGGTGGTCGGTTTCGTCGGGTTAACGTCAATTATCGAAGGCCAGGCGCGAGCGGCCATTTTGTGGCTCGTAGCCGCGATGGTGCTCGACGGGATCGACGGCCCGATTGCACGCAAGATCCAAGTTCACAAGCGCCTCCCTACCATCGACGGCAACGCTTTAGATCTGATCGTTGATTATTTCACTTGCACAATCGTGCCCGTCGCATTCCTGAGCAAATTCGACATTCTTCCTGAACACACGGTTGGAATCTTGGGATTCATCATCTTGATGACAGGCGCATTATGGATGGCGCGAACCGACATGGAAACTGAGGACAACTGGTTTCGCGGCTTTCCCGCAGAGTTCAACGTCATCATCCCAACGTTGTTCTTACTGGATCAAAACGAATGGCTGAATTTCGCGGTCTTGGCCGGGATGTGTTTCTTGACACTTACGTACCGGTTCGAGTTCCCCCACACTGTTCGCGTTGTCGAACACCGCCTCATCTCGATCACATGCATGATCATGTGGCTCGGCTCAATGACCATTCTGGCCGTGCAGCAAGATAAGCCATCACAGTGGCTCAAGTTTGTGTTGATCGCCTCCCCGATGTGGACTGTGTGGCAAGTTGCGCGTCGGTACTTGACCACACGGTCAGCCGACAGCGACCAAAACCACCAACAAGCCGCAACGGTCGACTCACACCACTGATCGCGAGTGTGGTGGCGTTGTGGCCACAGTGATCGCGGCGATCTCACCTCGGAACCCTTCACGACGCAACGCGAGTGCGGCATTTCGCAACGTCGACCCGGTTGTACACACGTCGTCACACAACACGACGCTGGTACTGGACCAACTCGAAAGATTCGCATACGGCACTGCAAAGCTTGGTCCGCGAAAACGATCCTCACGACTTCGACCGGTTTGAGCCGTTGCGTCCGCCCGGCGCAACAAGCCCACCGGCCGCACAACACCAAATCCTGAGGCCAGCGAATTCGCAATCAACTGAGCGTGATCGAAACCTCTGGAACGGCGGCGCTGGTCGGTCGTCGGTATCCAAGTGAGTACGGCAGCTCCGCACTTGATGCTGCGCGACAATGTGGCGTCCCGGCGTTCTACGTGCGATACGGCCGCCCCCGCGAGCCATCGAATGGCGTGGCGTTCTTTGCGATACTTCGCGCGTGCCACAAGCTCTCGAACCACCCCTTCATAGGAAAATCGCGAGTGCCATTGCGCGATACCGACGGGTGGAGGCGAAACAATTGCCGGTCGCATCGTCGTTGCACAATCGGCACACACTGGATTGGCGGTTTGCCCACACCCCGGGCAACGCGATGGGAACACGAAGCGTCCGAGGTGCCCAAAATCCGCCAATCGTGTGTCACGCAATCGCATGTTCAGCATCACGCAACCGTAGAGGCAGCCTGCGACATCGGAATTAGAATCGGAAGATGTCAACGCTGCACGAACGCCCAAACACAGCCCTACTCATCGTCGATGTTCAAAACGACGTCGTCGCGCATGCCCACCACCGTACAGAAGTGCTCGAAAACATCAATCTGTTGATCGACAAGGCGCGTGCGCACGGAGCGCCGGTCGTTTGGGTGCAACATCACAGCGACGAACTCGTAGAGGACTCCACCGGTTGGCAATACGTTCCTGAATTACAGCGCGATCCTGCGGAAGCCCTAGTGCACAAACAGTACGGGGATTCGTTCGAGGCCACAACACTCGAACAGGAACTCACACAGCGCGGTGTTGGGCGCCTCATCGTCGTCGGCGCGCAAACGGATGCGTGTATTCGTTCAACGTTGCACGGTGCATTTACGCGCGGGTACGACACACTGCTCGTCAGCGACGCCCACACAACCGATGACTATTCCGAATTCGGTTTGCCCCCCGCCGATAAGGTCATCGCGCACACAAATATGTATTGGGGGTTCCAAGCAGCGCCAGGGCGCACTGCGGGCGTCGTTTCGACTGCCGACGTCAACTTCCAATCCGACCGCTCCGAGGCGAGCGGCTAAATCAGGATTTCGTACAAGCGCTGCGGAGTAACGGCGCCAAGATCAGTGACAATAGCGGTGATCAATTCTGCTGGCGTCACGTCGAAAGCGGGATTGTGCAGCGACACCCCTGCGCCGACGATCTGGCGACCATTGAACTCGGCAAGTTCTGTTTCATCACGATCTTCGATTTCGATGTCGGCACCGGTGCGCGTTGCAGCATCGACGGTCGAGACTGGCGCGGCAACAAGAAACGGAATCTGGTGATAGTGAGCAAGCACGGCAATTGAAAACGTGCCAATTTTGTTCGCTACATCACCATTCGCAGCGATTCGATCGGCGCCGACGACAACTGCGTCAACCTTGCCGGCCGACATCAACACCCCGGCCGCGCTGTCCACGATCACCGTTGCAGGGATCCCAAGTTGACCACACTCCCATGCGGTTAAACGAGCGCCTTGCAACAACGGACGAGTCTCATCAATCCACACGTTCGCAACATTGCCACGTTCGTGCGCGACCCTCACAACGCCGAGCGCCGTGCCGAATCCGACTGTGGCGAGATGACCAGCATTGCAATGGGTCAACACTTGCGCACCGCCCGCTCGGACCGGAATCAGATCAGCGCCGTAACGCCCTATCGATCGGTTGGCGGCGACATCATCGATGCAAATCTGCACTGCTGTAGCGAGACAGGAATCGGCCGCGCCATATTCAAATGCCTTCAGTGCGCGTTCTACACCCCAACGTAGATTCACAGCAGTTGGGCGTGTGTTCACGATTCGGCCGGCTTCGCCGCGCACAGCTCGTGGATCACCGTCGATCTGTGCTGCCAACGCCACGCCGAAGGCACCAGCTGCTCCCAAAGCAGGTGCGCCACGCACCGCCAGCGTCGCGATCGCGTGACACAATTCTTCGACGCTCGAGCAGTCAAGAAATTCTAATGAATTCGGGAGGCTTCGTTGATCGATGATGCGAATGACGCCGTCGTGCCACGCGATCGTTGGTGGCAAATCAGACAAGAAGGTTCAACTCAGGGTTCGTGCGATTCCGTACAGAATCATTACGACGGTTGACGGCTTTCGTCCACATGTCGTCTTCGGTCTTGGCGTGCGTTTGAATCCAGAACTGTTCGTCTCGTACGGCATTGAACACTTGGTCAGCAACTTCATCTGGGTTCATGCCCGTGCTGATCATGTCACGCATCATTTGCGACATGAGTTCTGCCGTCGCCACAGCGTCAGGTGAGGCATCCGCTGCTTCGGTCAAATGATGCGGTCGGTTGCGTTCTGAATCTGCGATACCGGTGTTCACCCAACCGGGGCAGAGCACCGATACCTTCGCTTTCGCTGCGATCACTGTGAACTCGTGGTAGAGAGTCTCGCTGATGCCAACGACGGCATGTTTGCTTGCGTTGTAGGCGCCCATATAGGGCGCCGAAGTCAGACCGGCAACCGACGCAGTATTCACGACGTGGCCTTCGTCTTGTTGAAGAATGATCGGCACGAAACTCCGTAGACCGTGAATGACCCCCCAAAGGTTCACCCCGAGTACCCATTCCCAAGTACTGAGTGGAGCTTCCCATGAGAGTCCGCCGCCACCGACCCCGGCATTATTGCAAAACACGTGCACTCCACCGAACGCGTCGACCGCAGCCTGAGCCATCGCATCGACCTGTGCTTGATCGGTGACATCACAGACAACGGCGACCACTTCGGCTCCTGCGGCGCGTAGCGATTCCGCCGCAGATTCGAGCGCGCCAGCCTCGATATCGCCAATGACGATCTTCATACCTTCGGCCGCGAATCGTTTCGCCATGGCGAATCCGATGCCGCTCGCACCGCCGGTAATAGCCGCCACGCGGCCGGAAAATGTCTGCATGACGTGAGCTTTCCACGTTCGCGCCTGCGCCGCCTAATCCATACGGTTCCCGAGATTGGAAGCGGATGTCCTACGGAGTTGGTACGGTCCGGCGCTATGACCGATGTTGCACCACCCGTGGGCCGAGTCCTTGGGACCGAAGACTCAACACCCCTCGATTTCTGGGTCGCCGTGAGCGCCGACCAGTATCTGCAACTCGACGACGTCATCGTGTGCGAACGCAACGTTCCCGGTCGTAGCGAAACGATCATGGTTGGCGGCATCGTCTCGGAAGTTCGAGCTCGCCACGAGGGCGCGCACTTCGACTCCGACGTATTCCTCATCGAAGACGGCGTGCTCCCCGCCGAGGTCAGCGAGGCCGCGCGCGTACTTGCCACGAGAGTCGAGCCCGAGATCTACGTTCCCCCGACCCCAGGAGCAGCAGTACGGCGCGCCACCGCCGAGGAACGCGACATTGCGTTGTACTTCGACCGCATGAGTCGCAAAATCCCCATCGGCATCGGGCGCGACGGATTACCCCTGTACGCCAATCTGGATTTCCTCGACGGCACTCGCGGAGCTCATGTCAACATCAGCGGGATTTCGGGCGTTGCAACCAAAACGACGTACGCAACCTTCTTGCTGTATTCATTGTTCAACTCGCCAGGGCTTGTGGCGCCGCATAACTGTGGTGCGTTGATCTTCAACGTCAAAGGCGAAGACCTACTTTTCCTAGACCACGACAACATCAAGCTCCAAGAAACCGATCGCGAGAAATACAGGAAGCTCGGCCTTACCCCCGGAGCATTCAACAGCGTGCAGGTATTCGCGCCGACGCGAATCAACGATCCCAACGGCACACCCGACGTAGCAAATCGCGACCGCGGAGTCGGCGCGTTTTGGTGGACGATTAATGAATTCTGCCAAGAAGAACTGCTGCCGTTCGTCTTTGCGGATGCCGAAGATGAGCGCAATCAATACACGACTGTGATTCATCAAGTCACACGTCGGCTCCAAGATGCCTTGCTGCTCGATGCCGACGCTGGCGCGGTCATGATCGAAGGCACCACACTGCGAACGCTGCGCTCATTGGTCGACTACATCGAAGAAAAGGTCAATTCCGAAGACGACCACGAACGTCGCCAGTGGGCTGGCCCGAATACGCAGGGCACTATCAACGCATTCCTTCGGCGTTTGCGCTCCGCAGTGCCCAAGCTCGAACGTTTGATTCGCAGCGATATTTCCGTGCGAGATCGTCACCGTTCGATCAACACAACTGGCGCTCAGGTCACCGTCGTTGATCTCCACAATTTGCCCGACCGGGCGCAGCGATTCGTGGTGGGTGTGACACTGCGGCGCAGCTTCGAAACCAAAGAGAAACAGGGCACCCGTGAGCCGTTGCTGTTTGTAGTGCTCGACGAGCTCAACAAGTACGCGCCACGCGAAGGCTCTTCGCCGATCAAAGAGATTCTGCTCGACGTGGCGGAGCGCGGCCGGAGTTTGGGTATCGTGCTGATCGGAGCCCAACAGACAGCAAGCGAAGTGGAGCGCCGCATCGTGTCGAACTCAGCACTACGGGTAGTCGGTCGCCTCGATGCAGCCGAAGCGGGCCGCCCAGAATACGGCTTCCTTCCCCGCGGCCATCAGCAGCGGGCCACCATCGCGAAGCCGGGCACGATGTTTGTGATGCAACCAGAAATCCCCGTACCGATGACAGTCGAGTTTCCATTTCCGGCCTGGGCTACACGCCCCGACGAACGCGCGCCAGAACCTTCGCGCTCGCTGGCCAACGCCACGAACGTACCCGACCCGTTCGCGCAGTTCCCGGGGTAACGCGCCTACACCTCGTTATTTGCGATGTGGTGTTCGAGAAGCTCGGGGAAGCGCGCACGGGCAGCCGCGATTCGCCCGGGGAGGTGTGCACTCGGCCACATCGTCTCGGCAGGCTTGTACGTCTTGAGCACCTGTCGGGCGACGGTCACCTTGTGCACTTCCGTTGGACCGTCAGCAATGCCGAACACCGGGGCCATTGTCCACATCCCTATGAGTGGCATTTCGTTCGACACTCCGAGTGAACCGTGCACGTGCATCGCCCGAAACACGATGTCTTTCAGTACCTTTGCGGTCATCACTTTTACGGCCGCAACTTCCTTGCGTGCTTTGTGCCCACCGACCTGATCGATCGTCCAGGCTGCATGCAGCACCATGAGTCGAAATTGATGCAATTCGATCCATGAATCGGCAACATATTCCTGCACCATTTGCTTCGACGCGAGCACGGAGCCCTGCGTGTGACGAGACAATGCACGTTCACACAGCATGTCAATCGCGCGCTGGCACATACCGACTGCTCGCATCGCGTGATGAATACGGCCACCACCCAGACGGGTCTGGGCGATCACGAATGCCTGCCCGGGGCCGCCGAGCACATTCTCCATTGGTACCCGCACGTTGTTGTAGCGCACGTACGCGTGGGTGCCATCGCCGAGGTCTTCGCCGCCGAGGCCGACGTTGCGAATGATCTCAATGCCAGGCGTGTCAGTCGGAACCAAAAACATTGAGGCACCTTGATAGATCGGCACATCAGGATCGGTGATCGCCATCACGATCGCAAACGCGGCAAAGCGAAGATTCGAGCTAAACCACTTCTCGCCGTTGATCACCCATTCATCGCCATCTTGCACCGCGGAACATGCAAAGACCCCTGGGTCGGCGCCCCCTTGAGGTTCGGTCATTGAAAAACACGAAACGATCTCGTTGTTGAGCAACGGCTCCAGGTACTTCTTTTTTTGTTCGGCGGTGCCGTAATGCGCAAGAATCTCCGCGTTGCCGGTATCGGGGGCCTGGGTCCCGAAGGTCATTGGCCCCCAGGTTGACCGGCCGAGAATCTCATTCAACAACGCCAATTTGAGCTGACCGTATCCAAGGCCTCCAAGGTCGGGTCCGAGGTGACACGCCCATAGCCCTTGTGCCTTCACTTGTTCTTGCAAGCGCGGCAATACCGTCGAATGCACCGGATGCGACTTGTCGTACACCACGTGGTGATGCAGCGACAAGTCGAGTGCTTCTACCTCGTCGCTCACAAACTCCCGTACCCAATCAAGCTTCGCCTGAAATTCAGGTTCCGTTGCGAAATCCCATGCCATTTCGAATTCCTTTGTTACGAGTCGGTTGTACGGGGTGGCCCCGCTTGTGTGAATTGTGTGCCAGGCGGGTCGATCGCCCAACGAGCGGATGCACCGTAGACATCTTCAAATACGAGTTCAGACATCGGTCGTCGACGCACAGGGCCGTGTGCTCCTTGCGGTCGCCCCAACGTGATGGTTGCCGCGATCGAGGCATTATCGGGAAGCTGTAGCAACTCGTGGAGTTCGCCTTCCACGGTCATGTGCCAACCCGTCAGCACTCCGCCATACCCGAGCGCACGCGCGGCAAGCAACAGGTTCTGACAAGCCGGATAAATCGACGAACCTTCAAAACTGTACGGCTCTCGGAACCTCACCAAGATTGGCAGCACCAAGACGGGAATGCGTTCAAAGGTGGCCACGTACTGCTCCATCGACGCAGCCATACGCGCTTTCGGAGAGTCGTGATGAGTTCCCGAACCCGTGTCGTATCCATCGTTTCTGCGCTTATGCGCCCACATCGACCGCGCCGATGCTCCGATCAGCGACTTCGCCGCACACGCGACTTCAGAATCGCGCAACACAACAAAGCGAAACGGTTGCCTGTTCGATCCGCTTGGCGCGCGCGTTGCTGCAAACAACATTTGCGCCAACGCCTCCTCAGGAATCGCTTCGTCGGCATAGCGGCGGATAGCTCGCGTCGTTGCTAAGCCCGTCATCAAGTCCACCTCCTGATTGTGCCGCGCTCGCACCCCAATTGTCACGTTTGACAAACCCGGAGCTGCATCATCAATCTGTCACCAATGACACTCGACAGCTTCGACAATCTCCTCAATTGGGACAACCTCCAAGATTGGGTCGCGATGAGCGATCTTCCAGGTCGCGGTCCAATCACTAGCGTCGAGCAACTCACTGGAGGGTCGCAAAACAACATCTTCAAGCTCACCCGCGGCGAAGAGGCGATGGTGCTGCGTCGGCCACCACGCCATGTACGGGCCAACAGCAACGACACAATGTTGCGCGAAGCACGGGTGCTCGCCGCATTGTCAGGATCCGAGGTACCCCACCCCGAGTTCTACGCAGTGTGTGCAGATCTCGAGGTCATCGGCACGACCTTCTATGTCATGGCTGTGATTGACGGTTTCACACCATCGGGCCCTCTGCCGGGGCGTTACGGCACCGACGCCTCCTGGCAACACCGATTTGGCGAAGAACTCGTTGAGGGAGCCGCCAAACTCGCGGGGGTTGATCATGCGGCGGTTGGGCTCTCAGATTTTGGCAAGGCCGACAACTGGATTGGTCGCCAAGCGTCGAGGTGGCGCGCACACCTGGAAGGGTATTCACAACTCGAGGGCTACGGCGCTCCCGAAATCCCCGGCGTGCAGCGAGTCGGAGACTGGATCGAAGCGAACCAACCCGCCACGTGCGAAATTGGAGTCATCCACGGAGACTTCCAATTCGCCAACGTGATGTTCGCCCATAACGAACCCAAACTCGCCGCGATGGTCGACTGGGAACTCTCGACGCTCGGCGACCCATTGCTCGACCTTGCCTGGATGATGCAAGCGTGGAGCGAGCCAGGAGATCCGCCGGGCAAGCCCATGCAGCTTCCCCCGTTTGCAGGTCAGGCATCGCGCGCCCAACTCGTGCAGCATTACGCCGACGTCAGCGGCCGCGACATTGGCGACTACCCGTGGTTCTTTGCCCTGGCTTGCTACAAACTCGGCATCATTTTGGAAGGCACCCACGCTCGTGCCAAAGCAGGGCTCGCACCCAAAGAAATCGGAGACCTACTGCACGCATACACGTTGTGGCTCTTCGAAATGGCCAACCAATGGATCGAGTAGCTCCTCAGCGCTGAGCTGTCTCACACTGCTGTTACGGTCTGGCTTGTGAAACTCCTGCACACTGGTGATTGGCATATTGGCAAAGCCTTGCGAGGTCGCAGCCGCATCGAAGAACACACCCGCGTCCTTGCCGAGGTTGCTGAGATCGCGGCCCGTGAACAAGTCGACGCGGTACTCGTGGCGGGTGACGTGTTCGAAGCCTCCGTGCCTGCCCCCGATGCGCAGAAGGTTGCATGGAACGCGTTACTCGCGTTTCGCGCCACTGGCGCTCAGGTATTCGTCATCGCAGGCAATCACGACAGTCCGCACGCGTTCGACGCGATGGCACCCCTGTGCGAAGCCGCGGGCATTCATCTGCTTGGTCACCCGCGGGCTTCGGATTCCGGTGGCGTTGTGGAGTTCACCACGCACGACGGCGAGCTCGTACGGGTGGCAAGTCTCCCGTTTGTCTCCCAACGCTATGCCGTGCGAGCCCAAGATCTCTTTGAGCTCACCGGCGACAAGACCGCCTCCGAATACGCCAGCAACTACCGGCGCCTCGTCGATCATCTCATGGGCGAACCCGCGCCCAACACGATCTCGATCTTGCTGACCCACGCAACCGTCGTCAACGCGACTTTTGGCGGCGGCGAACGCGAGGCCCATTCCATCTTCGAGTATGCAGTGCCTGCGTCGGCATTTCCGATAACCGCGCATTATGTCGCGCTCGGGCATCTGCACCGCGCCCAAGCCGTTCCGGCCGGTTGCCCTGCGTGGTACTGCGGATCACCAATCCAAGTCGACTTTGGAGAGGGCACCAATACTCCGCAAGTGCTCATTGTTGAATGCCAACCCAACGCACCTTCGAAGGTCCGCGGCGTCGGCATTGCTAGCGCCGACCGCCTGCTCAACGTTGAGGGTTCGCTGGCAGAACTCGCAGTAATGGCCCCCAGCGTGGCCGATGCGTGGCTCAAAGTGCGGCTCAACGAGCCACTACGCGCTGGCCTCGCCGACGAAGTGCGTGACATCTTGCCCCGAGCGGTCGATGTGATCATGGCCCCCACTTCCGACGATCACGCGAACACGGCGCGCGTAGTGCGAAGAGTTGGGCGCAACCCGAGTGAACTCTTTGGTGAATATCTCGCGGAGCGGGGCATTTCCGATGAACGTGTTGTTGCCTTGTTCAATACGATGTTGAGCGAGCTCAACGCATGAGACCGCTGCGGCTCGAGCTGCAGGGTTTCGCGTCGTTTCGCGACGAGACGGTATTCGATTTTGAAGGGATCGATTTCTTCGCGTTGGTCGGCCCAACCGGTAACGGCAAATCGACCGTGATCGACGCGATCGGATTCGCGCTGTACGGCAAAGTTCCTCGCCACGACGACCGCAGCGCGGCCAGCAGCATCGTTTCACTCGGCGCGATTGAGGCACGGGTGCGATTGACCTTCGAAGTCAATGGCACTCGTTACGTCGCGGTGCGCACGGTAAAAATACGCAACGACAAAGCAAAACAGGACGTGCGCCTCGAAACTGAAGCGGGCGACCTCATTGCAGCCCAAGTGCGCGAATTTGGCGAACAGATCGAAACGATCTTGGGGATGCCGTTCGAAGACTTCACTCGCTGCGTCGCACTCCCCCAAGGCGAATTTCAAAAGTTCCTGCACGAAGAACCCAAACAACGTCGGTCGGTATTGGTGAGGCTCCTCAATTTGGGAAGCTATGAAGAATTGGGCCGCAAAGCCCGCGACCGGGCCGCCAAACTCAATGATCACATTGGTTTTCTTGAAACGCAACGCGCGCAGTTATTGGAAGCGCTGCCCGATCCCGCAGCCGTTTCGCGTCGTCGTACGGCGCTCATCGACTTCGCGGCTGAGGTCGAAGCCGCGCTACCTGTAGAACAACAATTCATGAGTGAAGTTGAAGAAATTGCACGTCGAATTCAATTCACGCAGCAATATTGCGAAGCGCTCGCCATCATCGCGGTACCCGATGGAATCCAATCACTCGGTGTCGCCATGAGCGCAGCCCAAGACGCATTCGTAGCGGGTCAAACGGCCTCTGCGCAAGCAGCAACCGCACTTGCGAACCTGGAAATCGCGTTCGCACAACGCCAGAAGATCGCTTCGCTCGCCACGCTCGAAAACGCCCTCAAAACCACGGGTCAGCTCGCGAAGCTCAATGCCACAATGCAAGCGCGCGCCGCCGCGCTGGCAGATCTCGATCAACGGGTCGCCGTCGCTCGAGTCACAAACGACGCGGCCGCCGAGGCGCGCCACGCCGCCGACGCCACCTTGGAACGAGAGCGATCACTCCATCGTGCCCACGCGCTTCGCGAACACCTGCGTGATGGCGACGAATGTCCGGTGTGCGTGCAGATCATTCCCCGAGTCCCAACCGTGACGAGCCCCACAGATTTTGCCGTCGCGCAACAGGCCGCAAAGGCCGCTGTCGAATCGGAGCGCGTGGCTCATCAGGCCGCCGCTGCACTCGACAAAGAGCGATCTGCTGCTTCGAGCGCACTCGACACGCTTCGCGAACAAGCGGCCCGGCTGCAAATCGAACTCAATGAAGTGCAAGGTATCGAAGATCTGGAAACGGCACTCGATGAGCTGCGCACCACCGACCAAGCGCTGAAAACTCACCGGACTGCTGCGGCGGAAGCGGTTGCCAATGAACGGCAGGTGTTTGAACATCTGCAAAAGCTCCAGCGCAGCGGAGCCGAGTTCCAAAAGGCATTCGACAAACAAAGGGACCAAGTTTCAGTGCTCCAACCACCCGAGCGTGTCATCGATGATCTACCCAAGAGTTGGCAGCTACTCTCGCAATGGGCAGTCACGGCCTCAGATGCAATGCGCGCTGAGCTCGACATCGATGCCGCGACGATCAACAAACTCAATGAGGCAAGATCGGGCCACGTTGACGAAATCCAGCGTCGCGCCCGCGAGTTGGAAGTCGAAGCACCCGATCTCGCGAGAGTCGCGACCAGCACAGCCGCTGCAATCGCGCGTTGTGACGCCGCAATCGAATCCAGCGCGACACAACTTGCGTCCGCACAGAAAATGGTTGAAGAAATAGCAGCCGAACGAGAAGAACAAGGCGTCGCGGAGTTACTGGGAAAACTGCTCCGCACCGATGCATTCGTAGATTGGCTCGTCGAAGAGGCCCTCGAAACACTGGTTACCGCCGCGTCAATCACGCTCTTCGAACTTTCGGCTGGTCAGTACTCGCTGCGCCACGGAGCCAGCACCGATTTCGAGATCATCGACCACGCGAACGCGGATGCAACCCGATCGGTACGGTCGTTGTCGGGCGGCGAAACGTTCCAAGCGTCACTCGCGTTGGCGCTGGCGCTGTCGGATCAACTCGCCGACCTCGCGGCGAACGGTGCTGCGAAACTCGAGGCCATCTTCTTGGACGAAGGCTTCGGCACTCTCGACCCTGAGAGCCTGGATACTGTGGCCACGACAATCGAACGGCTCGGCAGCAGCGGCCGCATGGTCGGCATCGTCACCCACGTGCGCGATCTTGCGCAGCGGGTTCCTGTGCGTTTCGAAATCACCAAAATCGGCAATCGTTCCCAAGTACAGATGGTGACATCGTGAAGTTTTCGGTTGACCCGTGGGATCCGAGCTACGGCACGTCGCTCGACACCGAAATGGCCGCAAGCGAAGCGGTCGTTGTTGTTGATATCGAAATCGACCCGAGTGAATGGTCACCCTGCGACCCGGCACCTTCGGCCACGGCCCCCGACGCCGTGATCTTTGTCGATGGCGTTCGCCGTATCGAAGCTCGGTGCTGGCTTAACGACAACGATGGCAATCCTCAGGTGGGAATCTTTGCCTCGTATGCGGCTGGCACGGTGCGATGCGTTGCGACCAGCGCGAAGATTGGCGAAGTCGAAGTCGGTCGGGGGATCTACTCCCCCGCTTCTGGCCTCGGCGATGTCATCACGAAACACGCCATGTACGAAGCCCATACCGCGCGTGATGCATCACCTGAGTCGCTGATGTTTGCCGTCCACGACGACATGGCCACCGCCGAGGTGGAAGTCGCGGAGCGAGCACGGCGCCACAACACCGATCTGATCGTGCTCGATGGTCCTATCCGAAAGCGTGGACACATTCCTGACGCGATTGGGTTCGTCAAGAGCCACGCGGTTCGGTATCTCCCACCATCGCTCGATCAAATCGTCGACCGGCTCAAGCCCGGGCAACGTACGCCGTTGTTTCGAATCGAAGCACAACCATTCAGCCGAACGTCGTTCTATCTGCGGCTCCCGACCACCAGCGACGCGCCATGGGCTGGCATTGTGCGGTGCGAAGCAACTGGCGCGTTGCCCATCACGCAGCTCGTCGCGCTAGCCGACACCGTGTGCGTCACCGTCCCTCGTTTCGCCAGCGAAGCTCATAAAGATGCACGAGCGCCGCAGAATTTGTATCCCATTGGTGGTCTGGAACGCGAGTTGCGCCGTCGCCTTGGCGATCAGCGTCTGTTGTATCGAGCACTACGTCTCGCGGCAGTCGAGCAATCAGCGACCGTCTAAGAAGAACTGCGGCCGCCCTCGAAAGGGCGGCCGCTGATCACCTATTGGAACTGGTTGGCTTAGTAGCGGTAGTGGTCGGGCTTGTACGGGCCGTCGACGGGCACACCGATGTACGCGGCTTGGTCTTCACTCAATACGGTGAGCTTTGCTCCAAGCTGGGCAAGGTGCAAACGCGCCACTTGCTCATCAAGGTGCTTCGGCAACACATGCACACCGAGCGGGTACTGATCACGTTTGGTGAACAGCTCCACCTGGGCGATCGTCTGATTCGTGAAACTGTTACTCATCACGAAACTTGGGTGACCAGTTGCGCAACCAAGGTTGAGCAAACGACCTTCGGCCAACACAATGATCGAGTGGCCGTCAGCAAACTTCCATTCGTCGACCTGGGGCTTGATCGTGATTCGCTCGACTCCTGGTGCGTTTTCCAGGCCTGCCATATCGATTTCATTGTCGAAGTGGCCAATGTTGCCAACAATCGCGTTGTGTTTCATAGCAGTCATATGGGCTGCAGTGATGATGTTGTGATTACCGGTCGTGGTCACGAAAATGTCGGCGGTTCCCACCACGTCTTCGAGCACAACAACTTGGTAGCCCTCCATGCACGCTTGCAATGCACAGATCGGGTCGATTTCGGTCACCAACACGCGCGCACCTTGACCACGCAGTGATTGTGCGGAGCCTTTGCCCACATCGCCATAACCGCAGACGACGGCAACCTTGCCTGCGATCA
>SXHN01000119.1 GCA_005773635.1 Actinomycetota bacterium
ATGCCATGGTAGCTCGCGACCATCTGCGCCTATGCCCCGATGGAAGTCGCACTTTATCCGCACCTTGACCCGACCTCTGAATGTTGGACCCGGGTTGGGGTTCATTGGCAAATCTGCTTGGAAATGCCGGGGAGAATCGCCAATGAAGGCGGGCGGAACGGGACGCAGGAAGTTGCGCACGGCGATGTGCGGGCCGATGTCGTACCCCTCGCGTAGTTTGCTCGCCATGAACTCTGAATCTGTGGCGATTTCGGCCGCGGGCCTGGCGCGCGCGTTCGGTGAAGTGAATGCGGTCAACGGGGTCGATCTGTCAGTCGCTTCGGGCGAAATGTATGGCTTTTTGGGTCCGAATGGCGCGGGTAAATCGACCATGGTGCGGATGCTCACAACCTTGTTGCGGCCGACCTCGGGCTCGGCGCGTGTCGCAGGTTTCGATGTGGCTCAAGAAACTGAGGCTGTGAGGCTGCGGATCGGTGTTGCACTCCAAGATGCGGCCCTCGACCCAAAGCAGACCGGTCGCGAGTTGCTTGATCTCCAAGCTCGTCTCTACGGTTTGGCCAAAAGAGATCGGCAACGGCGCGTCGACGAGGTGATCCAGATTGCGAATATTGGTGATGCCATCGATCGTCGCATCTCGACATACTCCGGAGGGATGGCCCGTCGACTCGATCTTGCGGCGGCGCTGATTCACGAGCCCATCGTTTTGTTCCTCGACGAGCCGACGACGGGTCTCGATCCTGCGAGCCGCCAGACAGTGTGGGAGGAAGTCGGGCGTCTCAATCGTGAGTTGGGCATGACGATATTTCTCACCACGCAGTATCTCGAAGAAGCCGACGCGCTCTGTGATCGAATCGGCATCATCGCCGACGGCAAGCTGGTAGCAGAAGGCACGCCTACCGCGCTCAAGCGCGCCATCGGCACCGACGTCATTATTGTGCGGGTGAGCGGCGACCCAGAACTCGTGCGTGGTCGCCTTGCCGATATCCCTGACGTTGAACGCATCGATGTGCGTGGCGACCAAGTGCTGATTTCGTGCGCGCATGGTGCAGCCACAATCAGCCCGGTTGCAGTTGCGCTTGCGGATTCAGACGTCGAGGTGCGCGACCTCACGTTGCGTACGCCTACCCTCGACGACGTGTTTTTGCAACTCACTGGTGGGCACCTCACCGAAGGGACTGCAGCATGAGCGACGTTACGGTTTCACACGGCGCGGTTCGGCCCGCGGCTTCAGGGCTAGCGCGGCGCGCGGGGTTCATGAGCGATCTGACGACGGTTGCGCGGCGAGCCGTCCGTTTGGCGACGCGCGAACCTGAAGCGATTCTTCCCGCGCTTTCGATCCCGCTGTTTTTCTTTATTGTGAACATTGGTGCGCTGCAAGCATTTGTTGAGGGAAACGCCACAGCGGGCGTGATCGACTTCAAAGCCTTTCAGCTTCCCGTCGCGATCCTGAATGCGGTTACGGGCGTTTCTCGAGCCGGTTCGCTCGTCGGGGATATTCAAAATGGCTACTTCGACCGGTTGTTGCTCACCCCGATGCGGCGGGCAACGCTGTTGCTCGGTCTGATGATCGCCGACTTTGCTTTGGTATGCACGCTGTGTGTCCCGGTCGTGGGGCTCGGGTTTGCACTCGGCGTGCGTTTCGAAACCGGCGTGCTCGGCGTAGCAGCATTTATTCTCATCGCTGGGCTCTGGGGCCTTGCATTCACAGGGTTCGCCTACGCCATCGCACTCAAGACCGGAAATTCGGCCGCAGTGAATTCGAGCTTTCTTTTGTTTTTTCCCTTCATGTTTCTCACGACCGCGTTTCTGCCCAAACAAGCGCTGACGGGGTGGTTGGCGACCGTCGCCGACTACAACCCGGTGACCTATTTGCTCGACGCGCAACGTCACATCATCTCTAGCGGGTGGGACGGCGCTTCGATGAGCAAAGCCTTGTTGGCGATCGGCATCGTTGGTGCGGTCAGTTTCTCGCTCGCATTCGCGACGCTGCGCGGCCGACTGAAACGGGGCTGAACGATGACGACAATTGTTCCGGCCGGCCCACCATTGGAAGAACCGCTCTTTGCAATCGCGCGGCGATCGGTGCTCATTCACGACTCCGAGCGTGACCGATGGTTGGGCGTCGACTGTTGGTATCCCGCGCTCGACGACTCTGGTGCTGCTTCGGTGTACGAACTTCTGCCTGGCCTCGGGTTCACGGCAAATGCTCGTCATGAGACAGCGGCAGAAACTCGTTCGTTTCCCCTCGTCGTGTGGTCGCACGGTCGCACCGGTACTCGATCCGCCTACGTGATGTTGTGTGAGGGCCTCGCCGCGCGCGGATACATCGTGGTGTCGTCCGATCATCCCGGCGACACATTGGGCGACTGGCTTTTGGGTGCCGCGGTCGATGATGCAACCAATGAAGCTCAACGCCAAGCCGATCTCCGCTTCGTGCTTGACACTGCTACGCAGAGCCACGCGATCATTCCCGCAGGCGCGCGGATCGATCACACACGCATCGCGGTGGCGGGCCATTCCTACGGTGCCCACACCGTGCTGAGTCTGTGCGGCGATGAAAATTTCGATTCGCGTATCAAAGCGGTGGCCGGAATGCAATCGCTCACCCGCAGTATCCGGCGGTCTGCCATCGCTCGGATCTCAGTGCCCTTGCTCATGGTTGTAGGCATGCAGGATGCGACAACACCTCCCGAACTCGATGCCGATCGTGCCTTTTCAGCAGCGGGACCACTCGCTCGCCGTGTGGATATCGAAGCTGCGGGCCACCAGGCTTGCAGCGACGTCGGGCTCTATCTAGAGCTCGCCCCTCAAGTGCCGGAGCTCCCTGATTTTATTGGTGATTTTGTGCGTTCGATGGCCGACAACATCACCGGCACAGCAGGCGACCCTTGGCGCCCGACGGTGGGGCTGCATCTCGAGTTGCTCGGGAACTGGCTCGGCGAAGTGCTTGGCGTCGAATCGACCCAGGCTCGCGTCGAGTTCGCGCGCTTGGTTGAACGCCCTGGAGTCTCGCTGCGCTTGGGTCGCGGAATGGCCCCCGATACAGTGCAGTCATGACCGATGAAATTGACTTCAATGCATTCAACAAGAGGTTGATTGAAGAGTTCCGTGCCAATGATGGTGTAGTGGGTGGCGACTTCGCCGGATGGCCGCTTGTGCTCATCACAACGATTGGCGCAAAATCTGGGCAAGAACGTATCGCTCCGCTCGTCTACACAAACGACGGCGACGACATCGTTATCATCGCATCGAAAGGCGGCGCAGCTACGAGCCCCGACTGGTATCACAACATCGTCAAGAATCGATCGGTGAAAGTCGAGCTCCCAGGCGACACTTTCACCGCGACGGCGACTGTGCACAACGAGGGCGCGACCCGCGATCGCTTGTATCGCGCGCAAGCAGACGCAATGCCGAACTTCGATGTCTACCAAAACTCCACCGATCGGGTGATCCCAGTCATCACATTGGCGCGCGACGCCTAATTGCTCTGTACTCCAACGTCGGTGCCATGAGTGGGGAGCAAGTGCGGCGTGATCATCGACGCGCGCAAGTGGTCAGCGCACCGCGCGCACCGCTACGAACGACTCGTCGCCGACACTTCGCTCGAGCATCTCGGCGCTGCTGAAGCCAACTGCGAGGCACTGCTTCGCGTAGGCACGTCCTTGCTCGACCGTCCATCCGTGACTCGCGTGACCTCGCGCGTCAGCCCTGACTCGCCGCTCGATCGCAATCATGCGGCCATTCGGCCGCAGGACGCGCAGTACCTCTTGCACGCTACGTTCGAGATCACTCCAATGGTGGACTGTCGCCAATGCCCACACGGCGGTTGCGCTTTCGTCAGCGACGCCGGTCGCCTCCGCTCTGCCCAGGCTCCACTCGATATTCGATTTCGATGGGATGAGGCGAGCGACGCGCAGCATGATCGGCGCAGGGTCGATGGCCACGACGCTGCGCACTTGTTTCGCGGCAACCCGTGCGGGTGCGCCAGGCCCACAGCCGATATCAATGAGTCGGTCGCTCGACTGCAGATCGCTGAGTTCGATCGCAACTGAAGTGCTGGCTCCACGCGCGAATGCCATGCTGAGTGCGGCCAAGACGCCGGACACACCGTGGAATTTTGGGTAGTGCGCGTGGTGGTTCGGCGGCTGCGGTGTGTGTGGGCCAGTGCGTGGGCCTGTGCTCGGTTCGGAAATCATTGCGGTCACTCCTGATTGAGGGAACTATCACAATCACCTTGACAGTTGAACCCGGGTTCAAGTCAACTGTTTGTATGAGTTCTTCGGACCTGCTTTCTATTGGACAAGTCGCGCGCTCGGCGGGGATCGCAACTTCGGCGATTCGCTATTACGAGCGGCGGGGCCTGGTGACGCCGACAACCCGCGTCTCGGGGCAACGGCGTTACACCGCGGCAGACCTTCGTAAAGTGGTGTTCATTGGCATGCTGCAAGATGCTGGACTCACCCTCGACGATATCGACGGCATTTTGAATTCAGAATCCGTGCGGGAGTGGAAGGCGATCGCAAGACTGCGGCTCGCGGCACTCAAGGATGAAATTGCGCGGCTAACGCATGCGCACGATCTGCTCGATGGAGCGATGTTGTGCCGCTATGACCATCCCATGAACCAATGCAAGATCATGGGCGCCGAGATTGACCGCCGCTTGGATGTCGGTCGGCGAATCTGAAGGTAGCCCTCAGGAAACATCCAGGTATCGTGCCTACCCTGGTCCGTATGCTCGGTCGATCCCCGCACTGTCGAGTTATCCATTGTGAGACCGTCCGACCACTCAGGAGTCGAGTTCATGGGCAAGATGCGTATTGCAGCTATCGCGGCTATCAGCGTCGTCGTGCTCGTCGTTGGCGGCACATGGGTCTTCATCAATGTGATTAAGGATGAGCCCGCCAGCCGCCTCACGCTCGATGATTCAACCACCTCAATTCCCAATTCTGGTGCGGAGAATTCTTCTACGACCGCGCCCAGTGGCGTTGGCATCGACGGAGAATGGAAAGCCACAGCAGATTCGATCGTTGGATACCGGGTGAAAGAGACCTTGTTCGGGCAATCCACCGAAGGAGTTGGCCGCACCAATTCAGTCGCAAGCAGCATGACGATCGCGGGCACGACGATCGAAAAGGCAACGTTTGAAGTCGACATGACGACGGTGAAGAGCGACTCCGACCGGCGAGACGGCCAGTTCAACGACCGGATCATGGAAACCGCCAAGTTCCCGAAGGCAACCTTTGTGCTCACAGCACCAATAAAGCTCGCGAACATCCCGGCAGACGGCGAAGAGATTTCCGTCAAAGCAACCGGCGACCTGACGCTGAAAGGTACGACGAAGACACTGGTGTTTGAAATGTCGGCGAAGCGATCGGGTGCAACGATCAGCACGCTGAGCAACATCAAGATCGTTTTTGATGAATGGGGCATCGACAACCCGAGTGGCGGCCCAGCCACCACCGGAGATGACGGCGACTTGGAGATCAAGCTGGTGTTTCAGCGCTAGCGCCTCCGCAGCGTCTGTTGGCGTGTACCACCTGCAAACTGTCGGCAGCCATCGGACGTGCACGCACTAGACCAGCGCCCCGAGATAATGATAAGAACCGGCGCTATGCCGAAGCTGCGCGCGCGTAAAGAGATTCAGTTTCTTGGCGCGCTGGTGCAGGCCGATCGCCCGCTTGCTGTGCTCTGGTATGCGCTCTTAGTTCTGCGCGGCGTGTTGCCGGCATTGTTAGCGATCTCAACCGGCGTGTTGGTTTCCGCGGTGACGCGTGGCGATTCGCTCACGGGTCCGTTGATCTTTGTTGGTGTGGTGTTTGTGCTCTACCAAACCCTCGCCCCGTTGCATCGCGCTGCGAGTGCGAACCTGGGGAGCAAGACGTCGGCATGGCTCAACGATCGGTTGATGGCCGCATGCACCAAACCCAATGGCATGGCGCACCTCGAGCGAGCGGACCTCATTCACGACCTCACTGTCGCTCGCGACTTTGACCTTGGCATTATGGGGCCGCCTATGCACATCTCGATCGACTTCATCGCGACCGGATTGGTGGAGATGGTGGTGGGTTTGGCATCGGCGATGGTGCTGTTCGATTTCGCCTGGTGGGCGCCGATCGTGTTGTTGATTGGTTGGGGATCCACGCACTGGTTGCTCCGCGAGAGTGCCGTGTGGGCCGATCGCGACACGCCAGAGGTGCGTGACGCGCAACGTCACGCCGAATACGCGTATCGGCTCGCGGTCGATGCTCCCGCGGCGAAGGAACTGCGCTTGTTTGGTTTGGCGCCGTGGGTGGTTGATCGTTTTTCGACGCGGCGCCGGCTCTTGCAGGAATTGCGTTGGCGAGCCACCAAGTTGCGTGAAAAGTCAATGATTGGTGCACTTATCATCGTGCTCGGCGCGAATTTGCTTGTCGCTTGGCGAATCGGCGTAGAAGCCAACGCAGGTACAATCGGGTTAGGTGCGGCCGCCGTATTTCTCACCACGATGATGCAAACCTCGACCGTTGCGTTTGGCGGTTTTGGTTGGGCGCTCGACGGAGCCGCGGCTCCCGTGGCCGCCGTGTTGCGGCTCGAAGCCTCGATGCTCAAAGCCGGTGAGCTGCCGCAAGGCACACGCGTTGCAACGGGGTTACCCACCCACATGATTCGCTTCAGCGACGTCACGTTCTCGTACCGCGACGACACGCCGAAGGTGCTCGACGGATTTACCCTCGACATCAAAGCAGGAGAATCAATAGCAATCGTTGGTGTGAACGGCGCAGGCAAGACCACGCTGGCGAAACTTCTTTGCCGCCTCTACGACCCGCAATCGGGTTCCATCGAGATCGACGGTGTCGATCTCAAAGAGTTTGACATCGAATCTTGGCGCTCACGAGTCACGATGGTGTTCCAAGACTTTGTCCAATACGAACGCAGCCTGCGCGCCAATGTTGCGCCGCTTGGCGCGTCCGACGACTCAATCAATCAAGCGCTCATCGACGCTGGCGCGATGCATCTTGCTGAGCTGGACACGATCTTGTCGAAGGGATATCCCGGCGGTACCAATCTGTCGGGCGGACAATGGCAGCGGGTCGCACTGGCTCGCGCGCTGTGCTCAGTCAACGAGGGCGCCGGGCTCGTGCTGCTCGACGAACCGACCGCACAGCTCGATGTGCGCGGCGAATCCGAAATTTTCGAACGCGTCCTCGAAGCGACGCGTGGCATCACAACGATTTTGGTTTCGCATCGCTTCTCTACTGTGCGCCAAGTCGACCGGATCTGTGTGGTGGAACACGGCAAGGTTGTCGAGCTCGGAAGCCACGAAGAACTGATGTCGCTCGGTGGGCGCTACCAAACGATGTTCGATATGCAAGCTGCCCATTTTGTCGAAGTCGACGATGCCGGAGAGGAGATGAGCTATGAATCCCTCTGAGCCGGTAGCAACCCAAGGCGATGACATGCCGACCGCGGTGCGGTCACTTGTTCGCATGGTGAAACTTGGTTACAAAGCAGAACCGAAGCTGATTACCGCAACATTTGCGATGACGATGTTCGCAGCGCTTCCCGACGCGTTGGTTGCATTGTGGCTGAAACTGCTCGCGTCTGGTATTGACGATAATCGCAAGAACTTGGTGATGATTGCCGCGATTGGCCTCGGCATTTCCGCAACCGGCACGTGGTGGCTCAAGGTGGTATTCGATCGGCTCACGAGAAAGTTCAAAGATCGTGTATCGGTGGCGCTCGAATCACACGTGGCCACGTTGCAGGCCTCGGTCGCCACAATCGAACATCACGAGCGTCCCGAATATCTGGACCGCCTGGCGATGCTTCGCGACCAAGCGTTTGCTCTCGATCATCTTTTTGATTCGATTTTCGCAACGTTGGGGTGGATCGTACGGCTACTCATCGTGATCGTGCTTCTGGCCTCGGTGCATCCGGCGCTCATCTTGCTCGCAGTATTTGCGATCCCCACCGTGATGGCTTCGAGTTCACGGCCAATGGTGGAGCGCAAGGTACAAGAGTCGGTGGCTGCACGCGATCGCCAAGCGAAGCACGTGTTCCAGATCGCCACGACCGCACCCGCAGGTAAAGAAGTGCGGGTCGCCCAAATCGGTGCGCAGCTCATCGACGACCGTCGAGCTGCGTGGGATGCTTGGTACGCGCCATTGGCGACTACTCGTTGGACGAGCGCGTGGGTGACCTCTGCGTCATGGGCATTCTTCGGGCTTGCGTACGTGGGTGCGATCGTGTTTGTCGCGGCAGGGCTGGACTCGCGTGCTGGCGCAGTGCTGTTGGTCGTCGCGGCAGGCGGACGGCTTTCCGCGTATATCGGCGCGGCTGTCGGGGAGCTTGGGTTTCTGCGAAGCTTCTGGCTCGATGCCGGCCGCAAGTTGTGTTGGCTGGAGGACTATGCCGCCGCGCTCGCGTCACATGGCGATCTCGTGGTGCCCGACAAGCTGACGAAGGGCATCACCTTCGATCACGTTTCGTTTTCGTATCCCGGCACCGACCGGCTTGTGCTCGACGACGCCACGCTCACCTTGCCGGCGGGAGCGGTTGTCGCGATTGTCGGTGAAAACGGTGCGGGCAAGACCACGTTGGTGAAACTCCTGGCGCAGATGTATGCGCCAACCAGCGGCATGATCACCGTCGATGGTCAAAATCTTGCGCACTTCGCCCATGAACAATGGCGTCACGAACTCGCCGGGGCGTTTCAAGATTTCTTTCGTTTCGAGTTTCAGGCGATGACCAGTGTGGGTCTCGGAGACCTCGCGCACCTCGATAATCGTCCAGTGGTTGAAGCGGCCGTTGATCGGTCTGGTGCTCACGACCTCATCCAAGCGCTCGAGCATGGTCTCGATACTCAACTCGGTGCGGGCTGGGAAGGCGGCGCTGAGCTGAGTCATGGCCAATGGCAGAAGCTCGCACTCGCGCGTGGCTTCATGCGTGCCGATCCGTTGGTGCTTGTGCTCGATGAACCCACAAGCGCACTTGATGCCGAAACTGAACACGCGTTGTTCGAGCGTTACGCGACTGCGGCACGCGGTGGCGCTGCGGCGAATGGACGCATCACGTTGTTAGTTTCGCATCGGTTCTCGACAGTGCGCATGGCAGACCTCATCGTGGTGCTCGATGGTGCGCGGGTTGCTGAGGTTGGTAGCCACGAACAGCTCATGGCGAATGGCGGCTTGTACAGCGAGCTCTACACAATCCAAGCGCAGGCCTACCAGTAACGCACGGGCGCGGCCGTCCGGGGTGGTCACACGATGTGCGGGGATGCGCGGCTTGTGTGGGACCGCGTCGCTTGTGCGGGCGCCGAGACTTGGGGTGGTCACACGATGTGCGGGGATGCGCGCCTTGTGTGGGACCGCGACGCTTGTGTCGGGCGCCGGGCGGGGCCGTCCGGGGGTGGTCACACGATGTGCGGGGATGCGCGGCTTGTGTGGGACCGCGACGCGCTTGTGTCGGGCGCCGAGACTTGGGGTGGTCACACGATGTGCGGGGATGCGCGGCTTGTGTGGGACCGCGACGCTACGGGTGCTCGCCGAGCGCTCGCAGCAGCTTGTCGAAGAGGCGATCCAACGTGGCACGTTCGCTGGCTGCGATGCCGTCGAGCAACACTCGTTGCGCATCGCTGACCGCTTCAATCGCGGCATCAGCTGCGCGTCGACCCTCAACGGTTAACGAGATCAACCATGCTCGCCGATCGTCGGGGTCAGTGCGACGATTGATGAGTCCGGCATTGTGCAACCGGTCGAGGCGGTTGGTCATGCCTGCTGGCGACACCATCGCGGCACGCGCCAACGTTCCAGGGTTCAGCTCCGCGCCCGCTCCGCGGCGCCGCAACGTCGCAAGCACATCAAATTCGCCGAGATTGATCCCGTGCGGCGTAAGTGCAGCTTCGACGCGGGGAATGGCCTCGTTTTGGAATCGAGCCAACCGCAGGCAGGTGGCCATGGCATTGAAGTCGAGATCGGGCCGCTCGATCGACCAGGTATCGATGGTGTCGCGTACGAGATCGGAGGCGTTCACAGCCACCATCGTAGTCAAAATTAATTCATGTTAGAAACATTTGACATCGAATATTTCGATTCTGTACTATTGGGTCATGTCCGAACCAATTATCCGAGTCCAAGATGTTGCGTTTCCTCGCTTCTCAGGCCCCGACCTGGAGGTAATGCAGATGTTTCTTGAATCCTTCGGGATGCATCTGTCCGCTCGCACCGATGACGCCCTGTACATGCGTGGCACCGACACCAATCATCACGTGCACGTATGTCATCTTGGAGATCCCGGATTCGTTGGCCTCGCGTTTCAAGCCACAGCTGAGCAACTCGAAACTCTCGCCGCCGCGACTGGCATCGCAGTGGAACGGAGTCTCGAACCCGGTGGGGGAGTTGTGGTGCACCTTCAAGATCCAGACGGCCGGGTCGTCGATGTGGTTGCGGGGATTGACCCGCTAGCTCCGTTGCCGTTGCGCGTTCATGCTGCGACAAATACTGGAGAGTCTCGATTGCGTCTCGGCACCTTGCAGCGGGTCGAAGCGGGGCCTGCGCAGGTGAAACGCTTCGGACACGCCGCGATCAAAACGGCGTCGCTCGCGTCGGTTGCGACTTGGTATCACGACACACTTGGTCTGCTGATCTCCGACGATCTTTGGATTGAAAGCCCAGACCAGCCCAATGGCAGGTTCATGCGTTGCGATCGGGGCGACAAACATGTTGATCACCACAGCTTGTTGATTATTGAAACTGGCGAATCCAAATTGGGTCATTGCGCATGGGAAGTGGCCGATTTCGACGACTTGATGTACGGGCACGAAACACTTGCTGCTGCGGGTTATCAGCCATATTGGGGAATCGGCCGCCATGTACTCGGCGGGCAAGTGTTTGACTATTGGAAAGACCCGCTTGGCTTCACGGTGGAACACTGGACCGATAGCGATCTCCTCAACTCAAGCACTCCTGCGGGTTCGCGATTCTTGTTTGAGCCGATTAATCAGTGGGGCCCGAATCCACCTGGCGATCTCGACTTCTAAGAGGAAACTTCAATGGATTTAGGTATTTCTCAGCGTCGTGCAATTGTGACCGCGTCGAGTGCTGGGCTCGGATTCGCTTGTGCGCAAGCGTTAGTGCGAGAAGGTGTGCACGTTGTGATCAACGGTCGCGATCGCGACAACCTCGAAGCCGCAGCCCTGCAGTTGCGAGACCTTGGAGCTGTCGACCAAGTGATCGCGGTGTGCGGCAACATTGAGAACGAATCGACACGAGCGGCACTCTTTGCTGCGTGTCCTGCACCCGACATTCTTGTGAACAACAACGGAGGTCCGAACCCTGGTCGATTCGGCGAATGGAAGCGCGACGATTGGATTGCCGCGATCGACTCCAACATGCTCGCGCCGATCGCGATGATTCAAGGCTCGATCGATGGGATGGTGCAACGCCAATTCGGTCGAATTGTCAACATCACCTCCGCGATGGTGAAGAGTCCACGTAGCCCGATGGGATTGTCATCGGCGGCTCGCACCGGGCTCACCGCAGTGTGCAAAGGTTTGTCACGCGACGTAGCGCACGCGAACGTGACAATCAACAACTTGCTACCAGAACGCATCGATACTGGGCGGCAGCGACAAATGGCCGAGCTCGCAGTCACCTTCAAAGGGATCACGCTTGAAGAGGCCTACGACGATATTGCTCAGACGATCGCCGCCAAGCGTCTCGGACGGCCAGACGAATTTGGTGCGGCATGTGCGTTTCTGTGTAGCGCTCATGCCGGCTTCATCAGTGGTCAAAACATCGGCATCGACGGCGGCACCTACGAAGGCCTGATCTAGTGCAGCAACGCCCTCTTAATATTGATGTTTTGGTTGTTGGTGCAGGCCCGACCGGCTTGACCGCTGCAATCCTGTTGCATCGTTTGGGGCTTCGAGTGCGCATCGTTGATCAACGCGGAGGCCCGCAGCGTGCTCCGGCCGCGCATGCGGTGAACGCCCGTTCCTTCGAGGTGTGGCGCCAGGCTGGAGTCAACGTGGACCTGCTTCGGGCGGCTGCGACATCACCCCGCGATGCGGCAGCAACGAATTGGGTGACGAAGCTCGGCGGCAATCTGCTTGGGAGTTTGCCGTACGAACGTCAGGGCGACGAGATGTTGGCAGTAACGCCAACACCGTTGCGCAATTTGTCGCAGCATCGTCTTGAACCGCTGTTGGTTGCCGAATCGCTGGCAATTGGCATTGATGTTGAGTACTCGACGACCTGGGTATCGAGTGTGCAGGGCGACGCTTTCATCGATACGGCGTTGCAGTCAGCGTCAGGCGCGGATCAAAATGTTCGGGCCAAGTATTTGTTGGCGTGTGATGGGGCGGGCAGCCCGATCCGGCGGTCGTTGGGGATTCAACCGATCGGCCCAGCAAAGCTGCAGCAGTTTTTGATGGTGCAATTCGAAGCCAACCTGCGGACGATCGTGGCAGAGCAGCTCGGCATCCTATTTTTTGTCATGGACCCCGAATCGAACGGAGTATTTGTCGCCCACGACGTCGATCACGATTGGGTGTACATGCATCCGTTCGACAGTGATGTCGAACCGATCGAGACATTCACCACAACCCATTGTGAAGCGTTAGTGCGCGCCGCGATGGTTCCCAACGATGTGCCGATGGCAGTCAAGACGGTCTCGGCGTGGACCATGACGTCGCAGGTTGTGGACCGTTATCAAGCCGGCCGAATTTTTTTGGTAGGCGATAGCGCGCATCGTTTCCCGCCGACCGGAGGTCTTGGGTTGAACACCGGTGTGCAGGACGCCCACAACCTTGCGTGGAAAATCGCAGCCGTGCTTCACGGCACGGCGGGCGAGGAGCTGCTCGACTCCTATGAGGCTGAACGCCGACCAGTCGCTATCAACAACGGCGAGCAGAGTCTCACGAATGCGTTCAAGATGATTGAGGTGCCGATCGCTCTCGGCACAGACCCCGATGTAGGTGTCGCACGAAACAACATGGATGCCGTCCTGGCTTCGGCCGAAGGTCGCGCCAGCGTCGCCGCCGCGATCGCGAACCAAGCCGCGCACTTCGACATGATTGGCTTGCAACTTGGCATGATTTACGGCGATGAGCGCGACCAATCGAAGGTGGATGTCTCGCGCTACGAGCCGTCGTCGACCCCTGGCGGTCGCCTCCCTCACGCCTGGGTGATCCGAGAGGGGCGGTCGGTCTCGACACTCGACCTGATACCACTCGACCGGTATGTAGTTTTCCTCGGGCCAGACGCATCGATGCCGCCGGGATACGGGCTGGCCCTGCAGATGCGCGTGGATCGAAACGATGATGCACTACAACGTTGGTGGACAACCATCCTTGGGCTCAACGACTCGTCGGTTCTCGTCGTGCGCCCGGATCAACACATTCAGTCCCGTCAGATCTAGCGCCCGCGTTCCCACATTTTGGCGTCGTACTCACCTCGAGGTGGTCCCACGATGTGCGGGGATGCGCGGCTTGTGTAGGACCGCGGCGCTTGTGTCGGGCACTGAGCCGCGAGGTGGTCCCACAATCTGGCCGCGAAGGCGCAAATCGTGGGACCGCGGGCGGTGTGGGCTTCTAGCCTCAAGGCATCATGAGCGATTCAACACACGACACCCCCAAGTTCCGCTACAACGCCGCGTTCGCGAACGAGATCGAACGCAAATGGCAGGACTATTGGGAGGCTGAACGCACCTTTTGGGCGCCGAACCCCACCGGGTTGTTGAGCGATGTGAATCGCGAGCGAGCGCACCTTCCCAAGAAATTCGTGCTCGATATGTTTCCGTACCCGAGCGGCGCAGGGTTGCATGTCGGCCACCCCCTTGGATTTATCGGCACCGATGTGTATGCCCGTTTCATGCGTATGCAGGGTTTCAATGTGTTGCATGCAATGGGCTATGACGCGTTCGGCTTGCCTGCCGAACAGTATGCAGTGCAGACCGGGCAACACCCCGCGGTCACCACCGAACAAAACATCACCACCTACCGGGCTCAGCTCCGCATGCTCGGCCTCGGCCACGATCCTCGCCGTGGCGTCAGCACCACCGACGTCGGCTACTACAAGTGGACGCAATGGATCTTCTTGCAGGTGTTCAACAGTTGGTACGACCATTCGAATGATTGTGCCCGCCATGTTGACGAACTTGTGAGGGAACTCGACGCGGGGCTGCGTTTGCCCGACGATGACGGCGTGCCGTGGGCCGAACGCGACGCACTCGAACAACGGCGCTACGTCGACGATCACCGCCTGGTGTACGTGGGTGAGGCGCCGGTGAACTGGTGCCCCGGTTTGGGAACCGTGTTAGCGAACGAAGAAGTGACTGCAGATGGTCGTAGCGAGCGCGGCAACTTCCCTGTGTACAAACGGCCACTGAAGCAATGGATGATGCGAATTACCGAGTACTCGGATCGGCTGATTGCTGATCTCGACCAGCTTGATTGGCCCGATTCGATCAAACTGATGCAACGCAACTGGATCGGTAAATCCATCGGCGCCGAAGTCGACTTCCATGTTGTCGGCAAGAAGGGAGCGTCCCGCCAGGGCGCCGCAGCGGAGCAAGGCGAGCCGACCGACCAGGATGCAAGCGACGACACCCTCATTTCGGTATTTACCACTCGTCCCGACACGTTGTTTGGCGCTACGTACATGGTGCTGGCGCCCGAACATGAGTTGGTCGATCACATCACTCCGAACGAATGGCCGGAATGCCGGCCGGAGTGGCGCGGAATTTTTGGAGCGCACCGTTCGCCGTCTGAAGCTGTATCGGCCTACCGCGACTTCGCCAGCGCGAAGAGCGAACTGGAACGTACTTCTGAAGGTAAACAAAAGACCGGTGTATTCACGGGCGCCTTCGCCGTAAATCCCGTCAATGGTGCAGAAATACCTGTATTCATTGCCGATTATGTGCTCACCGGCTACGGAACTGGTGCGATCATGGCGGTTCCTGCGCACGACGCACGCGACTTTGAATTTGCACGCGAATTCGTGATCGACGTTGTGCCGGTGATTACACCGTCGCCGGAGTGGTTGCTGAACCATGAAGGCGCGATCGCGGCCGATTGTGCCACCTGGAGTGAATCGTTCCACGGCGATGGTGTCGCAATGAATAGCGCGAATGAAGGTGTGTCACTCAACGGGCTGAAGGTGCGCGAAGCCAAGGCCGCCATTATCGAGTGGCTTGTTGGTGAAAACCGGGGCGCGGCAACGACGAACTACAAACTCCGCGACTGGTTGTTTTCTCGCCAGCGCTATTGGGGCGAACCGTTCCCGATTGTGTATGACGAGCACGGTCCGATCGCTGTGCCCGAATCAATGCTGCCCGTAACGCTCCCCGAAATTTCCAATTTCGAACCGGCAACGAGTGATGACCCGGATGCGTTGCCGTCGCCTCCGCTTGGCCGCGCTGAGGATTGGGTTGAAGTTGAATTCGATCTCGGCGATGGCCCTCGCGTGTATCGACGCGAGGTGAACACGATGCCGCAATGGGCGGGTTCGTGTTGGTATTACTTGCGTTATCTCGACCCGACGAACGAAGACCGGTTTGTGGATCGCGAAACCGAACGCTATTGGGGCGAAAACAAACAAGAAGCCGTCGGTGCGGTCGACCTCTACGTCGGCGGGGTGGAACACGCGGTGCTGCACCTGTTGTACTCGCGGTTCTGGCACAAAGTGTTGTTCGACCTTGGTCATGTCAGTACGCCCGAACCGTTTCAACGCTTGTTCAATCAGGGCTATATCCAAGCGTATGCCTATACCGATGAACGGGGCATGTACGTAGAGGCGAGCGAGGTCGTTGAACGAGATGGTGCCTTCACGCACAACGGTAAAGTGGTGAATCGCGAATACGGCAAGATAGGCAAGAGCCTGAAGAACGTTGTCACACCGAACGACATGTGCGATGAATACGGCGCCGATACGTTCAGAATGTACGAAATGTTTATGGGGCCGCTCGACGCCAGCAGGCCGTGGAGCACGCGCGATGTGGTCGGCGTCAATCGGTATTTGCAACGCCTTTGGCGAAGCTGCATCGACGAAACCTCCGGCGATTCGCGCGTCGTCGACGCAGACATTGACGACGACACGCGCCGCGTGCTGCACCGCACGATTGCTGCGATTACCAACGACATCTCTGTACTCGGCTTCAACACCGTGGTCGCGCGATTGTTCGAACTCAATAATCACCTCACGAAGTTGGTGGAAGCCTCCGGGAGCGCGCCGCGCGCCGTCGTCGAACCGCTCATCTTGATGACGTCACCAGTCGCGCCCCACATTGCTGAGGAACTCTGGCAACGGTTAGGCCATACCACCACGTGTGCCTACGAACCATTTCCGGTGCACGATCCCAAGTGGCTCGTAGCCGACACCGTGGAGATTCCAGTGCAGATCAACGGCAAGGTGCGCGGCAAAGTGACGGTCGCCTCCGACGCCACCCAGGCCACCTGCGAAGCGGCGGCGCGAGCCGATGAGCGAGTCGCAGCACTCCTTGTGGGAGCAACCGTGCGCAAGACCGTTGTGGTGCCAGGTCGGATGGTGAATTTCGTCGTCGGGTAGAGTCCAGCCCGATCGAGTTTGCTCCGAGCCAGGGCAAGTCGGGATTTCCCCCAAAGTCTATGAAATCGGTTGCGTTTGGCGCGCCGGTGTCGTCTGCGAGATTCGTCTTGCTAGATCTCGGGGAATCCCATGCACGACTCAATGCCACCGGCGCGGCCCCAAGTTGGTTTCAATTTGATGTTGCGCGATCCGCGCCGCATCGTGACAGCGTTGGTCCTTATGGTTGCACTTGTCGTGGTGGCAGTTTCGGCGTTGCGCACCTCGCCAGCATCCTCACCGCCGGGGGCCAGCATCGCGGACGCGAGCCCCTCACTTGACGACTCCACGACCTCAACGTCGGTACAACTCATACTGCACGTCGCGGGCGCCGTCGTGCGCCCGGGGGTCGTTGAGATCCCGCCCGGGTCGCGAGTGGTTGATGCCATCGATGCTGCCGGTGGTGCCACCGCAGAAGCCGATGTTGACCAGCTGAGTCTTGCGGGCAAGGCCGTCGATGGGGCTCGCATCTATGTGCCGCAACGTGGCGAAATTGTGGTGGCGCCGATCGACGCCGGTTCGGGAGGCCAAGGAATGGGAACCGAAACAGTTGGCCCGATCAATCTCAACTCTGCGAGCCAAGCGCAACTGGAGTCGCTGCCTGGCATCGGTCCGTCACTCGCAAAGGAGATCATCACGACCCGCGAGCGGCTCGGTGGTTTTGGTTCTGTCGATGATCTCAGACGCGTGCACGGCATTGGTGACCGTCGCTTCGAACAACTGCAACCATTGGTAACGGTGTGAGCAGCCACGATGTCGCTCCGGTCGCGGCCACGCTCGCCGTCGTTGCTGGCACCCTGATCGGCCAGCGATTGGGCGCAGGGCCAGGGCATCTGATGGCACTCGCGAGCCTTATCGCACTCGTGGTGGCGCTCGCGAGCCCGACTCGCTGGTTGCGCCGCGTCGGAATTGCCATTTGTCTCTGTGCGTGTGGCGCCGCGGTGATGCAACGTGCCCTCAACGGTTCCGCGCGGCACTCGTTGACCGCTGCCGTCGCTCGCGGTGCCGCCGTGGAATTGCGTGGAGAACTCGTTGGCGACCCGTCTCCTTCGAAATTTGAAACCACTGCCTTGCTTCGTGTGTCGGTCGCCAGCGTTTCGGGCGGCGAGTGGCAACGAGTCGACCGCGTGCTGGTCGTGCATGCTCGCGCACGGTCGCGGGGCCCCTTGAGCGTCCTTGATGCTGCCGATCACCTGTACTTGCGGGGCGATCTCTTGCCGCTGCGAGGCTTCGATGAGCGAATGCGCTGGAAGCACGCAGTTGCTGCGGTCGATCTGTACGAGGTCGTTGCGATAGGTGAACCGAGCGCGCCCTGGAAGTTCGCGAATCGGTTGCGCTCGATTGTGCAGCGCGGGATCGATCGCATGCCGATAGACGATCGCGGGTTACTGAATGGTTTTCTCCTTGGAGACACGCGCGGTATCGACGATGCCTTGAAATCCGAGTTTCGTGCCGCAGGCTTGTCGCATCTTTTGGCCGTCTCGGGCGCGAACGTTGCGTTTGTGTTGAGCTTGGCGGCGCCACTGCTCATGCGTTCCAGAATCGGAGTGCGCGTGGGCCTTGGCTGCTGCATTGTTGTGTTGTTCGGCGCGATGACGCGGTTCGAACCTTCGGTGTTGCGCGCGTCGTGTATGGCGCTCGTCACGCTCGGGGCGCAGCTCGCGGGGCGATCAGTTTCGGCATTGCGGGCATTGTCGTACGCAGTAGGCACGCTGCTTGTGATCGATCCATTTCTCGTGCGATCGGTGGCGTTCCAACTCTCCGCGAGCGCGTGTCTGGGCATCGCCCTGTGTTCGAAGTCGCTCGCGGCTCGCGTGCCCGGCCCGGCAATGGTGCAACAAGCAGTGGGAGTGAGCATCGCTGCGCAGATCGGCGTGACGCCGGTGCTGATGGCGACGTTCGGGGGAGTGGGATGGGTCTCGCCCGCGGCGAATCTGTTTGCAGTTCCGTTAGCCGAACCGATCACCGTCGTGGGGTTGCCGCTCGCAGTCATTGCCTCCATGTGGCGCCCCGCCGCGGTGCTGCTGCTTCCGGTCGGGTGGGCGCTGCAGTCGATCTCGGCCGTCGCCCGCGTCGCGACGGCCGCGCCGGTTTTGCTGATAGTCGCGGCCGCGTTGACTATTGCGTTGGGAGCGACCGTGAGCCGCACCCGCGCTGCGATTGATCAACCGGTAGATTCCTCACCGTGAACGCTCCGATTTCGTACGTCAAGGGTGAAGACCCGGTCTTACGCGATACCGAGGTCACCAAACTGGTCGAGAAGCTGCTGGGAGACACCGACAAGCTGTACGCGTTTGAAGACTTTACGATCGACACTCGGCGTCGGATAGCGGGTGACGACGACGACGGCGTTGACAGCGAATCAGACAGTGTCGACCTCCCGCTATTTCGGTCGATCATGAACGCGCTCTCGAGCCCGCCGTTCATGACACCAATTCGCGTTGTAGCGATACGCAACATCGGAGGGCTCAACACCGACCAAGCCGGTTTGCTCGCGCAATACATCGCGGATCCGCTTGATGGGATTTATCTCGTGATGGTTGCCGGGGGAGGGCGCGTGAATACCGCGCTCGACAAAGCCATTAAGGCCGCCAAGGTGCCGACGACCGCGCCGAAGTCGGAGAAGACCGAAGATGTCCTCGAACAAGCGTTGGCGAACGCCAAGCTTGTATTGCCGAACAACGCGAAGAAATCCATCGTTGACCGCCTCGGCAATGACGCTGGTCGCGTACCCGAACTCGTGGCGCTGCTTGAGTCGACCTTTGGCGGCGGCTCGCAACTGCGAATCGAGGATATTGAGCCGTATCTCGGCGAGGGTGGTGCGGTCGCGCCCTACATGCTGACGAACGCAATCGACTCTGGTGATACCGCCACCGCGCTCGATGTGCTGCACCGGTTGTTGACTGCCACCAGTTCCCGAGAACCGAAACCGATGCATCCGCTGCAGATCATGGGGATGCTGACGCGTCATTACGAAACCCTGGTTCGAATCGATTCACCCGATGTGAAGTCGAAGCAGCAAGCGGCCGCGGTACTTGGCATGAAGGACTATCCGGCCGGTTTGCGGCTAACGACTGCGCAGCGCATGGGGTCGCGGGGAATCGCCCACGCGTTTCAACTTCTGGCCCAAGCCGACCTCGATTTCCGAGGAGGAGTCGGCGGCAGACGAGCGATACCGAGCGAGACAGTTATCGAGTTGCTAGTGGTGCGGCTCTGCGGAGTCGCGAAACGAAGTGCGAACCGCGCACCCGCGCGTAGTGGGGGCTGGCGGCATTAACGCTCGTTAGCCTTCGGCGTTGGCCTTGTTGGCGGCCTTCATAAGGCGCGATACGCGCCGGGCCGCTTGGTTCTTGTGAACGACACCCTTACGGCCAGCTTTGGCGAGACGCTTCTGAGCAACGACGATGAGCTCAGGCGCGTTCTCGTCGCCAGTGGTAATCGCCGCGCGAGCGGCCTTGGTGCGGGTTTTTAACTCCGAGCGCACGCCCTTGTTGCGAAGGCGGCGCTTCTCATTTGTGATGTTGCGCTTTTTTTGTGACTTGATATTCGCCATGGGCGCGATCGACCTCGTTACTCGTTCTCGGAACCGGGGGAGCGTACCAGCCAGCGTCCAGATGGCGCCGATTCAGCAGTTGAAGCCGACTCTCGGCCCAGCCTCAGCCACAAAACGGTGAATTTCATCCAACGTCGGCTGCCAACCGCGGGCCCCAAAAGCGGTGCACGCTAAGGCGCCAGCGGCGGTCGCCAAACGCAAGTTCGTGGTGACCGCCAGTGCCGCGCAGAACGCGTCGCCGGCCCCAGTGGTGTCAACGGCCGCAACCCTGAACGCCGGTTCGCGGCTTACAGCATCTCCGATGTGGCTCTGCGCCCCCTGTGCCCCAAGTGTGACGACCACGTTCGAGCACCCGGCGTTGGAGATCGTTGCGACTCCGTTGTAGTTGTCGCACTCCAGTTGGTTGACCACGACGGTGTCGCACCATGGAAAGACTGAATCAACTGCCCGCGCATCGACGGGTGAGGGGTTGCAATGCGTACGCAATCCCACATCACGAGCAGTGCGTACCGCAATGCGTGCTGCCTCGATGCCGATCTCGAAACCCACCAGGATTGCTTCGTAGCCTTCACGCGCGAGCTCGCGGATTGCGGTGGTGATGTGTGCGGCGTTGAGAGTGCGATTCGCTCCGGGCGCAACCGCGATGGAATTCTCGCCTGAAGTATCGACCGTAATGAGCGCGATTCCCGTTGCGATCGGGTCCGGTGCATCGACGATGTAGCGGCAATCGATACCGGTCGCCTGAAGGTCGCGTCGGATCTCTTGGCCGTAATTGTCCTTGCCTACAGTTGCGACGAGCGCCACTGCGGCACCGAGTTTGGCTGCTGCACATGCCTGATTCGCGCCTTTGCCTCCGAAGTGCTGCGCGAAGGTGCCATCGCTCACGGTTTCGCCGGGTGACGGCAATCGCGGGCCATTCCAAACGAGATCCACATTGGCTGAGCCGACGACGATGAGACGCACGGTCACAGCATCGCACGAACTGGCGCCTAATCTGGCCGTTTCCCAGCCAGGCAGGCTCTGTGACCGCGCTCGATCGAATTCGTAACCTCTCCATCATCGCTCACGTCGACCACGGCAAGTCGACACTGGCCGACCGCTTGCTGGAGATCACCGGCGCGGTTGAAAAGCGCGATATGCGGGCCCAGTATCTCGACTCGATGGACCTTGAGCGTGAGCGGGGCATCACGATCAAGGCGCAAAACGTGCGCGTCGAGTGGGACAACCACGTGATTCATCTCATCGACACGCCCGGCCACGTTGATTTTGGCTACGAGGTCAGCCGATCGCTGGCCGCCTGCGAAGGGGTCGTGCTGCTTGTCGATGCCAGCCAAGGCATCGAGGCCCAAACGCTCGCCAACTGCTACCTCGCGTTGGAAAATGATCTCACCATTGTGCCGGTGCTGAACAAGATCGATCTTCCCGCAGCCGAACCTGAGAAGCGGGCCGCCGAAATCGAAAAGGTCTTGGGGCTTCCCGCGGAAGATACCTTGCACATTTCCGCGAAAACCGGGATGGGAGTTGAGGCGTTGCTCGACGCCATCGTGGCGCGTATCCCGGCCCCGGTTGGCAACATCGATGATCCGCTGCAGGCATTAATTTTCGACTCGTACTACGACGCGTACCGGGGCGTGATTAGCGCCGTGCGGGTGTTCAACGGCTCACTCAAGACCGGCGCCAAGCTGCGTTACGTGCAGCTCAAGATGAACCACGACGCGGAAGAGGTGGGTGTCCGACTTCCGGTCCCGACGCCGGTCGCGATGCTCGGGCCTGGTGAGGTGGGCTACCTCATTTCGGGTATCAAAGACGTGGGCGAAGCCAAAGTGGGCGAAACCGTGACCGACGCCGCGAAGCCTGGCGAAGCATTGGGCGGCTATGTCGACCCGAAGCCGATGGTCTTTTGCGGGCTGTACCCGGTGCACGGCGAAGAGTTCGCGGATTTACGCGAATCGCTGGAGAAACTGCGATTGAACGACAGCAGCTTCACCTACGACCCGGAAACGTCGGGCGCACTCGGGTTTGGGTTCCGCTGCGGTTTTTTGGGTTTGCTGCATATGGAAATCACGCGTGAGCGACTCGAACGTGAATACAATCTTTCGCTCGTCGCTACTGCTCCGAATGTCGAGTATGTGTGCAACCTCACGGCGGGCGGCAGTGAAGTCATCGACAACCCGTCGTCTATGCCATTGCCGCAACAGATCGACAGCATCGAAGAACCGTATGTACGTATCAACATTTTGACGCCCACTGAGTACATCGGCACGCTCATGGAGCTATCGCAGAATCGGCGCGGCGAGCTGCAACGAATGGACTATCTCAGTGAGGATCGAGTCGAGATCGTCTACGACATACCTCTCGGCGAGATCGTGATGGACTTTTTCGATCAAATGAAGTCTCGGAGTCGTGGCTATGGGTCGCTCGACTACGAACCGATTGGTTATCGAAAAAGTTCATTGGTGAAGGTAGATATCTTGTTGAATGCGGTGCCGGTGGATGCCTTTTCGAGCATCGTGCACAAGGACCGTTCGTATGAGTACGGTTCCAAGATGGTGTCGAAGCTCCGAGAGCTGATTCCCCGGCAGTTGTTCGATGTGCCGATCCAGGCTGCGGTTGGTGGTCGCATCATTGCCCGTGAAACGGTGAAGGCAAAGCGCAAAGATGTGTTGGCGAAGTGTTATGGCGGTGACATCAGCCGGAAACGCAAGTTGCTCGAGAAACAAAAAGATGGAAAGAAAAAGATGAAGCAAATCGGCAGTGTCGAAGTGCCGCAAGAAGCTTTTGTGGCGGCGCTCAAGCTCGACGAGTAGCAGCGGCGGCTGCCACTGCGTTGCGCAGCAAATCTTTGCCGCGTTGGAACGTGAAATCCTGGGGCCAAGGATCGATCGCCCACCAATGTTCGTCCAGTCCCGTCACTTTCGGACCCTCACGCGCCAAAACGCCAGGGTGTCGCAGCCCAAGACGCAGCACAAGCACGCCGCTTCCCCAAGCGGCGGCAAATGGCAAACCGGTGCCGCGATCAATGAGCACTGGACAACCGGCCACGTATACGAGCGAACTCCGACACGCACGCGCGAACTCTTCGAGATGCGCGATGAGGTCTGGATGACATCGCAGCGTTTCCGGCGCGGGCTTTACATCATCGTAAACATCTACCAGCGAAGCTTCGCTTGCTAACACGGCGACAACGTCGCTTGGATTCGCGCTCACGAACTCGCGGGGTCCTTCGGGAGCCCCAAGACTCGCTCGCCAAGAATGTTGCGCTGCACCTCGCTGGTGCCGCCGCCAATCGTGAGCGCTGCGGAATACAGAAACCCGTATGCCCAGATCCCATTCGGATCGCCGCCAGGAGACCATTGCGCGAGGAGTCCGTCGGTGCCCGCTAGTTCGAGGGCCATTGCCATTACATGTTGGCCGTGCGGATCGGAAATGGCTTTGCGGACGGATGCCTCAGGGCCGGGTTCGAGCCCGCGTAGGCGAGCCATCAGGGTGCGCATTCGGATGAGCTCGAGTACTCGCGCTTCGGTGTAGAGCGCAGCGATGCGCTGCCGCAACACCTTGTCGTTGGTGCCGCCCTTGGCGCGCACGATATCGATGACATCGTGTGCAGTTGGGCCTCGACCCCACAGGGCGCCCTCGCCAGAAAGTGAGACACGTTCGTTGCCGAGTGTCACTTTTGCAAGTCGCCAGCCGTCGTCGATGGTTCCGATGACATTCGCGGCAGGAATTCGCACCGAATCGAAGAACACCTCGTTGAACTCGTGGGTGCCAGTCATTTGCACAAGTGGCCGGACCGTTATGCCAGGAGTCTGCATGTCGACAACGAAGTACGTGATGCATTGTTGGTCGCTGCGGTCGGGGTCGAAGTTGGTGCGGGCGAGCAAGATTCCCCATCGGGAAACATGGGCGAGCGTCGTCCACACCTTTTGCCCATCGACGACGAACTCGTCGCCGTCGCGTACCGCTTTAGTCTGCACCGAGGCTAAGTCGCTGCCTGCGCCCGGTTCGCTGAAGAGCTGACACCAGATCTCCGAGCCATCGAGCAACGAGGGCAACCATCGTTCCTGTTGGTCTTGCGCGCCCGCGACCAGCAGCGTGGGACCCGCCCATCCAATGCCGATCGGATTCATCGGTTTCGGCACCGCTCGGGTTTGCATTTCGTCATCGATTGCGAGCTGCTCCCAAGCGTTGGCGCCGCGGCCCCAGGGTGTTGGCCAATGGGGTGCCGCGTAGCCCGCAGACGCGAGCCGACGCGAGAAATCAGGTGGGTATGCGCCGTTTGGTGCGTGCTCATCGAGGAATGCCCGCATCGCTTGGCGCGCCGCGTCAGCTTCTGGTGTCCATTGCAGGTCCATGCCCTGAACTTACGTGTTCGAGCTGGGCTGGCATCAAGTACTGAGGTGAGTTCGTGTGGTTTGTCCATCCGGTGCGCGCTTTGGCCCCGTATACGTGCTTGCATGGACGAATTCTTGGCCGACCGGCTCACGAAACCCCACCCGATGGACCCTGCTGACGTGCAACCGACCTTTGATGGCGCTCGAGGTGCTGATCACGAGTTTGTGCAGCTCATCGTGGCGCGGGATCAGGCGGCGTTCGCGGCAATTTACCGACTTCACGGCGACGCCTGTTTCGCCCTGTCGCGCCGGGTGCTCTCCGAACGATCGCTTGCTGAAGAAGTAGTCCAAGAAGTCTTCGTTAAGCTTTGGAATTCTCCGGAGCGATACGACGCGCAACGCGGCAGTTTGCGTTCATTTTTGCTGGCCCAAATTCACGGGCGCAGCGTCGACGTGCTTCGATCGGAGCGTTCCCGCAAGGCCCGTGAGGAACGAGATGCCCGCAAAGTGTCGGTCAGCGCGATCGATGATCTTGAATATGAAGTCATCGATCTTGCCCAAGCTGAGGCCGTCCGCAGCGCCTTGTCCGAGCTTTCCAATGGCGAACGTCAAGCGATTGAGCTTGCTTATTTTGGAGGCCATAGCTACCGCGACGTAGCGGTATTGCTGGAACAAGCTGAAGGTACCGTAAAGAGTCGTATCCGAACCGGGCTCCTGCGCTTGCGAGCTTCAATGATCGATGCGGGGTACCAGAACTCATGACCACACCAAAAGACCCCGGAATGCAACCCGAAATCGACGAATTGCTCGGCGCGTACGCGCTCGATGCGGTTGAACCGATCGAAGTCAACGACATCGAACGGTATTTGACAGGTAACCCGATTGCGCGTTCCGAAGTTGATGATCTGCGCGAAGCGGCAGCGATGCTGGCGCTGACTGCCAATGACCGCGACCGAGCACCTGAAGGGCTCTGGGAAAAAATCCGCGCCGAGGTTTCGGACGCATCCTCCGCGGAGAAGTCTGGATCAGTGACCTCGCTGGACCGAATTCGAGCCGACAAACAAGCGCGGCGCGGCGCCGACCGCTGGTTAATGGCGGCGGCTGCCTTCGTGGCCGCGATTGTGCTCACAGTCGGTGCAGTGAACCTCACACGCGACGACACCGAGTCCATGGGTGACAAATATTCAGCCGCAGCAAAAGACGGTCGGGTCATTACCTTGGCCGACGCAAAAACCAAAGCACCGATGGCCCGCGTGGCATTGCGTTCGGATGGTTCCGGATATTTTCGAAACGACGGTCTGCATTCCTTGCCCGCGGGCAAGGTGTATCAGCTTTGGGTGGTTCCTTCGAGCACCGCCCAACCGGTTTCGGTTGGCATTGTGCGGTCCAGCGACGAGTACACAACAGTGGCGCTCGACGGACAGTTCGTAGCGATTGCCGTGAGTATCGAAGATGCACCCGGCGCGGTTTCCCCTACTCCCCCGATTGCCTCGGGCGCGGTGAGCTAGCGGCGAGGCCACGCTTCAGGGCTCGATTCTCCGCTTGGAATCGCTGTTGATTGTGAGCGTGTTGCGGCGCGCGAAGCTTGTGCATCGAAGATTCTCGGTTCGGCTACTACATCCACATTCCGTTTTGCGCGCATCGCTGCGACTATTGCGATTTCGCGACCTGGTCGGACCGCGACCATCTCATTGATGATTATGTCGCGGCATGCAAGCAACAGCTGAGTTCCGAGCCTGAGCTCCCACCTGCCAGCTCGGTGTTCTTTGGCGGCGGCACTCCGTCGTTGATCGACGCGGCGGCGCTCGCCTCAATACTGTTCGAAATCCCGCGGCGGTCTGACTGCGAAACCACGGTTGAATGCAATCCAGATCGTGTCGATGCGGAGAAGTTTGCGGACTACGCCGCGGCGGGCGTGAATCGTGTATCGATTGGCGTGCAGTCAACCGTCGCCCACGTGTTGAACTTCCTGGGCCGTACCCACGAACGCGCGAATGTGCATCGTGCGGTGGCGTGGGCCCGTGACGCAGGGATCGAAAATGTAAATCTCGATGTGATGTACGGCACGCCGGGAGAATCCATGGATGATTGGATTGTGTGCCTCAACGACGTCATCGCCCTTCAGCCGACCCACGTGTCGGCCTATGCGCTGACCATCGAACCCGGCACGCCCCTTGGCGCACGAGTCCACGACCAGACCTCACCAGGGCCTGACGACGATGACCAGGCTCGCAAATATGAAATCGCCGAAGCGATGTTGAGCGCCGCAGGCTACGGGTCGTATGAGATCTCGAATTGGTCACAGCCTGGGCGGGAGTGCCGCCACAACCAGCTCTATTGGTCGATGGGTGAATACCTGGCTGTGGGTTGTGCGGCTCACGGCCACCGAAACGGAGAACGCTTCTGGAATGTCCGCACTCCTGAGCGGTTCATCGCTGCGGTGGCATCCGGCGCTACTCCGATCGGTGGTTCCGAACGGCTGACCTCCGAGCAGCGTGCCGAGGAAGCATTTGTCCTGGGGCTGCGCATGCGTGATGGTGCCGCAGTTGTGAATCCCAGCGAACAAACGCGACAGTGCATTGCTGCCTTGTCCGAAGCGGGGTTCATTTGGCATCGAGACGGCCGCATTGGGCTCGCAGCACGCGGTCGTTTACTCGCGAACGACATTACGAGCCGCCTGGTCCTGGCCGGCGTCAGCACTCGGTAGCATTGAGTGCTAGCCAGTGTCGGCGATGTACTGATTGAGCAGATCATGAGCGAAGCCACTCCACAATTCCCAATGGATCTGCCAGTCGACCGTCTCGACGATCGCAAATCGCAGATCTTGCGCGCCATTGTCGAGGAATACATTTCCTCGGCGCAGCCGGTCGGGTCGCGCACGGTTGTCGAGCGCCAGGGTCTCAACATTTCTGCCGCAACGGTTCGCAACGAAATGGGTTCGCTCGAACGAGACGGTTACATCGCGCAACCGCACACCTCAGCCGGACGCATTCCAACCGACCGCGGGTATCGATTCTTCGTCGACAACTTCGCGCCCATTGCGGCGTTGCCGAACCCGCAACGCAAAGAGGTTGCCGATTTTTTTGGTTCTGCATCGCGAGCGATGGACGACTTACTGCACGAGACCAGCCATTTGCTGTCGCGGCTGACGCATCATGCTGCGGTGATTGTCGGGCCACTGACCGAGGAGTCGCCGATTCGGGCCGTGCAACTTGTGGCGCTCGCGCCACGACAATTGTTGGTGGTGGCGATTCTGGCCAATGGCGTAGTTGAAAAAGACACCGTGATACTCGACGCCGACGTGTCCGACGCGGATGTCATGGCGGCATTGGCGGTATTGAGCGAGTATTGCGTTGGCAAACCTGTGAGCCTCGTCGGCCACACCGTCGTATCCGATATACCGCTCGACGCCGGAGTTCGGAATTTGGCAGACCGGGCGTGTCGAGCACTTCATATCCATACAGATAGCGGTCCTGAACCTTTGTTCGTCGGAGGTGCATCGCAACTCGCGGCCGAGGGTGAAGCATTTCAGTCGCCAGCGTCGGTTGCCCGGCTGCTCGGGTTGTTGGAACAACAGGTGGTAGTGGTTGCAGTTATGCGTGAGCTGCTCGGCCCGGGGCTCACCGTCACCATCGGGTCCGAGAACTCTCGCGACGATCTTCGTGACTGTTCGCTGGTTTTGGCTCCGTACGTGATCGAAGGCGCTCCGGCCGGTACCGTCGGCGTCCTCGGCCCGACCCGCATGGATTATCGCCAAGCCCAGGCCGCTGTTTCCACCGTGTCCTCGCAACTGTCTCGCGAACTTTCGCGATAACTCATCCAGGATTGTTCTGTTCGAATGCGCGATTTTTACGAAGTCCTCGGTATCGGCCGAGACGCCACCGATGACGACATCAAAAAGGCCTACCGCAAGCTCGCCCGCGAGAATCATCCTGACGCAAATCCTGATGACGCTGAAGCCGTAGAACGTTTCAAAGAAATTTCAGTTGCAAACGAGGTGCTGAGCGATCCCGACAAGCGTCGGCGGTACGACCAATTCGGGCCAGAAGGCGTGATGCCCGGCGGCGGAGGTGGCGGAGGCGACCCGTTTGGGTTCGATCTCAACGACCTCTTCAGCACGTTTTTCGGAGGCGGCGACCCCTTTGGCAGCGGACGCCGAGGGCAAAGTGGCCCACCCCGTGGATCGGATGCCGAGACCACACTCGATCTTCAACTCAACGAAGTCGTCTTCGGCGGCACCAAACGATTCGACGTCACGATGCCTGTGGCATGCGGTGTGTGCGACGGCAGTGGATGCCAAGAAGGAACCCATCCGCAGACCTGCCCCACCTGCAGCGGGAGTGGGGAAGTGCGCCAAGTTCGACGATCGATACTCGGACAACTCGTCACGAGCGGTCCCTGCAGCGCGTGTGACGGCACTGGTCAAATCGTTCCGAGTCCATGCGGCACCTGCCGTGGCGACGGGCGAGTGCGGGGGCCCCGTGATCTCGAGGTGGAAATTCCACCGGGTATCGACACCGGCCAGCGACTGCGCCTTACCGGGCGTGGCCCAGCGGGGCCTCGAGGCGGACCGGCTGGCGACTTGTATGTGACCGTTCGAGTCGCACCTCATCCAGACTTTGAGCGCGACGGCGACGACCTTCACACCCTGCGTACGATCGCGATGACACAAGCCGCACTCGGCACAACACTTGTCGTTTCGACACTCGATGACGATCACACCATTGAAGTGCCCGCCGGCACGCAGCCCAGCAAAGTGTTTCGCCTGCAAGGCATCGGTGTCCCTTCTCTACGCAGCGGCCGTCGAGGCGACTTGCACGTGCATATCAACCTTGAAGTGCCAACCAAGCTGAGTCAAGATGAAGCCGAAATGCTGACCCGTTTCGCGGAACTTCGTGGCGAAGAGGTTCACGAACATCGCGACGGCCTATTCGCTCGCATTCGCAGCGCGTTTCAGTAGCGCGGGTCTATGAGTGCCCCCGCTGCGTTATGAGTGCTCACGCGGCTTTATGAGTGCTCACGCTGGTTCCTTCACTGCTGCGGTCGCTCATGCCTTTGTGGCATCGCTCAACGACGATGTCACCATCAATGGCGACGACGGTCGGCACCTCGCGCGCGTTCGACGGCTGCGAAGCGGTGAGGTCATCACGCTTGCCGACGGCAACGGCAACTGGCGCGGCTACGAGATAGTGAATGTCGAACATACGGGTCTGACCGTGCGAGCGATCTCCGACGAAATACGGGAACCGGATCTTGCGCCGCGTATCAGCATTGCCCCGGCGTTGATCGCCAAGAACCGATTCGACGACATGATCGTGGCCGCCGTCGAGCTTGGTGTCGACGCGATTCTGCCATTCGCTGCGCACCGCAGCGTTGTCGAATGGCGCGGCGAGAAAGCTGCGGCTGCGAATCATCGTTTGCAGCGTCTTGCCCGAGAAGCCGCCATGCAATGCCGAAGATCGCATCTGCCACGCGTGGGCGGGGTCGTTGATGCCCAGCGATTGAGCGCAGAGCCCGGCCTTGTGATCGCCGCAGCCGATGGTCTCGGCGTCAGGGAATTCGCGATGCAACCTATTCCGCCTCATGAGTGGACAGTGGTGAGCGGGCCTGAAGGCGGTCTCGACCCAATCGACATTGCCATGCTCGAACAAGCCGGAGCTATCCCGCGGCTTCGGCTCGGGCCTCACGTACTTCGAGCTGAGACGGCTCCGCTTGCGGCGATCGCTGCGCTCAACACCTTGCGCGATGTCATCGGCTGATGAAGCAGAACTGTCCCGACTTGAGATGATGCACAAGTCGTTGATGAGGCGAAAGTGGACGTAAGGCGTCCCGATCAACAGCGTTGAACGTCCGCAGATTGTGCGTCGAGATACCACGCGCATGCGCTCAACTGCTGATATGTTTCCCCACGGGTAACACGCCGGGCACCGAAAGCTGAGGAGACGGGGCAAGGTGGCAATGCATGTAGGTGAACGATTACGAGCGATACGCCGACAGAAGGGCTTGTCCCTTCATGACGTCGAGGCTAAGTCGGCGATGGAATTCAAAGCGTCCGTGCTTGGGGCATACGAGCGCGGTGAGCGCGCGATCTCAGTTCCGCGGCTCCTGCGCCTGTCGGAGATTTATGACGTTCCGTCAGACCAATTGCTGCCGCGCGAAATGCTCGACGGCACGATCAATCTTGATGAGGGCGGCCGCACGGTCATCGATCTCAACGGAGGCGTCACGATAGATCTGCAGCGACTGCACGGTCTCGAAGATCCTGATGCAGCCATTCTGAGTCGATATGCAACTTCGATTCAGCTCGAACGCCAGGATTTCAACGGGCGATTGCTGACCATCCGCCGAGACGATCTCCGTGTACTTGCAGCAGTATTGGGTCGCAGCATTGATGAGTTAGGAATGCGCTTTAGCCAGCTCGGGTTGCTTGCAGGGTCTACGCACTGAGTCCGTTCGCGCAATCAACTCGGGCCTGTGGTGTGCGTCAGGTAGTGTTTCGGGCGATTTGACCTCTTCATCGCTCTCCGACGTCGCGACTGTCTCTGTACTGGTCCCTGGCAATCACCTCATGGTGGGTCTTCTTGGCTCCCGTGATGAATTGCTGCATCAGATTGATGCGGCATTTCCGGTACACATCCACGTGCGGGGCAATGAGATCACGATTACCGGCGCCGCTGCCGACGCGCAGCGAGTCGGTCGTTTGTTTGAAGAGCTCGTGATGCTGTTGCAAGCCGGACAATCGCTCGACACCGAGAGTTTGAGCCGTTCCATCGAGATGCTTCGCGAGGACCAACGGCCCAGCGAAGTGTTGCGCACCGAGGTTGTGCGGGGTCGTAAGTCGGTGCGCCCGAAAACGGCGGGCCAAAAACGCTACGTCGACGCGGTCAAAGACAACACCATCACATTCGCGATCGGGCCTGCCGGCACCGGCAAGAGCTATCTCGCGGTCGCATTCGCAGTCCAGGCCCTCCAGGCCAAGCAGGTCAACCGGATTGTGCTCACTCGCCCGGCGGTAGAAGCGGGCGAGCGCCTCGGCTTTCTTCCTGGCGACATGATGGCGAAGGTGGACCCCTACCTTCGCCCTCTGTACGACGCGCTCTACGACATGCTCGATGCCGAAGTGGTTGCGCGATTGATGGAGCGAGGGACGATTGAAGTGGCTCCGCTTGCGTACATGCGCGGGCGCACGTTGAACGACAGCTTCATCATTCTCGACGAGGCCCAAAACACGACCGCCGAACAAATGAAGATGTTCCTGACTCGTCTTGGATTTGGGTCGAGAGCGGTCATTACGGGTGATGTAACGCAAATCGATCTCCCTGATGGTCGGGGTCGTAGCGGTCTCCTGCAGGTGCGCAAGATTCTCGAAGGTATCGACGGTTTGGCGTTCGTGGATCTGGGGAGTCGAGATGTTGTGCGTCATAAGATCGTCCAAGACATCGTCGACGCCTACGCTGTGCAAGATCAGCAACGGTCTCCCGACCGCTGACCCTCATGGACCCTGACGATCCCTCGCTTTACATCGCCGACGAACAGCGTGACGTCGCTGTCGATCTTGACCGCTACGGTCGGCTCGCGCGTTTTGTGCTCGAACGCCAGCGCGTGTCTCGCGACGTGGAGATGTCACTGATATTCGTTGATGAGACCACAATCGCCGAATACAACGAGCGATTCCTAGATCAGCCCGGCCCCACTGACGTCTTGTCGTTTCCGATAGATGAAGAAGCTCGCCCGAGCGGCCGGAGCCCCGACAATGGTGGGCGTGGCCCTGGATCGGGGAGCGACGATCAAGAAATTCCAACGATGCTCGGAGATGTGTTGGTATGCCCTGCGTACGCGCAGCGTGAAGCGGCACAACGTAACGTCGCGCTTGATGACGAACTGTCGCTACTCGTCGTGCATGGGTGCTTGCACCTGCTCGGCCATGACCACGTCGAACCTGAGGAAACGTTAGAGATGCAAACCTTGGAACGCGAACTACTAGCTGGGTTCGCGCAAGTGGTGCAACAATGAACAACACCTTCGCGTTGGTGATCGTTGCTGTTCTCTTTTCAGTCTCAAGTGTCTTGGCGATGGCCGAAACTGCCTTTACCCGCGCCAGCCGCATCAAGCTGCGCGGGTTTGCCGATAGCGGTGATAAACGCGCGGAACGACTACTCACGCTGTTCGATGAGCCCGAGCGCACCCTCAACAGCGTGTTGTTGATCGTGTTGTTGTCGCAGATGACATCTGCGACCTTGCTCGGCTCGGTGCTCGAATCGTCGGGAGGGCCTTGGGCATTCGTGCTGGGTACCGTGGGTGAAGTCTTTGTGTTCTTCACGTTCGCGGAAGTTGCGCCCAAGACCTACGCCGTGAAACATCCGGAAAAAGCTGCGCTTCGGCTTTCGGGTCTGTTGGTGTTTCTCACTCGGTTTTTGCCGCTTCGCATATTTGTCCGTGGGTTTATCGGCCTTGCGAACGTGATTCTTCCTGGCAAAGACTCTGCACAAACTGCGCTCGTCACTGAAGCGGAGATTCTCGCCATGGTGGATGTCGCTGCCGACGAATCATCGATTGAGGATGAAGAAAAGGAACTCATCCACTCAGTGCTTGAGATCGGCGATACTCCGATCAGCGACGTGATGACGCCCCGCACACAGATGGAGGCAATTGAGGCGAGTGGTTCGGTAGAAGCCAGCATCGCTGTCATGATCAACAGTGGATTTTCGCGGTTGCCTTGTTATGAAGGTTCTACCGACGACATCGTTGGGCTCGTGTACCTCAAAGACTTAGTAGCCCAATCCGCGGCCGGTGCTGGCGCCACCGCAGTACGTGAATGTCTACGAGAAGCGGTATTTGTGCCCGAGTCGAAAAAGGTCGACGAACTCCTGCGGATGATGCAAGCCCGCAAGTTTCACATGGCGATCGTCGTCGATGAATTCGGCGGGACTGCAGGCATCGTGACGATGGAAGATCTACTCGAAGAAATCGTCGGCGAAATCATTGACGAATTCGATGCCCACGTCGACGAAATTGAGACGCTGGACGAGCGACGGTGGCGCGTGCCAGGCCGCACCCCGATAGGGGATCTCGAAGACGAAGTCAACGCTGAGTTGGGCGACGACTGGGACACTGTTGGTGGGCTTGTATTTAACGCGATCGGGCACGTACCCGAGGCAGGCGAGTGTGTTCACTATGAGGGGTTTGAGTTCTGTGCTGAAGCGATTGATGGCCGCCGTATCGTGTCGGTAATCGTGCGACGTCTGACCCGCGACGAACTTGCCGCGCTGCGCGTCGGCGAAGACGGTGCAAGTGCCACGTCATCGAGTAATTCGTGACCGAGGCAGAATTGCCAGACGAACAATTTCGGTCAGGATTCGTGACGCTGTTTGGGCGACCAAATGTGGGCAAGTCCACGTTGGTGAACGCTCTCGTTGGTAGCAAGGTCACCATTGTTTCTGACAAACCTCAAACCACGCGCACGACCGTGAGGGGTGTGCGCACGACACCGGATCATCAGATGGTGTTTCTTGATACCCCCGGAGTGCACCGTCCTCGCACATTACTTGGCGAACGCACAAACAAGCGCGCCGTGGAGTCATTGGCCGCTACAGACGTCGTCTGCCTTTTGATGGAAGCCAATACCCAAATTGGGCCTGGTGATCGGTTCGTCGCGGATCTTGTGCACAAGTCTGATGCCGTCGCTCGGATCGCAGTGCTCAATAAAGTTGATCTCGCGACGCATGACCAGATCGGCGAGCATCTCGGGCTATTAGGCAGCGGAGAACTCGGAGTGTTCGATGCCTTTGTGCCAATATCCGCGCATCTCGGCGACAACCTGGACGCGCTGATTTCAGAACTGGTTGCCCACATCCCAGTCGGGCCGCACTATTACCCACAAGGGCAGCTCAGCGACCAGCCCGAGACTTTTTTGGCCGCCGAGCTTGTGCGTGAACAGCTGCTTGAAGGCGCGCGCGACGAGCTCCCGCACTCCATCACCGTTGCGGTCACAGAGATGGAAGAACGCACGACAGGAAAGGGCGAAGATCTCCTAGCGATGCGTGCGGTCATTCGGGTCGAACGCGATTCTCAAAAGGGCATAGTGATTGGGCACAAGGGTGAGAATCTCAAGCGAGCAGGCATGGGTGCGCGTGAGGAGCTGGAGCGGCTTCTCGGCGTGAAAGTCCACCTTGAGCTTCACGTGCGGGTGGATTCGGACTGGCAACGCAAAGCCAACGCTCTCGATCGACTTGGCTACTAATTCGCCACTCTCGCAGCTATGCCATATAGAGTCGCCAAAGCACGCGAAATCGTTCGTCACAGCCACGCTCGCGGCCGTAGGCCCGGGCCGGGAGAGGTCTGATGTTGCAAGGAATATGGCGGCGAGGCCGACACACCAAACTTACGGCGTTCGTCGTGCTTGGCGCAGTTGCGCTCGCGGGCTGTGGATCCGACAGCAGGAACCAATCGACGTTCGAGGCCAACGGCAAAATCGCTCGTGACGATGCCAACATCTTCAATGCATTTTTCATCGTTGCTGCAATTATCGGTATTGGCATCATGGCGGCAACCGTGTTCGCAGCGATTCGGTTTCGGTCGCGTCCGGGCAACGAGAATCCGGTCCAGATCCACGGCAACACAAAGCTTGAGCTGAGCTGGACAATCGCTCCTGCTGTGATCCTTGCGATCATGGGTGTGTTCACCGTCAAGATGATCTGGGACCAAGCTGCCAAGCCCGCAAATGCGATGGAAATCACCGTTACGGCCAAACAATGGTGGTGGCAGTTCGAGTACACCAAAGTCGAAGGTCAAACGAAACAGGTAGTGACGGCGAACGAGTTACACATTCCTGCAGGCGTGCCGGTGTGGTTAACCTTGAAATCCGACAACGTCAACCATTCGTTTTGGATTCCGCAATTGATGGGGACCAAAGACAACATTGATGGCCATGTCAATACATTGCAGCTGATCGCGGATGAGGAAATGGCGACTGCTGCCGAGGTCGACCAGTGGCTCGGCGGACAGTGCAAGCAGTATTGCGGGCTGAGCCACGCCGACATGCGGGTGCGGGCCAAGGTCGATAGCAAAGAGGTCTTCGCCAAATGGTACGAGAGCCAACTTGAGCCGTGGACTGCGGCCGAGCTCGGCACATTCAAGCAGTGGGACGACGTCTACGCCTGTTCGAGTTGCCATTACATCCAAGGCCTCGTTCCCGACGACGATGCTGGGGTGCAAGCTGGCAGCAAACCAGTTCCTTCCCAGCGAGGCCCAAACCTCACCCACCTTGCTGATCGCAAATCCTTCGGGAGCGCGACATTCAGCTACGGCATCGAGTCCATCGACCCTGAGGATCTCACCGAGTGGATCTGGGACGCGCAAAAACATTCTGCGGGCCAGGACAACAGCAAGCCGATGCAGTGCCCCGAGTACCCCGACTCGACGGCCAAAATAAAGTGTGTTGGCATGCCGTCGTTCAAGCATGACAAGCGCAACCCAATGTCGCGCGAAACGGCAAACGAGATCGCGATCTTCTTACTGAATATTGGAAAGAAAGCATGACCCTTGTTCGCAGTCATCACGGAGTAGTTCAATGACCACTTTGGATCCCTCCTCAGTGCTTGCTCAACGGCAGCAGCGGCTGGCGCGCCCGACCAAGGCAACCGGCTGGACAAGCTGGCTGACTACGGTCGACCACAAAAAGATCGCAATTCTGTACGGCTCCACTGCGATGGTCTTCATGGTGCTCGGCGGTGTTGAAGCTCTGCTGATTCGCTTACAGCTGTGGCGGCCAAACGGCACAGTGCTGACCGCGGCGACGTACAACCAATTGTTCACAATGCACGGCACGACGATGGTGTTCTTGGTCGGTATGCCGATGGCAGTTGCGTTTGGTAACTACTTGCTCCCGCTGATGATCGGTGCTCGCGACGTTGCCTTCCCTCGGATCAACATGCTGGGGTATTGGATCTTCCTGCTCGGCGGAGTTTTCCTATATTCGAGTTTCTTCCTCGGTGGCGCGCCGAACGGTGGGTGGTTTGGTTACGCCCCGCTGACCTCAATGCCGATGGCCCGCGGTTTCCTACCGAGCCATGGCGCTGATTTCTGGGCGATCGGGTTGATCATGCTTGGTATCGGCTCCGTCACCTCGGCGGTGAATTTCATTGTGACAACGCTGAATATGCGAGCGCCAGGGATGACGCTGTTGCGTATGCCCGTATTCGTATGGATGATTTTCATCATCGCGATGTTGACGTTGTTTGCATTGCCGCCGGTCACCGCGGCGCTGATCCAGGTCTACATGGACCGCAATTTCGGGACGCATTTCTTCGACGCCGCAGCGGGTGGAGATCCGCTGCTCTACCAGCATCTGTTCTGGCTGTTCGGGCATCCTGAGGTGTACATCCTCATTCTGCCGGGTATGGGCATCGTGTCGGAGATCCTGCCAGTCTTCAGCCGTAAGCCGTTGTTTGGTGCCCGAGTTGTCGTCATGTCGGGAATTGCGATTGGTTTCGTTGGTTGGGGCGTGTGGGTGCACCACATGTTCGCAACTGGTGTGGGCCCCGCGACCACGACCGGCTTCGGGATTGCCACGATGGCGATCGCGGTACCTACGGGCGTCAAAATCTTCAACTGGTTGGGAACGGTGTGGGGAGGTGCAGTGCGCCTGACCACGGCGATGTTGTACAGCCTTGGGTTCATCGCCATGTTCACCCTCGGTGGGTTGTCGGGTGTGATGCACTCCATCGTGCCCTCCAACGGGCAGCAACACGACACATATTTTGTGGTTGCGCATTTCCACTACGTGCTGTTTGGTGGTTTGATCTTCGCGATTTTCGGCGGCTTCTACTACTGGTGGCCCAAAGTGTTCGGCCACTTTCTCAGCGAGAAGATGGGCAAAGTGGGGTTCTGGCTGCTGTTCGTCGGCTTCAACCTCACGTTCTTCCCGATGCACATCGTCGGCCTTCAGGGCATGCCGCGCCGCACCTACACATACGGCACCGGGCATGGCTGGGAGCTCATGAATCAACTCGAAACCGTCGGCGGGTTCATTATTGCCTTGGCCGTCTTGGTGTTCATCGTGAACGTGGTCGCCAGCCGCAAACGCAATGACCTTGCGGGTGCAGACCCATGGGACGGCCGAACCCTCGAGTGGAGCATCCCATCGCCCGTGCCCGTCTACAACTTCTTGGAAGTACCTGAAGTCCACGCGTTCGACGACTTCTGGCACCGCAAATACACCGAAGACGAAGAGGGACGGCTTGTGCGGCTTCCCTCGGGTGGAAGCGATGCAGGTGAACACCCAGAAGGTGAACATAGCGACGGGTCACATATTCACCTTCCGTCGCCGTCGTATTGGCCCCTGGTCTTTGCGTTCGGTTTGCCCATGTCCGGTTATGGCTTCGTATTCAAGAACTGGTGGTTAGTTGGTGTCGGCGTGGCAGTTTTGATGTTTGGTTTGACGGCCTGGCTTGTGGAGCCCGACACGGCACAGGACGATCACTCATGAGCGCCGTGACCGCCGACTCGGCAACACAAGATCACGGGCATGGCGCCAATGCGGGGCATGGCCAAACCACCAATACTGGCGTCTCGAATACAAAGCTCGCGGTCTGGGCGTTCCTGTCGTCGGAGGCGCTGTTCTTCGGATCGTTTATCTCCACCTATCTGCTCTATCGCGGCCGAGACACAAACTTCGCTGCGGCTGGATTGATACCAGAGGCCTACAACCCGCAAGACCTGTTCAACATCGAGTTCACCTCAGCGACCAGCTTCATTTTGTTGATGAGTTCGCTCACGATGGTCTTGGCGCTCGCAGCGTTGCAACGCGATGACCACCGACGCTTCCGTATTTGGATTGCATCCACTGCGCTGTTCGGTCTCACCTTCATCGCCGGTCAGGTCTATGAGTTCACCGAGTTTTACCGCGAAGGCCTGCAGTTGGGCAGCGGCACGTTTGGCGGATCCTTCTATGTGATGACCGGGCTGCATGGCGCGCACGTCACGGTGGGTATTTTCTGGCTGCTATCGCTCTATCAGCGGTCCCTGCAGGGCAAGCTTGGCTCCGAAAAGTCCGAAGCTGTCGAAGTTGCAGGGCTGTATTGGCACTTCGTCGACATCGTGTGGATTGTGATCTTCACTGTCGTGTACCTCGTCCCGTACCACAAGTGATCGTTTGAGGCTTGCGTGAGTACCACAACTGATCTCGTCATCGCAGAAGACCACGGCGCGATTGTTCCTGTTTCGACAGGAGCAGTCGAGCATGCTGAGGGTCACAGTCATCCTGGTCCGCGCCAATACGTCATCATCGCGGTGATTTTGGTGGTGATCACCGCCATCGAAGTTGGCATGTCATATCTCGAAGGTGATGTCGACTCGAACGTGTTGATCGCGATGTTGTTGGGTGCAGCAGCAATTAAGTTCGTCCTGGTAGTGGCATGGTTCATGCACCTTAAGACCGACAGCAAGATCTTGCGACGCTTCTTCATCATGGGGCTCGTCGGGGCGATTTTGCTCTTCACGGTTATCTTTTTGACCTTGCACGGGATGCAGAACTCTTACAACTTCCCGACTCGTTGACATGATTGCGGTGACCCGCGTCGGATTTCCAGGGTGGGAGGCTCATCCCGACGTGTGGTTGATTGTCGGGCTGGTCAGTGCTTTGTACTTCATTGCCGTGCGGCGGGTTGGCCCCACCATGGTTCGTGTGGGTGAGGTCGTCGTAACCCGGCGCCATATTTCGTGTGTTGCTGCTGGCATTGGCGTCATCTGGATCGCCTCGGACTACCCGATACACGACCTTGCTGAGCGGTACTTGTTCAGCATCCACATGACGCAACATCTCATGTATTCCATGATTGCCGCACCGTTGTTGATCTTTGCGTGTCCGCCATGGATGGCCCGGTACGTATTGGAAACGACCCGAACGCTGGGTTTGGTCCGTCAGCTGTCGCGTCTCGTCCCGGCCATCGTGCTGTTCAACGTGGTGCTAGTGATTACCCACCTCCCCGCGGTGGTGTCGCTCAG
>SXHN01000025.1 GCA_005773635.1 Actinomycetota bacterium
CGTTCGGTTCGAGCGTTGCCGCGATTGCTGATGCTGTGCTTTGAATCGCGTGATCAGGAGTGGCAATCACCACAACGTCCGCACCGATTCCGACGTCGCTCACGAAACGGGCGTGAGCATTACAAATCGCGGCTGCCGACAACGTGCTGCGTGCATCGACAGAGCGACCCGCAACGCCAACGACGCGATACCCCTCTGTCATGAGGGCCAACGCGATCGTGACCCCTGCTCGCCCCGGGCCAACGAGCGCGACTGTGGGTTCGTGCGAACTCACCGAAGCACCTTGGGTGACACGAGCACCGACTGATCAACGGGGATGTCCACGTCAAGTTCGAGATACACGTCGTGCAGCGGCATCAACACGAAGGCCCGATCCCACATCCGGGGGTGCGGAATCGTCAGCACCGCATCATCAAGCACAACATCGCCGTAAAGCAGCACATCGACATCAAGGGTGCGTGGACCCCAACGCACTGTCCTCAACCGCTCGGCGTCGCGTTCGAGCTGGTGGGCGATTTGCAGCAGAGCGTACGGATCGACGCTGGTGTCAACGGCAATCACCGCATTAAGAAACGCGTCTTGTTCAGGGCCGCCGATTGGAGCGGTCTCATAGACCCGCGACCAAGCAACGACTTCCACTTCGGTTACTGCGCGCAATCCATTCAGCGCACCTTGAAGGTAGGCAAGTCGGTCCCCAATGTTCGAGCCGATCGCAAGGTACGCCTTGGTCAAAGTCGCGCCTATCGCACAATCCGCACTGCGACGTGCGCAACTTCCGTCGGCACTGGAGGCCGCAATTTTCGAACCTCGACGACAGCTTGCTTGACACGCTCGTCGGCGCGGCAAACGATCGCGATCCGGTGCGCGAGCCGTTCGAGCAGCTCGAATCGTTCATGGGCAATCACGCGTTCCACCGACGCAATCACGTCTGCATAGCTCACCGTGTCGTTGAGGTCATCGGACTCGCCAGCAGCACTCAGATCGACTGAGAGTTCGAGGCTCACTTCGAACGGTTGCGCCCGAACCTTTTCCTCAGGCAATACACCGTGGACACCCATCGCCCGTATTCCTGGTACCAAGATCTGATCCATGCTGTCACCGTAGCGGTGCATTCCCGACAACCCGACGCTCATGCAGCCTCCGCTTACAAACTTCCAAGCCGAGCATCAGACAAATCGGCGAAACGACGCGACACAATGGGCAATGCGTCGAACCAAGATCGTTGCCACCGTCGGCCCTACAACCTCGGACATCGATTCGATGACTGACCTCATCGGCGCGGGCGTCGATGTCATCCGACTCAATGCTTCGCACGGGACGCTGGAACAGCACCGCGACAACGCGCGCCAAGCCCGTCGCATTGCCACGACCATGGGTAGGACCGTCGGTGTGCTCATCGATTTGCCCGGCCCGAAGCTGAGATCGGGTGACATCACCAATTCTGAGGTCGAGCTCAGCCTCGGCCAAACCTTCACGCTGTACGGCACCGAGGTACCGGGAAACGTAGCTGGGGTTTCAACCACATTGCCGGCGCTCGGAAGCTGGCTATCCCCTGGCCACGAGGTATTCCTGGCTGACGGCGCGATCGTTCTTGAGGTCCTAGACAGCGACGGAGTCGACGTCGTTACGACGGTGCGGCGCGCCGGCGTGCTGCGATCCCGCAAAGGCATGCACGTACCCCACGCCGAACAGCACATCGACCCATTCACGGATCGCGACGCCGCGGCTCTCGAGATGGCAATCGAAATCCGGGCTGATTTCGTTGGCTTATCGTTCGTGCGCAGCGCCGACGATATCGAAGGTGTACGAGCGCGACTCCCGAAGCGGGGCATGCGCCCGGCATTGATCGCGAAAATCGAAACCGCGCTCGCAATCGACAATCTCAGCGCGATCATCGCAATCGCGGACGCGGTCATGGTCGCTCGAGGCGACTTAGGAATTCAGATACCGGCGCGCCAAGTGCCTCTGATCCAAAAAGACATCATTCGCTTGTGCAATATCGCAGGACGCCCGGTCATTACTGCAACGCAGATGTTGGAATCAATGACCAGATCGCCGTTACCCACTCGCGCAGAGGTCAACGACGTCGCCAACGCTGTCATCGACGGTACTGATGCCCTGATGCTGTCTGAAGAAACCGCGATCGGGTCCCACCCCAGTGACGTGGTTCGTACCATGGCCGAGGTCGCCGAGGCGGCCGAGGCATGGGATCGTCACGTGGTGACCCCCAACGGTGCTACCTCTGCGGATAACGACAAAGTGGCGTGGGCAGTCGCCGCGGCAGCGGTTCACGCAGCCAAGGATCTGGGTGTATCAGCGATTTTGTGTCCGACCCGCAGTGGGCAAACAGCCCGTCGAGTTGCTGCATTTCGTCCACCGATGCCGATTGCGGGTATTTCACCGACCAACGAGGTCTTGGCCGGACTCAGCCTTGTGTGGGGTGTGACACCACTGTCGGTTCCTGAGACGACCGACCCCAGCCAGCAACTACGCCTGGCAGTGCAATCGGCGAGAACCTCGAACCTGGTGGCTGAGGGCGAGCTTGTCGCGCTGGTATTTGGCGACAGCGGGCCGCGTGCTGGCAGCACCGACTCAGTGCGAATTGTCAGGGCGTAAGCACAGGCGGCGACGAAGCTTTCAGTACGCCCGACGCAACGTGTACCAGCCGTCACGGGTCATCGTTTCGGCAAAATATCCGTTGTGCAAAGCTTCGCCAAAAGTCGCGCGCAACGAGCGGCGCCACGCCAACGCTTTGCTCATTTCGGTGGCACGCAGCAACTCGATGTCAGAGGGTACATACGCACGCAACAACGCGGCGTCGGAACCAATACCTCCGGGCTTTTCGACAGGCCAGCCTCCACCGTCGCGATCCAGAATCGTTGTGCAGAACGCAACTGAATTCTGGTCGACAGGTACGGCATTCGTTGAAACGTTCGGGTTGGAATGCAAATTCCACACCGCGACACAGCGATCGCTCTCGTCACCGGTGTTAATGGGATCGCGCATTTCGCCATAAAACGCTTCGTGATATTCCACTGCAGCCGCCCCGAGGCGCGCCAGGTTGAAGTATGCGTTGCGTCGAATCAACGGATCGAAGGTCCAGGTGATGCGCGCTACGCCGCGATCCAGAGTCCATTGTCGTTGATGTTGTTTGACCGCGTAACCAACGCCGTTGCCCATCGACTCTTGACGAACGCCGGTGATGTGCGAGTGCAACAGCCAGCCCTGATCGTCGCGGCCCCAAAACGCA
>SXHN01000120.1 GCA_005773635.1 Actinomycetota bacterium
GACGAGAATCGAACTCGCGTTCTCAGCTTGGGAAGCTGATGTTCTGCCGCTGAACTACACCCGCAGAAGTGTCGCCGAACCTAGCAATCCCGAAGCGACGGCGCGATATTGCGCGCCGGGTGGTCGACTCACGCGCCGACCGGCGTTCTGGCTGTCGAGCGTTACGTTGCTGTTGCAGCTCGCCGCAGCGTCCGCTGGAGTCGGCGCTCGATGGAACGCCCGATCCATGGCGGAAAGCTTTGACCAGCCGCGGAAGTCTCGGCGACAGGATCATTGAGTAAATCGAGCTGTGCGAGGCCGTTGAGGAGGTGCAGTGCTTCCCAATGGCGGAGTCGCTGTCGATCAAATGGCCGAAGCTGCCCATATGCCCTGAGATACATGCGAGCAAGTAACGGCCCGACGAGCCGCAGCGCAACCCGTTCAATCGCGGAACCTCCTGCGATCGCGGCGCAGCGAAACAGCGTCGCGGTGCGAGCGATATCGGAATGCGGATCATCGAGAGTGACGTCGGTCCAATCCACAACAACCGCGGCGCCAGTGGCAGTGTCGAACACGACATTCAATGGATGAAAGTCGCCGTGGCAGATGGTGGGATCGACGGGGTGTGCAGCACACCAATCGAGCCCTGTTTGCACCTGTCGCATGGCAACACTCAGATCAGCACGGCCTGCTTCGATTCGTTCATGAACAAGTCGCGTGCGTTTGATCGCGGCCGTGCCAGTCGCGTCGGCAGTCGGCCAATCGGTATGGTCCAGTTGGTGGAGGTCGACGTGCAGCTTCGCCAACAACCCGATGAGTTCCTTCATTCGTTGTGGATGAGCTTTCACCTCGTCGAGCAACTGCACTCCCGGCACCAGCGCTGCGATTTGTGCGGGGAGCTGGAAATTCCAGTTTTCGCGCAGCAACCCCAACACGCGCGGCGCTGGATAGCCGCGGTCGGCGATCCAGTTCTGCAAGAGCATTTCTTCTCGGACGTGTGTAAGTCGTTGTTGCGAAGGCGCGATTCGAATGACGAGGTCTTGTTGCCAAGGTGCCGGCAATGCCTCGCCATCTAGACCAATAGCGTGCACAAAATTGTCGAGTCCCCCTGACAGCGTTGTCGCGGACCGCACCGTCACCGGGCCTTGCCATTCGTGCTCAGCCCACCGAGCGACGGCCTCGGCCACGAGCGTTGCATCTTTCACCGAATCAAAGTCCAGATGGGCCATGAATTGGCAAGCTACTCCTGGCCTGGTCGTTGTCAACGGGTGTTGGGTAGCCTCACGTCCGTGATTCTTTCTGACATTTCCATCAAAAAAGCGCTCGCTGACGGGCGCATTGTGATCGACCCATTGGATGAGCGTGCGATTCAGCCGTCGTCGGTGGATCTGCGAATTGATCGGTACTTTCGGGTGTTTCGCAATCACACCACGCCGTTCATCGACCCAAAACTCAATCAGGAAGATCTCACCGAACTCGTGACGGTTGAAGGCGACACGCCGTTTATCCTGCATCCCGGCGAGTTCGTGCTGGCATCGACGCTGGAGCGTGTCGCAGTCGGCGATGATCTCGTCGGCCGTCTGGAGGGCAAGAGCAGTCTTGGTCGTCTCGGATTATTGATTCACACGACGGCTGGCTTCGTTGACAGTGGTTTCGACGGGTACCTCACCCTCGAGCTCAGCAACGTTGCGAATCTACCGATGGCGCTGTATCCCGAAATGAAGATCGGTCAGATTTCATTTCTGCAGATGACGACGGCGGCCGAGATTCCCTACGGCGGCAACGCAACTGGTTCGAAGTACCAGGGTCAACGCGGACCCACGCCCAGCCGTTACTACCTGAATTTTGATCGTCCGTGACGGAAGCCGAAACGTTTGCCGTCGACGCAACGAATGTCCTTGGTCGCAGAATTATTGCGCACTGCATAGATTTCTCACTGCTCGTATTGGTATTTGCTGCAGTGTTTGCTGGAGGATTCAAGGCATATAGCGATGTGAGTTCTGATTTTTGTGATGACTATGAGCGCAATCAGTGCATGGTGATTTCGAATCAAGCGGTCGTGTATCCCCAGGGTTGGGTGAACTCGGCGTCATACGGGTTGCTTGGCTACTGGACGTTGGTTGGAGTTGTGGAGGGCGCGACGGGCGCGTTCATCGGCAAGCGGATTACGCGAATTCGAGTTGTAGCCCGTGAGGGAGGGCGAGCTGGGCCATTGCGTGGTGCCGTTCGGGGCGCGCTGATGTTTATTGATTCTTCGTTTTGTTTCTTGATCGGCCTGTTGCTGGTTGTGTTTTCCCGTCCTCGCATTCGACTCGGCGATCGCTGGGCGCGCACGCTGGTGGTGGGAGAGCATGCAGCAGTTATAGACCCCGGTGTCGACCCGATTCAATGGGACGAAGCGAAAGGTGTATACGTGTTTCGAGATCCGCTGAGTGGCGAGCGAAAGATCTGGGACACTGCTACGGACCAGTGGGTTCCCTTCAATTAGCAACTCCAAGCGCGAGACTGCGCTATGACCTACGCTCCCCCGCCCTACGTGCCTGCGATGACCACGCCCAACCCCACTGCGGTGATGGGACGACGAATCTCGGCGGCATTGATTGATCTGTTGTTGCCGACGTTGATTGCTATCGCGATAGGCGCCATCGTGTGGTTCGGCAACGCCGAGAAGTTCGACACGTCCGAATTGGGGGCCCCGTACAGTTGTGCCGAGATGGAGTACAGGTCGAGTGTTTCGTGTTTCGAATTTGGCAACTCAATTTGGATTGGAACCGACGAGGATGACGGCGGAGCGTATGCCGTGGGTTTTTTGGTGTGGCTCTTCGTTCCGCTGAATGCGTTCGTGATTCAAGGGATCACCGGTGCAACGGTGGGTAAACAAATGCTTGGGCTGAGAGTCGTGCGAGGTGACGGTGCAATTGCCTCGTTCGGTTGGATCGCGCTGCGTTCCCTGATGCTGCTGGTCGCGACCGCGCTGAACTGTGTGTGTTTCCTTGGCTGGATCGCGGAGCTCATTACGGCGTCGGCCACCAAACGGCATCAGCGCGTCGGCGACATGGCGGCCGGGACTTTCGTGGTATTGAAGTCGAGCGTCGGCTCACCGGTTGACCCGTTTGCTTCGAGCACACCGAATTATCAACAGTCGACGCAGTGGTCACCCCCGCCCACGGGTGCTTCACCGTACGGATCTCAGGCCTCTTCGGCGCCTAGGCCATGGGGTTCAGAGGCTCAAGCAGCGACCCCTGCGCCAGCACAGGCGCCTGCGGCGGGGTCGGCGATCCCGCCCGCATGGGGCATTCAGCCTGAACCCGCGTCGGCGCCCGGCCCGACCCCGGCCGACGCGACACCGAATCCCACGCCAGCCGCCGCCGACCCCACGCAGCCCCGATGGGACGAGGCCCGTCAGGCTTACATCGCGTGGGAGCCGTCGCGCGGTTCGTGGATGCAGCACGACGCCGCCACCAACGAGTGGAAACCTATATAGAGGGCGACCCCGACAGGCACGCTTGCAACGGGTGCGAAGGTGGTCCCACGATGTGCGCGGAAGCCGTCAGATCGTGTGACCGCGCTGTCTTGGGTGCGAAGGGGAGGATGACGGGTTAGATGCCGGTTTGAAACCGGCCTCCTACGGGTGCGGCCGGTTCGTTGTCCATCGCTTCGAGGATCAGCTCGGCGATGTCTTGGACCCTAACGTCTTCATCTTTGCCCTGCCCCTTGACGCCGTCTTCCATCATGACGAAACAGAACGGACACGCGACGGCGATTCGCGACGCACCCGTCGCGACGGCTTCTTCGGACCGTTCGACGTTGACCTTCTTGCCGATGTTTTCTTCCATCCACATGCGCGCGCCACCGGCACCACAGCACATGCCTTGTGTGCCGTTGCGTGGCATTTCCACGATCTCGATACCACCGAGCGAGCCAATGACGTTGCGCGGTGCCATGTAGACGTCGTTGTGCCGGCCGAGATAGCAGGAGTCGTGATAGGTGACGCGTTCTTCCATGGTCGCGCCCGTCAGCACAAGCTTGCCGCTGCTGACGAGTTCCTCAAGGAATTGACTGTGGTGAATGACTTCGTAGTTGCCGCCTAACTGCGGGTATTCGTTTTTCATCGTGTTGAAACAATGAGGGCATTGGGTGACGATCTTGCGCACGCCCATGCCGTCGAGCGTCTCGATATTTTGCGACGCCAACATTTGAAAGAGGTACTCGTTGCCCGATCGGCGGGCAGAGTCGCCGGTGCACAATTCAGATGCTCCAAGAATCGCGAAATCGATGCCCGCGCGCTGCATGAGCTTCGACATCGCGCGCGTTGTTTTCTTGTTGCGGTCATCGAAGCTGCCTGCGCATCCGACCCAATAGAGGTATTCGTGTTGGAACGGCGCGCCGGGCTCCACAATCTCAATGCCTTCAAGATCCGCGGCCCAATCGGCCCGCTCCCCGTTGTTCATTGAGTACGCGTTGAAGGAGTTTTCCATCGAGCGATACGTGTTGCCAAGCTCCGTGGGGAAATCACTTTCCATGAGGCTCTTGTAGCGGCGCATGTCGAGAATCTTGTCGAGAATTTCAATGTTTACAGGGCAGATTTCATCGCAAGCCTTACAAGTGGTGCACGCCCAGAGTTCTTCGCTCGTGATGCGTTCGAACAACGAGTTGGCACTCACTGTGATCTCGGCGATCGTTCCGAGCGGCGGTGACACCGCCGGGGTGCCGGTGGCTGCCATGACTTCGCCGCTCTTCAACACGATTTCACGCGGGTCGAGTGGCTTACCGGTTGCGTGCGCCGGACATACTGAAGTGCAACGGCCGCACATTGTGCACGAGTCGAGATCGAAGAGTTGCTTCCAAGTGAAATCCTCAACGACTGATGCACCGAATGTTTCGAGTTCGAGGTCGGGGTCCATCAAGTTGGGCATGGGCTTCATCGCACCCTTAGGCCGGTCTTTGTCTTTGAGGTACATGTTGATGGGCGAAGACACCATGTGTCGCAATTTTGTGGTTGGCAACAACACAAGGAACGTGACCATCGACAAAATGTGTAAACCCCACACCCACTGGTGTACATCGATCAACGTGTTGGCCGACCAATTGTCGACGAGTTGCGAAAGGGGATACCCAACGAAGCTCCACTTTTCGAAACTCGGTTGGCCTTGGCCTGCGATCCGCACGCCCTCAGCCAAAAAGCCAGTGATGCCGAGCGTCACAAGGCATGCGAGAATTGCAGCATCTTCGGGTTTCGTTTTGATACGGATTCGGTAGGGCTTTTGTACGTAGCGGCGGGTTGCAGCCCACGCCAGCCCAATGAGAAACACCACGCCCGAGAGGTCGCCGAACGCCGCGTACGCTTGGTATACGCCACCGTGCAAGAACTTCCATGGCGATTGATCTTGGATTTCCGAAATGGTTGTGACCAACAACAGGCCCAGAAACCCGAAGTAGATGCAGGAGTGCATCAACCCCGCGATCGGGTCGCGCATCAGTGTGCGCATTTGCAGCCCGGCGCGGAGATCGTGGGTGCGCTGCTTGAAGTTCTTTTTCGTCGTGGAGCGATTGTCGGCGCCGCCGCGCTCGTAGTTTTTGACTCGTTGCGAGATCAGCCACGCCGTGACGATGAGCATTGTTGCCATGGTGACGTAGAACGCCCAATACAGGGCGTCCGGGAGTTCGGCAACTTCGGAACTTGTTGTGCCGGCGGTCGAAAACAGCACACGCTGAACTTTTGATTCGTCGTGCCAACTGGTAACCCTCGGCGCAATCGCCGAGACCATTGTGCCAATGCCGGCCGCAACTCCCGCGGCAATCACAAGCTGGTGGGGTTTGAAAGCGCGCAGTCGACGCAGCACGGACAACTCCTCAAAAAGGACCGAAGAACCGCCGAAATCTAGCTTTGCGACGCCCGATGTCGGCGAACGTACGTCGGGGCTCGCGATGGCCGAAATTTACTGTACGGATTTGGCGTCGGCGTCGCGAACTCTGGTCGCCATCGCCGACAGCAATTTGCGGGCGAAACCGGGAACGTCGTCGATGAGGCCCGCGAATTCGCGCTGGCCGAGGATGACGACTTCCATGTCGGTATCGGCGGTGACCGTGGCGTTGCGGGGCGCTCGAGACAGCAGCGAGAGCTCGCCGAATCCCTGGCCGGGGCCGATTTCGGCGACTCTGCGGCCGCGCCGTGTGACTCGAGCTGTGCCTTCGATAATCACAAAGTATTGATGTCCCATTTCGCCTTCAGAGCACAGCACTTTGCCAGCTTTGACGGTGAGATCTTCTCCGCGTTTGGCGATCAGCCCGAGTTCTTTGCGAGACAGCGCCGCGAACAGCGGGACGCCGGCGAGGTGTTCAAGGAAATCTGAGCGCTTTGACATGAAGGCAATGTACGCCCGGCGCGCGAGAGCGTGCCACCTTCCTGCGAAATTCTTTGAAATTTCCCGATGAAATTAGAAATATGGGAATTGATAGCGTCGCGCTCAAGTTAACGGGTGTAACAACCTTCAAGTTCTGTCAGTCAGCGTCGATCAGAGATCGACCAACAGGAGGAAACAAACATGGCCAAGGCAGTCGGCATCGACCTCGGAACTACCAACTCAGTGGTGTGTGTGCTCGAAGCGGGTGAGCCCACTGTCATCCCGAACGCTGAGGGTGCTCGCACAACTCCCTCAGTGGTTGCATTTTCTAAGACCGGCGAAGTACTCGTTGGAGAGGTTGCAAAGCGTCAAGCGATTACCAACCCCGACCGCACCATCCGTTCGGTGAAGCGGCACATGGGCACTAGCTGGAAGATTGATATTGACGGCAAGGAGTACAACTCCCAAGAGATCAGCGCCCGCATCTTGCAGAAGCTCAAGCGCGATGCCGAGGCGTTTCTGGGTGACACAGTCACGCAGGCCGTCATTACGGTCCCTGCCTATTTTGACGACGCGCAACGTCAAGCCACCAAAGAAGCTGGGGAGGTGGCCGGGCTTGAGGTGCTGCGAATTATCAATGAGCCCACCGCAGCGGCACTTGCGTACGGCATGGACAAAGAAGGGTCGGACCAGACGATCTTGGTCTTCGACCTCGGTGGTGGCACCTTTGATGTATCAGTGCTCGAAATTGGTGACGGCGTGTTCGAAGTCAAAAGCACCGCTGGAAACACGAGTCTCGGTGGTGACGACTGGGATCAGAAAGTGATCGATTGGTTGGTGACGGAGTTCAAGAACTCCAACGGTGTTGATCTTGGTGCTGACAAGATGGCGACGCAACGCTTGAAAGAAGCTGCCGAGAAGGCCAAGATCGAGCTGAGCCAGACCCTTGAGACGTCGGTCAATTTGCCGTTCATTACTGCGACAGCCGACGGCCCACTGCACTTGGAGCTCACACTCACCCGCGCGAAATTCCAAGAAATGACTCGCGATCTTCTTGACGCTTGTAAGGGCCCATTTGAACAAGCGATTCGCGACGCAGGTTTGACGAAAGACAAGATTGATCACGTCATTTTGGTCGGTGGTTCAACCAGGATGCCTGCGGTCGCTGAGCTCGTGAAAGATCTCACCGGTAGTGACGCGCACAAAGGTGTCAATCCCGACGAGGCAGTTGCTCTCGGTGCGTCGGTTCAGGCCGGTGTACTGAAGGGCGAAGTCAAAGACATCTTGCTCCTCGATGTCACACCGTTGACGCTAGGGATTGAAACCAAAGGTCAGATCATGGCCAAGCTCATCGAGCGCAATACCACGATCCCGACGAAGCGTTCGCAGACTTTCACGACAGCCGATGACAATCAGCCGTCGGTCGAAATTCGTGTGTTTCAAGGTGAAAGTGACATGACGTTCCGCAACAAGATGTTGGGTACGTTCACCCTCACGGGCTTGCCGCCCGCACCTCGAGGCGTTCCGCAGGTTGAGGTCACATTCGACATCGATGCAAACGGCATCGTGCACGTTGGCGCCAAAGACCTCGGCACCGGCAAGGAACAAACGATGACGATCAGCGGCGGGTCTGCACTCAGTCGTGAAGAGATCGACAAGATGATGAAAGACGCTGAAGCACATGCTGAAGAAGACCGCCAGCGCCATGAAGAAGCCGAAGCGCGCAACGACGCTGACTCCTTGGTGTACCGGTGTGAACAGTTAATCAAGGAACAGGGCGAAAAGATCAGTGACGATGATCGCAAAAAGATGGAAGACGCCATCGCGACAACCAAAGAGGCACTCGCGGGCACCGATGTCGCGGCAATCAAGGCCTCGCATGAGGCATTGATCGGTGAGTTCCAGGCGTTTTCGACTCGGATGTATGAAAACGCCCAGGCCAACGCCGCCGACGCACCTGGAGGCGCAACTCCACCGAATGACGATGAAGTTGCCGATGCTGAAATTATCGACGACGAACCGCAATCATGAACGCCCATGAAGAAGCCGAGTTTGAGGGTGCTGTGGCACCCTCAAACGACGATGAGGGCGGACTCGATAGTGACCAGACGGCGCTTGAGGATCTTGATCCCCTTGTCGCAATGACGCTGCAACGCGATGAGATGCAAGTCGCTGCGCAACAAATCAAGGCCGACTTCGAGAATTACAAGAAGCGGGTGAATCGCGATCAGGCTTCGCTTGTGGAACGAGCAACCGAACGTCTGCTTGAGGAGCTTTTGCCCGCCCTCGACAGCTTCGAATTGGCGTCGAGTTCACTTGAAGCCGGAGCCGAGGCCGACCTTGAGAAGTTAACGAAGGGCGTTGCACTAGCGATTGGTCAACTGCAGAGTGCCGTTGAGCGTGCTGGCCTGTTGCGTATCGATGCCAGCGGCGCGCCGTTTGACCCTGAAGAACATGAGGCGGTTATACACGACGACGGAGACGGCGACCCTGTGGTCGAAGTTGTCTTGCGTACTGGGTACAAATTGAAAAGTCGTGTGTTGCGCCCCGCGATGGTCAAAGTCACACGCGCGGCCACGGATTAGCAAAGGCAACTCGACATGGACCAGAACACACCCCGAGAGTGGTTTGAAAAGGACTATTATAAGTCGCTCGGTGTGAAAGACGGAGCCGAATCGAGCGATATCAAGCGCGCCTACAAAGACCTAGCGCGCAAGCTGCACCCGGACCAAAATCCCGGCGATGACGTAGCCGAAGAACGCTTTAAGGAAGTCAGTGCCGCGTACGAAGTGCTCGGCGACGCGAACAAGCGCTCGAGCTACGACGAAGTACGACAGATGGTGAAGCAAGGCGGCGGTCGCGGCGGGTTTGGCCAACCACAAGGCGCGGGCTCATTCGAAGACTTTGCTGGTGGACCCAATGGTCTGGGCGATCTTTTCGGCGGCTTGTTTGGAAACCGTCCGGGCGGAAACCGTCGGCCCCGAGGTGGCCCGCAGCGCGGGCGTGACCTTGAAACCGAGCTACATGTTGATTTTCAAGATTCTGTCGATGGCGTAACGGCAACTGTGCGTTTCACCGCAGATGCATCCTGCAGTAAATGCGAAGGCACTGGAGCTAAAGCCGGGACCAAACCAGCCACGTGTATGACCTGTGTCGGGTCGGGCACCGTGGCGCAGAATCAAGGGCCGTTTTCCTTCTCGCAGGTGTGTCCTGAATGTGCGGGACGTGGTGCGATTATCAAAGAAAAGTGCACTCATTGCAAAGGAAAAGGTACCGAGCTGCGGCAACGCGAGGTCAAGGTGCGAATCCCTGCTGGTGTTGCCGACGGGCAACGGATTCGCGTAAAAGATCGAGGTGCTGCTGGTGAACACGGCGGGCCCCACGGTGACCTCTACGTCGTCGTGCATGTGAACAACGATGATGTGTTCGGCCGCAACGGTAATGACCTCACGGTACGGGTGCCGATTTCCTTTGCGGAGGCAGCGTTGGGTGCTCAGATTCGTATCCCAACGGTCGACGGCGATGCCGTCACGATCAAAGTGCCGGCGGGCACGCAATCAGGTAAAACGTTGCGGGTCTCGAAGCGTGGGATCGCGGGTGGATCGCTCATGGTCACCCTTGATGTTCAAGTCCCGACCGAATTGACCAAATTGCAAAAAACGGCCGTGGAAGCACTCGCTCAAGCGTTCAGTGCCGATCCTCGCGCCAAACTGACGGCGAAGCAACGTACTCGTGCGAAGACTTCCGTCGACGTAGATGGGGCGCCATCCTCGGATGAGCGTGCAACGAATGAAAGGAGACGTAGTGACGGAACACCATGACACTCGTGCACTCTTTGTGATTTCCGTGGCGGCAGAACTCGCGGGAGTACATCCGCAAACCCTGCGGATATACGAACGCAAAGGTCTGATTGCTCCTGCTCGAACGAGCGGGAGAAGTCGCAGGTATAGCGAACGCGACATAGCGCAGCTTCGACGCATTCAAGAATTAACCAACGAGGGCGTCGGGCTAGCAGGCGTTGAGCGCGTGCTCGAATTGGAGGCTCGTCTAGGCGCGGCGCTGGGCCACATCGACGTCCTTGAGCGCGAGCTTCACGACACCCGAAGGGCAGCGATCGAGGCCGTCGAAGCCGCGCACCGCACCCATCGTCACGAACTTGTGCCACTTCCCCGAGCCACGATGGTGCGCATCGACGCGCGCCGTAAATAGCAACGACATCTTGTAACGCGAACCAGGGAGGCTCACGATGGCTATCGACCCGAATCGTTTCACCCGCAAGACCGCCGAGGCACTTCAGAGCGCAGGTGCGCACGCGCGTGAGCTCGGCCACACCGAAGTCACGAGCGACCACATCTTGATCGCGCTGCTCGATCAACCTGAGGGAATCGTGAGCGGAGTACTGGAACGGCTGGGTATCGCGCCCGCGATGGTGCGAGACAAGGTGCAATCGAAGGTCGATGCGCGACCGCGCGTCTCTGGCGAAACTGTCGGGAATCCACAGTTGGCCTCTGAAGCGTACAAAGTGTTGGAGTCTGCCGACGCGGAACGGGCGAAGCTCGACGATGAGTTCATGTCAACCGAGCATGTGTTGCTCGCGATGGCTACGAGTCAAGGACCGATCGGTGAGGTTGTACGCGGTGCTGGCATCGACTACGACGGAGTTTTGATTGCGCTCAAAGATGTGCGCGGCAATCACCGCGTAACGAGCGACAACCCTGAAGAGAAGTATCAATCGCTAGAGAAATACGGACGAGATCTCACCGCGGCAGCCCGCAAAGGTTCGATCGATCCGGTGATCGGGCGCGACGAAGAGATTCGGCGCGTGATTCAAGTGCTGAGTCGCC
>SXHN01000026.1 GCA_005773635.1 Actinomycetota bacterium
AATCGTGGTGCTCGATATCGAAACGGGCGCCGAACGTCTGCGCGTCGATTCCGGCAGTGCTGTGCAGTCGGTTGTTTTCCCTGCCGTTGGGTGGAATAACGACCTGTATTACTGCTCATTTCACGGCATAGCTCGCCTGGCCGCGCGATAGTTCAGCGAAACCACGGCGATTATCGTGACGGGTTGAAGTGTTGCGGCCGCGCGTTTCTACTCAGGGGTGTGGCAAACCGCTTCAACGTTGTTTCCATCGGGGTCGCGGATGAACCCCCCGAAGTAGTTGGGGTGATATTCAGGCCATACCCGCGGTTCGTGGAGCACTTCTGCTCCTATCGCGACCGCCGCGTCGAAGAACGCGTGCACTGCGGACCTCGTCGGTGCAGAAAATGCAATGTGCGATTCGCGAAATCCTTCGCCGGTGGCGAGGGGGCCGAGCCAAAAGTCGGGTCGCGGGGGAACTCCATATCCGATGACTGCACCGAAGTCCATGATCCGCACTCCGCCAATCGGTGCCAGGACAGCGTCGTAAAACGTGGCACTTGTAGAGACGTCTGCACATTGAATTGAAAGGTGATCAAGCATGCCAGTATCTTCGCGCCGAATTCGAGCATGGTGCAATGATGTAGTCCGAGTCTGGGTTGCCCCACTGACCGTTCGAGACTTGCGCACGCCGAGCTAGGAGCTGAGTCGCGTGTGTACTAAGGCTCTGTGCGCTCGATGATGTCGCGCACCGTTTTGAGATGGTGCTTGAGCGCAGATCCTGCGGTGCGGACATTGCCTTCGATGACCGCGTTTGCAATAGCGCGATGATGTGAGTGCAATGATTGGTTCGCGAGGGCGACCGCGGCAACGAGTTGGTAGCGTTCGCTCTGGTCATGGAGTTGAGCAATGAGCGTCAGCAGTCTCGTGTTGCCGCAACGGTTTAACAACACCAAGTGGAACGCTCGATGTTTGTCGAGTGCTTCGGCGATTGTCGACGACCTTGACTCGAGCGACTTCAGCGCGATCTCGACCTCGTTGCGGTGTTGCGTGTCCGAAGCTCGAACCGACGCTTGCAACGCTTTGGGCTCGAGCGCAAGGCGGATGTCGTACAACTCAACGCCGCTGCGAGCATCGATCGACGCAACGCGGGCGCCTCGCTGCGGTTCAATTGTTATCAATCCTTCGCCTGCGAGTCGTTGAAAAGCTTCCCGCAACGGAGTCGGTGAAACTCCGAACACCTCGGCGAGGTGTTCAGCTCGGAGGCGTTGGCCGGGAGCGAATTCACCGGTCAGGATCGCGGTTCGGAGCCGTTCGTCAGCCCAACGGGTGCGGGTTGGAGGCGACATTTCGTTGGGTAGTGACCGGCTCACGGTTTGATTGTGCCTGATCGCTTGACAAATATCAATAATCTATAGATAATCTCTTCATGTTTCGTTTAATTAACCATTCAGGCCGTGCTGCGCTCGTTGTCGACGGCCAACGTTTCGATCTTGGCCGCCTTGCGGGTGATGAGTTACTTTCTGACCCGATGGTGGCTATCGAGCGCCATGGAGAGCTTCACGCGTTAACGGTTCGATGCGGCGATGCCGTGACTGATGGCCCGGTTGAGGTAGCCGCGTTGCTGGCACCCATCCCGAGCCCTCCCAAGGTGTTTGCAATCGGATTGAACTACCGATCACATGCAGCCGAGGCGAACATGGTGTTGCCGTCGGCACCCATGACGTTCACCAAGTTTCAGAATTGCATTTGCGCGCCGGGCAGCGACATTCTTCTCAGCGGTGACACCGTCGACTGGGAAGTGGAGATCGTGGTTGTGATTGGGGATCGCTGCCGGAACGTTTCCCTGGATGACGCATGGAACCATGTTGCGGGCCTCACGCTTGGCCAAGACATCTCGGATCGCACCGTGCAGCTCACGGGTCAGCCTGCACAATTTTCTCTCGGCAAGAGCTTCGACACCTACGGACCAATTGGTCCCGCGATGGTCTCGGTTGATGCGTTCGAAGATCGCGACAACATCGAACTGTGGTGTGATGTCGCAGGAGATCGTGTCCAAGCTGGAAAGACAAGCGACCTGCTGTTTCCGATTGCGCAACTTGTCGAGTATCTGTCGTCGATTTGCACACTTGAAGCCGGCGACCTCATCTTCACTGGCACGCCCGACGGTGTCGGTATGGCCACTGGGCGATTCCTCAAAGCTGGTGAAGACATTGTTTCTGGCGCGTCGGTAATCGGCGAATTCACCAATCGTTGTGTCGCGGGTACCGGACCGAGCCTGTAGTACTCACCGATTGGCAGGTGTCCTACTCAATGCATGTGGGGTACGCGTCGTGTCGATGCAGCCACGCCATAGTCCACTACGGCGTTGCACACTCAACGCGTCGCGTTGTCGAGTGAGTTCCTTTTCTGCTTGAAGTAAGTGTTTCGCGCGGCAAACCACTCTTCGCGTGTGCCAACTCGCAGTTCGGTGGTCATGGCTGGCGACCGAGAAACGCAACCAAGCGCTCGGTGTTTGTAGCTGTCGGTCCTAGCTGCACTTCGGCGCTGAAACCTGCGAAGCCGCGAATTTCTTCGGTAACGAATCCCTTGCATACGGCGAGCACCGTCGCTGCGACATCGTCGGGCAGGCTTTCCGCTTGACCAGTTGCGCGGGCGATATCCCAAGAGTGTGTCGCGGTGTCAACCAAGTTGATACTGAGTCCTGCCATCGCGGGCATCGGTCCGGCGCCGACATTCACTTCTCCTTCGAGGCCTCTCGCGGTCCAGGCTTTGAGCGTGCGGTCAGCTTCGGTCCGAAATTGCGCGGCGAAATCGTCGTCGAGGGTGATCGCATTGATATCGGGGAGAAGCTCACCTCCGCTCACACCTAAGCCCATGTTCTTCACCACGCCGATGGTGTGCGCGACCAACGCGCAAACGTCCCATTGAGTGCAGGGCGTTGCGGCGTTGAGCTGGTCGGCCCGAATGCCAGCAACGGTCTTGGATGTGTAGTCAAAGGTCTGGGTCAGTGCGTCGAGTAGTTCCATCGGGTTGCCTCCTGTTGGGTAGGTCGAAAAGGACTTGCATCGTGAGCGTCTATGTAAGAGAATACTTACATGAATCCGCTGGCGATGCAAGATCGAATTGATCCGGTAGCGCGGGCACTCGCCGATACCACACGACGGTCTTTGTTGTTGCTGGTGCGTGATCGGGAAGTAGCGGCGGGTGACCTGGCCGCCGAGTTTCCGCATATGTCGCGCCCCGCGGTTTCGCAACATCTCAAGGTGCTCTACGACGCTGGCCTGGTGAGCACCCGATCCGAAGGAAATCGCCGCATGTACCACGCTCGCAAAGAAGGCCTTTCTGACGTGCGTGACTTCGTGAACGACATGTGGATCGACAACCTGGCGAGACTGAAAGACGCGGCCGAAGGTGCCGAGCGGCAAGCGTCTCGCGCAGGGTCTCGAACCGCTAGCCCACAGAGCGTCAGATTGCGATCAAAACCGCTTCAGACAGAAGACGGCCGCACCCGAAACCCTGACCAACGGAGAAATCAGTGACTCAAGCAATCGAAACCACCACCATCGAACAGTATGTACGAATCGCAGCGTCGGCTGAAACGCTGTGGGAATTCTGGACGCAACCCGACCGGCTCGCCGAGTGGTGGGGGACGAGTGCCGAAGCGGTTGCCGAGCCCGGGGGGATATTTCGAGTGGTGATGGATAGCGGCCCGATAATGCGCGGCGAATACCTCGAACTCGATGCTCCGAATCGTCTTGTCTTTAGCTTCGGATGGGAGAGCAACGCGTCTGGCGAACTCATGGCTCCGGGTACAACGCGCGTTGAGATAACACTGACGCCTGACGGTGACGAAACGTTGCTCGTGTTGCGCCACCTTGATATTCCCGCCACTCATGCTCCGGATCATGCGCAGGGTTGGAGTCATTTCATCATCGACTGTCTTTCGCCGGCTGCAAGCGCCGCGTAGGACAATCATCACGCCGACCGAAGCAGTGGAACGTATATGAATGTTGATGTTGTAACCGAGATTGTGATTGATCGACCGGTTGATGTCGTGGCTTCGTACGCGTGTGATCCGTCGAATGCTCCGAACTGGTACGACAATATTAAGTCGGTGAGGTGGGAGAACGAACCGCCAGCACAAGTGGGATCAATGGTTGCGTTCGTAGCGCACTTTCTCGGGCGGCGTCTTTCGTATACCTACGAAATCGTTGTGCTCAACCCTGGTGAACGGCTGGTTATGCGCACCGCGCAAGGCCAGTTTCCAATGGAGACCACGTACACTTTCGCATCCACAACTAGCGGCGGAACTCATCTGACGCTGAGCAACGTTGGATCGCCGTCAGGCTTTTCGAAACTCGTGGCTCCGTTAATGGCCAAGGCGATGCGCAAAGCAAACAACAAAGACCTCGCGAAATTGAAACGGTTGCTCGAA
>SXHN01000121.1 GCA_005773635.1 Actinomycetota bacterium
CCCAAACCGGTGACCTGGACACCGAACCGGCCACCAACGGCACCGATTCCAACAAAGCCGGGCCACTCCCCCACAGCAATTATCCTCGCCCAGTTGCAGCAAACAGGTTTTCTCCCAAGTTTTCTCCAACCCCCGCCTTCGGAGCTCAGGGGATAGAGCACCCGCCTCCTCAGCGGTAGGTCGCAGGTTCGAATCCTGCCGAGGGCGCTTTGTGATGTCGCGAGACATAGGAAACAACCGAACCCTCATTGGGGTTTCCCAACGCAGCGGCTCACCGACCCGTTGCATTGGGAATAGTCACGAATCGTCGTTGACGATCGTGATGGAACCGGGGCCGTAAAAGCCACCGACAGTCGCGTTCGTCGCGTTGTGCACTGAGACACCGATCACTTCGTCAGGTTCGTTGGCGCTATCGCCGTTGATCGCGATCACGATCGATGCAGTGGTAGCAACCGCTGGGATCGTGATGGTGCCCGCAGCCGAGGCATAGTCCGTGGGCGCGACGGCGATCGCGTCGAACGTCGAGTAGGCGAATGTCACTGTGCGGTTCGTCGGGCCCACGAGTTGGACCTTGAGCGTGACCGACTTTGTCCCGGGGACTCCTTCAGTCACCGATGCTGTGTGTCGCCGACGACGAACCGGTTCGTCGCAACGGGTTGTTGCATGATCACAGACGGCGGCGAGTCACCGGGATGCACGACGACGAACGCGCTTGCACTCAGTCCGAACGGATCAGTGACCCGAACCGCGACATCGACCGTTGTAGCGGCTGTGTACTGACGGCTTGCAGTAGTGCCGGCCGCATCATCGAACTGCCCGTCTTCATCGAGATCCCACGCGAATGTGAGGGCCCCACACCCTCGGGGTCGAACGACGACGCCGTCGAGAAGGTCACATCGAGCGGGAGCGGGCCGTACGTCGGTGTCGCCGTCACCAACGCGGTGGGCGGCCCATCCCCAGAGTCGCAATGGATGCGACGAATACACATACACGACGAGCGACTGACGTACCACAGGTCACCGCCAGGGCCCTCTTGGAGATCGGCAATACTGTCAACCGCGCTGGCAAACACGCTACGCGTCGACGGATCAGGTTGGCCGTCGACGCCGGGGAACATGACGTAGATGCAGTTGCGCACGTAGTCGGCAAAGAACAGTGCGCCGCTGTACTGCGTCGGCCCCGCACATGAACAGGCCGCATCGACTCGCATCTTCCCAATCCTGCGATCCGCGCGCCGTGTCGGCTCCGAACAACACCCAACGAGTCACCGATTGACCGATGGCAGCCGTGATGCGGACACGGTTTTCGAATTCCTGGGAGGAAGACGTGAGCGAGAAGGAGGGTCGAACGAGGCAGCGAACACAGCCGTTTACTCGTACAGCGTTGCTCTTGATTGCCTCGCTCGTCGTTGGACTTGGTGCGGGGTTCGGACCCAGACTGTGGCGCGATAACGGGGTTGCGGCAAAGTCATCGCAACGCTTCGACCGCGAGTATTCAGTCCAGCGGCTGCGACTTCCCACTTCAGGTCGCGCGTTGTCGGAGACTGAACTTCGGGCTCGACTGAATACAAAACCAAGCGGTCCTACAACAACTTCGCAGAACGCGTTAGCCGCCGTTACGACTTTTCTCGATGCTCAGATTGCATCGGACCAGACGACTGCATACAGCACGCTCAGTAGCCAAGATCAAAACACTTACCAGACAGCTGCAATGTGGCGAGAGCTTCGCCAAGGCGTGCTCCCCGATGTCGTGAACTACACCGCGGGCGAGGTGTCATTCAGCACGGCCACAACCGCGACCGTTGCTGTGCAGCTCGGCCTGCGTCCAGCCCTCGACGAAACTATCGGGCTAGTACCGGCGTCCGCGAAGGCATCGATTCACGCCGTTTTCGAACGCGACTCATGGCGGGTCGCGATGCACCGCAGTGAGGTCGCCTTCGTGTACCTCTCGGACGCGTCCCTCTCGGATGCGGCCCAGACATGGGTTCGGGCACGCCAAGCGTGCAAAGTCGATCAACAGTGGCGTTCGACGATGTACGGCGAAGGCGCAGAGTTTCATGCCAAGGCTCTGTGCAAGAGACGTGGAAACATTGAGGTTTCTACACCTCAAGCACTTTCGGACCGCAGCGATACCGAGGCATTCATCGCCGCGTTCGGGCCAAAGGTTGGCCTCTGGGCCCGCGTCGTATCGGTTGGCGCGCCCGCTGAATTCGATCTCGTTCTTGCGCCAGTCGATCAACAGTGGTTGGTCGTCGGCGTGCTCCTAAATCCGTCGAGCTTGGGTCAAGGATGATTCCGGCTCGTGGAAACGGGGGCTGTGGCCGGCGCGCTGGCGGCCACACCCTCTCCCGGCGCGACCCAATACCGGCGTTCATTCAAGGAGTGACAAACTATGCAACGTAAACCCAAGCGCGCAGCTCGGGTTCTTGGATTAGTTGGGCTTGCAACCGCGGTTTCGATATCGAGCGTATCGCTCGGTAATGCGTCTTCGCACCGAGAAGCACCCCAGATTTCCCAGGATCCTGTCGCTGACCACACCGACGTATACGCATTCGTCGCGCCAGACGCGCCGGACGCAGTGACGCTCGTCGGCAATTGGATTCCGTTTGAGGCAGCCGCGGGAGGCCCAAACTTCTACCGCTTCGGCGATGACGTACTCCACACCTTCAACGTCGACAATAACGGCGATGCGGTATCAGACGTCACGTACGAATTCCGTTTTCGTACCGTCGTCAACAACCCAAATACGTACCTTTACAACACCGGTCCGGTGACATCGTTGACGGACCCCGACCTCAACATCCACCAGTACTACAGCATGACCGAGGTCAAAAACGGCGTACGAACCACGCTCGCAGAAAACCTCGAAGTTGCGCCGGCAGCTGTCGGGCCGCGTTCAACGCCGGGATACGCCGCGAATCTCGCCAAGCAAGCGACCTACTCGTTGCCAAATGGAATCAAGGTCTTCGCTGGCCCTCGCGACGATCCGTTTTACGCCGACCTTGGGTCGATCTTCGACCTTGGTGGTCTGCGCCCGCTCAACCAGGCTCACCTGCTCAAGCTGCCAACGAGCGCTGGTCGCGACGGGCTCGCTGGCAAGAACGTGCACAGCATTGTGTTGCAAGTTCCCAAGGCGAGGGTCGTGAACGCAGATCCAGTGATTGGTGTTTGGTCAGATTCATATCGCCGCAAGGTTCGTGTGCTCTCCAACGATGGTGCAGGAACAAGCAGCGGCGAATGGGTCAAGGTCTCACGGCTCGGCATGCCATTGGTCAACGAAGTTGTTGTGCCAGTTGGAGCCAAAGACCGATTCAACGCGTCGTTCCCAATCGCTGACGGACAATTCGCGGCTGGAGTATTGGACCCCGAGCTCGCTCGTCTGATTCCGATTCTCTACCCTGGCGTTACTGTTCCGGCAGCGCCAAGAACATCGGACATCGTCCCGATATTCTTGACGGGTATTCCGGGCCTGAATCAACCAGCCAACGTGAAGCCTTCGGAAATGTTGCGATTGAATACATCGATTGCACCGACTCCATGGGCGCAGCAAAACCGCCTTGGTTTGTTGGCAGGTCAAAACGACGGCTTCCCGAACGGTCGCCGACTCATTGACGATGTTGTGGATATCGAGCTTCGCGCAGTGGCTGGCGGTACGCCGTTCACTCCCGACTTCAACAAGTTCCCCAACAATGCGTTAACGGACGGGGTCAATGGCAACGATCGTCCGCTGTTGACGTCGTTCCCATACGTTGCTCCACCCTTCGCCGGCTACGACCAGTAACCCGGTCGATTCGGACGAAAGAAAATACTGATGGCGACACCTTTACACCCACCTGCGCTTGCGAGCCAGGGCCATCAGGAAGCGTTGCCGGGGAAGGTCGGTGAGCACCGACCTTCCCCGCGCCGACGGCTCAGCTTCACCGCGGCATGCCTCACAATCTTGGGTCTCGCGATTGGGAGATTCGCGACGACGCCGAGTGGCCAGGCCGCACCGGCGCCGAGTGCGAAACCAGTCCAATCTCTGATCGCGGTCAGCCCAGACGCGGTGCCCAGCTTGGAAGCTGCTGTGAAAGCAAACCCGGCCGACGTGCGAGGACTCCAACAGCTGGCAGTCGCGTATACGCGCAGAGCAGCGGAGGGCGACCCATCAAATTACGACCTCGCCGACCGCACACTGCAACGAGCCGAGGCCATCGCAGCAGATGATCCTCTCACGATGGTCGCGCGCGCGACGCTTGACTTGAGCCTGCACGAATTCGATCGCGCCCGAGAACAAGCCATCGCGATCCAAACACAGAACCCAGATCTGAACGACGTTGACACGGTGCTCGTCGACGCGTCGGTGGAACTTGGCCGATACGAGGAAGCACAAAAGTATCTGCAGAAACTCGTCGATCGACGCGCTGCGCTTCCCTCCTACGCGCGAGTTTCGTACCTACGAGAACTCCACGGAGATCTCGATGGCGCGGCAACGGCAATGCAGCTTGCAATCAACGCTGGCCAACCTGGCTCGCCGGATGTCGCGGCGGTCACAACGCTGCTCGGAGACATTGAATTCAGTCGCGGTCGACTGACCGCGGCACGCACAAACTATGAGCGGGCGCTGCGCATGAAATCGTCGCTTCCACTCGCAACACTGGGAATCGCGCGCATCGATGGCGCGCAAGGGCAACTCGATCGCGCCATCGCAGACCTCAAGAACATGACCCAGGTATACCCACTCCCAGCTGCCGTCGTGTTGCTCGGAGATTTGCAGCAACAATCGGGCGACCTTGCGGGCGCCGAAGAATCGTTCGCCTTGGTCGACGCGATCACCACACTGCAGCAAAACGCGGGTGAAGTTGTCGATCTTGAAACGGCCCAGTTTGACCTTGACCATGGTCGGCTCGAAACTGGCGTTGCCTTCGCTGAGACCGCTTTCTCCGAGCGCCCCAACAATATTTTCGTGGCAGATGCCCTCGCGTGGGCACGATTCCGACAAGGTAAATTCACCGAGGCAGCGGCGCTAAGCACTCAGGCAATTCGCCTCGGCACACACGATGCCGGCATGCTCTTTCATGCTGCCGCAATCGCGGAGGCCAACGGCAAACTCGAAGCAGCCGTCAGACTCCTCAAACGGTCGCTGTCGTTGAACCGATACCAGCCGTTTTCGGTGCGTGCCGAACGCGACGCGTTGGCTACCAAACTCGGCATCAAGATCTAGCGCGCTAGTGACCGCTTAAACCCAAAATGAACGACAAGATCGAAAACGCGAAACGATGCGCGTCGGCAGCGCCAACTTGATACTGCAACATCGTGTCTTCCAACGCACCTACCTCGGCCGCACTCCACACAACCATTGGAGTCGGACTCGCCAAAGGAACCAACGGCGCATCGACCACCACCGGCGTCGGGCCAGCCGGCGGCACAATCCCATTGATATACGCCAAAAAGCCAATCCCAGCTTTCAACGCACCCGCCGGATCAGTACCCAAATACGATTCTCGCTTCGAGCGCAAACGATCCACTCGAACATGTAATCGCGCAGGCCCGCTCGCTCGCTCGGGTGCCCCGCGGGCGTGTGCTCGCGGGCGCAACCGTCGGATCTTGGGCCGATGACTACCTGCGCGAACGCCGCGAGGTATTGCTGCGAACAATTGGCATCGCCGCATCAGTTGCGCTGCGCGCGGGTCACGGAGACCTCGCAGCACAGCTGGCAGCGATCGGGTTAGACGAAGATCCCTGGGGCGAGCGACTTCACCAATTGGCAGTGCATGCATGCATGGCACGCGATGACCTTGACGCAGCACGTCGGGCGATGCGCCGCTGCGTTTCGGCGCTAGATGAACTCGCAATGCGGCCAGAAGACGCGACCGCGGACCTTGCCTACGACCTTGGCATCCAACTGCAGTAGCCGTTGTTGCGCCAACCTCGCATCTGTGATTAGACGTCGGGGATGAGGTTGCCAGGGTTCATGATCCCCGATGGATCGACGGCTGCCTTCAGCGAACGCAACAATGCCACTCCATTTTCGCCAAGATCGTTCACCAAGTAGGGCTTTCGAAGCCGCCCGGCACCGTGATGGTGTGCGACTCCCCCGCCGTGTTTAATGGTTGCTTGCATCACCCGGTCCCAGCAATCGAAGTACATCTCTTCCATCGCTTCGGGCGCACACACCGCGGCAAAGGAGAAGTAGTAATTCACACCGGAGCGGTAGGCGTGCGAACTATGCGCCGAGGCGTTCACGACGCCATCGCGTGATCGCAGCGACGCCACGGCGTCGCTGTAAATCGCGTCAATCTTTGACCATGGTGCAGAGATTTCAATCGTGTCGACCACAACGCCGCGCTCGAAAAAGTCTTTCCACGCGACTACGTGATTGCGCTTCCCCATCCACTCCTCGGCAACCGCACTCGCGGCGGGAGTCAGACCCGCTTCACTGGCAATGCGCGCAGTATCTGCAATCTCCACTGCAACGCGCGCCGCGGGGCCTTCGTGCACCATAAACAACAGCGCTTTGTCAGGCTGCGCGTGATCAGGAAAGTTGCGCTTCACTTCAATGGAGTCGTACTGCCGCATCACTGGTGGGCGCCAGTCGGCGTGCATGATGCGGCGTTGGGCCTCAATCCCTTGGGGCATCGAGTTCGCGTAGAACGCGCTATACGCCCGCGTTTCCGGGGCTTTTCTCAACGACAACGTCACGCCCGTAACCACCCCCATCGTGCCTTCCGCGCCCATCAGCACATGACGGAGATCTGGACCTGCCGCGGCGCGAGGAGCCTTACCGAGCTGCACGAGATCGCCGTTGGGCAAAACGGCTTCGATTGAATACACGATGTCTTCGATGTTGCCGTAAGCAGTAGAGAACTGGCCCGACGCGCGGGTCGAAATCCAACCGCCGACGCTGCTGACTGCGATCGACTGTGGCCAATGGCCGATAGTGAGCCCGAGCGCGGCAACCTCCTCTTCGGCCTCCATACCGTTTTTTCCTGCTTCGAAGGTGGCCAAGAGATTGTGACCATCTATCTCTCGGGTCTGGTTCATGGTCGATAGGTCGAGCAGCACCACATCGTGAGTCGTCAACACTCCCCCGCACACACCGCTACCAAGCCCGAAGGGCACGACTGCAATTCGGTTCGCAGTGGCATACCGCAGCAACGCCTGCACCTGCGCGGTTTCGGTTGGTTGCACGACGCAGCGCGGCGATTCCATGGCAGTGTCGAGCCACTCCCGCAAGTGACTTGCGGCCCAATAGTCGTGGCGTCGTGCCTGAAGAATCTCAGCATCTGTGCGGACAATCTCGCCCAATTCAATTCGCAGTGCTTCAACGATTGCGTCACTCATACAACGACCTCTTCGAATTCAAATAGATACGGCAAACAAAACTGTTCTAGTGCCCGGCAAGACAGGCCAGGCTGTCGCTATGGCGGCGGTTGACCTCGGCAACTTCGTCAACGCGGCGTTCCGGCGACCACGCGAGCAAGTCGCCAGCGATTTCGGCAGCTGCCGTCAGTTCGGCGCCGACTGGGTCGAGCGTGAACCACGAACGCGCACCTCGGCGCACCCAGTAATCGGCCAATGTCAATGTTCCCTCGTGCACGACCGCCCGCGTCACCTCAGCACGCAAATCACCGCCGTCAGCCACGATTACTTCCGCCTCCGAACCGAACAGATTCACAAGACGATCCGCATCAGCATCATCGTTGAGCAGCGCCGCAAGTTTCGCTTTGACTTCAACAACATCCAGGTCGCCGCCCACGATGAGATCGGTAGCGGTGGAACATGATGCCACATTCACGCCAAGGTCAGAAACAATGGTGTCGACCACGCGCTCCGCCATCGTGCGATACGCCGTGAGCTTGCCACCGGCGATGGACAACACGCCAGCAGGTCCTTGCCACACCTCGTCCTTACGCGAAATCTCCGAAGGGTTCTTTCCGGATTGGCTGATCAGCGGGCGCACGCCAGCCCACATCGAAACCACATCGCGGGCCACGATCGGCTCGATAGAAAAAGCCCGCGCCGTCTCCGCAAGAACGTACGACACATCGTCCCAGTCGATCGCGGGCCAATCGTCATGATTCGGATAGAAGGTGTCGGTCGTGCCGAGGTACGTAACCGGACCCGACGGCACTGCGAACACGGTGCGCTTGTCCGAAGTTGTCCACGCGATCGTCCTCGTCAACGGCAGGCGTTCGTGAGGAACGACGACGTGAATCCCTTTCGTGATCGAAAGCCGTTGCGTTGCTGTGTCATCTTCGATCGCGCGAATCGCATCCACCCACGGCCCCGCGGCATTCACAATGCGTCGCGCCCTGATCGTTGCACCCAAAGACTCGCCGGGCAGCGAACCTTCGATCGACGCCCCGATCGCTCGACCCGACTCGATGATGATCTTCGTGACCGGCGCATAGGTAATCACTGTGGCGCCGGCCGCCTTCGCCGACCGCACATTCGCGAGCGTGAGTCGCGCGTCGTTCGTTAAGAATTCCGGATATACCACGGCACCGGTGAAACGATCGGCGCCCAACAACGGTTCATTCGCGCGCAATTCATCAGTACCCCACACATCGTGGCGCTCGTGCTTCGGCACTTTGCCCAGTTTCTCAAACATCTTCAGCCCGGCGCGCATCTTCGTGGTGTTGGCAAGTGACCCGGGAACCACGAATGGGATCATGCGAGTGAGGTGCGGGGCGATCGCGCGCAGGGTTTGTCGCTCGGAAGCCGCTTCGCGCACCAACTCAATGTCACCCTGTGCGAGATATCGCAGACCTCCATGGATCATCTTTGAGCTACGGCTGCTGGTCCCCGCGGCGATGTCGCGAGCGTCCACTAACACGACACGAAGCCCTCGCAACGCAGCGTCGCGGGCTACTCCGGCTCCAGTAATGCCTGCGCCAATCACCAAAAGATCAAACTGCTGGCTCTCCGCGGCGCGAAACGCGGCCGCTCGGTCTCGAAAATCCAAACTCGCGTCCGACATCCTGCACTCCTTGGTTCACTTACACCTTAGAGTCATAACTAATGCTTTGGAAATGAGTTCAACGCATAAGCTCATGTGCATGCAACTCCGCCAACTCGAGCATTTCGAAGCGCTGTACCGCCTCCGAAGCTTTACCAACGCGGCACAAGAGACTTTCGTGACGCAATCGGCGTTAAGTCGTTCGATTCGCAGTCTTGAAGTCGAGCTCGGCCACCCCCTTTTCGATCGAACCACGCACGCGGTAGAGCCGACCGAAACCGCCGATCGGCTCGTTCGGTACGCAGCCGACGTGCTCGCCGCAGTGAGCACGCTGCGCGAGTCTGCCGAATTGATGAGCAGTGCAGACGGCGGGCGCATCCGCGTCGGCACGGGCGCGTATCCGGAACAGCCGTTGATGACACGCGTCGTGCGGCAACTGTCAGCGTTGCACCCCACACTACGAGTTGCGATCGTGAACGGCTCCGCCGCCGATCTCCTTGCCGCGCTCATCCGAAGAGAGCTCGACTTCGTCGTGTGCGACATCAGCAAGTTCGAAGGCACTCCCTTCAGCGACGACATCACGATGGTGGAATTGCCATCCGAACCGTTGGCGTTCGTCGCGGGTCGCGAACATCCCCTTGCGGGCACCACACCAACCATGCGCAACGTCGCAAAGTATCCCTGGGTGCTACCCCCACCGGCGCCACTCGGCTTGGCGACGCTCTCAACGTCGTTCACGGGCAGTCGCGCTGGATGGAGTCCAAGCTACGAAGTGGGTAACACGATCGCGTGCCTCGAGGTCGTTAAAGACCAACGGAGTCTCACGTTGCTGCCGCTCTCATTGGCGCTGGCAGAATGCGAAAACCGCGGATTGTCATTTTGCCTCGCCCGCGAGGACCAACGCACCAACGACGGTATTCACTTTCTCAGCAAGCGATCACGCAGCGTCGCGTCACAGCTCGCAGTCGACGCAGTGCTCGCCGAAGCACAAAAAATCGCCGATACGAGCACTGCATGGGCCGAGTCAAATCGTCCAGGCTGGCACGCCGTAAAATCCTGATCGTCGGCGGGCGCTCCTCGACGATGCGAAAGATCATCTGCGCCACGCGGTCGAAGTGATCCTTGGTCTGTCAACGCGCTGAGGCGTCCGCCACGCCCTACTATGTCAAGGAATTCAATGACTTTTCACAAGATCTTCGCGTCCATCTTCATTGGCATCTTTATCGCTGCCTGCAGCTCCACTGTTCGCGACGGCGAGCCCACAAGTGCTCCCCGCAACAACAACGCCGTGACAATGGTGATCAATGCGAGGGTGTACACGCTCGACCCGAAACTGCCATGGGCAGAATCGTTCGCGTATAACTCCGTCGGCAAAATCATCGCCGTCGGCACCGAAGCCGATGTACGCGAAGCAGTGGGCGGCGATCCCAAGCTCATCGACGCACGGAACAACATGGTCATGCCTGGCTTTCAAGACCCACATGTACACATACCCGAAGCCGGTATCAACGAGACCCTTTGCATTCTGCCGCCCGACGAACCGCTCGACGCGTACGAGCAACTCGCCGCAGATTGTGCCGAGGACCAACCAGACTCAGAGTGGGTACGCGCGGCTGGCGTGTCGTTGTTCAATTTCCGCACAGGCCAAAGCGAACTTCCCATCGAGGTGCTCGACCGAGCAATCCCCGACCGGCCCGCGATCATTCTCGACGACCTCGGTCATTCGGCTTGGACCAACACGCTCGGGATGAAAGCGGCTGGCATCGGGCTCGATGATCCCGACCCCCAAGGGGGCGTGCTGTACCGCGACCCGACATCAGGTCGCTTCACTGGCTTGCTCTTGGAGAGTGCCCAGCAGCGCGTCCGCAACGCCGCCGCGCTCACCGACGAAGAAAACTACGAAGGGCTACTTCTTGCCCTCCAAGAAGCGGCTCACAATGGCATCACTACGGTCAGTGATGCCGGAGGGTTTTGGGGCCAGCACCACCCCGAAGCATGGCAACGAGCACTCAGAGAAAACAAGCTAACGGCGCGCGGCGTGAACGCGCTGTACTTGTATCCCGACCTCGACTTCGACACCCAGCTCGCAGAGTTTGAAGAGCGATTCACCGACGACGATGGGAGCCTGCTGCAGTTTGATACTGCGAAGATCTACGTCGACGGCATTCTCGACCTCGGCACTGCCTCAATGCTCGAGCCGTACGACAACCCTCCTGATCCGCTGCTTCCTCAAGGCTTCAACTATTTCACACGAGAACAATTGTTGAAATACGTAAACGATCTCAGCACTCTTGGGTATCGAATGCATTTCCACGTCATCGGCGATGCTGCAACCCGCTCGGCGCTCGATGCCGTCGAGGCAATCGACGCTCCTGCCGGCGATGTTGCATCGCGTCGACACCGAACCACGCACACGTACCTCGTCGACGATGCCGACATCGCGCGCTTCAAGGCGCTTGGCGTGGTGGCGGACTTCCAAAAAGGCCCTGATTCCACCGACACCGCATACCATGAAGATCTGTCAGAAATCATCGGGGATCGTGCCTTCGATCTCATCCCCACAAAGAAGCTGCTCGACGCGGGCGCCCACGTATCGCTTTCGAGCGACTGGGACGCCGACCCCCTTTCGCCATTCGGCACCATTCAACGAGCAGTGAATCGCGAGGCGAACGCGGTCGCTGACGTTGAGACCGCAATTCGACTTGTCACGCTCGATGCCGCCTTCGCCCTCGACCAAGATCGAGTCACCGGCTCCATTGCGGTGGGCAAGTACGCCGACTTCATCGTCATCGACCAGAACTTGCTCACGATCGACAGCAACGACATCGAAAACACCCAAGTATTGCTCACATTTCTAGCTGGACGCGAGGTCTACAGTTCTGGCGAGCTGTAGGTCAGCGAACCCGCAACGGCAACACTCACAACACGATCGAGTCAGGGTCCTCGCGTGGGCGGCGACCTATGACGCTGACCCCAAGCAGGATGCACGCCGTCATGCCAGTGACAAGAAGTCCGAGGCGCTGCTTGGGTGGTGCATAGGTGAGCACCACGGCGTGGCGTCCCTTCTCCACCCGGACCGCAACCATGGCGTGATCGGCGCGTAGTAATGGCGCAGGCTTTCCATCGACCGTCGCCTTCCAACCATCTGTGAGTGCATCGGCAACCACGACGTATCCGGATCCGAGCGCGTCGACCGTGATGCGCCGTTCGTCGCCAGTTTCACTACCTCCGACAACCTTGGCCGGCAATCCGTCGGTAGGAGTTTGAGGTTCTTGCAATACGACGACGTTGGCATCGTTGGCCGCTTCCAGCCACTGCAAACGATCGCGATCATCTGCGACGACACGTGCGACGGATGCCCAACGGACTCGTGGGAGAGCGCCCCTTCGACTCCAGATATTTGCTGCGCCCGCATACACAAGCTCGAGATCGTCGTCCTCTGGCCGCACGAGTCCCAACGAGGGCGACGGGCCGTCGCCCGCGACCGTGATCGAACCTGTGGAACCCTCGATGCTGAACCTCGCAATGACCGCAGCTCGATCGAGAGCTTCAGCGGCGACTGCAATCGTAAAAGCACCTTGATCAAACGCGGCATCGACTCGGCGCCGATTAGTGGTTAGCACCTCTCCGGCAGCATCCAAGATGTCTGCGCGAATCCAAGCTGGTCGCGCAATGTCTCCCAAAGATTCCACAGTCAGCGTCACCCCGCGCAACGGTCCAGCGATCGGCGCTGCAAGAAAGGACCCAGAGTTCAATGTCAGTGGGTCGTCCGCTGTTGTTTGGTCAATCACTGCACCGTAGAGCGCCACGCGAGGGTCGGTTACCACGTACTGCACCGCCATGCGGTCAAGTATCGGAGTAGCAAGTCGCTCAGCATCGAGCCCGGCACCAAAGGCAGTAAAGGTCGCCGTGCGAGCGACATCACGGTCCACCGTTTTCAGGAGATCCATCCACGAAGGGTTCGTGAATCCGTGCCCGTTCGGCGTTGCGAGCTCGTAGAACACGTTCGTTCCAGGGAACATCGTCAGGCCGGTCGCCATATGCCGTTCGCCGTTGTTCGAATGTTCGTTGAGAAACTCATGCACCGGCGTCGTCGGGTAGAAGTGTTCGGGCGCGATGCGAGGCCAAAATCCACGCGCGAAGCTCGCTGATTCGACCAGAATCAAAATCGGAATTACTCCAAGAATGCACGTGCTCCAGTTACCAGAAAGCTTGTCGCCCCAACGCGAAAGACTCCAAGCAACAATGGCCGCAGTACAGAGCGCGGCAACGACCGCGAGTGTGTAGTCCGGGAACTCATAATTGACAGCAACCCGGTACGCGCGATGGTTATGCAGAACAAGGACGAGTGCTGCACATGCAGCCATCACCATCGCGCCAATTTCCAGGCGTTGACGACCTTGGCTGTTGGCCTGCGGGCGGCGTTGCAGCCGGTCGAATCCGATCGCTGCAAGCACCGCGAGAAAGAACCCGAGCACCGAGCGCACCCGAAAAATTGCGTTGTCGGAAAACACCGGCAACTTTTGAGCAAGTTCCAGCGGAAGGTGGCCGACCCAACCCAGCGCGATGACAGCGCCCGTAGCAACAACGAAGTACGCAGTTATCCCGCGCGGCACGCGCGGCGCAGCGCCGCGAAAAATCGCGACGCCGATCAACACCAATGCGGCAGCGCCCACGAAGGCACCGGTCTCGATCTCATTACCAGGACCGAAGTAGCCCGGGCCGCAGTGCCCATAGGCTTGGGGTGCAAACATTGTGACCAGCGATGCAATCGGGAGTTTGGCATTCGGGCTTTGGGCCCGTTCGAGGTCGAGCGACGATATCTGCGCAAGAAACGGCAACAGCTGAACGCCCGCAAGCGCAATGCCCGCGCCAACGAAACCGAGCCCGGTTGCGATGCGCTGCGCCGCAGCCAGCCGTGATGACGTCAAACACGTTCGTACGACAAAGTACGGAACGACCGCATACAACGTGTAACCCGCGACTGACGGAAATCCTCCAAACATCATTGCGGCGATTGCAACCGCGATCGGCACTGCTGCCCGCAACGTGCGGTGCTGCACGTATCGCTCCACCGCCCAAAAAACCCAAGGAATGCACGATGCGGTTCGGGTTTGTGGCCAGTTCGACCACGTAACCATGAAGCCGGTCGATACGAATATCAGACCACCGAGAAGTGCGGCAGACCGTGTGAGTTGCAGACGCCGCAACAGCAGCAGCATCCCAGTGGCTCCAAGCAATACTTCGAGCAACTTCACGTAGCCAGGCGCGAGTCGCGGCGGGAGCAAATACGTTGGGGCAGAAAACGGCGACAGAGCCGCGAAATTCGGGACACTCGCCAACGGAGCGCCCCCACCCGCATAGGAGTTCCAATCAGCAAATTCGCCGTCCAACGCGCGCCGTCGCATTTCCGTTGACGCTGGCAAGACGTTGTCAACCGTGTCCGAGACACATTCACGCGCCGCGACAAAGTTCTCCGGAGCGGCGTCGCGATATGGCGCGTACGAAAGCATCAAATCGGCACCGTGGAACACACGCGCGCCCCACAGCGCTGAACCAATGCCCACTAACGCGAAGCAAAGGATCGCGATGCCGACGACCGCGGCAAGCGGATCGCGGCGCAGTGAAAGCCTGATACGAGTGCGCACTACCTAGGGTTCGAGCAGTACAAGAGGAATCTCGCGGTCGGTTTTGGTTTGGTAGCCCGCGTAATTCTTGTACTTGGCCGTCACAAGCGGCCACATCCGTTCCCGTTCCTCGGCGGTTGCGACTCGCGAAGTCATCGGCCGCGTCACGCCCTTCATCGTGACTGTCACATCGGGTTTGTCGCGGAGGTTGAGGAACCAAGCGGGATGAGTATCTTCGCCGCCCTTCGACGCGACAATCACCAGCGTGTCACCCTCCTGCAACGGAGACGTCAGCATCACCGAACGGGGTTCACCGCTTTTTCGGCCCGTCGTAACCAACTCGATTACCGGCATGCCACCCGCGTTCCAGCCAAATTTGCCGAAAGAGATTTTCAGCAACGACTTGTGGGCAGTATTCATGAACTTCAAAAAACCATCACTCGGCATACACCGATTCTGGCATGCCGTCGACGATCAAACGCGATCATTACTGCGCAAAAAGGGCCACCCAACCGAAAATTCGAGATTTCTCGAAATATTCGCGAAATTTCTGAAAGTTCCAGGCTGCTTGGTGCTCTCCACTGTGTCCGCAACACCAAACACAAGGAGAACCCGATGACTTCTCAGCAAACTCCCATCCAAAAATCCGCAATGACACGGCGCACGAAGCACCGCATCGCGACGATCGGCACGGCTTCACTGGCCGCCGCCATCGTGTTCGCTAGTTGCGGCCTCAACACCGACGGCCCAAACCGATCTGGAGCACAGGAGTCGCAACGAACGGCTCGCCAGGCGGCCCAAGACTTCGATCGAGACTCCGAGGACATTGCCAGCACCGATGCCGACGAAGCCGACCTCGAACAGGCCGACAATTCGCAGGGCTTGGCGGATTCCAGCGCGACGCAACCGGTTCCCGATGCTGAGCCACAACATGACGGCGCGGTGGAACTCCCTCCCGTCGACCAGCCAGCACCGACGCCCTGTGATGCCCACCCGTCAGCTGGACCCCAGTTGTTGGTCACGCCCGACCCATCGACCCTGGCATCAGGAGTCATGAAGTCTTCACTGAACATCACCAATTGCGGTGACGCCGACATCAACTGGACTGCGGCGACCAAACCGTGGGTCTCACTCGGTTCAGCCGGCGCTGCACTATCACCCGGTGCTTCAACCGAACTCGGTTTCACTATTGATGACGATGTGGTCGGACCCGGCGCGGTCGACTTCAAGATCAAGGTGAGTGAACCGAACCACAATCACTACGTCGATATCCACGCGTACGACCCATTGCTGGGCAGCGACATAGTTCATCCCGGCGGTGGACTGAGCGGAGGGCCAGCAGTAACAGGTTGTGCCAATCAGTGCATCACCAAGGCTTGGCTGACACCCAATTTGCAATCGCCAAATACCAAGCTCGAAATGAAGACCAACACCCCGGCGACGATGCGGGTGTACATCTCGAAGAACGCGCCCCAAATGAACGGCGAGATCCCAAATTTCCCCGGCGTATTTGCGATGGCAACATCACCCGCGAACTCAACAACGTGGACAACGACGCTCAAGCCGTTGCAATCAGCAACCAAGTACTACATCATCGTCAAAGCCACCGACAGCAACGCCAAATCGTCATACCGCTCAAGTCATTTCACCACGATTACCCCGCTGGAAAACCCTGGCGGCGTCGCGAATCCTGCAGGGCCCGCGGGCTGTGCGGTGCAATGCATCACCTCGGCAATCGTTTCGCCCGGAGATCACACGACACGGAAGCTCAACGTTGCCAGCAACACCGACGCTCAGTTCCAAGTGGCGGTCTCGACCGACACGCCTTCTTGGAGCGGCACGACCCCGAGCTTCGGTGCAACCGCATTCTGGGGTAACAGCGGCCTCGCCTTCGCCAAACAGTGGAACAACGCCACCATCTCAGAACTCAGCCCCGCGACGAAGTATCACATCATCGTTAAGGCCACTGACAAAGACGGTCACAAGGCGTACCGCGTCGGGGAGTTCCGCACCCCTGCCGCTCCAACAACCGACGTCGCGCTCAAGATCGAAAATCTCCACGTGATCAACGACGGCGATAAGCACAGCAAAGGAGAGCTCAGTTTCGCTTGGATGGTCGGGGACACGACGATCGCTACAAAGGGAGAGAAACGCGTTGACGATGGTGCTGACATCAAGTTCGTCGGCTTCGCAGCTTCCTTCATCGCCACCGACATCACCACCTTCCTACCGACCGTTTCTGTAAGTGCATTCGAGCGTGATGCCGACGGCTGGGCTGAGTTCTGCACAATGGGCACCGGCGGCGCCCAGACCAAAGGCAGCGACGACGGTTGCGACATGAAATGGAACGCGGCTGGGTCGGGCCTAGTGAGCGTGGCTGGCATCAGCGCATTGCCCACATGCGTGTCACTCGGACTCGGAGCGGAATTCGGCGACACAAAGTGCATGAAATTTCAAAGTCAGTACGAAGGCAACGACTACCCGCACATCAACGCCATCGTTTCGGTCCGGATTGTCTGAGGTCCGGACGCAAGCAGTCAGGAGTGAACGGCTCGGTGCCCGCGCCGGCCGTTCACTCACGGCCTTGCAATCGACCATAATGACCATGAACGATGAACGACTCCCGTACCGATTCCGAATTAGTGATCGCCCACCTTGCCGGCGATCGCAGCGCGTTGGCAGGCATCTACGACCGCTACGCCGATTCCCTCTACGACACCGCGGCATCCATGCTGCACAATCGCGACGATGCCGCCGACACCACCCAGGACGTCTTCCTCACCGCGGCCCAACAGTTGGGGCAATTGCGCGATCCCCAGCGTTTGCGGCCATGGCTGTTTGCCATCCTGCGCAACGAGGTGTACCGCAGCACCAAACGGCGTCGCCGCATGCAACCGATCGACTTTTCAGCACCAGGAACCGCTGAGATGGCAGCTCCAACCGACCTCCACGCCGAAGGCGCCCGCGTCGCCGAACAGGAACTCGCCGAAATGGTCCGCAGCGCGGCCTACGGACTCGACTCCCGAGATCAGCTTGTACTCGAACTCAGTATTCGCCAAGGCCTGACTGGTACCGACCTAGCCAATGTTCTCGGCGTCAACGCGCAACAATGTCATCTGCTCGTGCATCGCATGCGAGAACGAGTCGAGCGGTCACTCGGTGCGCTCACGGTGGCGCGTATGGGGCGCAAAGACTGCGACGAGCTTGCTCGGTTGCTCATTGATTGGGACGGCACATTCAGCGTATTGATCCGCAAACGCGTGGCCCGCCACATCGACGATTGCGACCTCTGCGACCACACCAAGCGTCGTTTCGCAGTCATCCCACTCCTCAGTGCCGCGCCTGCGTTGGCGGCGCCGGCCGGGCTGCGCGAACGCGTGCTGGGCTCAGCGAGCGCTTCCGGTGCTCCCGATGCGGGAGCAGAGTCGACGCGCCATCACTTCGATCACGGCGAGGGCTTCCCAAAGCTCGCTCAAGCATCCCGACGGATCGCTACTGTCGCTGCGATCATGCTGCTCGTGCTCGCATTTGGGAGTGTGGGTGCCGCACAATGGCTCACCGACGACACCGATAAAACAAAGCTACCGCTCACCGCAGAGGTCGCGACCACAACGACGCGCGGCATATCGACCCTGACGATCTCGCCTACTGTCAGCACTTCGGGGACCGATTCAACAGTTGCCACGACGGCGCCTGGCACGAACACGGTCGCGACGACTGCACCGGGAGGCACCCAGACCACGCGAGCTCCTGCAACGGTCGGCCGACTCGTTGCGTCGACGACCTCGCTCGATTTCGGCTCGAGCGAAACCGCGCTGTCGCTCACACTTTCAAATACGGGCAACGCGACGCTTGACTGGCAGCTCACTGGTGCAGCAGATCCGTTTATTTGGTCTACGACCTCGGGTTCACTTGCTTCCGGCGCAACCGTTGAGATCCGACTCGGCCTTGACCGCAACGCCGCCGACGAAGGCACGGTCACGAAGCAGTTTGAGCTCATTAGTAGCGGCCAAGGGGGTGCCACGGTTACTGCCACCACAGCTGTCGGACGCTCACCCGTTGTGACCGTGGTGCGCGCAGGATCGACAGTCACGTGCCCATGGCCGGGTGACCCTGCGATCGTCGTTACCGTCTCCGATGAGTCGACGCTTTCCAGCGTTCGTCTGAGTTGGAGCGGGCCGGGGCGGTCAGGGAGCGTCGCGATGACGCAACTCAGGAGTGGCGCGTGGACCGCGAGGGCTGCCGTTCGGCATCTGAACGGTACGTGGCGTTGGGTTGTCACCGCCAGCGATGTTCTCGGCAACGCTGGCACGGCTACCGGCACAATTGTGGTTGGCGGCTGTTAGCGGTCGTGGGCAGAGGCCCGGCCCAAAGCCAACTTTTCCGGTTAACACCGTTAACTATTCCTTGACAGAACCTCCCAATGGGTGTCACCATGCACGCAGAATCTCTACGTGCGGCAGCAGATCTGGCTGGTGCCCACTGGGCCACTGAGGAGAAGCTCCACATGAAGGTTGTTTCACACGCAGTTCGCATCGCAGTTGCTGGCGGTCTCGCAGCGGGGGCCATGTCCATTGCCACCCCTGAAGCCGATGCAGTAGTCACAAATGTCGGCAACTGCAGCGGGCATCGCGCAGTGGTCAGTATCAAGAGCACCTTCTTGTGGCCCGGAGACGGCAAAGCCGCGGGCATTACTGACAAGAACCACGACGCGTCCTTTTCAAGTAAGGGCGTGCACGCAGTTGGTGGCGCACCTCTGACCATCGGTGGGACTTGTACCTTCACCCAAACCGTTGCAACCGGAGCCCTCACCACGGCTCTTTCCGGCACTCGGTCGCTGCTCAAGTGGAGTGCGAAGTCCACCACGCCGGTCACCGACTGCATTGGTGACCCCGACGCCGCCGAATGGCCCGCAAACGGCAAGATGGGATTCTCCTACACCGATCTCACTAAAACTGACGTATACGTCGCGACGATCGCGCCAACGGGCCTGCCTCTCGACATCAGCGCCTTCAGTGGGATCGTCACCAAAGGTGTCGCAGTCGGCGCGCAGGTCTCCGGTCAAAACGGTGCCATCCCGGCGATCAAAGACAAGACCGTTGTTACAGACTGGGACGGTACGGAAATGCTGACCGAGCTGTTCTCCGGCGGCACTCCAGCCGCACGGGCACTGATCCAGGGCTATTCGATCGACGGTGCAGCACTTGGTTGCGGTGCAGTGGTTGAGCCTGGCGTAGAAACCGCGAATCTTCGCACTGTCGTGCAATTCGGCGGCGGTCTTTCCCCGCTGACGCTCTCGCCAGTCACTGGTATGAATTTCACTATCGGCGCTCCGTAACCTCCCTCTGTTACTTCCAAGAAAGGACCGGACGGCATCCGCCGTCTGGTCCTTTCTTTGTTTCGCCGATAACCCTGGGAGGTCGGTGGCAACCTCGATCCATTTGAACAAGTTCGTGGCCAGCAGGGCTTCAACCGATAGGTGGTCAATCGTTCTTGACAAGGTGCCTCGAATTTCGGCAGTATCTTGTCTGTGTCGGGAACTCGGCACAGGCCGGTTAGGCAGCCCGCTACTTCCAGGGCAACTACAAAGGGAGCAAGATCATTATGAAAGTTGTTTCTCACGCAATTCGGGTCGCGCTGGCTGGTGGGCTCGCAGCGGGCGCCGTAGCAATCGCCGCACCGGAAGCGGATGCCGTGGTGACAACCGTGGGCTCTTGCTCCGGCCACCGCGCAATAGTGACGGCAAAGAGCACATTCTTGTGGCCCGGAGACGGTAAAGCTGCCGGCATTACCGACAAGAACCACGATTTGGCCCAGTCGTACAAAGGCACGCACGCACACAATGCAGCCCCGCTCACAATCGGTGGAAGCTGCAACTTCACGCAGGCGGTCGCGAGTGGCGCACTGACAACCGCCCCGTCGGGAACGCGTTCGTTGCTGAAGTGGAGTGCCAAGACCACGACCCCCGTCACCGACTGTGTCGAAGATCCCGACGCCACTGAATGGCCCGGCAACGGCAAGCTTGGATTTGCATTCACTGACTTGACCAAGACCGATGCCTACGTCACGACCGTCAAACCAACGGGTGGCGCGCAAGACATTGTGTATCACCGGGGCATCGTGACCAAGGGTGTGGGCGTCGGCGCACAGATCGCACAAGAAATTTCGGTTGTGCCTGCGTACAAAGACAAGACCGTCGTCACCGACTGGGACGGCACCGAAATGGTGACGGAGTTCCTCACCGGCGGAACGCCTGCGGCTCGCGCCGTGATTCAGGGCTACTCAATCGACGGTTCCGCAATTGGCTGCAACTCAATTGTTGAGCCCGGAGTGGAAACCGTCAACGGTCGAAGCTTCGTGGCCTTCGGCGGCGGATTGTCTCCGATTTTGGGAACCACAATTAACGGCGTGACATTCACCATCGGCGCTCCGTAGCAACACTCCATTAACTCAAAGGGTCGTATTGCTTGGCAACTCCAAGCAATACGACCTTTTTTTTCTATCGCTAGGGCAATGGTGCTAGCTCAGTGTGCCCGTAAAACATCCTATGAAATACGGGAATTCGAGCGTGGCGGAATAGTGGTAAAGCGTCACGACTTCACCATCGAGAAATACCGGTGATGTACGGCCATGGCATTCATCGAGGTCTGCGTTTGTCGGCAATGCTCCTGCAGCGTCACGCTCCACAACGATCGGAAATCCGTCTTTCGCCCATCCAACGACGGTTGATGGACCACTGGTTGCATTTCGAATACACGACGGCACGTTGTGATAGTGGTACGTCGTCATTGCTGGGTGGCCGTCGCAGGAATCCTGCGACTCGTGCGCCACTCCATCTTGACCGCGTCCATCGAGAGAGCTAAATACACTCACTCCATTCTTGAGCATTCCAATGCTTCCGAAGGCAAGGCAGCTTGGCGTTGCAGCTACGGTTCCCGTTTCGGGAAGGGTGAACGTAATCAACTCTTGTTGAATCGTGCCGGGATTGCGGTCGTAGGCATACGACGGATCGTCGCTCGCAATCGGAAACGTTCCAGTCTTACCGTCAACCGGCAGGTTGTTGCTCGTCAACACTCGAGTTCCATCACTCACCGTCTCGGTGTACTTCGCGGACTCCCAGGTGACCTCTCCCTGCAC
>SXHN01000027.1 GCA_005773635.1 Actinomycetota bacterium
ACCGGCCAGGTGTTCAAACTGCACGACAAACATTCGAGCAGCACCGTGATCATCAACGGCATCGTTGACTGCAACCGGCACAGTCCCAAGGTTCTCCCCCACGATCGCGGTGCCGTGCCGGTGGGAAACGGTTGTGACTGCAGCCCACGCGACATCGGCATTATGACGCACGTAGGCGCCCTGGGCCGCTTCAAAACCATCCGGTACCCACCATTGGCGATGAAACCCCATGACGTGGTCGATACGCAACACGCCTGCGTATCGAGCGTTGTGATGTAACGCAGCGCTCAACATTTCATACATCGCGCCAGGATGCTGTGGATGTGTTGCCGGCAGGCCCCAGCATTGACCACCCGCGAAGAAGTCGTCGGGCGGTGCACCGAGTGAAACTCCATCCACGAAAGCTTCACGGTACTTCCAGGTGTCGTACCCGTCAGGGTGAGCTCCGACTGGAAGATCAAGGTACAAATACTGTCCACGCGACCCGAGATGGCCCTGCAGCTCGCGCATCTGTGTATCCATCAGGTACTGAGCGAGACAGTGCCGGGTAATCACGTTGTTGTCAGTTTCGGCGTGATTGGTGACGTGGTGCCACCCCCTCCAATCACGCCCGAATCGATCTTGCGTGGCACGAAAGCGCGCATAGTCGAGCACTTCAGGGTGCACCTTCAGGTACGCATCGAGGTCTTGCCCGACGACACGCAACGATTGGACGGTGTCCAATACTGCCTCGACCCGCCGCATTTCTATAGCGAAGTCGACGTGCGTCGCATTCGCATCGCCGGATGTGGGCAGCATGGCGCGATCGAGACCGAACGCAGTGACAATCGCGTCGATATCGAGATGAACTTCATTCCAGAATTGGCGGCTCACCGGTCGGTAGGGGCTGGCCTCGACGGGGAATTCTCCGAACATCGCGAGTATCGGCAATGTGCCGATAGCAGCCGCGCCAACTTCGCAAAACACATTTGCGAGCTGGCGCAATGATCCAAGATCACCAATGGTGCGCGAGTCTGCAACACCGCGGAGCGCGGCGGTGGGCGCGAACACACCCCAGCTTCGTTGGGCATCCGGTGGCCCGGCGTGAGCCCGCCGCGGCGCGCTGTACACGGTCGTCAATTCATCCACACGATGCGCTCCGAATGGATACCGACCGGTAGCGACCGATCCTTCGATCGCCACTCCATCCCACGCCACCACGGCGCGTTCCGGCGTAACCGGTTCTGCGCCGAGCGCGTCCAGCAATGCTTCGATGGTTGCGGTTGCGACAGCGTGCTCCACGCCCCCAATGTCGGTCCAGTGAGTTTCGATTCCCCGACGTTGAGCACGGGCGGCCAGCGAATCGCTCATTGAAGCAACGTTAGGTTGCGGTCCTTTTCGATCACAACGACTCCGTTGTCGCTCACCGTAAAGTTGGCACGATCAAACTCTGCATCGAAGCCAATGCGCATCCCTGCCGGCACCACCACGTTCTTGTCAACGATGCAACGCCGTAGGCGCGCTCCGGGTTCGACGCGCACCTGGGGAAACAAAATGGATTCGATGACGTGAGCATCGTGATCAACGTAAGCCTGAGTGCCAAGAACCGATTGCTCAACATGACCACCCGAAATAATCGAGCCTTGGCACAACAAGCTCGCGTGCACGGTGGCCATCTCGCCCGCCGCACCGCGCGACACTTTGGCAGGCGGCAGCGGTGGATGGTTGCTATACACCGGCCATTCCTGGTTGTACAGGTTGAACTGTGGAACCGGCATGATCAGATCCATATTTGCGTCGTAATAGGTATCGATCGACCCAACATCTCGCCAATAACCGCGGTTGTGCTCTTCGTCTCCCGGCACAATGTTCGTGCTGAAGTCGTACACGTACGCGACTCCAGCGGCGGTCAGTGCGGGGATCACATCACCACCGATATCCGACAACGCGTCGCCGTTATCACTGTGTGGAGTAACCACATCGACCAACGTCTTGGTGTCGAAGATGTAGTTGCCCATCGACGCCAGGCAGAACCCCGGCCGATCGGGCATCGTCGGCGGGTTCTCAACCTTTTCATGGAACGCGACAATGCGACCGTCAACGTCGGCTTCAATAACCCCGAATTCTCGGGCTTGATCAGCCGGGACAGGAATCGCGGCAACGGTCACACCCGCACGCGTGTCGAGATGTTGCTGCACTAATTGGCGAGGATCCATCCGATAGATGTGATCAGCGCCGAAAACACAGACGACATCGGGGTGCTCGTCACTGATCAAATTCAGATTCTGATAAATCGCGTCGGCCGACCCGGAAAACCAATACGGACCTCGTCGCATTTGCGCGGGCACCGGAGCGACGTAGTTACCCATCATCGTTGAAAAACGCCATGTTTGGGAGATGTGCCGATCGAGGCTATGGCTCTTGTACTGCGTGAGTACCACGATCTTCAGATATCCCGCATTGGCAAAATTCGACAGCGCAAAATCGATCACGCGGTACGAACCGCCGAACGGCACTGCGGGTTTCGCGCGGTCGTTGGTCAGCGGCAATAGCCGATTGCCCTTGCCGCCTGCGAGTACGACTACGAGTATTTTGGGAGCTGAGGCCATGATGGCCCAACGGTAGTCACCCCAACGACCTCACTCGGGCGTCCGTAGCCAGATCTTTACCAATTCATGCATTCGCAGCGCAATGCTCGTAGAGCGCTATATGCGCTAGCGCCGGCACTCGCCACGACCAGTCGGCAGTCATGCCTCGTCGTTGCATTGCAGAACGCCGCGCCGCGTTCAGCCAAGCGCGTTGGGCTCGGTGCCACGCGTCGAGCAAGGACGCAACATTTGCGGGGCCGTGGGTAACGAAACCTGTGCCTCGGGCTCGATCGGCGTCGGCGTCGATCACCGTGTCGACCAACCCACCGACGCCGCTGACAATTGGAATCGTTCCGTAGCGCATTGCCTGCATCTGTGTGAGACCGCACGGCTCAAAGCGGCTCGGCATGAGCAAAAAGTCGCCTCCGGCGAGCAATCGATGCCCCAGCGCACTTTCGTAGCCTTCGACAAACGCAATACGGTCAGGGCGATCCGCCGCCGCCGATCGCAACCCATCAGCGAGTGCTGCATCGCCAGCCCCCAACACAGCGACCTGCGATGGCAACTCCGCAACCGAATGCGCCAACTCCACGATGAGCCCGATGCCTTTTTGATCCACCAATCGAGATAGCACCACTGCGAGCGAGTCGGATTTCGTACCGGGGGCCAAGCCAAGTTCGTCGCGCAACAAGCTACGCAAGCCCACTTTCACATCGAGTGAATGCTTGTTGTAGTTGTGGGGAATCAGCGGGTCGGATTCCGGATTCCAGACGTCGGTCTCCACCCCATTTCGGATGCCCACCAACGCGTCAACGCGCGCCGCCAGAACATCGTGCAAGCCAAAGGCGTGTTCGGGCATCAAAATTTCAGTGCGGTACTGCTCACTGACTACCACGACAGAACGCGCCAAACGGAGACCACCCGCCAACGGATTGCACACGCCGTCACGGATAAAGGCCGTCGCCCGGTCGCCAAAGTGATCAACCCAACCAAGATTCGCGGCACCCTGATATGCCAGATTATGAATCGACAGCACAGTTGCGATCGTCGGATCGATCCATGCCAACGCCGCGCTCGTATGCCAATCGTTCACGTGCACCACATCGGGCTGCTGCTCATTTGCCAACGCAGCCACCGCAGCCGAAAACGAAAAAAAGCGCAGATCGTTATCGGGCCAACCGTCGCCGTGCACATCGACATAGGGATGCGGGCGCGCAATCGCGGCACTGCCGATCAAGGACACGAGGCCCGCAGACTCGTGACGTCCGCGGCGCAGAGTCATCGACCCTGTCCACGACGGAGTCGAAATGGATCCTCTAATTTCCTGTTCGAGCATCACATCGCCATAATCGGGCATGACGACTTCAACGTCGTGACCTAACGCCCGTAGCTCTTGTACCAACCCACTCGATGCGGAACCCAGGCCGCCGACGATCGCGAGGGGCGCGAATTCAGCAGTGGCAAACAGAATGCGCATCGCAGTGCCTCACCGTGGTCATGAATACAGTCTCGCATCCGCACACCCTCCAGCACGGCATTCACCCCGTGCCGCGACGACCTACGACGCGCGGCTGCGGTGCCTCGATTTCGGCACCAGGCCCGCACCGGTGAGTAGTCGCAACGTCCGCTGCTCTTCGACATCGATCACAATCGCATCACCCGGTTCGCGGTTCACAAT
>SXHN01000122.1 GCA_005773635.1 Actinomycetota bacterium
TAGAGGTCATCGTGCATTTGCGCGGTGAGGTCTTCGTCGTTGAGTGCAGCAAGGTCAATATCGTCGATTTGGTCGTCAGCCACGACCAAGAGTGTATCCCGTATTGTGGTGATTCCCTATCTAGCGGGAAGCTTGAGGGAGCACCAGCTTGTCTTGACACGCCTCATGTCGTTGGACTCCACTGCAGGCCATGTCGAAACTGTTCGCCGCGGTTGATTGGAATGATGAAGCCTTCACCAAGGCGCCCCAATCTGTGCTCAGCCAACTCCCGTCGGAGTGCCCGGTGCATGCTGGCGACGGCGGCGCGTTTCATGTGACGTCGCGTGCTGCAGTCGATGCGGTCTTAAAAGATCCGGCGACATTCTCATCCCACGGGGCCATTTCGCTCGGCGCGGCCGACCCTCTGATTCCGCTTGAAGTCGACCCTCCACATCACCACCGATACCGGGTGCTGCTCGACCCGATCTTTGCGCCCCGCAAAGTCGCGGAAATGGAAGGCAGCGTCACCGCGTTGGTCAACGATCTGATCGACGATTTCATCGATACCGGATCGACGGAACTCGTGCAGTCGTTTACGGAACCGTTGCCGTCGACCGTCTTCTTGAACCTATTGGGTTTGCCGCTCGACAACGTGGCCGAGTTCTTGCGGCTGAAGGACGGCATTATTCGCCCGCCCGGCACCACAGATGACGAACTCGCGGCAGCACGAGTCGCGGCCGGAATGGACATTTACACCATGTTCGAAGGAGTCATCGCGCAACGGTCGGCCTCGCCACAAGACGATCTCGTGAGTCACTTCTTGTCAGCCGAGGTCGAGGGCGAGAAACTCACCCGCGAAGAAATTCTCGGAATTTGTTTTCTCTTTTTGCTGGCTGGCCTTGACACTGTTGCCGGACAACTCTCGGTTTCCTTCGCGTACCTACTCGAGCATCCCGAGGCGCGGCGCACACTGGCCCAACACCCTGAGTCGATACCGGCCGCAGTCGAGGAATTTCTGCGGTGGGAAACAATCGTGTCCGGTATTGCTCGCAAGACCGTCGTCGATACCGATCTATTTGGAGTTGCAATTCCGGCTGGGTCGCCCGTGCACGTGATGATTGGTGCCGCCAACGTTGACGAAACTGAGTTCTCCGATGCAATGACTGTCGATTTATACCGCAACCCCAATCGCCACCTTGCTTTTGGTGGAGGCATTCATCGCTGTTTGGGTTCGCACCTCGCGAGGCTCGAACTCCGCGTGGCACTACGAGAATTTCACCGTCGCATTCCCGAATATCGAGTCGCCGACAACGATGCGGTGAGTTGGATTCTCAACTCACCGTTGCGCAGCGCAGCCCGTTTACCAATCAGTTTCTGACGAGCAGTCTCAACGAGTAGTTAGTGCTCTTCGACGCTGCGGTAATCGCCAAACTTGGTGTCACGATCGCTTAACGCTGCGGTGAGGCCTTGTGACTGCGCAGTCGCCAAGAACTCTCGCATCGCGTTGGTATGGGTGCCTAGCGCACACAACTCCGTACCCGCACGAATGCCTTGGCGAATGCCCATCACTTCCATCTGTCGGTGCACCACACGTTTATTGAGTTGCACAAGTTCAGGGTCGATCTTGGCGATGCGTGCCGCTACTTCGAGTACCGCGTCGTCGAGTTCCTCAACCGGAAACGCATGGTTCGCCCACCCAAATTCGACAGCTTCGGTGCCGCTGATCGAATCACCGGTGATCATCATTTCCATTGCTGTGCGCATGCCCATAAACCAGGCGTGAAAATGCATGTCGGGTACACCAAAACGCACTGCCGGATATCCGATCTTGGCATCCTCGGCCACATAAATGAGGTCACATCCAGTTGCAAGTTCGCTGCCACCAGCAAGGCAATAGCCGTGCACCTGCGCAATGACCGGCTTCGCAAGATCCCAGATACTCATCCAGCCTTCGGTGACGTGACGCGGCCACTGCGAATCTCCAGGCGGCGTGTAAAACGGCAATTCGTGACCCGCATTGCCACCACCAAGTTCGTAGCCCGACGAGAAACACTTGCCTGCACCGCGCACAATAGATACGTGCACATTCGGATCCTGGTCTGCCTCACGCAAGGAGTTGAGAATCGCGCCTCGAAGCGGGTGATTGAGCGCGTTGCGCTTGTCGGGGCGATTCAACGTGATGCGGCGCACATACGGAACCGGTTCGTCGATGATGACCACGTCTTCGGTGCTCATTCTGGTACCACCACAGTCGGGCAGGTTGCGTTGCGCGCGCAGTGTGCCGCGACTGAGCCGAGATTACGTAGCGCCGATCGATGCGGGCGTCCTACTACCAACACATCTGCCAGCACCCCTGCGTCCACCAACGCGTCCCCTGGAGAACCCGAAATAACTGAACTAGTGATGTTCACAGTAGATCCGTCGGGAATCGCCGCGTTGACCGTCGCTTCAAGCAACACCTGAGCTTGGGCTTCAACCTGGTCCAGCGGCACACCACCTCCCAGGGTCTCGGAGATGCCCGCTAACAGTGGGTGCTCATTCCACGACATGATGATTTCGATCGAACCCCCCGACGCCTCGGCATACTCGTGAGCCCAGCGCAACGCCGCTTCCGATGCGGGGCTGCCGTCTACTCCAACGACAATACGACTCATGGAAACTCCTAGATAGACAAACCCGATGTAACAACCTTCGAACTCGTTCAGACTACGCCGGGACAACTTCAACGGGGATTCCGATGATCGCGTTGTTGTTGATGACATCGATCAGATGCCTCAGCGGCATCGGATTCGATCGGGGTCCTTGTGTAAACGGCCGATCGTGGTTCCCGTTGCCCAGGTTCGGACATGGGAGGTCGCGGTAACGGGATCGGTCATCTTCTGAATGTCGCGAGCAGCTCCCTCGGCTGTCATCTGCGTGCTACAACCGTGCAATGCGCGCTGCAGTCACACAAGGCACCGGGAAGCTGCTCCAAACACTGGAGATCTCTGATCCCGAACCACTTTCGGGGGAGCTCCTCGTCAAAATCACGGCCTGCGGAATATGCGGCTCAGATCTTCATCTGTCGGACGCACTCGACTTCCCCGGCATCGTGCTGGGCCATGAGTTTGCGGGAGAGGTCGTCGAGACCGGGCCCAACGTCGAAGGGTGGAAGATTGGCGACCGTTTGGCTGGCTTTCCACTCATGGGTTGCGGCACCTGCAAGTACTGCGTAGCTGGCGCCACGTCGAAATGCGCCGCCGCAAACCAGCTCGGGCTGCAACGACCAGGCGGCTTTGCCCAGTACACAACATTGGCCGCCAGCAGCGCGTTTCGAATTCCCGATTCACTCGACGATCACGCGGGGGCGTTGGTTGAGCCCCTCGCCGTTGCGCATCACGCGCTTGCAGCGACTCGCCGTGATCCTGCTGCGCCGGTGCTCATCATCGGTGGAGGGCCGGTCGGCGCGGTGGTCGCATTATGGGCTCGACACCTGGGATCCACAGAGGTGATCGTGAGCGACCCGGTGGCGCATCGGCGTACATTGGCCGAGGCGGTCGGAGCAACTGCAACTATCGACCCGACTACCACCGACGTTGCGACCGAGTTCGCAAAGATTGTTGGCCACGCACCTGAGGTAGTAGTCGAGTGTGTTGGCATCGCTGGCATGATCCAGCACGCGTTCGACGTTGCCGCCGTCGATGCTGCCGTCACCATCGTCGGCGTGTGTATGACCGCCGATCAAATGATGCCACTCACCGCATTGCAGAAAGAACTCGCCGCCCAATTTGTGTTGTACTACCGCAAAAGTGATTTCGTCGCGAGTATCGCGGCGCTAGCCGATGGCTCGCTGCAACCTCATGCACTCGTCACGGGGGCGGTCACGCTTGATGAGCTGCCTAATCGCTTCCAATCACTAAAAGCACCATCGCACGACTGCAAAGTGATGCTGGAACCCTAGAAAGCTGGCACAATGACCGAAGCACTCGTACTGAACTTCCCGCGGCCTGAGGTTGCGGTCATGACACTGAATCGACCGGATCGGCTCAACGCGCTCACGACCGAGCTTGTTGCCGCAATCACTTCAACATTGCACAAACTCAGCGCCCGTCGCGAGATCCGAGCAATCATCATCACCGGCGCGGGGCGCGGCTTCTGTGCCGGGCTCGACCTCATGCAGCCGGGCGACGGGGAACCGGGCGGTGGTATCCCGAAGGCCTACGAGGGCCAAGAGAGATTCTCGGGAATGATCGAAGCAGTACGAGCGACTCGACAACCAGTGATCGCAGCCGTCAATGGGCCCGCGGCAGGGGCAGGGTTCGGGCTCACCTTGGCGTGCGATGTGCGCATCGCCGCACTCACAGCAAAGTTCCATGTCGCGGCGGTAAAAATCGGATTGTCGTCGGGCGAATGCGGTATTTCGTATCACCTACCCCGCCACATCGGCAGTGCGCGCGCATTCGAAATCATGTTGACAGGGCGGCCGATCGACGCCGAAGAAGCCGACCGGATCGGATTGGTCACGCGCGTCGTCGCCGAGGGCGAGGCCTTGAACGCGGCGCTCGAAACCGCCGATGCGATCTGCGCCAACAGTCCTTTCGCGGTCTGGATGACGAAAAAGGTTATGTGGGAAAATCTTGACGCATCGTTCGATCAAGCCATCGCACTCGAAAACCGCACGCAAATACTGGCTTTCGGCACGCTCGATGCCAAAGAAGCAATGCGAGCGTTCGTCGAAAAACGTACCCCTACATTCACTGGCGAGTGACGCAGCATCAGCGACGTCAGCCTTGCCGCAACAGCACTTCTGCGATTTGAACCGCGTTCAGCGCGGCGCCTTTGCGCAAATTATCGCTCGAACAAAAGATAGCCAGACTGTTCGGCGCGGTTTCATCGTTGCGAATACGCCCTACAAGAGTTGTGTCATTTCCCGCTGCTGCAAGCGGCGTTGGCACGTCAACAAGCTCCACTCCTGGAGCATTCGACAAAATCGCGGTCGCTTCAGCCGCGCTGAGCGGGCGAGCAAACTGGAGGTTCATCGACAACGAATGGCCAGTAAACACTGGTACTCGTACACAGGTGCCTGATACAGGGAGATCGGGAATGCCAAGAATCTTGCGGCTCTCCTTGCGCAATTTCTGTTCTTCGTCGGTTTCATTCGATCCGTCGTCTTGCACTGTTCCGGCGAGCGGCAACACGTTGAACGCGATGGGCTGTGAAAATTTCTTTGGCGTCGGGAAGTCGACAGCCCGGCCATCGAACGCGAGCTTTGATGCACCGTCGAATGTTGCGCGCACCTGCGCGTCGAATTCCGCAGTACCGTCAAGGCCAGCCCCTGAGGTGGCCTGATACGTCGAGGCCACAAACCTCACCAGCCCAGCAACTTTGTGCAACGGCATCAGCACTGGCATCGCGGCCATTGTCGTGCAATTGGGATTCGCGATGATGTTCTTTGGCCGGTGACGAATCGCGTCGTCGTTAACGTCGGCCACAACAAGCGGCACATCAGGGTCCATGCGAAACGCCGAAGAATTATCGATCACTACCGGGCCGGACGCACCGATGCGTTCGGAAAGCGCGCGGCTCGTGGTTGCTCCCGCAGACATCAGAACAACGTCGAGTCCTGTGTAATCGGCAGTTGCTGCATCTTCGACCGTGATCGCTCTACCTTGAAACGCGATCGATTTGCCAGCAGAACGCGCCGAGGCAAAGAGCCGCAACTCAGCCATCGGAAACTCACGCTGCGCCAAAATCGCGCGCATCACCTGGCCAACTTGTCCGGTGGCACCAACGACGCCAACTCGAATATCACTCATCACTCAAGCTCCCAGCTCAAATGCGTCGTGTAGCGACCGCACGGCATTTTCGACCTCGGCTTGGCGAACTACGCACGAGATGCGAATCGTAGAAGTAGAGATCATTTCAATATTGATGTTTTGCGCCGCAAGCGTTTCGAACATCGTCGCGGCCACGCCGGGGTGCGTCTTCATTCCTGCACCCACGAGCGAAACCCGGCCTACATCTGGATCGGCTTGAAATCCCTTCGCACCGATCTCGCCAACGACACGAGGCATTACTGCCTCAAGCAACGGCACATCGAGTTTCGGCAATGTGAATGAAATATCGGTGTGGCCTTGGGTCGAAACGTTTTGGACGATCATGTCAACATTGCAACCGGCATCGGCGAGAAGACGAAATACTTTGCCAGCAACGCCAGGCTGATCGGGGACCTGTTCGATTGTGACCTTTGCTTCGGAGGTGTCGTGGGTAACCCCCGAGATAATCGCTTGTTCCATCACAGCATTCTCCTCTTCAACCCAAGTGCCGGGCGCCCAGGTGAAACTTGACCGGACGTGAATTTTCACTCCGTGATTACGCGCGTACTCGACCGACCGCAATGCCAACACCCGTCCACCGGTGGCGGCCATCTCCAACATTTCTTCGAGCGTGATACGCGCTTGCTTGCGCGCATTGGGCACGATGCGCGGATCCGCGGTGTACACGCCTTCAACATCGGTGTATATCTCGCAACTCGAAGCGCTGAAGTGCGCTGCCATCGCCACAGCCGTCAGGTCGGAGGCTCCCCGACCAAGTGTGACGATCTCTTTAGCAGTGCTCACGCCTTGGAATCCCGCGACAACCGCGACATTGCCAGCATCGAGGGCAGCCTGGATTCGATCGCCTTTGATCTCCACGATTTTGGCGTTGCCGTGCTGGGTATCTGTGACGATGCCAGCCTGGCTGCCGGTAAAGCTCACCGCTGGAACCCCAAGATCATTAACTGCCATGGACACCAACGCGATCGAGATGCGCTCGCCCGCGGTAAGCAACATGTCCATTTCTCGACCGCCGGCGGCCTTGGTGGTGACGTCGTTCGCAAGCCGAATGAGGTCGTCGGTGGTCTTGCCCATCGCAGACACTGCAACAATCACCTGGTTACCAGCACGCGCGGTGCGCGCGATGTGATCGGCAACCGCTTTGATGCGATCGGGATCACCAACGGAGGTGCCGCCATATTTCTGAACTATCAGAGCCACGAACAACCACGCTACCCGCGGGCAATTGCGCAATTTCGAACGAGTTTCTCTGAGCGGCTCACTCCCGTAGACTCCCGACCCATTGTGCAGTGTCCGCATTTGGGCTGCCGTGAGCTGATGGAGAACACACCACATGAGTAAGGCCGATAAGCGGGCCCGCAAGCGCGAGAACCAAAACAAGGCCAAGATCATGCGGGAGGCCGAGGCAAAACGGGCGAAGCGCAATCGCGGGCTCAAGATTGGCGCTGGTATCGCTGTGGTGATCGTCAGTATCGTTGGGCTTGCGACCGCGTTCGGCGGCGACGACAAGAAAACGACCGAGCCCACCACTACGACCCCATCCACCACGAGCACTACGAAGCTGCCCGATGGCTGCGTCGACACCAAGCCAGCGAAAGCTGGCAACGGCAAGACCTACAACGCTGCGCCACCGATGACGATCGATCCGGCCAGGACCTACACCGCGACATTCGAAACATCGTGCGGCAAGTTCACCGCCGAACTTGACGCGAAGAACTCACCGAAAGGCACAAATCAATTCGTGTTTTTGGCCCGCGAAGGCTTCTACGACGGCCTCACTTGGCATCGAGCGGTCAACAATTTCGTGATCCAAGGCGGTGACCCCCAAGGGACGGGCACCGGAGGCGCGGGCTACAGCGTCGTCACAGAATGGCCCAAACAAGACTTCAAAACTGGTGACCTCGCGTGGGCGAAGAGCCCTAACGAAGCCGCAGGTACCGCAGGTTCACAGTTCTTCGTTACCACCGGAGATCCCGCAGCACTCAACGGCACGAAAAAGGGCGACCAGTACGACTACGGCTACTTCGGACGCGTCACGTCCGGATTAGAGAACGCAAAGAAGATGGAAGGACTCGCGCCAGCAACTCCAGAGGGTGGTACCCCAACTCAGCCGATCTACATCCTCAAAGTCACCATCACCGAGTCATAGATGAACGATCTTCCCGCCAACGGCGACCAATCTGGCGATCAGCCAATAATCCTTGACGTGCCAGCAAAGAGCATGTTGGCGACGCCGATCGTCTGGCTCATCGACATCGTGATCGGTGCCGCAATCGCGCTGTTGGTGGTGTTCGCTATCGGCAAGTACCGAGACAACGACAAGCCCTCGACCGCTCCAACCACAACAGCAACCCCAACAGCAATCACGCAGCCACGCACCACCGTGCCGCCCGGAACCGGCGGACCAAAGATGGCGATCGATGTGGCCAAGAAATACACGGCCACCATCGACACGAACTACGGCCAGATTGTCGTCGAACTCGACGCGCAGAATGCGCCCACGGGCACCAACAATTTTGTGACACTCGCCCGTAAAGGCTTCTTCGACAACACCACGATTCACCGCACGGTCGGCAATTTCGTCATCCAAGGCGGATCCCCCGACGGTTCAGGCAACGGTGGTCCGGGGTACACAATGCAAGCTGAGTCACCAAAAACCCCATATAAACTCGGTGATATTGCGTATGCGAAGACCGCTCAAGACCCACCCGGTTCAGCTGGTTCCCAATGGTTCATCGTGACCGGTTCCACTGCGGCCCTCGATCAAACCATCGCCAACGGTTCGTACGACTACGCAAAGTTCGGGCGCGTGGTCAAAGGACTAGACGTGGCCACAACGATCGAAAAGCTCGCGCCGCCGACTGCGGAGGGTGGGCCACCCACGAAAGCCGTCAAAGTCAACAAGGTAACAATTACCGAAGCTTGATCGGGCCCTTCTTCAAAGTCCTTATGCTTCCACCCGCGGCATACGTCACCGCAGACCCCGCGGCCAGCGACCAGTCGCCAACTCCAGTTCGCACCAACGCGGCATGATCGTTGAGCCCCACCAGCGTTGCATCCGCGGGCAGTAGATCGACCGCGCGATCCCAAATGTGATCGGGCTCGTTGATGTGGTGAGGAAACAACGCAACATTCTCAACCACACCAAAACCCACGGTGTACGCCCCTCCGCGAGAATCGATCATCGGATCGCACAGCACTGTCGCGCCGGCTCCCGCGGCAGCGAGAACTGCGCCCTTACGATGCGCAGCGATAATCAGTTCGAACAGCTGGGTCTCTTTCAACACCGACCGCAAATGCATCGGCGAACCATCAGTGAGATACAAGAAACGTGCTGATTTAGCGGTGCGTACTAACGCGTCGTCGTTCGCGTCGCGACGGTTGTAGACGTCGAGCGATCTGACCGTCGCTCCAAGTTTCTTGAAGTACGCATCTGCCTTCGCCACTTTTTCAGCAGGGTTCTCGAACGCCGCGGCTGCTGCGATGACGAGCACTTCCGTTCCGCCACTTTCGGCGAGCAGCTGACTGTCGAACACCTTGCAGGGCGCTTCGAACTCTGCGCCTCCGACAAGCGCAAGCGTGCCTCCACTCAATTGAACTTGACCAGTCATCGAGCTACTCCTTGTACAGCGTACGCGGGTGACCACCACGCGGTTGCTACTTCGTGTATTTGATGTCGCAGTGTTTCTCGTTGTACTGCCGCATCTTGTCAGACGTGGCCGTGAGCCTCGTCGTGTCGACCTTGTCGGCGATCGCCGCGATGTCGTTGTCAATAAACTGCGCCTGAATCACCAGAGCCAGGTCGTCGATATCCTTTTTGGTGACATCTTTGAGATCCTTGGGGATGTTGTTCGCCATAAATTTGTACGCGACCACGGCCTTCACTGCATCTTCGGTGGAAACGTCAGACTTAGTTCCCAAAGCCTTGGTCAGCTCGCGGGCCTTGTCGCAAAACGGAGTGCCGTTGCCGCCCGAACAGGCACCAAGGCCCACGGAAGTAACACCAACAAGAAGGATTGAACCCACAAACTTTTTCATCAATTCGCCTTTACGTGGAAGTCGGAGACGATTGGTTTAGCGGTCAGGCCACCCCTATCCGCGGATGTCACAGTGGGTTGGAGCCAGGTATCTACCTAGCGGTAACCTTTTTGCACGTTTCGTACTGGTCGAGGAGGCCCAAGTGGCGATCAAAACTGTTGGTTTGGTGGGTTCGGGAATCATGGGTTCCGGCATGGCGGAGGTGGCGGCCAAGGCAGGCTTCGAAGTCATCTTGCGCAGCCGAGCGCAGGCCACCGCGGACGCGATGGTGGCTGGCCTTGAGAAGTCGCTGGCTAAACAAGTTGAGCGCGGCAAACTTTCCGACGAAGACCGCACTGCAATCCTCGGGCGCGTGACCGCAACCAGCGACCTCAATGCATTGTCGAACTGCGACTTGGTCATCGAATCGATCGTTGAAGATCTTGCAGCCAAAAAGGCCCTCTTCAACGAACTCGACCGTATCTGCCAGCCCAATTGCATCATCGCCACCAACACATCCACGCTGCCGGTGATTGAAATGGCGATGGAAACCGGTCGCCCCGACAAGGTCTGTGGCATTCACTTCTTCAACCCTGCACCAGCAATGGCGCTAGTCGAAGTGGTGCACACCATTACTTCCAGCGACGAAACCATCGCAATCGCTACCGAATATGCAACTACATGTGGCAAGAAACCGGTGTTGGTCAAGGACCAAGCCGGCTTCATCGTCAACGCATTGTTGTTCCCGTATCTCAACAATGCCGTGAAACTGTTTGATGGCGGCGTGGCCACGCGCGACGACATTGACACGGCGATGAAGGGCGGCTGCAACTTCCCGATGGGTCCGCTCGAACTCCTCGACCTCGTCGGCCTCGACACCAGCTTGTCGATCCTTGACGCACTGTACGAAGAATTCAAAGACCCGAACTATGCCGCCGCCCCGTTGTTGCGTCGCATGGTCAGCGCGCAACGTCTAGGCCGTAAAACCGGCACCGGGTTCTACGACTACCGGAAGTAGCCCGCTCGTTCAATTTCAGCTTCGAAAGGTCGACCGATGCGTGACAGACCGTGGGTGATGCGCACCTACTCAGGGCACAGTTCGGCACGAGCTTCGAATGAGCTCTACCGCACCAACTTGGCCAAAGGGCAAACTGGTCTCTCTGTCGCGTTCGATCTGCCGACCCAAACGGGGTACGACCCCGACGACGTGATGGCGCGCGGCGAGGTCGGCAAGGTTGGAGTCCCTGTACCGACGCTCGCAGAGATGCGCGCGTTATTTGACGGCTTGCCGCTGCAAGACATGAACACGTCGATGACGATTAACGCAACTGCGATGTGGCTGCTCGCGATGTACATCGCCGTCGCAGACGAGACCAACGTCGATCGCGCTGCGCTCGCTGGCACCACGCAAAACGACATCATGAAGGAATATCTGTCGCGCGGCACCTTCATATTTGGGCCCGCCGAAAGTTTGCGGCTCACAGTCGACGTGATTACGTACACCGTTTTGCACGTCCCGAAGTGGAACCCAATCAACGTATGTTCGTACCACCTGCAAGAAGCCGGAGCTACACCCGCACAAGAGCTCGCGTTCGCGCTCGCGACCGCAGTAGATGTGCTCGACGCCGTCAAGGCGTCTGGCCGTATTCCCGATAGCGAATTCACCGCGGTCTTCGAACGGATTTCGTTCTTCGTAAATGCAGGTATTCGCTTTATCGAAGAGACCTGCAAAATGCGAGCATTTACGCAGTTGTGGGAGCAGTTGGGCCGCGACCGCTACGGCGTAACCGACGACAAAGCGCTTCGATTTCGCTACGGCGTACAGGTCAATTCACTCGGCCTCACCGAAGCACAACCCGAAAACAATGTGCAACGAATTGTGCTCGAAACTCTCGGCGTGACGTTGTCGAAATCGGCGCGGGCCCGCGCCGTGCAACTCCCTGCTTGGAACGAAGCAATGGGTCTCCCACGGCCATGGGATCAACAATGGTCGTTGCGTATTCAACAGGTGCTCGCGTTAGAGAGCGACCTCCTTGAATATGGAGATATTTTCGAAGGCTCGAAAGTGATCGAAGCTAAGACCGCCGAGCTGGTCGAAGATGCACAAGCCGAACTGCAACGCATCATTGCCGCGGGAGGGGCCTTCGCCAACATCGACGAGCTCAAAGGCCGACTAGTCCAGTCCAACGCGGAACGCGTGCGGCGCATTGAAAGCGGTGACACGACGATCGTTGGTGTCAACGCCTTCACCGAAACTGCACCATCACCGTTGACAGCAGGGCTCGATGGCGAATCATCGATTCTCGTGGTCGACTCCGCGGCGGAGCGGGAACAAATCGACGCGACGGCAACGTGGCGCGCTGACCGCTCAGAGGCCGCGGTCGCCGTCGCTCTCGACGCCGTCCGAAAAACCGCGGGCACAAGCGATTCTCTGATGGAAGCAACTATCGACCTCGCAAAGGCGGGCGGGACCGTCGGCGAATGGGCTGGCGCGCTCCGTGAAGTGTTCGGAGAATTTCGCGCTCCCACCGGTGTCGCCGGGGTGAAGGTAGCTGTGACCGGCGACCTGCTGAAGGTGCGCGAACGAGTGCAGTCGGCAGCCAAGCAGGGCCGTTCAATCCGCATCCTCGTCGGCAAACCCGGCCTCGACGGCCACAGCAACGGCGCCGAACAAATCGCCGTTGCTGCCCGCGACGCCGGCATGGAGGTCATCTATCAGGGCATACGGCTCACCCCCGCTCAAATCGTCGCGGCGGCCCGCGATGAAGACGTCGATGTCGTTGGCCTGTCGATTTTGTCGGGTTCACATATGGATCTTGTGCCCGAGGTCGTGCGATTACTTCGCGTCGAGGGCGTGAGCGCACCAGTTGTCGTGGGCGGCATCATCCCCGAAATTGACCAAATCGCCCTGCTCAAAGCAGGTGTGGCCCGCGTCTATACCCCGAAGGACTACCGGCTCGGCGAGATAATGGGCGATATCGCAGATTTAGTACTCGACACGAAGGCTTAGGGCGAGGCATCATCAAGCCGATGAGAGATCCGATGATTGATCGCCGCCTCGCGCTCTCCACAGGGTCCGCGCTCACCGCTATGGCAGCGGGCGCAGTAGCTATTGCCACCTCGCAACCCGCGTTCGGGGTGGTGTCGGGCATTGCGGGCGCCGTCGCTGGTGGCGGTGCCGCCGCGATCGCCGCCCAACTCGCTCGCACCGAAACTGCGCGCGTGCGGGCCGAACGCGATATCACCCGCCTCGGCAAAGAACTCGATGCGCTTTCCGATACTTATAGCGACGAGGTACGCCGCGCGGCCGCGCTCAAAGCGCCGGAGTCGCCGAAAGAGAAAGCCGAGCACGCGTTCGATCCTGCGACTGGCCTCTACGACGAGCGCTATTTCGCAGTGTTGGTGCAGCAACAGGTTGCGGCCGCACGCCGTTCACTGCGACCGATCTCGGTGGTCATTTTCGAGTGCGACTCGTTGAACGATGCCACGCCCGAAGATCGCGACCAAGGTCTCATGGTGATCGGTGATGTCATTCGCCGCACCCTGCGCGAAAGCGACAGTGCGTGCAGGCTTGGAGACGTCATGGTTGGAGCGATTTTGGAGGACACCGCCGAAGCGGGTGCCGTCTGGGCCGCAGAACGCGTGCGAGGCACGTTGCTCGCATCACCCGTCGGCGAGGCGCTCACGGTCTCGGCTGGAGTCGCGTGCTATCCGTCACATGCGCTGGGCGCAGCCGAACTGGTGCAGCAGGCTGGTAAAGCACTCGACGAGGCTCGCCGCCATGGCGCCGACCGCGTCGAAATCGCCCCCGAAGCCTGAGCGGTACCGCGCTAGGGCATTTTGCGCGCGCCAGAGCGCCCTTTTGGGCACTCCCAGTGGATCAGAACTGCAGAGCGTAGAGAACTGCGGTGAGCGATAGGCCGTCGGGCAACCTTATTGACTACCTCATAGAGTTTTGCGCGCGCCAGTGCGCCCATTCGGGCGCTGCCAGCGGATCAGAACCGAAATTTAGGGGGCCAGGGGGATTGGCGGATGGTGTCGTTGTCGGCGTTGAAGCGCTTGCCGACGTGGCGTATGTCTGCAGGCGAAGCCGAAAGCCGCGCGACAGCACGCTGTTGCGCAACGCCGTCAACCACCGGCACAATGTCACGTTCGACCACATGTGGGTCGCGCAACAGTTCGGTCATTGAGTACACCGGCGCAATGGCAGCGTTGGCAGCTTCGAATGCCTCGATCACTTCACCCGAAGTGCGTTGCGCGATCCATGCGGTCACAATCGCGTTGAGCTCATCACGATGCTGTGAACGCCCGGCAAACGATGTGAAACGCGCATCGTCCCCAACACCGACCAACTCCAGCACCCGTGCCGCTACCGACTCTGCCGACGTACTCACTGCAACCCATTTACCGTCGGAACACTGAAACGTGCCCCGAGGAACCGTGTACGGAATACCACTGCCGAGACGCGGTTGGTCGTAGCCGAGATGATGAGCAGCCGACGGCAACGCGCTCATCATCTGCAACATCGACTCCAACAAATTCACATCGATCACTTGCCCAAGCCCTGTCGCGTCACGGTGCCGCAACGCAACCATGACCGCGAACGCTCCTGCTAGCGCGGCGACTTCATCGGTCAATGCAATCGGCGGCAACAGCGGGGCACCATCGGGTTCACCGTTCATGGCAGCGAACCCGCTCATCGCTTCGGCCATCGTCGCGAAGCCGGCCTTCGACGCGTACGGACCAGCTTGACCAAAACCTGAGATCCTCAAAAGCACCAGCCGAGGGTTGCGTTCGTGCAGCACTGCAGGCCCAAAGCCAAGTCGCTCCAATGCTCCGGGTCGAAGGTTTTCGACCAACACATCCGCGCCGTCAACAATGCGATGCATGACTGCGATGTCTGCATCAGCTTTGAGATCGAGACTGATACAACGCTTGTTTCGATTTAACAGCTTCCACGTATAGCTATCGGGATCGTCGGGCGGGAACCATCCCATGCGCCGCACGCCGTCACCACCGGGTGCTTCTACTTTGATGACATCGGCACCGAAATCTGCAAGGTGCCGCGCCGCGCCCGGCCCCGCAAAAACCGTCGCCATGTCGACAACTCGTAAACCTTCCAGCGCTCCGACCACAGACTCAGAATAACAAGCACTCGAATCGTCAATCGCTACCAAAGATGCGCGAAGCAACGATCGGAGAGGGCACCAAGCGAATAATCGCGATAGAGGCCAGCGTAGAGACCTCGCGTACGTTCGGCCCAAGCCATGGCTTCAGGAGCCGACGCGCGGCGGCCGATCTGCAGGTATCCGCCGTCGTACACGCGATACTCCGCCCACGCTCCCGGATACTCCTTTGTAGAAGCGACTTCAACGATCGGCACGTTGCGCGCGCCCGAGAAACGCCGGACGCGATTGCGATGGGTATGCCCGGCGAAGTACCCGCCCACATGACTGTGGCGACCAATGATTTCAATGATTGCTTCACTAGCCCCTGGCACTACCCCGAAGGTGTTTTCGTTGCGTTCATCGCTCGCAGGATCCCACAATTGATGATGTCCGAAGATCAATACCGGTTGTTGTGATGCCGCACACACTGCTTCAAGCCACTGCAACTGATCGTGGCCCAGATGCCCATTCACCCGCCGAAGTTCGGCGGTATCGAGCAACACGTTCGTAACGCCGTCGAGTGCGACAATTTGGGGCCCCAGGTTCGCGACGTCGTCTGAGTAGTACGACTCGTGGTTGCCGCGCACGTGATGCATCCGGTCGCCAAGCGCGCCGTAGGCCTGCAGAAACTGTTCGTATTCCTGCTGCGTACCCTGACTGGTGAGATCACCTTTCACCAACACCGCGTCGAAGTCGCCACCTGCAATATCAGCGATCACCGAAGCATTCATCAGTCGCGGGTATGGAAGCTGGCCCGCAGGAGTTGTAAAGACCGGTCCGACTTCGGATTCTCCGCCAATGAGACCGCACAGCTCTTCACCGAAATGCACGTCGTTCACCGTTGCGAAGCAACTTCGCAACGACCCCGAAGGCAACGCCAACGTAGTGACCTCGGCCGGACACAGCCGATCTGGAACGACTCCATCGACCCTCAGGGCATAGGTCGTATCGGCTTCAAGACCTTGGACAGTCGCGTGATGAAGCCGACCCTCAGTCGTGACAGATCTCTCGCCAACCGCGGTCGTGACCGCAGCGTCCGAATCGGTCGTAAAGGTGACGACCACTTCATCGGGACCAACGGTATAAAGCTCAGCGTTAAAAACTGTTGCCATGGCATGCACAGTACGCGCCACCAACACGTAGCGCGTTAGACGCGGTTGCGGCGCGCGATTCGGCCTGACATTCTCCATGGGCCGCGTTGCATGCCGGCACGTTGCGCTGATCGTCGCGATACCTCGAGCCAAAGGTGCAACGAGTCGTCGCGAGATTTACCCGAAGTGGTCACAGGGGCAGTGACAATCGACATCACCGCAGCAATCGCGGCGGCTTCTTCTGGTGTGGGGTTCGGGGTGATCTGCATCTCAGTTGCGTAACCCGTTTAGAGGGGCCCATTGCCATGCTTGCGTGACGGCAGATTCTCTTTTTTGGTACGCAACACATCGAGTGCAGCGACCAACACCTTGCGCGTGTCACGCGGGTCGATGACATCATCGACATACCCACGTTCCGCAGCTTGGTAAGGATTGAGGAACTTCTCTTCGTAATCCTCTTTAGTCAAGCCCTTGTTGCCGAGAATTTGAATCGCACCGTCGGTACCCATAACCGCAATTTCTGCCCCCGGCCACGCGTACGCGAGATCGGCACCAATCGACTTCGAGTTCATCACCACATACGCGCCGCCGTAACCCTTGCGAGTGATGATTTGAACCCGCGGAACTGTCGCTTCGCAATAGGCGTATAACAACTTCGCGCCATGGCGAATAATGCCGCTGTGCTCTTGATTGGTGCCCGGTAAAAATCCCGGGACGTCGACGAACGTCACCAACGGAATGTTGAACGCATCACACGTGCGCACGAATCGTGCGGCTTTCTCCGAGGCGTCGATGTCGAGACAACCGGCGAGCACCTGCGGTTGGTTGCCCACCACGCCAACGACATGACCGTCGACGCGAGAGAAACCACAGACAATGTTCATCGCCCACTTCGGAAATACTTCGAAAAACTCACCGTCGTCGGCAATCTCGGCGATGACCTTTTTCATGTCATAAGCCTTGTTGACCGAATCCGGAATCAACGAGACAATGTTGTCGCACACACGCCCTGGGTCGTCGGAGGGCTCGAAATATGGCGGGTCTTCAAGGTTGTTGGAAGGCAAAAACGACAACAAATATCGCACCATTTCGATGCATTGCGGTTCATCATCGGCTGTGAACGTAGCTACACCCGATTTCGTGGCATGAGCAACCGCGCCACCAAGTTCTTGTTGGGTCACGTCCTCACCCGTTACGGTCTTCACAACATCAGGGCCGGTTATGAACATGTACGAGGTGTCTTTCACCATGAAGATGAAATCCGTCATTGCTGGGCTATACACCGCGCCACCGGCACACGGCCCCATGATCACCGAAATCTGGGGGATGACTCCACTGTTTTGCACATTGCGGTGAAAAATGCCGCCATAGCTAGCGAGGCTCACAACACCTTCTTGAATGCGTGCACCTGCCCCATCGTTGAGGCCTACGAACGGAGCGCCTACTGAGGCCGCGAGATCCATGACCTTGTGAATTTTTTCGGCGAACACTTCACCAAGCGCGCCACCAAACAACGTGAAATCTTGCGAGAACAAAAAGATCTTGCGACCATCAACCGTGCCCCAACCCGTAACAACGCCATCAGTCAGCGGTCGGTTGTTCTCGATCCCGAAGCCGTGCGCGCGGTGGCGCACCAACATATCGAGTTCGTGGAAACTGCCTGGGTCGACCAAGAGGTCGATGCGTTCACGAGCCGTAAGTTTGCCACGGTCGTGTTGTCGTTGCACTGCAGCTTCGGAGCCAGCATGGCGCGCCTGGTCTTTGAGTTCAGCAAGCTGAACGATGCGCGCTTCGATCGGGTTTGGATTCGACATGGGGCCAAAGGGTACCTGCGCCGCTAACAGCGGCTTCCAACGACGGCGGCCACCACGTCACCGAATCGCTCCAACATCCCCAAATGACCGAGCTCGGGCCAAATTCTGAGTTGCGCTCCAGGAATCTTGGCCGCGTACGTGCGCGCGTCATTGCCATTGTTGCGGTCACTGCCTCCGTGGAATACCGACGTCGGGACCAACACGTCTTGTAACGCAAAGCCAAACGGCATCCACATTGCGATGAGGTCCTGGCCAATGCCATCAGGGCCAGGGCGCAGAGCCTCACATATTTGCGCTTCCAGCATCTCCCGATGCTCAGCATCATTGAGAATCGTGGCGTCGACGCCGGTACCTACGCCAAGGAACGCAGTTGGCGTCTCTAGAAACGGAGCCATCGTGCGCGCAATCCCTCGCGTCGCTCGATGAGGTTCTCCGGCGCGGGCCACCTCAGCTGCTGGTCTGCGTTTCGCACCAAGCGCTTCCCATGCGTCGGGGACTTCATCGAGCGGCCCCGGGCCGCTTACCAATGCGAGACGGGTTATTCGTTTCGGACCCAAGCCGAACGCCGTCGCGACCCCAAACGGACACCCGCCCGACCATGCGATCAAACCCGCGGTGTCGATTTCAAGGTGGTCGAGCAACCCCGCAACATCGGACGCGCAATCAAGAACGCACCGGCCTTCGTGCGAATCGCTCCCGCCGTATCCCGGTCGGTCGAAGGTAATTATGCGGAGCTTCGGAGGGAGATCGACGGGGCAGAACAGCCGCGAGCCCGGGGACCCGTGCAATAACAAGACAGGCTGTCCGCCAGGGTCACCATGGAGTGCGTAGGCAAGGCGTCGACGAGCGACATCATCGCGATTTCCAGATCCCACGAAGAGGTCGCCTTCGACCATCTCGTGGGCCACCGAGCTACTCCTGAACCAGCTCGATTAACGTCCCGAACGCGGTCTTCGGATGCACAAACGCCACGGTTGTGCCACGCGATCCTGGCCGCGGAGCCTCGTCGATCACCTTGTGGCCTTGTGCCTTCACTGCATCGAGCGCAACGGCACAATCAGCCACCCGGTATCCAATGTGATGAATGCCTTCGCCCTTTTTCTCCATGTATTTGGCGACCGGCGAATCGGGGCGTGACGGCGTGAGCAACTGAATATACGAGTCGGCAACCTTCAGCAGGGCTTCCTCAACTCCGTCTTTGTCAACCGTTTCACGGTGTTCGACCTCACAACCAAAGGTGTCGCGGTAATACGCGATAGCGGCTTCAAGATCATTGACGGCGATAGCTACATGGTCAATTTCGGTAAACAACATGCCTGCGAGTGTAGAGAAACGCGGTTCAGGGTTGTGCAAGCACGCCGCTATCCGTAGTGTGACCACAATTCCCAGGCAAGGAGCATCGACGTGCGGATCCAACTGATCGTCGTAGTTTCGATCGCAACACTCGCAGTCAGCGCATGTTCTACGCTGCCGTCAGGGCTCATCGAACCTCCTGGCCCCAGCCCCAAAGAACCCGCAACGGCCGCGACGTCTGCCAGCCTCCCGATTGCCTGGTCGAAAATCCTCACCCAAACCGCGACTCGTCCGGTAGTGATCGGCGACCTCGCCATCACGACCCATGGTTCCAACATTGATGCCGTCATGGTCGCCACTGGAGCGTCGGTGTGGTCTCGTAACTTGTCCGACCCGGCCGTCGGGTCGGTGTACTTAGGGCCTCCGACATTGTCGCAGGGACGGATCTTGACCGCAGCATCCACAGCTGGCCTCGGCGGGTTGTACTCGTTCGCCACCGACGGTTCCAACACAGGCAGCTTGGCGTTTCATCACTTCGTCGGCAACCTCGCGGCCGATGGATCCCTGACTGCAAGGGTCGGTGGTTCGTACGGCAGCGGTACTCCTGCGCTCGCGACATTGCAGTTTGGTCGCACCTGGTTCGTGAGTTTTGGCGGCGGCCCAACGACCGGGCCCATCTCCATTACCGGAGGTCGGGCATTCATGGTGGCAGGTGGCAGAGTGTTGGGCTTTGATCCCACCACTCCGTGCACGCCGGTTCCACCGCCGTTTCCCTTCGGTTATTGCACCGCTACGTGGTCAACAAGTATTCCGGGAGCCCAAGCGGCCGCAAGCGCCGGAGGTGGCCGCGTCGCCATTGGATCAACCAACGGCACCCTTTCGGTCCTCAATGGAGCAACCGGCGCGGTGGAATTCACAACCGCGAATGCCAGCACGCCGTTGTCACCTTCCTCTCACGGTTACCAGGGTCGCCTATTCACAACTGGTGGCGACGGCGTGTTGCGGGTTTACAACGCCAGCGGTTGCGGCGGCACCGCGTGCGCGCCGCTATGGACCGGCGCGGTGGGATCCGCAAGTACGGTCGCTCCGACTGTGAGCAACGGCAAGGTGTACGTGGCAACGACCGACGGTCGCCTAGTGGTATTCCCCGCAGCGGGGTGCTCAACACCGCCGTGCGAACCAATCGCAATCGGTGATTCCGCAACGGGATCAGCAGCGGGCGGTCGGCCGCTTGTAACGCGCACGCGAATACTCGTGCCGTTGGGCGACCAACTCGTCGCGTTTGCGAATTTGTAGATCTATTCCTGGTCGCGAAACTGTCGCTACGACATTGCGTCGTAGCGACGGAACAACGTGATCTTGTCGATGTGTTGCTCCCGCAGCGCTTCGTTGCGAACGCCGAGCCCTTCCTCAGGCGACAGGCACAGCACGCCGAGCTTGCCCTCACTCATGTTCTTGTGCACGTTGTACGCGGCCTCGCCGGTTTGATCAAGCGTGAACACCTTCGACATCGTCGGATGCACCTTGCCCTCGCCAATCAATCGATTCGCTTCCCACGCCTCGCGGTAGTTCGCGAAGTGACAGCCCTTCAACGTCTTGAGGTTCATCCAGAGGTATCGATTGTCGAATTCCAGCATGTACCCACTCGTCGCCGCGCACGTGATGATGAGACCCCCGCGCTTTGCAACAAACACAGAAGCTCCCATAGTGGAACGGCCTGGGTGTTCGAAGACGACGTCGACGTCGCGACCGATAAGCGACCGAATTTTCTTACCAAGGCGTAGCCATTCCTTGGGATCTTGTTCGTGTTCGTTTTTCCAGAAGTTGTATCCCTCAGCGCGACGATCGATCACTGCATCGCATCCCAATGCACGCAACAATTCGGCGCGCTTTTCACTGGAAACGACACCGACAGGGGTACCGCCACCGTTTTGCACGTACTGCACGGCGTACGCACCAATGCCACCAGTGGCGCCCCATACGAGCACACTGTCACCCTGCTGCATACCTGAGCCATTTTTGCTCACGATCATGCGATAACTCGTGGAGTTACACAGGCCATTCACAGCCGACTCTTCCCAAGAAAGATGCTCCGGTTTCGGCATCAATTGGTTGGCCTTCACCACACTCACTTCCGCGAGGCCGCCGAAGTTTGTTTCGAAACCCCAAATTCGTTGATTCGATGCGAACATCGAATCGTCGTGAGCGGTCGGATCCTGATCGTCGACGTGGTTGCACTGCACGGTCACCCGGTCACCGGGTTTCCAGTTACGAACTGCGTTACCCACTCGCAACACCACACCAGAAGCATCAGAGCCAATCACGTGATACGGCAGGTCGTGGCGCTTTCCCCAGTAACTCTCCTTGCCGAGGCGATTCAAGAAACTGAACGTTGACACCGGCCGAAAAATCGAAGTCCACACCGTGTTGAAGTTGATCGAGCTTGCCATGACCGCGACATATGCCTCGTCGGGGGCAAGTTCAGGAAGCGGAAATTCATCAACCTTCACTGCTTGTCGCGGATCGCGGTCATCGTCGGCCAGATCGCCGAACATCTCTTGATCTTCGGCTCGCACCATCGCACCACGTGCGGTAGTGGGTATCTCCAAGGAGGCAAACTCCTCAGCAGGTGCGTTGTTCACAATGGCATCACGGATAGCAGCAATGGCGTTCGACATAGGCGCGAAACTAGTTGCGTGCCGGCGTGCATTCCCAACCTCCAACCTTCTAGGGTCTCAGGAATGAAGCGACAAAACGTGTTGGTGCTCTACCTCGGAGATTCGGCACTCGATTCTGCGGTCATCGCCTGGTCGTATTGGGATGGCACCGGCACGGTCTGGCGGATGGCTGGCGACGAGAACGAAGCGCCGTACCCCACCGGGATCGCGGCGCTGCGAGATGGTTGGCGACTCTTTCAGACCTCGCAGCTCATCCCCCACTACCCCGGTACAGAAACGCAGACGTCATATCTCAAATACGAGTTCTTGTTCGAGCAAATCGTCGATGTTGATGTTGCTGCAGAAGGAGTAGCGCCATGAGCGAATACCGCAAGCTCAGCACCAAGGAAGTCGCGCGATTCGCGGCACGCGGCCACTTGATGTTTGAAGGTCTCATTGGCGACGACCTCAACCAAAAATACATCGATGAGGCAGGAGCCGGTGGCGTCGCGGAGGTTGCTGCTGGCACCCCGCTCGCGGACGCGTACGCGCCCGGCACATCGTTGCACGCTCTCGTCAACGAACCCGCGGTACGAGGCATCCTCGACAGTCTGGTCGGGCCCGGTCCCCTTGTTGATCACCATTTTGTGCACCTCACCCTCGGCCGCACCCAAAGAGAGTCGTTCGGAATCGCCAACCCGATGCCTTCGCAACATTGGCACCAAGATTCCACAATCGATACCCGAGCCGCTTTCGACGTACAGATCATGTGGTACCCGCATGAAGTGACATTAGAAATGGGTGGTACTCGCTATCTTCCCGGCAGCCACCTTCGCATTGTCAGCGAAGCCGCAATCGGCCGGTACCAAAACATTCGAGGTCAACGACACGTTGTGTGCCCCGCCGGTTCGCTGCTCGTACTCCACCATGGGATGTGGCATGGTGGCGGTTTCAATGCGAGCGACACGACTCGTCACATGGTCAAAATTCGGCTCAACCCAACGGTGCCGCAACAGAGACTTTGGGATACCTCCGACATCACGCCAGCCGACCGCGCCCAGCGCTCGATCTTTTGGCAACTCGCGGCACGCGAAGCCGACGATCTCCACGACATCTTGTGTGAATACCAGCCCTGGTTTGAGGCCGACACCGCCCGGTTGGAATTCGTGAACCGAGTTCGGTTCTTCCGCTATCTCCTTGGCGATGACACCTTCGATGCCGACTATTGGCTGACCCGCATAGAAAACCAGCCCGCTCGACGAGTGGAAAGCACGACCGGCAGCTAGCGGCACGCGGTCCCACAGAGGCCGCGCAACCCGCCAGATCGTGGGACCACCCGGGATGAGACTTGACACGACGGCGGCCGCGGTCCCACAGAGGCCGCGCAAGCCGCCAGATCGTGGGACCACCCTCGCCTGCGGGACGGTTGCGACTTGGGCGGCGGGCGTCCCGGAGGTTTACACTTTCGACCTCTTACAACTCGGACATCTCGGAGGTCCATCATGCCTGGTTCGGTGATCGTTAGTTCCGCCCGCACTCCTATCGGCAAACTGTCGGGCGCATTGGCTCAATTCAGTGGCGCCGACCTCGGAGGCATCGCCATCAAGGCTGCGCTCGAGCGCGCGGGCCTCACCGGCGACCAGATTGATCACGTGATCATGGGCCAGGTGCTCCAAGCGGGCGCTGGGCAAATCACTGCACGTCAAGCAGCGGTGGCCGCAGGCATCCCGATGAACGTACCTTCGATCACCATCAACAAGGTGTGCTTGTCGGGCTTGAACTCGATCTACATGGCCGACCAGATGATTGCGGCAGGCGAAGCCGACATCGTGGTCGCCGGTGGCATGGAATCCATGACCAACGCTCCGTACATCCTCCCGAAAGCGCGCGCGGGCTACCGCATGGGCAACGGCGAACTTATCGACACTCTGATTCACGACGGCTTGTGGTGCGCGTTCGATGCAGTACACATGGGCACCGGCACCGAAAAGTACTGCGGAGAATTCGGAAACATCACGCGTGAAATGCAAGACGAGATGTCCGCACAAAGCCACGAACGCGCCGCGAATGCTCAAAAAGAGGGCCGCTTCACTGAAGAAATCACCACGGTAGCGATTCCGCAACGCAAGGGTGACCCGGTACTCGTCGACACCGATGAAGGTGTGCGCCCCGGCACCACTGCCGAATCACTCGGCGCCTTGCGGCCAGCGTTCGACAAAAACGGCACGATCACCGCCGGCAACGCGTCGCAAATTTCCGATGGTGGCGCAGCCGTTGTTGTGATGAGCCGCACCAAAGCAGAACAACTCGGCATCGCTCCGCTCGCAGAGCTTGTTGGCTTCGGAATGGTCGCAGGCCCCGATGCTTCGCTGCTGACACAACCGAGCCGCTCCATCAACAAGGCACTCGATCGAGCCGGTCTCAAGGTCTCCGATGTCGACCTGTTTGAGCTCAACGAGGCGTTCGCGGCCGTTGGTCTCGCCTCGATGCGCGACCTTTCGATTAGCGACGACATCGTGAACGTCAACGGAGGGGCTATTGCACTCGGTCACCCCGTTGGTATGTCGGGCACACGTGTCGTGCTCACGCTGATCAACGAACTCCGGCGCCGCGGTGGCGGTCTCGGCGCAGCCGCGCTCTGCGGCGGCGGCGGGCAGGGCGACGCCGCATTGGTACGCGCGCTCTAGAGCGGTAAGCAACAACAGCTCCTGATGAGGGCGTGGCATTCGTGCCACGCCCTCATCGCGTATCTGCCGTAGTTTGCACACATGCAGTGGGTACCTCAATCTGGTTCACCGTTCGGCGTCCGCCCAATGAGCGTGGGCGAGCTCATCGACGGCGCGTTTCAAGTCATGAAACGGCATTTCGGCACACTCGTGAAGATCTCAGCCGTAGTAGTCGTGCCCTTCGGAATATTGTCGATGCTTGTGAGCCTCTCGGCACAAGCCGATCCGAATGACTTCACTCGCACCGACACGTTCGGCAACCAAACGTTGGACTTCTCGGAACTTCGCGTCTTCCTTGCAGGAACCCTGCTCACCGTGGTAATTGGATTCATTGCCCAAGCAATAGCTGCCGGAGCGATCACGCATGTTGTAGCGAGCGACTACCTAGGCAGTGAAATCGATACAAAAAGCGCTATCCGGGTCGGCTTGGCGCGATGGTTCGCGCTGTTGCTGTCCGGAATTCTGCTCTTCCTAGGGGTCGCGGCAGGGGCGGTGCTGTGCATACTGCCAGGCGTCTTTCTTGCCGTCGCATGGACGGTGAATACACCAGCGTTAATCGTTGAACGCATCGGCCCAGCCAAGGCACTCGGCCGGTCGCTCAAGTTGGTGAAACCGCGCTGGTGGCCCACATTCGGCTTCGTACTCTTGCTCGCGCTCATGACTGGTATCGCCAGTTCCATGGTGGCGCTCCCCGTTGGGTTCATTTGGCAAAGCGGCTCCGCGAACGTGATCGCGAGTGGCGTCGTCAACATTCTCACCAGCCTCGCCATCACACCCTTTACTGCAGCGGCAACGGTGTTGCTGTACTTCGATCTTCGGGTGCGCCACGAAGGCTTCGACGTGCAAATCCTTGCGCAATCACTTGATGTGCCTGTACCCGTGGCCGACGCGCCGACTTCTGGGGCTTTGGCGTCATGGCAAGGCGGAGGCCAACCGGCACCGTCGTTGGGCACGCCTTGGGGCGGGCCCGCAACGCCACCACCCGCGCCACCCGCACCGTGGGGTCAGCCCGACATGCCCCCTCCACCACCGTCGCCGCCCGTCGAATGATCGCTGCGGCCACTACTCCTGGCCAGGCTCGCCGCGATGCGCAAGCCATTCTCGACGGAGAGGCGTTCCAAACAAAAACGGGGTCACGACCATTGCGAGGAGTGTTGGAGTGGATAGGCGACGGGTTGGCGCCAATCGGCAGAGCAATCACCCGCACCTGGAATGCAACGCTCGGACAACTCCCACCGATGGCCATGTGGGTCGTGGTGATCGCCATTATCGCGGGCGCGATTTTTCTCATCGCTCGCAATGCGCAGTCGCGCGCAGCCGCGCGCAGCCTCAGTAACACCAACTACACGCCCGACGACCGTTTCGACACACTCACCGCCACCGACCTCGAATCTGAGGCCGCATCAGCTGAACAACACGGCGATCTCGCGCTCGCATTACGGCTGCGCTTCCGTGCCGGGCTGCTTCGTCTCGAATACGACGCTCATGCAATCGTGAACCGTCCGGGCCTCACCACTCGCGAAGTGCGATCCACACTGCAACTCGAACAATTCAACTCGTTGGCAAACACGTTCGAGGGAGTCACCTACGGTAACCAGGTTGCCGACCACGACGACACCGCCGAATCTCGAACGCAATGGCCCAGCGTCATTCGCGAGGCCTCGCGTGGCTGAAACAACACGCATACGAATCGGCACTCCCACAGCCCGCAAAGGAATCTTCGCCGCGCTCGTCTTGATCGTTGGATTTACGCTGATCGTCGAATTCTTGGGTGCCGCGACTGATGACACGCGACCGTCGCAAGGCCGCCGCGGCAGTTCGTACAACGCCGGCGACGACGGCACGCGCGCGTACATCGAGCTACTCGACCGCTACGACTTCAATGTCCGTCGAGCACGCACACTCGATGAGAACACCATCAAAACGAACGAAACTGCGATTGTGATCGACCCCGTCGAACTGCGCCGAAGCGAAGCCGAAGTGCTCCAGAATTTTGTTCGCAGCGGTGGACATCTCATTATCGGTGGCGGATACGTTGACGTATCGAACTTGAGTTCGCAGCCCCCTCAATGGCAAAGCGAACGTCGCGAAAACTGGACGGTAAGCACCCCGAACGAATTCAACGACGCGCAACGGCTTTTGACAGCAAGCGAGGGCTACTGGGTCCAGCCTGGCAATGCAACACCTATCGTCGGCGACGAAAACGCAGCACTGCTCGTGCGCGAAACGCTGGGCGCGGGATCAATCGACTTCGTGGCCGATGCAACGCTGTTCAACAACGCTCTCATCGCCGAGGCCGACAACGCTGCGTTCGCAGTGGGTATGGCCGACAACGGCACGCGCAACGTGGTGTTCGTCGAGCTCGACGGTTCGGCTGAACCTGCGCAGGGGTTCAGTGCACTCCCCAACCGTTGGAAACTGGCGATCCTCGTATTTGTGCTGGCCGCCGCGCTGTTTGCGTGGAGCACGGCCCAGCGGTTTGGACCTCCCGAAGCACGCGAACGCGAACTCGCACCTGCACGCGGCGAATACATCGAAGCCATGGGCGCAGCGCTCGCCCGTAGCAAAGACATGGAGTCGAATCGCGGCGCATTGTGCGAAAAAACGCTGCGCACGCTGCGTCGCGATCGTATTGACGCTGACGAAGTCAGCGAGATCGCGCTGCTGCACCATTGTGATGCGCACGACCTCAGCGTGCTGCTCGGTCACGCGCCAGCCACCGATGCATTCGCCGCCGCTCGAGCATTCGCGGCTATCCAAACAACTTCCAACCTGATGCAATCCACTGGAAAGGACCGTTCATGATTCATGAACTCAGCCAACGTCTCCGCACCGAAGTCGCAAAGGTGGTAGTCGGTCAAAGCAATGTGGTCGATGTCATGTTGGCGGCCGCCGTCGTAGGCGGGCATGTGCTCCTCGAGGGCCCTCCGGGCGTCGCGAAAACGCTTACTGCAAACGCATTCGCACGTGCGCTCGGCCTGTCGTTTCGACGAGTGCAGTTCACACCCGACATGTTGCCATCCGACATCACCGGCACCGTGACGCTGATCACGAAATCAACCGGCAATGAGCTCGGCTTTCGCCAAGGGCCGGTATTTACCAACGTGTTACTGGCCGACGAAATCAATCGAACTCCACCGAAAACACAATCGGCGCTGCTCGAAGCAATGCAAGAGTCGCAAGTAACCGTTGATGGCACTGCCCACATACTTCCGCAACCATTCGTGGTCATCGCCACCCAAAACCCCATCGAATACGAAGGCACCTACCCTCTGCCCGAGGCGCAGCTTGATCGCTTCTTCGCCAAAGTCGACGTTGGGTATCCAAGTGCCGAGGACGAAACCCGCCTGTTGCTGCTCACCCATACGGGTCTCGCGCCATCGACGCTCAACGATGTGCAGGTGGTGACTACTCCGCAAGAAGTCCTGGCGGCTCGTTCGGCAGTTGATGCGATCACCGTTCAAGATTCGATTGTTCAATACGTAGCTGCAATCATTCGACGAACCCGAGAACTTCCAAGTGTTGCATTGGGTGCGAGCCCCCGTGCTGGCGTACATCTCTTGTCTGCGTCGAGGGCAATCGCCGGGCTTGCAGGGCGGGGTTTCGTAATCCCAGAAGACGTGCAGGCAGCCACGCCTGCCGTCTTGCGTCATCGATTGCTGTTACGCCCCGAAGCCGAATTGGAGCGATACACAGCCGATGACGCGCTGCGCGCAACGCTCGCGGCGGTCACAGTTCCGCGATGACACCCACCCGACGCGTCGCGATAATCGCAGGATTCATTGCGCTCGCTGCACTCGTGCTGCCGAGTGCCGCGGTGAAAATCGCTCTGGTTGTGCTCGGCGTGTCTGTTGTGATCGACGCGTTGTTCGCTCGCCGTCCCATCAGTCTGCGTCGTGCGGTCGCGCCGGTCTTGATACTTGGACAACCCTCGCCCTTGACAGTGACTGCAGGTTTAGATGGCGACGCGGTACGCCACATCGGCAACGTAACCATCCGTCAGCCGCGTACTGCGGATCTTCGTATCGATACCGAACCCGCATTGGCTCCGTATACAACGAGCATCACCGCGTTGCGCCGCGGCACGCACACGATCCCGGCAGTAGCCGCCCGCCGAACTGGCCCACTCGGTCTCGGAGCATGGGACTTTCGCGGCGATGGTTCAGCCCACGTCACGGTGTACCCCGATGTGCCAACCGCGCGCCGTATCGCACATGCAGTGCGCACCCGGTCCTTTATCGACGCAGGTGAGATTCGCCGCGGCCCACTCGGCCTCGGCACCGAATTCGAATCGATACGTGAATATCAGCCCGACGATGACGTGCGGCAAGTGAACTGGCAAGCCACTATGCGCGTCGGGCGCCCGATGAGCAACCAGTACCGCGTCGAAACCGAACGTCAAGTGCTGTGCCTTATCGACTGCGGTCGACTCATGGCGGCTCCGATCGGCGACAAGACCCGGCTCGACATCGCAATTGATGCCGTAACGGCAGTCGCTCATGTGGCTGATGCGCTGGGCGACCGGAGCGGCGCAATCGCATTCGACCGCACCGTGTTGCGGAATCTGGGAGATCGCCGCCGCGGCGCAGATGCACTCGTGCATTCAATCCACGATCTCGAACCCAGTGAATACGACAGCGACTACGACCTCGCGTTTCGCAATGTTCGCAACACCAAACGCGCGTTGATCGTCGTCATGACCGACCTCCTCGATGAGGCGGCCGCGACCTCGCTCATTGATGCCGTCCCGGTGTTGGCTCGTCGACACGCGGTTATGGTTTGTTCGGTCAACGACCCGCAGCTCACCGCCGCGCTCATCGCCCAGCCAACCGACAACCAAGCGATGTTCCGTACCGTCGCGGCAATCGACATGGCCGACGCGCGCCAGCGCGTGCGCAGCCGACTTCGCGGAGCGGGGGCAACGGTCGTTGAGGCTGAACCCACAAACTTCAGTGCTGCGGTGGTGCGGGCCTACTTGAAACTGAAGGATTCCGCGAGGCTCTGAGCTTGGGCATCGTCGTGATCGGTTCTGATCGGGTTCGCGACACGTTCCGGTCGTCCGAGTACAAAAACCGGAATCCAAAATGCTAGCCCGAACACGACTCCAACCAAAGTAGCCATTTCGAACCCAACGCGCCGCGGGGTGATGAATCCCTCAATCAAACCGGCCACTATCAGCCATAGCGAGACTCCAACAATCATCAACACCGCACGTTGCGCTTCGTCTCGCAAGGCAATCACCCGAGGGCGGTAGCCGGGAGCCAATATTCCGCTCGCGAGACGGAACCCCGCCGCGCCCGCAACGACGATGCAACTCAACTCCAAAATACCGTGCGGCAGAATCAATTCGAAAAAGGGACGGCTGTTGCCTGCGCCAATTGCTAAGCCACTCAGCACTCCAAGCAACATGCCGTTCTGAAAGAGCGCGAATATTGTCCCGAGGCCCAGCAACAACCCTCCGCCAAACGCGAAGAACGTCACTCGGATGTTGTTCGTCATGATTTGCGAAGCAAACGCGGCCGACTCTGCAGGATCAATGTCATTGAGACTTGAATCATCAAAGTGCGACGGATCACCAATTGATCGGTATTGACTCGGCACAAACCGTTCGGCTCGGTCCGGCGCCTGCTCACCCCACACCCCGCTCACCACCGCCGGGCCAAACAACATGAGTGCAGCAGCGATCAAGTGGGCGGGTCGCTCAAGCACCGAGCGCCAAAAGTCGCGCTTGAAGAAGTCCAAGATCGCGCGGGTGACTTTGGCACTACCGTAGACCGAGGCTCTCGCCTGCAGTACTGAACGTTCCAAGCGCAACACCACGGGGTCGGTTGGCCACCGCCGACGGGCAACGGCAAGGTCCCCGGACGCCGAACGATACAAATCGCCGAGCCGGCGCATTCCTGTCGATCCCAACCGACGCCCTGGCTGTGATCCACCATTGCGGACCAGCATGTCGAGTTCGTCCCATTGCGAATGCTTGGAGGAAACGAAGTCAGCAAGGTTCATTAGGTTACGGTCTCACCCGTGACGGATGCTCGCTTCGAAAATCGGCTTGCAGTAATCACACCAGAGGGTGTGCGGCTTGAACTCGCAATCGCGGGGATTGGTTCGCGTTTCGCAGCCCGGCTGCTCGATTCACTCATACAGATGGCGTTCATCATCGCGCTGTATTTCGCGGTAATCGCGGCAGCAGGGGGGCTCTTCGCGTTGGGCGCGTCGAGAAATGGCTTGGAAACCGGAGCATTGGTGCTCGTGGCGGTGATCATGGTTGTGGTCTTCATCACAATCTTTTTGTATGACTTGATCTTTGAACTCGCCATGGGCGGCCAAACACCCGGAAAAAGGGCCGTCGGGCTACGCGTTGTCGACGCCAGCGGCGCACCCGCCCGACCCGCCTCAATTCTGGTGAGGAATCTCGTTCGAATTGTCGACTTCCTACCCCTCTATTACATCGTTGGCTTCGTCACGATGCTCGCCACCCAAAAGACCCAACGACTCGGCGACCTCGCGGCGCACACGATCGTGATCCGCGAACGCAAGGGCGATACTCGCACGCACACGCAAGCTTCTGCAGGCCTGCGAACCACTGTTCCACCCCATGTCATCGAGACGTGGGATGTCAGCGGCGTCAGCGCCGAAGAACTCCAACTCTGCCGCCAGTTCCTCGCCCGTCGGTTCACGCTGCCATTCGATGTTCGATACTCGTTGAGCGTCGACGTAGCGAATCGCCTCGCAACTAAAGTGACGGGGCTCCCCGCAACGTGTCATCCCGAGATGGTGATCGAGGGCGTTGTACTCGCGAAGGAACTCCGAGCATGAACAACACCACAACATTTGACCCTCGTGCGCTTCAGCGGCTCAGTGTTGGTCTGTTGGGTTCCGGTGCAATTTACGCAGCGTTGCCGGTTCATGTCCCGCTTCCGTGCCCTTTGCTCACGCTCACCGGTATTCCGTGCCCACTGTGCGGCATGACTCGTTCCGTCACTGCGCTGTTTCGCGCCGATTTCATTGGTTCACTGCGATTCAACCCCGGCGGCATCTTCCTAGTGTTTCTAGCGGCGGTGCTGTTGGTGTGGCGTCCACGCGTGCAATTGCAAGTAGCAGTTTGGGTGATACCAATAGTCACACTCGCGTTGTGGGTCTGGAACATCGGGTTCAACCCAACGTTCGCATAGCTGCATCAGATTTCGCGGCGCCCCGACATCGCACGCCCAAGAGTGACCTCGTCCGCGTACTCCAGATCGCCGCCGACCGGTAAGCCACTCGCGATACGACTCACCGTTAACCCCGCAGGCTTGAGGAGATTCGCGAGATACATCGCAGTCGCTTCTCCTTCGATGTTGGGGTTTGTCGCAACGATGACTTCGGTGATTCCCTCAGCGCTGATACGCCCAATGAGTTCTCGCACCCGCAACTGTTCGGGGCCAATTCCTTCGATTGGAGAAATTGCGCCCTGTAACACGTGATAGCGCCCCCGATATTCTGCGGTTCGTTCAATCGCCACAATGTCGCGCGGTTCCTCAACCACACACACCACATGATTGTCACGCCGTTCATCACTGCAATACGAACACAACTCAGTCTCCGCGATGTTGAAACACCGCTTACACCAGATCACTTTCGCCTTGACTTCGACAATCACATCAGCGAGTCGGTGCGCGTCTTCTTTCGAGAGCTTCAAGACGTGAAAGGCAATGCGTTGGGCGCTTTTCGGACCAATCCCTGGCAGACGACCCAACTCATCAATGAGTCGTTGGACTGAGCCTTCATAACTTGCCATAGTGCAACAGTTCTAGCGGACTAATCGCCGCGCGGGCGTTCTTCAACGACCTGGGCGCCTAATTCCGCCATCAACAATTGCTCAGTGTCGCGGCCCATCGGAGCATCCGGCGCGTCGACTAACTCGGCGAGGTCTACGAGATCGGGAAGATCATCTTGCGATGGCTGATATTCGGATTCACCATCACTGCCCTCAGAAGCCGCGGCTCGCCCAAAATCGTGTTCTCTAAGATTGAATCGCACCCGCATCCCGAGGTGCTGCGCTAGCACCTCGCGAATTTCATCTGCGTTGCTCTTGAAACGCGCCCGAACTGCGGTGAATTGATCGTGCGGAACCCCAAACAAAACGACGTCGTCGTCGAGTGATATCGGCTGCGCTTGCTGTACAACAGACCGAGTCATCGCGTTCAAACTCCCGACGGCAGCGCCCCACGCCACGACAACGTCAGCGAGCACCACTGGTGTGGTCCGAGTTGACGTTGCTGGGGCGACTGCTGCGACGGGCGCTTTCTTCATTGCCGCGCTCGGCGGTGGGGCCGGAGACTCACGGCGTAACGAGCCAATGGTGGGTCGAGACACAGAACTTGCCGGTGACTCTGCACTCGGTTTGGCTGGCTCCGATGACGCACCGGCGCTTGGGCCAGGCTTCGGTGGCATTGCGCCGCGCGGCGAGGCCCCCGAACGCGATGAAGGCATCGACGATGAGTTCGGCGCGCTCACTACGCCCGCACCGGAACTCAGCTGCTGTACTTTCGATTCCAAGTGCGCAACGCGTTCCATCAACCCATCAAGATCGCCATGCGCTTCGCGACGGGCCAAACGCACGACTGCAACCTCAAGCACAAGCCGAGGATCGGGCGCGCCCTGGCCGCGCATATCAGCGATTGCTTCGCCCACTGTTTCAATCATGCGAGCACAACGCGGCAATCCCGCCGCCTGTGCGAACGTGGAGAGCTGCGCCGTTTCTTCAGCCGGGCCGTCATGGGCAATTTTGCCGCCGCCCGCGGTAAACACGAACGCGTCGCGAGTGGTGGCAAGTAGTTCTTCCGCCAAAGTTCGCGGATCGATGCCGCTTCGCAATGCATCAGCGACGCTGAGCAATGCGCCAGCTACGTCTTCGTCGGCAATTGCCTGCAACACTGCGATGCGGCGTTCAAATCCGGTGCCTCCAAAGGCCGCGAGCACACTCGCGCTGTCGAGGTGATGATTACTGCCCTCAATGCCTACCGCGATCGCGATGTCGAGCTTCGACATGGCGTCGCGAGCCGAACCCGCGCCCTGACGTACCACAGCCTCAAGCGCGTCCGCATCTACCTCGACACCTTCGCGGCCCGCGATGTCTGTGAGATGTTCGCGCAGCTCGTCGTTAGTGAGTAGCGAGAATTCCAAGTGCTGCGTTCGCGACCGGATGGTCGGCAGCACCTTGTTGGGGTCGGTGGTCGCAAGAATAAATACAACATGATCAGGTGGTTCTTCGAGCGTTTTCAACAGCGCATTCGATGCTGCCGTCGTGAGCATGTGCACTTCGTCGACCACATACACCTTGCGTTTGCCGTTTGCGCTCAGGCCACCGTGCACCGCGCCCACAAGATCGCGGGCGTGTTCAACTTTGTTGTTGGACGCGGCGTCGAGTTCGATGAGATCAGCGAAGTTGCCAGCTGCGACGCCCTGACAGTTCACACAGGCACCGCACGGCTCACCCTCGTTGGTGAGCTCAAGGCAGTTCAGTGCCTTGGCGAGAATACGCGCCGTCGTGGTCTTGCCGGTGCCGCGTGGCCCCGAAAATAGGTATGCGTGGCCGATGCGATCTTCCAGGAGTGCGTTGCGAAGTGCAGCAATGATGTGGTGCTGGCCTTTCAATTCACCAAAAAACTGTGGGCGATATTTGCGATAGAGAGACTGCGACTTCAGTTTTTCACGCGGCTCCGGCTCCATTGAAGGCATCGTAACCGAGCGATAGGACAACGCACTTGGCCCCAAGCCCCGGCGCACCCATCCACCCCCGCGGTCCCACACACACCGCGCAAACCACCAGATCGTGTGACCACCCAAGCCCCGGCGCACCCATCCACCCCCCGCGGTCCCACACACACCGCGCAAACCACCAGATCGTGTGACCACCCCGAGCTCCGGCGCACCCAGCCACCGCTCAGGAGGCTCGCCCAGGCAACCCGGCGGCACCCGAGAGTTTCCGCTGAGAGCTGCTTGCTTCCGCATCTGACTCGGTTCACGGACTCCCGTCGCGCCGGACCCGGGCGAACCACCTCAACGGTGCCACGCCGGACTCCGAGAGGTTACCCAGTCCCGCCGCCAACTACGATCTGCGACCCCGGGAGGGATGCGAGAGCGGCCGAATCGGCACGCTTGGAAAGCGTGTGAGGTGCAAGCCTCCGTGGGTTCGAATCCCACTCCCTCCGCGTTGTCAGATCAACAACTTGTGCCGCGGCCTCCGAATCACCGCGCGAGCAGTTCAAGCGACGGAGATCGACGTATCGAGGTAGACGTCTTGGATCGTGTTGAGTAGCGCGATCCCCTCGGCCATCGGGCGCTGGAACGCCTTGCGGCCCGAGATCAGGCCCGTGCCGCCCGCCCGCTTGTTGATCACCGCAGTGCGTACGGCTTCGGCGAGGTCGGATTCGCCCGACGACGCGCCACCACTGTTGATGAGGCCGGCACGGCCCATGTAGCAGTTGGCGACCTGCCAACGAGTGAGGTCGATCGGGTGGTCGGTGGTCAGCTTCTCGTACGCCGCCTTGTGGGTCTTGCCGTAGCCCGTGAACGCGTTGAACCCGCCATTGTTCTCCGGCAGCTTCTGCTTGATGATGTCAGCCTCGATGGTGACGCCGAGGTGATTGGCCTGCGCAGTCAGGTCGGCCGCGACGTGGTAGTCGGCGGCGTCGGTCTTGAAGCCGGTGTAGCGCAGGTAACACCACAGCACCGTGAACATGCCTAATCGGTGCGCCTCTTCGAACATTGCCGCGACCTCCTGGATCTGGCGAGTTGCTTCTTCGGAACCGAAGTAGATCGTCGCGCCGACACCTGCCGCACCGAGGTCGCAAGCTTGGCGCACGGAACCGAACATGATCTGGTCGAACTTGTTCGGCAGCGTCATCAACTCGTTGTGGTTGACCTTCACAATGAAAGGAATCTTGTGGGCGTAGCGGCGCGCGACGGAACCGAGCACCCCAAAGGTGGTGGCCACCGCGTTGCAGCCGCCTTCTATCGCCAGCTCGACAATGTTGGCCGGGTCGAAGTACTTCGGGTTCGGCGCGAACGACGCGGCCGCGGAGTGCTCGATGCCCTGGTCGACTGGCAGGATTGACACGTAGCCAGTGCCCGCGAGCCTCCCGTGGTTGTAGAGCTGTTGGAGGCTTCGCAGCACCTGAATCGGCCGGTCGCTCTAGGTCCACACCCGGTCGACGAAATCAGGACCGGGAAGTTGAAGGTCGTCCCTGCTGATCCCGGTGCAAGTGTGCGCAAGAAGGGACTCAGCATCTGCGCCGAGTAGCGATTCGAGGTTCATGAGCGAATCGTACACACGTCGTCGTTCATCGAGGATGTCGACTGCGGGGTGCTCTGTACGCCAGAATCTTGCGCTGGGGTGGCTTCCCAGATCTCGTCCCGGGCAACGGATCTATGGCTCTTGCTCTGCATCGCAGCGGAGTGCCGAACGCGATACGCCCCGTCCAGGATCGCTGGTCTACCTACACCATCGCGTGAGCGAGTCGGTAGAACTCGTGGCCACGAATCCTGCTGGCCGCACTGCCGTAGTAGAGGGGGCGATATTCCGCGGCGCCGATGTCGCTCACTTGGTGAAGACCGCGTTCGGCGAGGTATCCGGCGAGCTCAGCGGGGACGAGCCCAAACGTCAGCTCCTCACCGGCGCGCCGCGATGTTGCGATCACGCGGCCAGCACGCTCGGACCGTTCAATGTCGCACGCCAGCACGCCATGGAGTCCTTCCGCCAGCTCGCACGTCTCGAGGGTGACATCGCATGCTTCGGTCACGGCCCGCCGCTCCTCGGCGATGCCAGCACCGCCCTGCGCAAGACGGCTCAAGAGCTCGACGCGTAGGCGAGGAATTCGAAAGGCACCTCAGAAGACCCGTCCGTAAGCTAACGAAATGAGTGAGCCGACGTTCAGATTCCGCGTCCGTCGCGTCGGATTTCGCCACGGTTCGGATGCAGAGTTGGCGGCGATGCACCTGGTCGAGTCCGAGATCGAGTCCGAGCGTTTTCCGGGGGCGGAGCCGCAGCCGCTCGCCTCGTACATGAGATACGCAAGGAATCTGCCGTCGTTGTTCGACGACCACACATGGGTCGCCGACCTCAGTGACGGGACACCTGTCGGCTGCGGCGCGTGCTGGTCGAATTCAGCCGGCGATGTCGGACACATGGAAAGCTACGTGTATGTCCGTCGTCCGTGGCGACAAAGTGGAGTGGGCTCAGCGCTCGCCCGAGAAGTGTTGCACACCGCTATCGACGAGGGTCGGGCGAGCATCAGTTGGTCGACCCACGACGCGATTCCAGCAGGTGAACCGTTCTCAAAGGGCCTCGGTGCTTCCGTCGGCCGGGTGAATCGAAACAGTGAACTCCAAGTCGCTCGACTCGATCTCGACCAGCTCGATTCGTGGATCGCTTCTGCGCGTTCCCGAGCGCCCGGCTACCGATTGCAGTTTTGGGACGGCCCATACTCGAAGCAGTTGCGTGGTGACGCAGCCAGCTTCCACCACCTCATGAACACCCAGCCCCGAGACACCTTGGCAACTGGCGACATCCTGATCGATACTGAGCACGTCGCTCAGCTTGATCGCGCTCTCGAAGAAGCTGGTCGGCATCGGTGGACCGTGTTCGTGCGGAATCCAAGTGGCATCGCTATTGGCGGGACCGAGATCGTGTTCGAACCCTGGGCTCCAGCGATGGCCTACCAAAGGAACACCGCGATCGATCCGGCACACCGAGGCCTCGGCTTGGCTAAGTGGGCAAAAGCCGAAGTCCTTCTCCGGCTTCGCCGGGAGAGACCAGCCGTCGCGACCGTACGCACCGGCAACGCGTTCTCGAACGCCGCGATGCTCGCCATCAATGACGCCCTCGGATTTGAGATCGTCGAAGTGCGCACTGAGTGGAGACTCACTGTCAACTCCAGCAATTGATCCAGTCAATGCGCCGCGATCCACTCCACCGGACCAGATGGATCGAACACGGCCGCGCTCGTCACGCCCTGGAGTGCGGAGATACGAAACAATCAAACGACTCGCGAGCTCAGTCCGCTACGAGTCGGCGAGATCGAAAATGGCAACCACTGCAGGTTGATTCAGGAACTCTGCCCATCGGCGCGGCGTTGCACGATAGATCGGGTCCGCAGCACTCGGGTCCGCGCCGCGTTCAAGCAACATTCGAACCACCTCCACTTCACCGGCGCCCGCCGCATAGTGCAACGGAGTCGTGCCCGATGTTGTGGGCGGCGCGCCACCTCGCACGAGATCGGCAACGAGATCCCATCGCGCGTATGCGGCAGCCTGTTCAACTAGTTCAGCCGTGAAGCCCGCTTGGGGCAGGGTGTCCACCAAACTGCGATCGCCACGGGCAATTCGCTCCATCCGGCTGGATTCAAACGGATGTTGCCACCGCCACAAGTCTCGCAATAGTGCGATCTCCGCGCCATGGTGGATGAACTCATCGAACATGTGCAATACGAAAGCCGCACGGGTTGCTGATGCAAAACCCGGTCCGGCAACACCGCCGACGAGTTCTTGCATCGACACTTCGCTCGCGAGCGCAAGGTGAGATTCCCACCGATCATGGGCGCGCTCGAGCATCTCAATAGCCGCGGCAGCCGACTGCGGCGGTTGTGGATCTGGCGCGTCGAGTCCAAACGCTTCGCCTTGTGCCTCGACATCGAGCCAACGGTGCGCACGATCTTCGCCGTACATATCGATCAGATGCCAGAGCCGCCATGCGATCGTTGTAAACGGCTCAGGCTCGGGTCTCGGAAACACCGAGTCAGCAAACCAACTGCCATCGACCCGTCGACGAATACTCCAACATCCTGGCGCAGGTTCCCAGAAATATTCTTCATCGCTCAGTCCATCGAGACGCCGCTGTATCCGCCGCCAAACCTCGTCGGAGAGATCAAGAAACTCAGACTGTGCCACATGCCGATCGTACCAAGCGGGGAATGCACGTACTTGTGGGGACAAGCGATATCGAAAATCGTTCAGTGCCGCGCGGCCCAAGCTTCGTGGGTTGTGAGCGCGCGTAACCACAAGGCGTCCACCATTTCGGCAGAAACGTTGGCAAACGTAAGGCCGAAGATGTCAGCAAGCGCTGCAAACCAATTCGCGCGTTCGGTCAGAAATGTCGGTTCAGGTATCCCTTCCCCAAGTCGAACGAGCATGAGCCCTCGCATCATGTCGACACCCGTCGCGTCGCGTCGCATCGCCAATGCGACTTTGGCAAAGTTCGACTCTGGCGAAGTTGACAACACCAAGTTGCGTTGCTCAAAGTCGCGCATCTCGGCAGGTTCCGCGCACCAATTCATGCCAACAAATACGCCGTTCGGATCGTGCTGCAGATGCCAATCTCCAACCCGACCACCTTCGCTATGCCGCTGTTGGTTCAACGTCAGCACAAACGGACCTTGCGTGAACTGACCCTCACTCAACGGCAACGGTTCATACAAGGCATCGCCGAGACCGACGTCAATGTACCAGTCGCCGACCGAGTTCGTGTCAGTAGGCAAACCATGCACGGTCAATACGAGATGATTCGTCAACGTCAATGGGTCGGGCCCCTCAGGTCCGTGCACACCGCCAACGTGTCGTTGCACGCTATAACCCAATGTCGCAAGCAATGAGCTGAATGCTCCGTTGAGATGAAAGCAATAACCACCACGATCGCTCATCGCAATGCGCCGCGCTGATTCAACCGGATCGACGTTCCATAGATCGCCCATATGAATCCACATGGTTTCGTAGGGAACTCGTTGCACGTGACGGCGCATCAACGCGCCTAGTGCCTCGACAGACGGCGGCTCCGCGTAGAGCCCTAGCCGTCGCAAGTACGCGGCGCACATATCGGATGTCAAGCCAACCATCGCACACCCATTCGAACGTTTGAACGCGAACTTTGCCAGTAACTCCGTTCGGCGTGCTCTCGGATTTCCATCAACCAGCCTTGCACACATGGAAAGGGCACCCGTGACCCGCGGCGACCTTTTGCGTATAGTGCCACTGGGCGGATGTACCACCCGAGCCGAACGGAGACTCGCATGGACAACATTTTCGACAAAGTCAAGGGCCTCGCTGATGACGCCAAAGACAAACTCGGTGATCTCGCCGAAGATCATGGCGACAAAATGAAAATGGGCATCGACAAAGCCGCCGATTTCGTCGAGAGCAAGGCTGGCGATCACAAGGACAAAGTGGAAAGCGCCGCCGACACGGCGAAGGGCTTCATCGACGACATGGCGAAGAAAGACTGACGCTACGTCGCCGTCACAACCCAGGTCGCGACCGTTGCCGCGTCCGAAATATCCGATGCAAACACACGCTGCGCCGATACCGTGAGGCGATGCGCGATTTGGAACACATAACGACAACCCGCGATGTGTACAACCGCACCGCTGATGAATACGCGGCAGCCATCGGGACCACAATCTCAGCAGGGATCGAAGCTCCGATCGACCGGGCTGCGCTCGCCGCCTTCGTTGAGACCGTGTCGCTCAATCCTGGCACGATCGCGGATATCGGATGCGGCCCTGGTCGCGTCGCTGCGTACCTTGCGGGATTCGGCCTTGAAGCGGTGGGCACCGACCTTTCGGAATCGATGCTGGGCCAGGCCCGCCGCGCGCATCCACACATCCAATTCGAAATTGGAGCGCTCGACGCACTGCCGTATGCAACGGCCTCGTTGCGCGGCGCTGTGTGTTGGTACTCGATCATCCACACGCCGCCTGCGGAGCTCACAATTGCATTCACTGAACTCTTTCGCGTGTTGCAACCGGGCGGGGATGCCCTCCTTGCGTTTCAAGCCGGCGACGGCCATGCGGTCACGAAACCCAACGCGTACGGGTCGGGATCCGCGCTCACGAACTACCGCCACAATGTGCGCGATGTCGTCGAGCACCTCGTCAACGCCAACTTCGAGGTGACCACCACCATCGTGCGAGAAGTGATACACGACCACGAATCAACACCCCAAGCATTCCTGTTTGCTCGCTCCAGTGGCAGTGATTGAGGCAACGAACATAGATTCGAGGGTTCGCGAGCAGTTACGATCGGAATCACTCAGTGCCAGGAGCCAAACGACAAGTTTGACAAATCGACGCCAAACAAAACGCGGTGGTGAAGTCAGCGCAGGAGCGAGGGACGAGCGAAATGCGTGAGGAACCACTCGTAAGCGCCGGACGAAGTAAGCGCCAGACAACAGGATGGATTCGCCAGCTCCTGTTGTGGATGCTGCCTCATAAAGCACACGCGTTTGTGGCGTTTGGCGTCGCGATCGCGGGCACGGTCGTCGCGGCCTTCGCGCCGTTGATACAAAAAATCGTGATCGACGATGTGATCTTGAACAATCGTCGACCGCTAGCACCGTGGCTGACAGTGATCGTCATCATTGGACTGCTGCGTTTCGTACTCGCATACGTGCGCCGATACCGCGGCGGGCGCATCGCGCTTGATGTACAGCACGATCTACGCACATCGATCTTTGGTCAGCTCCAACGACTCGATTTTCAAAGCCACGACGAGCTCTCAACTGGTCAGCTCGTAACTCGAGCCAGCTCTGACATTGCGCTCGTGCAAGGCCTCCTGATGTTCCTGCCGATCGGCATGGCGAACGTGATCATGTTTGTGGTCTCAATCACCATCATGGTCTTTCTGTCACCGTTGCTCACAGTGATTCTGCTGGCAATGGCGCCGTTGCTGCTCTTCACTGCGTTGCGATTGCGCACCAGCGTGTTTCCGGCGAGCTGGGACGCGCAACAACGCGCAGGCGACGTGGCCGCCGTCGTAGAAGAATCCGTTACGGGCGTGCGCGTCGTCAAAGGATTCGGGCAGGAACAGCAACAAATTGACCGCCTAATTGCCGACGCCACCGGCTTGTACGGATCGCGGCTGCGACTAGTCAACCTTCAAGCCCGACTTTCTCCCATGCTGCAAGTAATACCAGCTCTGGGTCAGGTGGCGGGTTTGGCGCTCGGTGGCTGGCTAGTGATCAACCGACGTATTCAGGTCGGTACTTTCCTTGCGTTCAGTACGTACATGATTCGACTCGTCCCACCCGTGCGCATGCTCGCGGCAATCTTGACCGTCGGCCAAATGGCGCGCGCTGGCGTCGAACGCATCGCTGACTTGTTGGCCTGCACGCCGCTTGTAGAAGATGCGCCCGACGCGCAGCCGCTCGCGGCCACTTCCGGCGCGATCGAACTTCAAGATGTGCATTTCGGATACACCAGCACCGAACCTGTGTTGAGCGGCTTTTCGTTGTCGATCCAACCCGGCGAAACGGTGGCGCTGGTTGGTGCATCAGGGTCAGGGAAATCAACTGTCGCGTTGTTGGTTCCTCGGTTTTACGACGCGCAACGCGGAAGCGTCAGCATCGATGGCATCGACGTACGTAAGGTTACGCTGGCCAGCCTTCGGCAGCAGATCGGCGTAGTTTTCGAAGACAGCTTCTTGTTTTCCGATTCGATTCGTTCCAACATCGGTTTCGGTAAACCCGGAGCGACGGACGATGAAATACAAGCCGCGGCTCAGGCCGCTGAGGCCCACAAATTCATCCTTGCACTGCCCGATGGTTACGACACAGTCGTCGGCGAGAACGGACTCACGTTGTCGGGGGGCCAACGCCAACGGATCGCACTCGCCCGCGCGCTCATCAGCGACCCGCAAGTGCTCATTCTTGACGACGCGACATCGTCGATTGATGCGAAAGTGGAGGAGGAAATACACGCAACGCTGGAGCGGTTGCTGGGCGAACGCACAACCATTTTGATTGCCCACCGGCGATCCACGCTTGCCCTCGCTGATCGCATCGTTGTGGTGGATCACGGCCAAGTGCTCGACAGCGGAACGCACGATGACCTGTGGACTCGTTGCGACGCCTATCGCGCGCTGTTGGCTGGACCGGGCGACGACGCAGAAGGCAACGATGTACTTCCAACACCCGACCTCGAAGCGGCAACTGAGTCTCAAGCTGTCGGGATCACTCCAACAGCGTGGCGCAGACCGGGCGACGAGCTCGGTCCACGGGTACACGCACTGAGTTCCGAAGCAGTTGGTCGCATCGGCCCTCCAGGTGGAGGCGGCATGGTCGGCATGGCATCCGGCCTTGCAGGTCGACTTGAGGCGACTCCCGAGCTCATGGCGCAAGTCGCGGCGCTCGCACCAGCGACACATTCACCTCAGCTTGACGCAATCGTATTACAACAGCCCGACCCGAATTTTCGGCTCGCGCGCCTGCTCCATCGATTCCGCCGCAGCCTCGCTCTCGGATTGTTGTTGGTGACACTCGACGCGCTCGCCACTTTGTCGTCTCCCTTGTTTGTGCGCATCGGCATCGACAAGGGCGTCAAAAATGCCGATACTTACGTACTTTTTCTCGCAGTCAGCGTCTTTTTAGTGGTCACGCTTTCTGACTGGGTCATCATGTGGGGCCAGCAACGAGTGTTGGGCCGCACCGCCGAACGCATTCTGTTTGCATTGCGAGTCAAGGTGTTCTCACATCTGCAACGGCTTGGCGTGGATTACTACGAACGCGAAATGGCGGGACGGGTAATGACCCGCATGACTACCGATATCGATTCGCTCGCGCAGCTCTTGCAGACGGGCCTCGTTACCGCGCTCGTGAGCGGCGTCACCTTCGTGGGCGTCGGTGTCGCGCTCGCAGTGATGAACCCGAAACTCGCGCTTATCGCTTCGATTGCAGTGCCACCATTAACCATTGCAACGTTGTGGTTCCGGCGTGAATCGTCGCGTGCCTATGAGACCGCGCGAGAACGCATCGCCACGGTGAACGCGAACCTGCAAGAAGGGCTTTCCGGCGTGCGCGTCTCCCAAGCCTACGTGCGTGAAGGATCGAACGAAAAAGACTTCGCGAAGGTTTCCAAAAAGTATCTTGATGCTCGCCTCGGAGCCCAGAAGCTCGTGGCGTTGTATTTTCCGTTTGTCGAGATGCTCTCAGATCTCACAGGCGCGCTGGTATTGGGCGCTGGCAGCGTCTACGTGGCTGACGGTTCGTTATCTAGCGGTGCCCTTATTGCGTTTTTGCTATATCTGGATCTGTTCTTTTCTCCCATCCAGCAACTGTCGCAAGTGTTCGACTCGTGGCAACAGGCTCAGGTTTCGTTGACTCGGATCGGTGACCTGCTTGCAACCGAGACGACAGTGCCCGCAGCCGCCGAGCCCATCGTGCCGTCGCGATTGCGCGGTTCGATCGAACTGCGCGATGTCACCTTCCGATACGCAACCTCGACCACCGATGCCCTCCACAACGCCTCGCTCACCATCAAACCTGGTCAATCAGTGGCGCTGGTCGGTGAAACCGGCGCGGGGAAGTCGACAATTCTCAAGCTCGTCGCACGCTTCTACGACGTCAACGACGGCACCGTACGAGTCGATGGCGTCGACGTGCGCGACTATGACGCAGTCGCGTATCACGCCCAACTCGGCATCGTTCCCCAAGAGGCGTTCCTATTCGCGGGCACGATCCGCGACAACATCGCATACGGTCGACGTGATTGTTCCGACGCCGAAGTCGAAGCGGCGGCTCGAGCGGTCGGCGCACACGATTTCGTCGCCACGCTTCCATGGGGATACCACTCGCCAGTCTCGGAACGCGGACGTTCGCTGTCGAGCGGACAACGCCAGCTCATTGCATTGGCGCGTGCGCACCTCGTCGACCCGGCGATCCTGCTACTCGATGAAGCAACGTCGAATCTCGATCTTCACACCGAAGCACTCGTCACCGAAGCGATCAGCGTGGCCGCGCAGGGTCGTACCACGATCTTGATTGCGCACCGGCTTCAGACGGCTCGCCTTGCCGATCGAATCCTCGTGATCGATCAAGGTCGCGTTGTCGAAGATGGCGATCACGATTCGTTAATCACCCACGACGGCCTCTACGCCCGCCTCTGGGCGGCTAGCAACGGCGAAACCGCACCGGTCACGTCGTAACCAGGCATCCGTTAGCGCATGGTGTCTGCGACATCAGCAAGGATGTTCGCGGCAATCACCAAGTTGGTTTCATCGAGTGTCGCAAACGACAAGCGCGCAAAGTCGTTCCACATTTGGTCAACGGAAAATGCCGCGCCAGGGACGAAGGCAACCCCTTCCAAAATTGAGCGCGCAAGCAGCACCTCGGTGTCGACGCCCGGCATCTGCACCCAAGTGAACATTCCACCCTTCGGCATCGCTGCAAAATATCCTCGGGCCTCGATTGCTGAGCCGAGCGCCAACGAACGAGTGGCATACCGAACACGGTTCGCAGTGATGTGGGAATCAATGAAGCCCGGTAGTTCAAGGATTTGCAGCGCAATCATTTGCGTCAGCGTTGAGGTGTGAAGATCGCACGCCTGCTTGGCGCGCACGATCGCCTCACGAATCCACATCGGCGCTCGAAGCCAGCCGAGACGCATACCCGGTGACAGCACTTTGGACAAGGAACCGATCGAAATGACGACTTCAGCATTCAGCGAACCCAACGACGACAACAGCTCACCAGTGAAAGACAACGACCGATACGGATCGTCCTCAATAATCACAAATCCGTACTGTTCTGCGAGCGCAACTAACGCCAATCGCCGTTGCTCGCTCAGTGTGGCACCACTGGGATTCTGAAAATTGGCGACGGTGTAGACCAAACGAGGCCGATATCCAGTTGCCAACATCTCCGCAAGCACCTCGGTTTGGAGCCCACAGCTATCCACGGGGATACCGCGCAATGTCGCGCCACCGGCAAGAAATGTCTGGCGCGCCCCGAGGTAGCAAGGATCATCAACGGCTATGTCGTCTCCTGGATCGATCATTGTGCGAGTGAGCAAGTCAAGGGCTTGCTGCGATCCGGTCGTCACGACAAGTTCATCGGGATTCATCTCGGCAATGCCGTGCAATGATTGATTCGCAGCAATCGCGACCCGAAAGTCGAACACGCCGTCAGTCGGGCCGTACTGCAACGCTCGATGTGCGGCATCCGATCCTTCGACCAACACCCGTTGTGCGGCCGCTCGCAATGCGTCCACCGGAAACGTCGCAGGGTCGGGCAACCCACCGGCCATGGATCGCATACCCGGTTGGTCTGTCAGTGCGAGCAACTCACGGATCGTGGACGTCGGCGCCAATGACGCACGCATGGAGAGACGGGCCTTTGAGGAGGTCAACATGGGTCTATAGAACGACGCATTGCCACCTGGGCACAAGGGCGGGTCGATCCTGGGACTGGAAGTACCACCCTACGAGAGCAGCAGACGTGCTCGAATAGGGAGATGTCACGTCGCACCGACCTTGCGGAGTTTCTCCGTGCCCGCCGAGCGGTGCTCACTCCTGGCGATGTCGGGCTCATCGCGGGGGCGCGGCGCCGAACGCAGGGGCTACGCCGCGAGGAGGTTGCACTGCTCGCAAACGTGTCGGTCAGTTGGTATACCTGGCTCGAACAGGGCCGTCCCATCAACGCATCCCTTGACGTGATCGATGCACTCGCGCGCGCGCTACTACTCGACCCAGTCGAACGCGAGCATCTGCTCGCATTAAGCGGTTATCCCAACCGCGGGGCGATCAACCCAGGGCGAGATACGGCACCGGACGCCGTAGTGCGCATTCTCGATTCACTTGCTCCATCACCGGCGTATGTGATCGGGCCGCGCTGGGATTTCTTGGCGTGGAATGCGCCATTCGAATGTTTGTATCCACAGGTGAAAGACCTTGCACCCGAGGTGCGCAACCTTGTGTGGGTGATGTTCGCCGAACCCAGCGCGCGGACGCTGATTGGCGACTGGGAAGCTGAGGCGCGCCGAGTGCTCTCCCAATTTCGCGCGGAGTCACTCCCGGTGCGCGATGACCCTGCGGTCGCCAACATGGTCGCCAACTTGCGATCCTTAAGCCACGAATTCAATACGTGGTGGACCCGCCACGACATCGGCGGATTCGAAAGTCATCGTCGAGTGTTTCATCACAACGACGCGGGACGTCTTGAGTTCATCACCCAGCAACTCATCCCTGCTGGTGATCCCGACCTACGAATCGTCGTACACCTTGCAATCGACGGCGACGACAGTACCGAGCGACTCAGCGCGGCACTCCACCCTCACTAGTCTCACTGCATGACAACCTCCCCGGGCGGACACGACTGGGTATGGTGGCGCGACGGCGTGCTGTACCAGATCTATCCACGTTCATTCAGCGATTCCAACGGCGATGGCATCGGCGACCTCCGCGGAATTACCGGAAAACTCGACTACCTCCAGTGGCTCGGTGTCGAAGGCATCTGGATCAACCCGATCACTGCCAGCCCAAACGACGACTGGGGTTATGACGTCAGCGATTACTGCGCAGTGCATCCAGAACTGGGCACGCTGGATGACCTCGACGACCTGATCGCCGAGGCGACCGAACGCGGTATTCGGGTGTTGCTCGACCTTGTGCCCAACCACTCGAGTGATCAACATTCCTGGTTCGCGGATGCATTGCAGTCGCCCACGTCCTCGAAGCGGGACTACTACGTCTGGGCCGACCCGGCGCCCGACGGCGGCTCGCCCAACAATTGGGTCAATACCTTTAATCCCGGTGCAAGTGCCTGGACTCTCGATACCGTGAGTGGTCAGTACCACCTCAGTCAGTTTCTTGCTTCGCAACCGGATTTGAACTGGTGGAACGATGACGTTCGCGACGAGTTTGATCGAATTTTTCGCTTCTGGTACGACCGCGGGGTGGCCGGTTTTCGCCTCGATGTTTGCCACGCAGTCGTAAAGGATCGAGAACTTCGCGACAACCCACCGACCGAAGCCGACGATCATTGGTACACGCGAATGTACGGGCAACGTTTCGTGTACAACACCAATCGCCCCGAGGTTCATGACGTCATCCGACGTTGGCGTGCGGTCGCCGATAGCTACGCCGACCCTCGCGTGCTCGTCGGTGAGACCTACGTACTTGATTCGAACGCGTATGCCGCGTATTACGGCAACGATGACGAACTCAACTTGGCGTTCAACATGATCTTGTTGCATGCACGATTCGACGCCACCGAGATGCGCACCGCCGTGGAATCAGCCGAGGCGTTACTACCAGCAACCGCGTGGCCGACATGGACTGGCGGCAACCACGACAATCATCGGTGGGCTACTCGTTGGTGCAACAACGAACCAGCCAAAATTCGCGCGGCGATGTTGATGTTGATGACGCTACGCGGCACACCGTTTTTGTACTACGGCGATGAGATCGGCATGCCCGACACCGACGTGCCTGAGCCCGAAATTCTTGATCCTGTAGGCCACATGTTCGGGCCGCGTATGGGCCGCGACAATGAGCGCACCCCAATGCATTGGAACGCGGCATCGGGCGCGGGATTTAGTGACCCTGGCGTTGTGCCCTGGCTCCGCTACGGCGACCACGAAGCGTGCAACGTTGCCGCGCAAGTTGATGATCCGCAATCGATGCTCGCGTTGACCCGCCGCCTCATCAAACTGCGACGTGAATCCGACGACCTGCGGCGAGGCGCGTACACGTCGATACCCACCGGCGATGACACTCTGGCATGGGCGTGGCGACGGGGAGAATCCACAGTCGTGGCAATGAACTTCGGGGCCATCCCAGTCACAATCGACGATGTGTTTGGCACGGTCGCACTCTCAACCGATAGCGGATCAACCAACCGAGAGGGACACGTGATTGCGGGGACTATCACGCTGAGCGCGCACGAGGCGATCGTCGTTGTTTCGCAATGAGCGAACCGCTATAGCGATTCGTGGCTCGCGCACCAAGCGAGAAGCTCATCGACCGGCCAGGTATTCACAATTGATTGCACTGGCACTCCGCACTCCGCGGCACGATTACAACCGTATGGATGCCACTGCAACTGATGTGTTGCATGGGCGTCGGTATCGATCGATACCTTGATGCCGAGCTCCACCACTCGCCGCAACATGCGCTTCGGTGGATCGAGCCGTTCCGGCCGGCAGTTAATCTCAACGGCCTTGTCAAAGTGCAAACACGACGCGAACACCATGTCGGCGTCGAATTCCGATTCAGGGCGACCACGACCCGTGACCAATCGACCAGTGCAATGGCCGAGTATGTCGGCGAGCGGGTTCGCCATTGCCAAAATCATCCGTTCCGTCATCGGTTGGCGTTCCATTCGCAGCTTCGAATGCACACTGGCGACCACCACATCAAGGCGCGACAGCAACTCGGGCTCACCATCGAGTGCGCCGTCATCAAGAATGTCGGTTTCGACACCGGTGAGTAGTCGAAAGGGTGCGAACTCACGGTTGATTGCCGCCACTGCATCAAGCTGATCACTCAACCGTTGCGCATCCAGCCCGTTCGCGACCTTTAAGCGGGGCGAGTGGTCGGTAAGCGCCAAATACTCATGGCCGATCTCGCGTGCCGCGGCGGCCATGGCATGCATCGTGTCGCCACCATCGGACCAATCGGAATGCAAATGAAGATCGCCCCGGAGAGCCTTCTGCAGAGCCCGCCCCGCTTCAGTGGCAACATCGGCACGGGATTCAGCCCGAAGCTGCAACAAATATGCGGGTACCACTCCCGTCAGCGCCTCGGTGATCACTGCCGCAGTCTTGTCGCCCACTCCCGGCAGCGCGGCCAACTGGCCTGCGGCCGAAATCCGTTGCAGATCTTCGAGGCTTGCACCTTGAATGGCTCGGGCGGCGTTGGTAAATGCTCGCGCCCGAAAGCCAGCATCACGTTGGTACGCGAGCAGTTCGGCGATCTCTTGCAACGCCGCAACGGGGTCCACGTAGTCACCGTATCGCCCAAGCCGTATCGCTGCCGGGAATGGGTTACGCCTCCGGTATGCTCGACAACGGAGGGCTGACCGAGTGGCCGAAGGTGCTCGCCTGCTAAGCGAGTAGGGGGTCATAAGCTCCCTCGAGGGTTCAAATCCCTCGCCCTCCGCCAATCATCACGTCTGTAGTGGCGAGACCGTCGCGTTCGGCGCTAAGCATCACACCAATGGACCACGACACAATTATCTCGTCCCTGCAACAACTGGGTGCCGCGACCGTCGGAGAATCGGGCGGCGAAGCAATGCGCGACCGCGTTCGCCCGGCATGGCGGGGCGCCCAAGTGATTGGGCTCGCAGTTCCGGTTGTCTGCACCCCGGGCGACAACCTTGCGATTCACGTCGCAGTCGCGCAGGCGCCCGCTGGCAGCGTCTTAGTGGTCAACGTTGGTGACATCCCCGAACTCGGGTATTGGGGTGAAGTGCTCACCACGGGCGCACAAGCTCGGGGCATCGCTGGCCTCGTGATTGACGGAGGCGTTCGCGATATCGATGCACTACAACGCCTTGGATTCCCCGCGTTTTCCAGCACGATTGCCTTGCGCGGCGCATCCAAGATTCGACCTGGCAGTGTCGGGAGCACCACGTCGGTTGGCGGCGTCGAGGTGAAACTTGGTGACTGGGTTGTGGGCGATGCAGACGGAGTGACAATCGCTGATGGGGCGACGATCGAAGACATCATCGCTGCGGGGCGAGAGCGCGCCCAAGCCGAACGACGGTACTTTGAACAGCTTCGCGCTGGCTCCACAACCGTCCAGCTCCTCGAACTCGATGAGACAGCGGTGAAAGTTACGCTCACCGACTGATCCGAATCAGTCGCTATTGGGTTCGCGGGCAATCAGGTTCGCGGGTCGACCGCCTTGCAAATATTGCGCTACGGCATTCGTAGCCGACAATGCCATGTTGCGGCGTGTCGCTTGCGAGGCCGAGCCAATATGCGGGAGCAATACAGTTCGTGGCGCGGTCAACAATCGCGGATGAACTTCGGGTTCGCGTTCGAACACATCAAGACCCGCGGCAAAGATCGATCCGGCATGCAGCGCTTCAGCCAGCGCCGCTTCGTCGACCACCGACCCTCGGGCCGTGTTCACCAACACGGCAGTCGTCTTCATCAATGCGAGGCGCCGGCCATCGATGAGATGCACGGTGTCGGGGCCACCGGGGGTATGGATCGAAATGATGTCCGCCACGCGACATAGCTCATCGAGATCATCCATATACCCGGGTTCGCCGGTTTCACGTCGGCTGTGATGAAGCACGCGCATCCCGAAACCTTGTGCGCGCCGAGCGACTGCACGTCCAATTCGGCCGAAGCCAATGATTCCGAGCGTGGCTCCGTGTATATCGACACCCAAATACTGTGTGATTCCCCAACCTGGCCAATCCCCTGCCCGCAAATCCGACTCGGCTGCAAACGTCAGACGCGACGCCGCAAGCATCAACAACACCGCAGCATCGGCAGTGGTTTCGTCGAGTACTCCTGGAGTATTCGACACTTCAATGCCGAGACGATGCGCCGAACGCCAATCGATATTGTCGTAGCCAACTGCAACGTTTGCGATCACTCGCAAAGAATGCGCCGCGCCGACACTCAGGATTTCGTAATCGATGAGATCCGTGAGCAAGCAGACGATCGCGTCAACTGACTCAGCCAATCCAAGCAATTCCTCGCTGGAATACGGGGTGTCGTCGTCACGTGGCCCCACGATTTCAAATCCGGCGTTAATAAGTGGGTCAAGACCGCCTTCGGGGAGTCGGCGCGTGACCAATACTCTCGGGCTAGTCATCAATGCGAGGTGTAGTCAATGGCTTCAGCGTCGGGCGTACCCACCGCAAAACAGAAGCAGTGAATCGGTGCATGCTCGCTCACCGGCCGCAAGCTGTGCACGGCGTTCGGCGGAATATGCACAAGATCGCCCTGCGCGATTTCCCGAGATTCACCCGAGATCTCCATGATTCCCCGCCCTGCAGTCACGTAATAAAACTCATGGGTCGGGTGATGGTGCGGGTCGACGTAGCCCCCACCCGCAACTTCGAATTCGCTCACCAATTCAAGGTGTCCGCCTTTGGTGATGTCGAACATCTCGCGAGGGTTCACGAGCCACCAGACCGGCACGGTTCCGTTGTGTTCAACAACAGGTGCAACGTCTTTTATCGAACGGACGTCCATAACAATTCTCCTTGCGGTTCGGCGCCATCAGCGATCCAGCGTCTCTACACTCAAGCAGGCTACGGGTTCGCGCAGCACAGGAGCAACGGCAATGAATGCAACGCAGCGACATTTCTCGCTCAATCTTCAACCGCTCACGCCAGAGGCGTGGGCAAGATTTGGCACGTTGCCAAGTGACGAACGTGATGAGAACGCGTACCGTCGCAGCGACCTCGAATTTCTTTGGAACGATGGTCAGGTCAACTTCATCGCGCACGACAACAACGAAGTGACGCTGAGCGAAGGGCGTGTTCGTTGCGAACTCCTGAACCGCCACGATACCCACACACAAACGCTCATGCCCATGACCAGTGATGCCTACATTGTTGTGGCACCGGCAAGCGTCGACTTCACATCCTCTGACCATTTCCTCGAAGTTGCAGCATTTCGAGTGCCCCAACACGTACCGGTTCACCTCAACCGAGGAACCTGGCATTGGGGGCCGTACCCTCTCGGCGCCGACTCCTTGCGTATCTTCAATATCCAAGGCCGCGGCTACGTCAACGACAACGAAATCGCGTGGCTCAACCGAGACCACAACACGACCTACGAGGTTGCAATCAATGAATGAATTCGCAAACCGAGGCGCGATCGTGACGGGAGGTGCTTCGGGCATCGGTGCGGCAACCGCGGCACGATTCGCGCAAGCCGGTGCACGCGTCGCGGTGGTCGATCGCGATCTCGACGCGGCCGCCACTATCGCTCGCACGTTGCCAGGAGCGATCGCGTTCGAATGCGACGTGCGTAACACTGCTGCGGTCGATGAAACGGTCGGTTTGGCGATGGACACGTTCGGCGATTGCTCGCTACTCGTCAACAATGCCGGCGTCGGCGACCTGCGCCCGATGCATACCGTCGACGACAAACTCTGGCACCGGCTCATCGACGTCAACCTCACCGGCACGTTCTCCATGATGCGCGCGGTGCTGCCCCACATGCTGGCCGCGCAACGGGGCGCGATCGTGAACAATGCTTCGCTATCCGGCCTCGCTCCCACTCGCAACGAAGCGGCCTACTCGGCGGCCAAAGCGGGTGTGATCGCGCTCACCAAGAGCGGGGCACTTGAGTACGGGCCCTTCGTACGCGTGAACTGCGTAGCGCCGGGCTTCATCGCGACGCCCCTCACTGTGGCATTTCAACAGATGCCCGAGACCTTCGAACCAATTCGGGACTCCATTCCGTTGCAACGCATGGGTACCGCCGAGGACGTGGCCGAAGTCATCGCGTTTCTTTGCTCCGACAAGGCCGCATACGTAACTGGCCAAACCCTTGTTGTCGACGGCGGCCTCGGCCTTCCGCAGGCGGGAACCGACGCCGCGCTTGCGGCCCTGTTTGCGAAGTTCTCAGAGCTGAATTAGCAAACCAACCAGCCCGAGACGTGGACGGAACATCCTTCCCGCGCCACGCCGCGCGAAACCTTTAGAGCCGAAGCCGACAATTCGGTTAGAGTGACGGCTCCAAGCGCTCGTAGCTCAATGGATAGAGCATCTGGCTACGGACCAGAAGGTTGGGAGTTCGACTCTCTCCGAGCGCGCCACACAAATCATGTTCTGACCTGGAGCGATGCATCCGCGTGCGTACTGAGCGTTAACTTTGGCTGTTCCCAGTCAGGTTATGCTCCGCGAGTGACCGAGCCTGATCCAATGCGACCCGGTTGCTCGCCGCCGCTGCATTTCGCAGCCACTCATCAACTATCACGCGAACGCTGGGTATTTGTCGAGTACCTCGCGCTGAGTGGTGTTGCATTCGCGCAACCGCTGCTCGACACGCTCGGTCGCAACGCGAACTATCTGGTGACATCGGGCGTAACGGTAGCGCGAGCAATCATGTTGATCATCTTGGTGTGCATCGTTCCGCCCTGCGTAATGTGGGCGTGCGAACGGCTGAGTGGCTATGCGGGCCATCGCGTTCGATTCGCAACCCACCAACTCATTACTTGCGCAATTTTGATTGTTCTATTTGTCCAAGTGATCCGGCGCAGCACCTCACTGGGGGCCAATGAGGTCATAGCAGGGGCCATCGCCCTGGGGATCGCCTCAACCTGGACGTTGCACAATTGGAAGTTGTCCCGACAGTTCCTGCGTTATCTCGCATGGACACCGTTACTCGCCGCAGTTCTCTTCTTACGTTTCAGCCCGGCGACCGACGCGATCTTCTCGAAGTCCCAGCCAGGCATCAAAGGCGTTCGCGTCGGCGCTCCGCATCGGGTCGTGTTCATCGTTCTCGACGAGATGCCGACACGATCCCTGCTTGACGGCAAAGGCCACGTCGATCAGCAACTCTTTCCGAACTTCGCGAAGTTGGAGCAGCAATCCACTTGGTATCGCAACTCCACAACAGTCGCCGGGTACACACAGGGTGCGGTTCCGGCACTGCTCACCGGCCGAACTCCCAGATCGCTCAAAACGCTGTCAACGAGTTCCGAACATCCAGGCAACTTGTTTGCCCTACTCGAAAATTCCTACAGCCTCAAGGTGCACGAAGCAGTGACACGCCTCTGCCCTTCGGCATCGTGCACAAGCTTCAAAGGCGCCGGCCTTAGCGGACTACTGCGAACCAGCACTGACCTGTGGCGCACAAGTGCATCACCCAAGAAACGGCCAAAAATTTCAGCCGACTTCGACGACGCCAACGCGTCGGCATTCGCGCTCGATAACGCCACCGATTTCGTCAATTCCATCAATGGCTCCGCTCCCAACCACCTCGACTTTCTCCATGTGTTACTGCCTCATTATCCGTGGCACTACGTCAACACGCTGCAAGGTCACCGTGCGACATCACATTCACTCCCAGGAGAGAAGTATCTCTCGCCGTGGAGCCCGACCGGCGCACAAACCGCCCGTCAGCGCCACCTACTTCAAGTACAAGCAACCGACACGCTGCTCGGTCAAATCGTCGAACGCCTAGAAGACCTCGAAGCGTTCGACGACACAATGCTCATCGTCACCGCCGACCACGGAATTTCCTTCAGCGCGACTGAACCGGCACGCAACGTCACCAACACAAACAGTGCTGATTTGATGTGGACGCCGCTGTTCGTAAAGTATCCGAACCAGAGCGCGGGTGTCATCGACGACCGCAGCGCGCTATCCATTGACGTGTTTCCGACGATCCTCGATGTCCTCAAAATCGACGTCCCCTCAACAGTCCCCGGCGCAGATGGAATCTCGCTGCGAGCCACCGCTCGTGCAACAAATGAGCGGTTCATGTATCCGGCCACCGGACTCACCGACGCACAGGCAAACACCGAATTCACAAAGCTGCTCCAATCCCGAGCGGTCGCACCGAACCTCGACGCCGAATTACGGATCTACCGCGACTCGCAACTCGGAGCACTCATTGGCACTCGAATGCCGACCGCGTATAGGTCTCGCGACGTTGTCACTACTGGGGCGAAAGTAAACATCGACAACCGCAAGGCATTTCGTAGCGTCGATCGTGATGCCCGAAACGCAGAATGGCTATGGAGCCTCGCAGAATTTACAAACGTGACAGCAGGTGCGACCGCAGTTTTCACAGTGAATGACACCATCGCCGCAACTTGCACCACCGTACGCGACCCCGGCAATGATGTGCGCTGCAGTTTTACGGTGCCACCCTCACTTGTAGCGGACGGCGACAATGAAATAGCGATGTATCTAGTGGACGACCCGATCCGTTTGCGTTTCACCAAGATTGCAGTCACATGAAAAATCGCTTGACCTACCAACCCGCGCTCGACGGCTTGCGAGCAATCGCAGTCATCGCAGTGTTGATCTACCACGATCACAAGATTCCCGGATCTGACGGCGGTCTCACCGGTGGCTTCCTCGGAGTTGAGGTGTTTTTCGTACTCTCGGGTTACCTCATTACGTCGCTACTCCTGAACGAAATCGTTGCAACTGGGCGAGTCGCATTCGGCACCTTCTTTGCACGCCGGCTGCGAAGATTGACACCCGCGCTGATCGTGATGCTTCTCGGTATTGCGTTGTACACCGCCACATTGGCGGAGTCGTGGAATCGCAGCCGCATTCGCAGCGATGCGATCGCGACGCTGCTCAATTCCCAGAACTGGCATCTCATACTGGGGCACTTTCGCAGCGGCTCGATACTCAACCACACATGGTCGCTCTCAATTGAAGAGCAGTGGTACTTCTTGTGGCCTTTAGCACTCACTGGGCTCATGTTGATCACAACCCACGGCCTACGACGCGTCGCAATCATCGTCTCTTCAATAGCGCTGGGTTCGGCAACGATGAATGCCTTCCTCATCAGTCGCCCAAACACAACGAACCTACGGATGTATTACGGCACAGACACGAGGTCGCTTGGTCTCCTACTCGGCGCCGCGTTCGCTATCTGGGTGAGTTACTTTGGCGGCAGGCTCCCGCTCTCCGATGCGATCACACGATTCCTCGGCAGCGCCGGGTTGCTGATCGTCGGCGGGATGATGGTGCTTATGCAGGACAGTGACACGCTGCTCTTTCAGGGCGGTCTATTGGTATTCGGTCTCGCTGTCGTGGCAATTATCAACGCAACGTTGCATAGCTCGCCGACGTATATCGGTCGGGCGTTGTCAGCGAAGCCGTTGCGATCGATTGGGATCGTGTCGTACGGCTTGTACTTGTATCACTGGCCTCTGTATTTCGTGCTCACACCTGCACGTATTGAAATTTCTGGGGCGCCGCTATTGGCCGTGCGCCTCATCGTCACACTTGCAGCTGCAACCGCTTCATACTTCCTGTTCGAGCGTCCGATCCGCAACGCATCTGTCCGCCCACGTTATGTGGCACTCGCTGCGTTGATCTCGATTGGCACCACCGCCGCCGTTGCAACCGTCAGCGCATCCGGCGCGGTCAAGTTGCAGTACGCCGAACCCGCTTCCGAACCGAATCCGTTGGCACTGGTGCACCTTGGAACCATTGCCAAAGCGGCGCCAAGAGCGCATCGCGTACTTGTTGTCGGCGATGTCTTCGCTGTCCAAATGGGCGTCGGCAGCAACGGAAAGTTCGAGCGCGACGGCATGGTGGGAACCACCTTCGGATCCCTTGGTTGTGGACTGGCCGAAGGTGGGCTCGTGGGTCCCGGAGGTGTCGCGCATGACGAACTCCCCAACTGCTACCGATGGCCCGACCAGTATCGTGCCGCGGTTGCGACATTTCGACCGAACACCGTCGTCCTGGCCGCAACATCACGAGAATTGTTCAACCGCAGAATCGGCGGCAAAGTATTGCGTTTCACAACCAGCGAACTCTCAACCCAGATCAAACGCGAACTCGAACGAACGCACGTAATCGTCACGAAACATGGCGCACGACTGGTGTTGCTCACGGTGCCATGTATCCCCAATATTGCAATCGACCGCGCCACACCCGAAGTTCGCGTCGACCCAAGACGCATCGCGGAATACAACACCATCCTTCGCGATTTCGCCAAAGCTCATTCCGCAACGACCTCAGTCGCGGAACTCGCCGACGTGCTGTGCCCAACGCAGCCCCTCAATGGTGTTGACTGGGCGCGTACATATTGGCAACGTCCCGGCGCGATTACTCCAGCTGGTGCCAATGCGGTATGGCAATGGATCTCTAGATTGCCCGAGCTGAGCAAGTAACGCATCGTCGCAACAAACACCGTTCACACGCGTCCAGAAGGTTGGGAGTTCGACTCTCTCCGAGCGCGCCACACAAAGCCCAAGGTGAACACCCCAAGGCGGAGTCACTCGGGCGGCTGCAACGCCATTGAGATCGACGTGTCACTTGGCACCATCGCGCGGGCTACTTGAGTTTTCCCCACCGCTGCGCCGATACCCACCCAGGAAGACTTCGTATTGCTGCCTGTTGCGAGACCGAGGGAACGAGTATGTACATGATCCGAATACATCGATACGTCGCCACAACCGCTGCGGTCGCGGCATTGACCGTCAGCGGGCCCGGGCCTGCGGTACGTGCCGCTACCGAGCATCTCCCCAGTAACCAAACCTCACAGGCAGCTCCGGCTCCCGTCGTTCGTGTGTTGCCATTTCGCGGCGCGTTTCGCGTGACTGCTACCTGGGGCGGGTCCTACGGCCACGCCACGCCTGCAATCGATTTCTCGATGCCCATTGGTACGCGTATCTACGCAACTGCGGCGGGCAACGTCGACTATGTCTCGACCGACAAACGCAACTGCAACCCCGCTGCGCACATTCCTCCCGGGGGTACGTCCCGAGACGGCATCAAATGGTGCATCGATCAAGGCATCACCGGCACCCGCATTCGCATCCGCCACGACGACGGTACGTTTTCAATGTACGTGCATCTCAACCGAATCAAATTTGGGATCTCGGCGAGCCCATCCACTCGCGTCGCAGCAGGACAGCTCATTGGTTGGAGCGGCAACACCGGAATTTCATCTGGGCCGCATTTGCATTACAGCAAGATCAACAGCGCACAGACAGCGACAGTAGATCCGATCATGCTACGTGCGTGCTGGGGAACCAAGGTCCACGCCTACACAAACCTGAAACTCCTCGCCGGCAAGATCGTCCGCAACGACAACCACACATGTAGCACGTAATACGCGTTGAGTTAGCTGCAAAATTTCGCCATTCGTCTCTGTGCCGCGCGAGCGTGCAGTTCGCCAAGGATCTCTTCGTTAAGTTCACCGAGGCCCGGAGCGCCGAAGCCAGCTCGCTCCGCTCTCACCAAACTGTGCCGCCTACTACGAGGACGCTCTCGGGCATAGCGCTACACCGCCACGATGTTCACTCGATGGTGTTGCGTCCGCACAATTCGTTCATGGGATTGAAACGCGAAACCTCCGCCTTCGAAACCAGTGCAGCCCTCGACCACATCAAGTGCTCGCTGCTGTACCAATGCCCGCACGAGCATTCCCTTAGCCGCTTTGGCGGCGTGCCCTGCCGCGCTGGCACCATTTGTGCTCACGAACTTCAACGCCAGCGTGCGCCTCGAAACTTCAGAGACATCCAACGCGGCGGCGTGTTCATTGGGAAGCACATCAACCAGCACCGCGCTCCCCATCGTTGCTCGCGCGGCTTCGAATAAACGCGGCCGCCACCACTGCGCGAGACCTCCGATTTCGGGGAGCCGAGCGCCCATCTTGAGGCGATAGTCGGGCACCGGATCTCCCGCGCAGACCATCCCCAACAAACCCGAAACGACAACCACATGCGAGGCGCACCATCGACGCGCCCCTACATCCATGGACGCAATATCGAGATGTCCGAACACAACACCCGAGTATCGATCGCGTGCTGACAACGCAGGGGCTCCGACGAAACCATCCTCCGCAAGCGCAACCGCACGTTCGAGATGTGCGCCAGAAACTCCGAAGAACTTCGCTAACTCCGCGCTACCCGCGTTGCGCACGAACTTCTGAACGCGTTCTGCGATTTCTAAGCGAGCGTCTCCCAACAGGCTGCCAAATCGACCCGATTCCGCACTCCACAATCCCTTGCCGCCTGCCGCTTTACCTTCGCTGGGTGGCATCAAGAAAAAGCCCGCTTTCATCGTGCTTCTCGAAGTCGCAATCGCACGCCGTGATTCATGAGAGGGTCGATTTCGAAGGTGTCTTCACGTATCAGCGCCGCCCCACGAACGCTGCCTGCGTCGACCAAGCTGAACTCGATCCGATGCACGCGACCAGGTCGATCACCAAGCCACTCGTTGAGGTCTCCGTCGGTTGGCTGAATAAGTTGCAGCCGACCCGCACCGGGCCAAGTCAATTCGACCGAGCGCCCATCAACACCGTCAACCACCTCGGTTTGCATGGCACCGCCCAACACATCGCGAAACAACACAAGCGCTCCGTCAAGATCACCAACCAGGTGCACAATTCGATCCAACGTCGCTGGGCGTTTGCAACGCGATGGCGGCAGCACGTGGTGGTGAACGTCTTCGTCCCACTCGTGATGCGCAGCCTGTGCCAACTGCACCACGATGCCGTGACACTGCTTGGGATGCAGAAATGCTTCCTTCCAGAATTCCTGGGACAAGTCGCTGCGCACGGGTGGAAATCCCGCAGCGGTTGCAGCGTCCATCGCCGCCACGATGTCGGGCACCTTGAATGTGAGGTGATGCGGACCATCGCCCGAACGGTCGATAAATCGCCGAAGAAAATCATCGAGGTGCACATCGTGCGGCTGCAGCATTTCAATGATCATGCCATTGGCGTAACGCACCTGGCCCCAATAGAAACCGGGACTGTGCATTCCGCCGTTCCACTCGCCGCCCAGATCACCGCGGTATCGGTCGAAGTTGTCCCACGCAACGTCAGCCGCGAGGGCGACGTGGTCGAGAAATATCGGCACGGGTGCCGCATCAGCAGTTGCCATCTCGCCAAACTAACGCAGTCATGCGTCAGAAGATTCTGACGCATGACTGCCTTTCGTAATTATGGGGCTCGCCTGCCGTTGCGCAAATGTCGTTTGAGGCGAGCTTCGGTTGCTTGAGTCAACAGACGCCGCTGGTGTTCACGGGCCAACAGCGCGACAGTCAAAGGATGGTTATGCATGAGGTACTCCAAAGTGGCGGCGCGCGCTGAGGCACACCAAAGGGAATCGACCAGTTTCGCGGAATTGCGAAGGGTCAGAGAATGCCGAGCGAGGTGAGGATCACAGGCACAGGCATTCCGGTTGGGTTGTTCGGATTCATTCCACTCACTGTGACACCTCCTTCACGTCGCTGGTACGGCAACACATGATCGCGCGCCAGCCGCGGCAAGTCCAAACGAATTACGACGCCAGCCGTGCTACCGCTAGAACCACCACCGAAGTGCTCCCGTTATTCGAAGAGCCGTCCAGGTTGCGCACCAAACTCAGAAGCTAATTACGGTGCGTAGCCCGATCCCCGCGTGCATATCGGCGAAACCCTCGTTCACCTCAGAAAGCGGCCGCCGCGCCGTGATCATGCCTTCAAGATCGAGTCGACCGGCGCGCCACAAATTCAACAAGCGTGGTACTTCACGTTTACCGTTGCAACCACCGAGCAACGTTCCGATGAGTTTGCGCTCCGTCGCCATAAAGATCGTGGCTGGCACTTGCACGATGTGATCGATGGGGGCTGCGCCCACCATCACCGTGGTTCCGCCCGCACGACAAGCCCACATGCCGGTTTCGATCAACGCTGCAGCACCCACGGCATCAAAGGCGTAATCGACGCCGCCCGCAGCGATGCCCATTACCCGTGACATCACGTCTTCATTCGTAGGGTCAATCGCGTCGGTAGCACCAAAACGCGCGGCGAGATCTCGGCGGCCGCCGTTGGGATCGCTCACGATCACCCGCGACGCACCCGCGATACGAGCACCTTGCACGATCGAGATACCAACACCGCCCAAGCCCATCACCAATACGGTCGCGCCCGCTTCAACCTTTGCAGCATTGAGCACCGCCCCGACACCGGTTTGCACCGAGCAACCGATCACACACGCAACATCAAGTGGAACATCATCATCGACTTTGATCACAGCATTGGCGTCGAGCAGCGCGTACTCGCCGAACGCGCCAACGCCAAGACCGCGGTACACCACTGTGCCGCTTCGAGACAGCCCAGTAGCGCCTCCTACGAAGGTGCTAGAGGTGATCGCCGACGCGTTCACACAGACACCGAATTCGCCCCGCACGCAGCCATAACACGAACCGCACGCCGCGATTGGCGAGAGCACGACCCGATCACCGGGCTTCAAATCCTTTACTCCCAAGCCGACTTCTTGCACGACCCCCGAAGCCTCGTGTCCCAACACGATTGGGCCAGGCGCCGGGAACTGACCGTTGACATTGGAGTAGTCGGAATGACATAAACCGCAGTGCGCCACCTTGATCAGCACCTCGCCCGCCCCGGGATCGGAGATGGTGATGTCGTCGACAATGACAAGCGGAGTATTAGGAGCTTCTAGCAAGGCTGCACGCATTGGACGACCCTATCGAGACGGTTACATCCACTTCAACCTCGTGTGCTGCAACGCGTACGCTCAAGACCATGGTGCACTCTTGGCAAGTTCAACAACACACCAGCGCCTCGATCGAAACAGTATGGAGCATCTTGGTGGACGCGCCCCGCTGGAACGAATGGGGGCGGTTCAAGGTCGCAAAATACGAGCGCGAAGGCAGTCCAGATATTCATGGTGTCGGTGCCATTCGGGTGTTCGGTCAGCCACCAATGCTCAGCAGAGAAGAGGTCGTGGCGTTCGAACCGCAGACTCACTTCGCTTACAAGATGCTCTCGGGGATGCCAATCGACGGCTACCGCGCCGACGTGCACCTAACAACAACCCCGACAGGTACCGAGATCACCTGGAAATCGTCGTTCGTGACCGCTCGCCCAAACTTCACGGGAAAGTTCTTCGCGTGGTTCCTTCGCAAGTTCATCGAAGACACCGCAAAGCGGCTCGCGAAAAGGGCCGAGTCGCCAAAATAGGCAACGCGCCAAACCCGGAAGCAAATTGCCTACGCTGCACGTATGAACATGCTTGAACGCTCTGCTCGAATCATTGATGGCGACGAGCCAATGACAATGCACGGCCTGATGTCGGGGTCGCAAGGCGAGCTCCACGAAGTTGCCGACGGGGTCGCGCTCATCGATGCCTTTTCCAACGTGATTGCATTCTCAACGGATCGCGGCTTGACCCTTTTCGATGTGTCGCATGAACTCTTCGCACCGACCGTCTTGAAATCGTTGCGAGAGTGGACCCAACAACGAGTCGATACCGCCGTGTACACCCACGGCCACGTGGATCACGTGACCGGTTCGAAAGTTTTCGAGGCCGAGGCTGCAGTGGGAAGCACCGGTCACATCAACTTCGTCGGCCATGAAGCCGTCGCGCAACGGTTCGATCGCTATCAGCTGACCAACGGCTACAACGGTCACATCAACATGCGCCAGTTCCGCCTCCCCGAACCCGCGTTCCCGAGCGATTTTCGTTATCCCGATATCCAATACCGAGATCATCACCTGCTCGACGTAGGCGGCACGCATTTCGAACTTCATCACGCCCGCGGCGAGACCGACGATCACACCTGGGCATGGGTGCCCGACCAACGAGCAGTTTGCGTCGGAGACTTGTTCATCTGGCAATTCCCGAACGCAGGAAATCCACAAAAAGTGCAACGCTACGCATGGGATTGGGCCGTGGCATTGCGGGCCATGGCCGCGCTCGATCCGGAACTATTGCTGCCCGCACACGGCCCGGCAGTCGGCGGCGCTCACTACGTCAACAGCGTGTTGATCGACACTGCAACTGCCCTCGAATCGCTGCACACGCAAGTGCTCGAACTCATGAATCAAGGTGCGCGCTTAATCGACGTCGTTCACAGTGTTCGGCTTCCAGAGTCGCTGGCGGGCAAGCCCTACCTGCAGCCGACCTACGACGAACCCGAATTCGTCGTACGCAATCTGTGGCGACTCTACGGCGGTTGGTACGACGGCAACCCCGCGAACCTCAAACCAGCCAACGACGTAGCAATCGCCACGGAAACCGCAGCACTGTGTGGAGGCGCAATGGCGCTCGCCACGAAGGCGGAATCATTGGTAAACACCGACTTGCGACTCGCCTGCCACTTCGCCGAGCTCGCGGTACTCGCAGAACCCGACAACGTTCGCGTGCATCAGGTACGCGCCGCCGTCTACGAGACTCGGCGCGACCAAGAGCGGTCATTCATGGCGAGCGGGATCTACCGCACCGCAGCACGTGACTCGCGACAACGATTGCGGGAACTCGGCGCCAATGATGCATCTTGACGCACGGCAGGGATTCACAGTTAGCTAGTAACGACGCCTAGCGAAACTCGGTGACGAATGGATCGCGTACGCATTGGAATTCTCGGCGCGGGCAACATCGCCCCGCTCAACGTTGCGGCATATCTCGCCCATCCGCGTTGTGATGTGCTTGCGGTGTGCGACAACCGCGAAGAAAAAGCACAGGCGGCGGCCACCAACTGGGGAGTACCGAAGGTGTATACCGACATCGACGAAATGCTCGCCGATGATGATCTCGACGCCATTGAAATACTCACTCCCACCATGCTGCACAAAGAACACGTGCTCGCAGCGTTGAGTGCGGGCAGACACGTCAGCGTGCAAAAGCCGATTGCCAACACCGTTTCTGACGGCATGGAGATGGCAGCAGCCGCGTTAGCTTCGGGCAGAACGTTGCGCATCTCAGAGTGCAACTTCGGCTACCCGCCACTCGTGAAAGCCAAACAACTCGTAACGCAGGGCGCGATCGGGCATCCCACAATGTGCCGCATCAAGACGGTCGTTGGAAAAACCGATACGGCATTCCAAAACGGGCTCGATCCGTCTGGTTACACCTGGCGCTTCAACGATCAAAGCCCCGGCGGACATCTCTTCGACGACATGGTGCACAAATACGGCACCGCGCTGTGGCTTTTCGATCAAGACATCACAAGCGTGCAAGCAATCGTGCGCCAAGCCCCAGCGTTCTTCGAAGCACCCACGGCCGCGATCTGGGAATACGAACGCGACAGCTTGCTCGGCATGATGGAAGTCACATATGCCCCCAACATGAATATGCGTAGCAGTTTCTACGGCGCCGATGAATTCTTCGAGATCCAAGGCACCGACGGATTCATTTGGGTGACGCGCTGCACCGGCGAGATGCTCGACCTCGCGCCGCTCATCGTGTACCACCCCGACGGCAGCACCACGGAGTACCCCGATATCGAGTCGCGTTGGGATTCGGGCTTCAACCACAGCGGCACGGCATTTATTGACGCGCTGCTCGATGGCACGCCCGACCCTGAGATGACACCCGATATGGCGATCAAAACATTGCAATTTTGCTTCGCCGTGTACCAAGCAAGCATCGAACGCGGCCCCGTCGACCCTCGCACAATTACTGGCAGCGCCTCACCACCGTGGTGGCCACCCGACCTTTCGAACTATTTCAACGACATGAAGGAATACGGCTCGCGTTAGTCGCGGCGCCGACACTGCACTGTCATCAATCTCAATCGGTTGATCGGTTGCCAGCAGCTTCGCTCGAATCGTCACTGGCATCGTCGCTGGCATCGTCAGGGGAATCTCCACTGGGGCGAGCGTGGTTGAATGCGCGCGCAAGCAATGGGGTCGATGCATCGAGCACGTCGCCCAAATCTTCATCGGTGGCGTATCGCGGCATCCACGAAGTTGGTTCATCCGCCGGCGTTTCGACCGCGGGTTCAACAACGGCGGTTTCCGCAACCGCGGGTGCCGCAACTGCAGCCCGCGGCGCGTCGACTGAGTTCGCGGTAGTGGCGGGTGCCTCAAAGAGATTCGGCACTTCGTGCCAACGCTTTTTCGCGGCTGGCTTACGCTTCTTCTTGGCCGGCTCACGGGCGGGCAACAGGTCATCCGAGGCACTCGCCGCAGTCGCCGGTTCGCCAGTCACCAGTGCCGCAGCCGGCCCATTAGGGTCTGCAATGGGCACCGCGACGTCGACACTCACGACTCGATGATCAATGCGTTCCCAATTCTTGGGAGGGGCCATCCCATCGGCGTGGCGCGTGCACAAATCACCGGCGCGCGGCATGCCATCTTCGATTGGATTGAGCCACACAACGCAACGGGTCGCATCGAAACTGAACGTTGCGGTGGCGACCGCGTTGCACCCTGGGCGCCCGCAGTGCCTACGCATGACGCGCATAGTAGTTGACAGAGTCGCCGCTTCTGATCCGCTGCGACGGCCCAGACGGGCGTTCCCACGCGCGCAAAGACGCGTGTGCGAGGATCGCGCCATGGCAACCGGAGCGGTGTGGAATCACCTGGGGCAATGTGTCGGCGATCTTGAACGATCTCGCCGCTTCTACGAAGAAGTCTTAGGGTTTACGTTTTGGCGCCAAATCGCGCCTCCCGACGAGAATTCCGCGCGGCTGCTCGGCCTCGACGGAGCCCTCGGCATGACCGCCTGCTATTTGCGACACGGCAGTTTCGTACTTGAACTTCTGCACTTCAGCGCACCCGAACGCCATCACACGGCAGTTCGACGTTCCATCGACGAACCGGGTCTCACGCATATCTCGCTGTCATGCGACATCGAATCCGTCTGCGCACGGGTCAGCGACTTTGGCGGTGAAGTGCTTCACGACACCAATATCGGCGTCGCAGTGTTCATCCGCGACCCCGACGGCCAACTTGTGGAACTGCTTCCTCTGTCGTACGCCGAGTACGTGGCGACCGTCGAGTGAGCCTCACCGTCCGGGTGCCCGCGAGCACCGCGAATCTTGGACCGGGCTTCGACACATTAGGGATGGCGCTTTCGCAGTACCTCGACTTCACCTTCGAGCCCGTTCCATCTCCGGCTATCAACGATGTTGGCGCTACCAACGACGAACACCATCTCGCCATCAGAACCTTTCGCGGCGCAGGAGGGACTGGGCCAGCTTCAGTGCGAGCATCTTTTCCTGGCGGACGCGGCATGGGGTTCTCGGGCGCAGCACGCGTCGCTGGGATCATTGCGGCTGAGCTTCAGCGTGGCGAGAGTCTCGACGATGCACGCACCACTGCGCTCGTCAGCGCCGGAGAACTCGAAGGCCACACCGACAATGTCGCAGCAAGTGTGTTCGGTGGGGTGATGGCTACGGCAGGAACAACCGTTGTGAAAATTCCGCTGGGCTTCGACCCCGCGGTCGTCGTGTGGGTGCCAACAACCGAAACCTCGACAAAAAAGTCGCGCACATCGTTACCGAGCCATGTGGCTTTCGAAGATGCGATCTTCAACGTCGGTCGGGCAGCAACGCTCGTCGCCGCGTTCGCGGCCGGCGACACTGACGCATTGAGAGCGGCCAGCGAAGACCGACTGCATCAGGCGCAAAGGTTTGCCCACGTACCAGAAAGTGAAGCCGCGTACCTTTCACTGCTCGCCGCGGGTGCCTGGTGCGCTTGGCTTTCAGGGTCGGGGCCGAGCATTGCCGCACTGTGCGCACCCCACTCAGTAGATGACATGATTGCCATCCTGCCAGCGACCGGACGCTGTGTGAGTGCCACCATCGACACCGAAGGAACAAGACTGCTATGAAACGCCAAGCCTCGTGAAACTCGAAGGTAAGCACGTTGTCGTTACGGGCGCGGCAAGTGGCATTGGAGCGTCGCTCGTCGAACGATTCACGAAAGAAGGTGCCGTCGTGGTCGGCGCAGATCTTGCGACGACAAACATTTCGTGTGGCGACGCTGTCGCCTGCAACGTTGCAAGCGATGATCAAGTACGTGACCTCATTGATGGCGCCGAGTCGCGAAACGGACCAATCGATCTGTTTTGTTCCAACGCCGGGATCTTGGGTGGTTTCGGCGCCGTGGAACTCAGTGACGACGACTGGCAACAGGTCATCGACGTCAATTTGATGGCGCACGTGCGCGCGGCTCGCCACCTAGTGCCACGAATGTTGGAGCGGGGCGGCGGCTATCTCTTACAGACGGCATCGGCAGCGGGGTTGCTCACACAAATCGGGTTGGCGCCGTATTCGGTGACGAAGCACGGAGCCATCGCATTCGCCGAGTGGCTGTCGATCACCTACGGCGACCGTGGCTTGAAAGTTTCGGTGTTGTGTCCCCAAGCGGTGCGCACTGGGATGACCGCGGGGACCGATGACGGTGGTGTCGCTGGCGTCGATGGGATGTTGGAACCCGACGTCGTGGCTGATTCGGTCGTGAACGGCCTCGCTCATGAACAGTTCTTGATTTTGCCGCATGCCGAGGTGGCCGAATATTTCAAGCGCAAAGCCAACGATTATGACCGATGGATCCGTGGCATGCGCCGACTGCAATCCCACTTCCCGAACGGCGCGTAGCACGACAACCGCGCTAAGTCCGGCGTTACACCTCGAGATCAAGACTCGTTTCGAGTTGCGGAATGCTGCGCAACGATCGCTTCAACTCCGCGAACCCATGCATGGTTGCGATTTCCCAGATCGCGTTCCATAGCGGAACTGCACGTTCCTTCGGCGGCACCTCGGCGATCACCGGACCGAAGAACGAGAACAGTTCGCCGTCGCGGTTGAAACTGATAATGGGCGTGCCAAGGTTGTTACCAGTCCGCCGTAAGGCCTCATCTCGTTCGGCGCGCAACACCACATCCCAGCTTTCGTTGTTCGCTTCGCCGATGTACTCATCGGCAACGCCAACGCTGCGCAGGTAATCGGGGAAGCCCTCTTCCCAATGGTCGGTGAGCTCCTTGCGCCGCCGTCGTACGTGCACATCGCCGCCGAACTGCGTATACAGCGCTCCCATTGGCTCAATGCCCTCTTGATCGCGTATTGCAGCGGCCACCCTCAACAATTTCAGCCCCGAGCCATGACCAGCGATGTAGCGGTCGGGGAAATCCGTGTCGTAGTTCTTGTGTTCGTTCAGCAACCGCAAGCAAATGAACCGCCAGTTCACGGTTAACCCCGTCTGCTTCGACACCTCCACAACCCAGCGCGATGTGAGCCACGCCCAAGGACACACTGGATCCCAAAAAAACTCGACATCAGTCTCGGGCGGTGCGGCCACGGTTGCAGTCATGACGACACGCTACGCCCAGGCCCTCCCATTCCGCTTTTGCGCGCGTGGGAGCGCCCATTTGGGCGCTCCCAGCGGATCAGAAGCTGAGTGGGCCGGTAAGAATGGGAGATGACGGGAGCTTTTGATCGTTCGGCGATTGCAGCAGTTATCGAGACGGCACGGGCTGCGCTGCCAGACACGCAACGAGATCTCGAAGCACTCGCCCGGATCCCAAGTATTGGTGCCGACCCTGCGCACGCACGCGACGTCGTCAGAAGTGCCGAGCTCACAATCGCGATCTTGCAGGAACACGGCCTCGAGAATGTTCGAATGCTCGATCTCGACGGTGCGCACCCAAGCGTCTTAGGCGAATGGATGCACGCCGACAACCCGGATGCGCCAACAGTCTTGCTCTACGCGCACCACGATGTGCAACCGCCCGGAGTCGTCGCCAACTGGACAAGCGATCCATTTGAACCCGTTGAGCGTAACGGTCGGCTATATGCCCGCGGCGTCTGCGACGACAAGGCTGGCGTATTGGCACATGCCGCAGCCGTCAAAGCCTGGCTGGATACACACGGCACGCTGCCATGCAACGTCAAAGTCTTCATCGAAGGCGAAGAAGAAAGCGGCTCTCCCAACCTGGAACGTTTCCTCACGACGTACAGCGAAGATCTTCGGGCTGATGTCTTTGTGTTAGCAGACGCAGGCCAATGGAAGGTCGGCGAACCGGCCATCACATATATGTTGCGCGGCCTCGCCACAATCGACGTCACCCTTCGCGCCCTCGACGGCCCAGTGCATTCGGGCATTTTCGGAGGCGCAGTTCCCGACCCAACAGTCAGCCTGGCCAAACTCATCGCATCCATGGTCGACGAACACCTCGATGTTGCGATCACCGGGTTCGGTGACGACGTGCGGTCACTCACCAACACGGAACGTCAACGCATCCTCGATCTTGGTTCATCCGCGGAGTCGTATCTGCGTGCCGCCGGAGCACGACCGGGAGTGCTGCCTGCGGGTGATCCAGCGATCAACGTGTTCGAACGAGTGTGGGCACGTCCGAACCTCACCGTGATCGGCTTCGATTCACATCCACTCGCCGGCAGTTCCAATCAAATCGTGGCAGCAGCCACCGCTCGGTTGAGCTTCCGACTCGCAGCAGGCCAAGACCCACAACGGGCCTGCGACGCCATCACTACACATATATATGCACACGTTCCATGCGGCCTGGAAACCACCGTCGTGGTCCACGAAGCAGTGCCAGCCTGGACAACCAATCCAGTCGGGCCCGCCTTCGAAGCCTGCGAACGCGCGCTCACGGCTGGCTTCGCAAAGGCCCCGGTCGCAGCAGGTATGGGCGGGTCGGTTCCCTTCGTGGGGCCGTTTGTCAACGCATTCGGCGGTATCCCGGCCCTGCTGATCGGCCCCGAAGACCCCCACTCACACGCACACGGCGAAGACGAAAGCCTGCACCTCGACGACTGGCGCAAACTCATCGAAAGCGAAATCCACCTTCTCGCCGAGTTGGCATTGACGCCGCTTCGCTAGATACCGGCCGCTTGGGCGGCATCTCGATTCAGCGCAACGAGTGTCGCAACACTGACCCCGCCGCGTTCCATCCGCACATACCGTGCACACCTGGCCCCGGCGGCGTCGACGCCGAACAGAGGTATACGCCTTCAATCGGGGTGCGGTACGGGTCGAATGAAGGTCGACCCGTAGGGCGAAACAGCAACTGCATGCCATCGCTCGCTCCCCCGCTGAAATCGCCCCCATGCAGATTCGGATTGCCGGCCTCAAGCTCGGCAGGTCCGAGCACGCGACGCGCTTCCACGACCTCTGCGAAACCAGGAGCGAATCGCTCGATTTGAGCTTCAAGGTTGGTGAGCAGTTCGGATCGTCGTTCGCGAAGATCGATTCCCTGAGGCACATGGCAGTAGGCCCACGCTGTATGCATCCCCGTTGGCGCTCGGGTCGGATCTGCGACCGACGGCTGCCCGACGAGCACAAACGGCCGCTGCGCAACCTGCCCTGCGGCAACCGCGGCTTCGGCGGCGGCAATCTCAAGCATTGTTCCACCCAGATGCAATGTGCCGGCCAAGCGACAATCTGGCGAGGCCCAAGGGATCGGTTCTCGGAGCGCGTAATCAACTTTGAACGCGCCCGCTCCGTGTCGAAAACTCAATAGACGCCGACGGTATCGAGCATCTAGCTCCTCACCGCAGATGTCGCTGAGAATTCTCGGGCTCACGTCGAACAACGTTGCGCGGGCGCGAGGCAGCTCCGAAAGCGAGGTGACACGATGTCCCGTGACAACCGTTCCACTGTGTTCCTCAATGACACGAACCAAAGTATCTGCGATTGCCTGCGACCCGCCGCGAGCCACAGGCCAACCCACCACGCCAGCGGCGGCACCCAACATCAAACCCGCGCCGCTGGTCTGCAACCGTTCCAACGGCACCGCGCTGTGCGCGGCCAAGCCTGCAAATAGCGCCCGCGCCGCGCCGCCATCAAAACTTGACGCAACTTTGATCGCCGGCCGCAATCCCTGGACCCCGAAACGCGCCAGCGCGAACGGGTGAGGAGGCACCCGAACCACCGGAGCAAACGTCGCGGCCACCAACTTCTCCCAGTCACCGGCGATCACATCGAAGCGACGCTTCCATCGCCTCCCATCCGGTCCGAGCGACGCGACCGTGCGTTGCGGATCACGATCGAGCACGGCGGCACGCTCGCCTCCCAGCGGGTGCGCGAGTGCGATCGGCGCGTGCACAAACTCAAGGCCGCGCTCGGTGAGTGCGAGCGCGCGGAATGCAGGCGATGCCGCGCCGAACGGATGGACGCTTGAGCAATGATCGAGCCGAAATCCAGGCCACACCGAAGTGTCCGTTCGCGTTCCGCCCCCGATTTCATTGGCGTTTTCAAACACGCACACCGAGTAGCCGGCCGTGGCAAGTCGCGCCGCCGCGGTCAAGCCGTTGGGCCCAGCACCCACCACAACAACATCAAACTGACGCATCGGCTGTCACGACTCTGGCGTCCGACGGGGGGATTTCGCCATATTTATAACTAGTTCTTTCGAGCTATTTCGAACTAGGGTGGTTCGGCCCGATCGAACATGCATACGCCCCCGAGGCTCGCTCATCTGACGAATTATGTCAGCTATATGACTACTGGCAATCTCTGGCAATCTGGTTCGACGCACCCACAATCGGGTTCCTACGGTGCTCGCTTGGCCCTGACATCCCGGGCCATTCCCTACCGGGCGGAGACCCCTGTGTCGCGCCATGCCCAAGGAGCTACTCATCCAATGACCCAATCCAACCGCGCTCGCAAACGCACCACTGCACCTCCGCCAAAAACCGATACCACGGCCACCGCGCTCACCGGGATCGTGAGCAACGAGCAGCGCCTAGCTCGTAAGGGTACGACGAGCGGACAAGGCAATGACGACGCTCGAGTCACGGTCGCAGGTCGCCTGCTCGGCGGTGCCGCTGCTCTTGGCATGATCTTCGGGATCGCGTTCACCGGAACGGCCGGCGCCAACGCGAAACCGCAACCACAACCCACCCTGACGGCCAACGGCGTGCAGCCGTATGGCGGCCTCAAGGACTTCGGACCTGGAGCCAAACAACAGTTCCACAAACCACTCGTCGCCATTGCAGCCACGCCAAAGAGCAAGGGATATTGGCTTGCCGCAGCCGATGGCGGCGTGTTCTCGTACGGCGACGCCGACTTCTTCGGCAGCACCGGCAACTTGGCACTCGTTGAACCGGTAGTAGCGATCGCCAGCACCCCAAGTGGCAACGGATATTGGCTCGCCGCCAAAGACGGCGGCGTATTCTCATTCGGCAAAGCCAAATTCCAAGGCAGCGCCGCGGGAATCAGCGATCACAACGTCGTAGGGATTGCCAGCACCCCAAGTGGCAACGGGTACTGGCTCGCCGCCAAAGACGGCGGCGTGTTCTCATTCGGCGACGCCGAATTCCAAGGCAGCGCGGCTGCGTTCGGCGTCCAATCCCCCATCGTTGGGATCGCGGCAACCAAAACCGGAATGGGCTACTTACTTGTTGCGGCCGACGGAGGCGTGTATGCATTCGGTGATGCCGAATTTCATGGCAGCGGCTACGCCACGATGCCGCACGATGCCGCTGGCATCGCAACGCTAGATACGGGTTACGCCATCGTGCGTTCGAGCGGTTCAGTGTTGACCTTCGGCACCAAATTGCCGAGTATCGGAGACGCAACGGTGGCATCAAGCGACGTCACCACAGTAGGCATGGCGGCAACTGCAAACGGCTACTGGACGTTGCAAGGGGGCCGGGCCTCTTCGGTCGATCACATGAACCCCTTTTTGGTTTGTACCCGCAAGCATGAATCAAGCCCGAACCCGCCCGGGTACGACGACGGCTACGCGGCCGTCAACCCGAACGGTCGTTACTTCGGTGCGTATCAATTCGCTCAGCAAACCTGGAACAACACCGCTCGACATGCAGGCCGCCTCGATCTCGTCGGGGTAAACCCGGCACGAGCAAGCGTGCAGGACCAAGACGAATTGGCATGGGATCTATTCTTGTGGCAGGGATATTCACCATGGGAACACCGCTGCCTCGGTCTGCGATAACCCGAATAACCCAAACCCACGGCAGAACGCAACAAGCCCGGCCAATGATTGGCCGGGCTTGTTGGCTACGGTGACTTGCAATGGCACTTGAAGATCTCGCCGACTACGGTTTTAGCGACGACGGCCCATGGGTAGTTCGGCCGAAAGACCTCATCTGGGAGCGTGGCCTCGGCCACATCCGAAATCGAGCAAGAGATTCGGTCCCGCAACTACTCAATCCACATCGACTCCCGCCACTTGGTCGTCTACTCGCGGTATCCGGGCGCGTCGGTCGCACACTCGCAATCTGGGCTCTACTCGAACGCAGACAAGAACAGTCACCAAGGCGGCGTGCACTTGCGAAACGACTCCGTGTCGATTTCGCAAGACTCGGCCCGACGTATATCAAGGTTGGCCAAATCATTTCGTCCGGCGAAGGCCTATTCCCAGAAGAGTTGGTCACAGAATTCAAGTTGCTGCGTGATCGAGTACCTGCCGAATCGTTTGACCACGTTCGCAAAGTGGTTGAAGCGGAACTCGGCCTCCGGCTTGAAGAAGTCTTTTTGCATTTCGACCGCACACCGCTTGCTGCCGCGTCTATCGCTCAAGTACATGCAGCGCGACTGCAAACCGGCGAGGATGTCGTCGTCAAGGTCCAGCGGCCACGCGTCAGTGAACTTGTCCGCGACGACATCCGAGCCATGGCATGGCTCGCTCCCAAATTGATCGGGCGCATCCCTATTGCGGCGCTCGCGAACCCGCCAGCACTCGTTGAGCTCTTCGCAGAAACCATCGTCGAAGAACTCGATTTTCGACTCGAGGCACAAAACATGCTCGACGTCGCCAAAGTGTTGGCACGCACCGGCCAAACAGCAATCATTATTCCAAGGCCTCACCCCAAACTTGTTACCCGCCGCGTACTAGTCATGGAACGCCTCGACGGTTACGCGTGGGACGATGTCGAATCGATGAACAACGCAGGCATCGATACCGCAGCCGTGCTGCACTCCGGGCTTGTGGGGTTTATGGAAGGAGCGATGGTTCACGGCGTGTTCCACGGCGACCTGCACGGCGGCAATCTCATGGTCCGACCCGACGGACGCACCGTGCTGCTCGACTTCGGCATCACGGGTCGGATGAACGCCAAGGAGCGGATGGCGTTTCTCTTCCTACTCATGGGTTCCACGACCGGCGATGTTCGTTCGCAACTCCGGGCGCTGCGCGACCTCGGCGCGTTCCCACCCGATACCAATATCGAAGAAGTATTCATCGATTTGGGTTTGGATCGCCCAATGGTCGATCCGACGACGCTCAGCGCCGACGCTTTACTCACCGAATTGCGCGAACTCACCAAGAAGCTCATGGGCTACGGCGCGCGCATACCCAAGGTATTAATGCTGCTCGTAAAGAACCTCATGTTTCTCGACGGATCCATAGCAACCCTGGCACCCGACCTCGACATCATTGGCGAACTCGAACTGGTCCATACAGAAATCGCGGCGCGCCATGGTGAACAGTTGGCGTCCGAGATGGGCATTGATATGCGCGACGCGGTGTTCGATGCGGACGCAATGAAGATGTCGCTCGGTGTCGATCCCTCAATTGAGTCGTTGACATACAGAGACATACAGGACCGTCGAGACACGATTCGACGTAACCTAGAAAGCACCCGCACGCGCCCATCGTTACGGCGCAACAAATCTCCAAAGAAGTAGGAACGTATTCCTGAACTACCCCAAATGCAGGCGCTGTCTGAGCGTATGAGTGACGCCATCGTCGGCCAGACGTTCGCGGGATACACCGCGTTTGCGTTTCACGGTCTCAAAACTGCGGTACCGAGCCCCGACGTACTCATCGGCACTCCAATCTCGGCGATCGGGCGGCGAGCGAAGTACGTGTGGTTTGGGTTCGACAGCGGCATCCGCATGGTGTTTCATCTTTCGCAAGCTGGGCGCTTGGACATCGAACCAACGATGAAATCAACCAAGCCCAAGGGTGCAGTCGTGCGCTGGAAATTTGGCGATGGAAGCGCCATGTTGTTGCGCGAATGGGGTACTGAACGAAAAGCCGGATGGTGGATCTTCGCAGCCGGCGACGACGGACCCATGGCACGATTGGGCCCCGAACCGCAGTCCGAAGCCTTCAACCATCTCATTCGCACCAGCACAGACGGACGACGTATTCATACCCTGCTGCGCGATCAACGCACCGTCGCCGGAATCGGCCGTGGTTACAGCGACGACATTTTGCATCGCGCCAAGCTGTCGCCGTTCGCGTCACTGAAGACAATGTCATCAGAGGTGCGAGAAATATTGCTCGAGTCGATCAACTACACACTCGAAGATGGCCTCCAACGAGAACGGCAACGATCCGGTGGGCTCTCGGAACCCAAGCTCGGTGAACATTTCGCCGTGCACGGAAAGCATGGTTTGCCATGCCCTGCGTGCGGAACTGATTTAGCGCACGTGTCGTACGAGTCGCACGAGGTTGTGTATTGCCCGCCATGTCAAACCAACGGCAAAGTGCTCGCGGACCGACGCATGTCGCGTTTGTTGAAATAGGCGCAGGTACTCAAACAATTTCACCAGTTGCCTGAACCCGGGACACCTTTGAACGGCCCCTTGATATTCGCGGTAATCCACCCTCCATAAAATCCACCGGGCTGCGGTATCACCAACTCACCATCGAAGTAGCACGCGTCCATTCTGTCGGCATAGATCGCAATGTGACCACGCAAGGCTGCGAATGCTGGGCTTGGATTTTCGTACGACCAACCTGCGTTGATGGCGCTCTGTTCACCGCCACGAAGCGTGTAATAGCTCGCCCGGCCCTTCCATTCGCAGTAACTCGTACCGTCGCCGAGAACCACCGAACCTTCAAGAAAGGCATCAAGCGGCAGGTAATAGTTTGGGGGGTGACTGGTTTCCAACACTCGAAACGCACGCTGCGTGGTGGCAATCAGTACACCGCCTAGCACTACATCAATGCGTTTCGATACGCCTTCCAGGCTGGGCGGGCGCGAATACTCCCAAACCGATTCCTCTCCTTCGCGGATCGGGTCAGGAATAGGCCGTTGACTCATCACAGCATGGAGTGTGTCCGATAGCGAGCTTCGTTGCATAGTCGTATCGACGCTCGCATCAACGCTTTGGTTCCCATCGACAACGAGGTCGATTACCCGGTCCGGACTGCGCCCGTATTCACAACTTCAAACGCAGTACCAGGAATGGACTTCAGCTGATTCAGATCGTTGTCATCCCAGCCGGGTTCGGCCGTGCCGGTGATGAACCAGTTCGATCCATTATCGGCAACGATGATTCCGTATCGCTTCATCGCAACTGCGATCACTTTCGACTGACCACGCAGCTTCGAAATGTCAAAGTTCGCCTTCATCCTCAACCGCATCCCCATAGCCGGGCGCGTCGCATCAGTACTCGACGAGGCAAAATGCGTTGCGGGCAACACGTAGCCGCGGCGGGTCTGCGAAAACGTGACCCGCACCGCGTGGCGAATCGCTCCCGCATTCACTTCATCGAGGCGCACAAGGCCTGGAAGTATTGGGAGTCCGGCGGCGTCGGCCGAGGTCCAGCCCAACGGACGCAATTCGTTCGATGCCAAGTTCCAAACTGCGCCCGAATCGGCATCCCAGTGTCCGCCTCTCCAAAACGCTCGGTACAACTCGTAGATCCGGCACGTCCCTCGCTGGACAACAATCGCATGCCGGTCTCCCGAGCTCGCTGCACCGCCCTCAACTGGGGTCGTTGCGGGCATCGGATACGGCCCCGGATCACTCTCATCGCCATAGGCAACAAAGCGAACCGGCACCTTGGGTTGCGAAGCTGACACGATCTTGTACGGAATGCCGTAGACGCCGCCTCCACCGAAATCGGCATGCAGGAATTTGCCGCCCGCACTCTGGATATTAGCGATTATCGCAGCACTATCGGACCGCAAAGCAAGCTTGGATACATCTTGATTCCATGCGTTGTCCGACGGAAAGGTGGGGCAACCTGCGATCATGGGCGCGGTGCTAGTCACTGGCCGTGGCGTACCCGAGCCACCCGGCGGCGCAACAATAGGCGTGCAGCCCGCGACAACCGCGGCGGCGACGCCATACCAACGAATGTTGAGCCGTCGACCGCGCACGGTTGCATCCCCCTATGGATTGTTCTCGAACCTACGACGATCATCGGCATTTCCGGGGTCGTAGCATGAGCGGGTTGGCGTCAATCTCGCCGAATCTTTGCCCGACTCTTGACGAAACGGACCTCGCAGTGCTCGCTTCCATCCCTAGCCCGGCCGACGGAGTGTGGGAGATCGGCCCATTGCCCCTGCACGCATATGGGTTGCTGCTCGCAATCGGAGTCATCGTCGCCGCGAGAGTCGCCGAAGGTCGTGCACAACGCCGAGGATTCGCCGAAGGACTCGTCAGTGAGCTCGCCACCAAACTCATCATCGGTGGCGTCGTCGGTGCGCGGGTGTACCACCTCTTTACCGGCTACGACTGGGACACAAAGGGCATCGCCGGGACGGTCAAAATCTGGGAGGGTGGGCTCTCGATCTGGGGAGCAGTCGCCGGTGGCGCGGTCGCACTGGTCTGGTCGGCGCGCAAGCGCAACCTCGACACAATCCTGTTGTGTGACGCGCTTGGCCCTGCTGTGATCATTGGCCAAGGCATCGGCCGGTGGGGCAACTATTTCAACCAGGAACTCTTCGGTAGACCGACCACGCTGCCGTGGGGGCTCGAGATCCTTCCCCAACATCGCCCAACTGGCTACAGCAAATTCGAAACATTCCACCCGACGTTCCTGTACGAATCGCTCTGGTGCTTTGCGGCGTTCAGCATCATCGTTGTATTGGAACGCAGCGGCAAACTCAAGCGAGGCCAATCGTTCACGCTCTATATCGCGCTGTATACCTTCGAACGATTCTTCATGGAACTCCTACGAGTCGACGACGCCACCAAACTCTTGGGAATGCGCTTCAACGCGCTGCTTTCTGCGCTGATGTTCATCGTGAGTTCGGCTCTCTTCGTTCGGTTTGGTCAAATCGGACGACTTCAATTCACAGAGATGTCTCAGGAGCCCAGCGAGGCCGAGGATTCAACTGAACCCGTCGCGCCCTAGGTTGGGCAAGTGAACCTGCCTGCGCCTCCGCCCGCTCCCGTCTCGTTCGCCGCATCAGCAGTCGGAGCGGTCAAGACCTACGGCGAAGGCGACACCGAAGTGCGGGCACTCGACGGAGTGACAGTGCACTTCGAGCAGGGCCGGCTGAGTGCAATCATGGGGCCATCGGGATCAGGCAAAAGTACGTTGCTGCATTGTCTCGCGGGTCTCGATCAGCTCACTGCAGGAAAGATCTACCTCGGAGCAATGGAGATCAGCTCACTCTCCGAAACTGAACTCACCAGAGTGCGCCGCGACCAGCTTGGCTTTGTGTTCCAGGCGTACAACCTGATCCCCACACTCAACGCCTACGAAAACATAGTTTTGCCAACCGCACTCGCCGGCCGCGAACCTGATCATGAGTGGGTGAATCGGGTTATCGATGTCGTCGGACTCGCAAATCGACTCACACACCGCCCCAGCGAACTTTCCGGCGGACAACAGCAACGTGTCGCTGTAGCTCGGGCACTCGCGAATCACCCTCAAGTGGTGTTTGCCGACGAACCAACCGGCAACTTGGATTCTCGATCACGCGGCGACATCTTGCGATTCATGCGGCTTGCCGTCGACGAATTCAACCAAACGATCGTGATGGTTACTCACGATCCGATCGCCGCGTCAATCGCAGATCGGGTCGTGTTTGTCAGCGACGGCAAAATTGTCGCCGAGGAACTCAATCCCTCTGCTGAGTCGCTCTCCGGCCGCATGGCTCGAATCGAATCCTGAGCAAGCTCGTAATGTTCAAACTGCTGATCCGCGGTATTCGTGCCCACCTCGTGCGATTTCTATTGACCGGCGTCGCCATCATTTTGGGCATCACGTTCCTCGCGGGCTCATTCGTCATCACCGACACCATTCGAGTGTCATTTGATGATCTCTTCACGCAACTCACTGCGGGCACTGACGTTGTTGTGCAAGGCCCCCTGGTGGTAGGGCAATTCAACGACCCCGACGAGGCCGAGAAACGGGGCCCCGTATCGGCGTCGCTGCTCGCCACTATCCGCGCATTGCCCGGCGTCGCTGCTGCAGAAGGCACAATCCAAACCGATGGTGATCAACCCGTCGCGCTAATCGGCTCAAACAGCAAACCGATTGCTGGGCGGATCGCGCAACAGTTCGGATACAGCTGGACCAACACTGCCGACTTCACACCGTGGCGCATCGCCGAAGGTCGGCCGCCGCGAGATCGCAACGAGATTGTCGTCGATGCCGAGTCGGCGCGCGACGGCAAGCTCAAGATCGGTGCAAAGGTCTTGGTCAATGCCCCGCCTGATAAAGCCCGTCGCTACAACCTTGTGGGCATCGCGCGCTTTGGACGCGTGGATAGACCGATTGGCGCGACAGGTGCCCTGTTTACGATCGAAGAAATGCAACGGATCACTCGACTGCCGGGGCAATTTCGCCAGATCTTGATTCACGCCGACGACGGCGTTTCGCCGCAGGAATTGCGCTCGCGAGTTGCGGCGGCAGTCAAGGTCGCGAATGTCGACGTCGTGACCGGCGACCAATATCGAACGCAGCAACAAAATCAGATACGACGCGTGTTGAAGTTCGTCTATATCGGACTGTTTGTGTTTGCGCTCATCGGACTACTCGTCGGCGGGTTCATCATCTTCAACACGTTCACCGTGATCTTGGCGCAACGCACCCGCGAGTTGGCGCTGTTGCGCGCCATCGGCGCGGGCCCGCGCCAAATCGTGCTCTCGGTTCTCGGGGAGGCATTCGCGGTAGGGATTGTTGCGTCAACCCTTGGCGTGCTCGGTGGCATTGGGCTCGCCATCGGCTTGAGAACCATGCTCGAGTGGTTGAACTTGGCGTTACCCGCGGGAGACCTCATCGTCGAGACTCGCACCGTCGTATTGGGTATCGTCGTTGGCACAATCGTCACGATGATCGCAGCACTAGTACCAGCTGTGCGGACTGCCCGGATACGACCGATCGCCGCGTTGCGCGAATCCGCAGTGGAACAACCGCTTCCGAAGGCATCACGCACGTTGTTCGGCGGAACCGTCATGGCGCTGGGGCTCGCGGCGGTCGCAGCGGGGTTATTCACCAAGCTCGACAACGGCGTCACAATCGCTGCAGCCGGCGCGATCGTCTTGTTTACGGGCGTCTTCATCGTCAGCCCCGTGCTCGTACCGCCCGCGGCGCGAGCACTCGGATGGATCCCCACGAAGGTCAGCGGCATTTCGGGAAGGCTTGCACGAGACAACGCTTACCGCAATCCACGCCGTAGCGCATGGACAGCAATCGCACTCACCTTAGGTGTTGCAATCGTTGGTTTGGTCACAATCGTGACGTCCTCATTCAAAGTCACCATCTCGGCCGCGCTCGACAACCAGCTCGGCACCACCGACTATTTCGTTTCTGGATCTCTCAGCCCTGATATCACCCAACGGATCGGTGCTGTGGACAGCGTTGAAGCCGCAATGGGTGTCGGCTTCGCAGAACCGATTATTCAGCTTCCCAATAGCAAGCGCCTTGACGACGCTCGACTCGTCCTCGCCATCGACCCACGGGTCGTCACTCAGTTCGTCGACCTGGGGGAGACAAGCGGCACAATCGGAGATCTTGCAAACGGCGGCATCGCGATTCCGCGCTCGCTCGCCAACAAGCACGACCTCAAACTGGGTTCGAGCCTGTACGCGAAATTCACTAAGGATCAGGTCAACCTAACGGTCGTGGCTATCTTCGAAAAAAAGGTATTCGACCGACCCGCGCTCCTCATTGATCGCGCGCTGTACCAAAAAGTTGCCGACCTACCCATCGACTTCTTTTCGGTAGCGCTCGCCAAGCCGGGAGCCGATACCGATATAGGCGCCGAACAAATCGAAAAGGCGCTCAGCGACTACCCAACGGCCCAGGTCAGAAACTTCGACCAATTCAAAGCCTCCCAAGAACAACAAATCGATCAAGCGCTGTTCTTGTTCTACGGGCTACTCCTGCTTGCGATCGTGATCGCGCTCATAGGCATCGTGAACACGCTGGCGCTGTCGGTTCATGAACGCACCCATGAAATCGGACTCCTCAGGGCGGTCGGCACCTCGCGGCTACAGATCGCCATTTCGATCGCTTGGGAGTCCGTCATCATTGCCATCTTCGGAGCTGTACTAGGGATCATGATTGGCATTGTGATGGGAGCAATCTTGGTGACGTCGCTACGTACACAAAACTTAGTGACCAAGATCGACTTGGCGATCCCGCGCCTCATACTGATCGCAGTGATCGCCGGCTTCGCCGGGATCTTCGCGGCCATCGTGCCCGCGTATCGGGCAGCGAAACTCAACGTGCTCGAAGCAATCCGTACCGAATAGCTGCAGCCGTTCGGTACGGATTCAGGTTTCGGCGTTGAACTGTTTCGCGACGCGACCATCTTTTTCCAGGACCATTGCTTCGAGGTCGCACTGATACCGATTCATGGCTTCGCGCAACGCTGGGTCGTTCACGCCAAGAATGCGAATCGCGAGCAACCCCGCGTTACGGGCGTTGTTAATCGCAACGGTCGCGACCGGGATTCCCGCTGGCATCTGCACAATCGACAACAGCGAATCCAAGCCGTCGAGCGTGCTCAACGAAACCGGAACCCCAATCACTGGCAACGAGGTGAGCGACGCCGTCATGCCCGGAAGATGTGCTGCACCACCAGCGCCCGCGATGATCACCTGAAGGCCCCGGTCAGCGGCTTCTCTGGCGTACTGCACCATCATTTCAGGCGTGCGGTGGGCGCTCACGACGCGCACCTCACGGCGCACCGCGAACTCATCAAGGACATCGATCGCGCCTTGCATCACATTGAGGTCGGAATCGCTACCCATAATCACGCCAACAAGGGGTTCGGACATGCGCTTCACGCTAGTAGCCAGATCTGGTCGCACTGTTCTAGCGTCGGCCCTATGCAAACGCGACTGACCGAACTGCTCCAGATCGAACACCCCGTAATGCTCGCCGGTATGGGAGGCGTGGCATACAACGAACTCGTCACCGCCGTGTCGAACGCCGGCGGAATCGGCACACTCGGTGCCGCACCGTTGAGCGTCGAGCAAATGGAATACGAGATCGGTGAGATTGCACGCCATACCGACAAACCGTTCGGCGTCGACCTCCTCGCCGCGCTTCCCGACAGTTTGACCCGCGGCGTCGACCTGATTATCCAAGGCGGCGCGGCGCTATTCGTTGCTGGGCTCGGCGTGCCTCGCGACATCATTGGGCAACTCCACGAAGCAGGGGTGCTCGTGGCCAGCATGTGCGGCAAGGTGCGCCATGCGGTCAGTGCTGTTGAAAGTGGCGTCGACTTCGTCATCGTGCAGGGCACCGAGGCAGGCGGCCACACCGGCTTGATCGCAACGATGCCACTCATCCCACAGGTGGTCGACGCGGTCGGCGATCGCGTGCCGGTGGTAGCGGCAGGAGGAATCTTCGACGGTCGCGGTCTTGCCGCATCGATGGCGTTAGGTGCCGATGGTGTGTGGATGGGCACACGCTTCATCGCAACTCCCGAAGCCCGAACTGTACGCGGCTACAAAGACGCAATCATCCGTAGCCGAGAAGACGACACCGTCATTAGCAAGGGATATTCGGGCAAGCCAATGCGGGTTGTGCGCAATGAATGGACTCAACAAGTTGAGGGCGACCCGTCGATGTTGAAGCCGTTCCCCGAGATGATGCTGCACACTCTCGAAGCTGGCGTATTGCACCTCGGAGGCGACGAATCCACCGAAGTAGATGTCAATCGGGAGTGCTACCCGGCTGGACAACTCATTGGTGCCGTCGATGGACTAATTCCTGCCGGTGATCTCGTACGCCAAATCGTGCGCGAAGCCGAAGCAACCCTCGATCGCATCTCAAAATAAGGGAGCGTGCGAAGGGCGGCGCCGCGAAGCAAGCCGAGTCGACCGACCAATTCAACCGGCGCAGTAGAAACTCGTCACCTCATGCCGCGAGCGGCTTTGTCTTCTTCGATGAGGTCGGATTCATACATGCGACGAACAAGTTCTTCGAAGCTGACTTTCGGTTCCCAGCCCAGTTTCGCTTTGGCTTTGCTCGGGTCGCCGATGAGCAAATCCACCTCGGCGGGGCGATCAAAGCGCACATCGTGCGATACATAGGGTTCCCAAGAGTCGTACCCGGCACACCGAAACGCCACATCCAAAAATTCACGGATTGAATGCGTTTCGCCGGTGGCTACGACATAATCATCCGGTTCGTCTTGTTGCAACATTGCCCACATCGCTTCGACGTAGTCAGCGGCATGGCCCCAGTCTCGTTGTGATTCGAGGTTGCCCAAACTGATCGTGTCTTGCAGACCTAGTTTGATGCGAGCCAACGACGACGTGATTTTTCGAGTAACAAATTCGTGCCCGCGCCGTTCGCTTTCGTGATTGAACAGGATTCCGCTACTCGCGTGAATTCCGTAGGCTTCGCGATAATTCACGGTGATGTTGTGACCAAACATTTTCGCAACGCCATACGGCGACCGAGGATGAAACGGCGTGGTTTCGGATTGTGGAACCTCGCGCACTTTCCCAAACATCTCTGACGAACTCGCTTGATAGAAACGCATCGGATTGTTTTCCATACCACCCACGATGCGCACCGCGTCGAGCATCCGCAGCACACCAAGACCTGTAATTTCGGCGGTGAGTTCCGGTTGGCGAAACGACAACTGCACAAAACTGATCGCGCCGAGGTTGTAGACCTCATCGGGCTGCACTTGTTCCAGCACTGCAATCAACGACGCCATATCGCGAAGGTCGCCGTCGACGAGTTCGAGTCGTGGATTCTCGTCTTGCACCATGCGAGCTTTGGGGTTTGCCTGACCCCGAATCATGCCGAATACCTGGTAGCCCTTGGCCGCCAGTGATTCCGATAGATAGCGACCATCCTGGCCAGTGATTCCGGTGATCAGTGCACGTTTCATCTCATCAGTCTACGGAGGCACCCGCCGAGAACCCGTCACGACGGCCTCTCCCCCCAAGCCAGAGTTCTCTGACCTCACAGCTCACGATCGGGCGATGCGATGAAATTCTGGGTCGAGCTGCGCCAAAAATTCCGCGCAGCGGGCTTCTTCTTCCACTTCACCAATGTGCCCGGCTGAGCTACGCAGCCCATCGAGAGCCCGCAGAAATCCGCGGTTCGTTTCATGCTGCCAACGCACATAGCCGCTCCCACGCCATCCCGATTGGCGGAGTTTGTCGAGGCCGCGGTGGTAGCCCACCCGGAAATAGGCATAGGCCTCCGTTTCGTCACGGGCCATCTCGCCAAGCTGTGCCCAGGCATCAAGAAACTTGGGGAATTGGGCACACACATCGGCGACCGCATCTCGGCGGCGCTCGACCGGCATCGCTAACGCCTCGGCCAGCGCAGCAAGCGCGTTACTCGGCTCAGGTGGCAGCACGGTCTCGGGCGGTCCAGTTGGGGTAAAGCTCACACTTGTCATCAACAGCGACCCTACCCGCAGCATCGGCATTGCCCGCCTCGACGCATTCATCAAAGCCCAGCGATTCATGATTCCATGGTGTGTATATGAGTGACTCCGCTCCAACGCCGCCAACACGCCTGATACTCGTTCGCCACGCAGTTACCCACCACACCGGTGGGAAGCTCTCAGGGCGCATGGCTGGTATCGACCTAACCCCTGAAGGCCAAGCACAGGCCGCGCGCACTGCGGAACGACTCGCTCCCGTCAACGTCACAACGATCTACGCAAGCCCAATCGAACGCACAATGCAAACGGCCGCAGCAATCGCAACGCACCACAAGCTCCCCGTCATCGAACACGCGGGCGTGATCGAAGCCGAATACGGCGAATGGACCGACTGCGAACTGAAAGACCTCGCAAAAACTGCTGAGTGGAAAGTTGTGCAAGCCGCGCCGTCACGAGCGCGCTTCCCAGGCGGAGAATCGATCACCGAAATGCAAGCGCGCATAGTCGCGGCACTCAACGCCATCGTCGGTTCACACCCTCACGAAACAACGGTTGTGGTGAGCCACGCCGACCCAATCAAATCCGCAATTGCGCACTTCACCGGAGTACACCTCGACTTGTTTCAACGCATCCATGTCTCGCCGGCGTCCGTCACGGTGTTCGAATTCCATGCGTATGGCACAACAATGATGAAGTGCAACGACACCGGCTCGCTTGACGAACTTGTTGCCTCGGCCGCTCCACACCCACCGAAACAGGACGAACGCAATGCCTGACCCGATTGAATTCAATCCTGTCGACACCATCAGTGCGGGTGCGCTTGGACGTCCCGGGCAGCGGCGATTCATGATTCAAGCCCGTTGTAACGGAGCACTGCTCTGCATCTTGATGGAAAAGCAACAGATCTCCCAGCTCGCGGAAGAAGCCAATGACTTCCTCGACCGCGTCGCTCAAGACTCCAACGAACTCGAAGCCGAACCCAACCTCGACCCAGTCAACGATGCACTCTGTGGTCAAGTAGTTGAAACCGAACCGCTATTTCGCGCATCACTCATTGGCATCGGGTACGACCCGCATCGGAATCTCGTGTTGCTGGAGCTGCGGGAATTTCCGCAGACCGACGAGGATCTCACAGACGAACCTCTCGACGTCGATGAACTTGAAGGCTTCGTTGCACGTCTCTACGCAACCCGCGCTCAGGTGCGCGCGATGTTGCGTCACGGTGTCGCCAGCGTCGGCCAAGGCCGGCCACCGTGTCCGCTCTGCCAATTTCCTATGGACCCAGACGGGCATGCTTGCCCACGCTGGAATTGACACTCCTTTCACAGCAGGCGGGGCTCGAAGTACCCGACGCAGTCGATGACGAGATCGCGCGCGCGGTGTTGCGCGAAGGAGACATGGAAATCATTGGTCGCATGCCGTGGTCTTCCAACGCGACCTTCCTCGTAAGCATCAACGACCAATTTGGCAACACAATCTTCGCGATCTACAAACCACGTGACGGTGAACGACCATTGTGGGATTTCCCTCAGGGAACACTGTGTCAACGTGAAGTAGCAGCTTGCGTACTCTCGGATTTACTCGGATGGTCGCTCATCCCAGACACGGTGTTGCGCGACGGACCTGCGGGCGAGGGATCCGTAGCCCGCTTTTACGATCACGATCCCGAGAATCACTATTTCGAAATTTTCAAAGGACGCGAAGCAACGTTCAAGAAGTTCGCGGCATTCGACGTGCTCGCAAACAACACCGATCGCAAAGGTGGCCACGTATTGCTCGCGGCCGACGGGCACGTCTGGGGTATCGACCACGGCGTGTGTTTTCACGAAGATCCGAAGCTCCGCACCGTAATTTGGGAATTCGGTGGAGAGCCTGTGCCCCACGAACTACGAACAGACATTGCGCGCTTGATCGACGAACTCGCCGAAAGCCAACTCGTCGACCTTCTCAACGCCGACGAGGTGAGCGCCATCGCACGACGGGCTCAACGCCTACTGACAACCGGCCGATACCCAATGACGGTCGGCGACTACCGCGACCATCCCTGGCCGCTTGTATAGCTAGTGGGCTAGAGAGAGTTCGGCGTCGGTGTAGCGCGTTTTGCACAGCGACCGTTGCAGTTTTCCACTCGATGTCTTGGGCAACGTACCCGGCGACACGAGCACCACTTCCTCCGGTGCCATTCCAACAGCACCGTACACCGCGGCCTTAATCGCATCTCGCACAACTTCGAGCTCGTCGTGTTTGGTTTCTGCGACAACCACCAACGATTCCTTGCCGCGCTTGCCCGAGGTACCAAATGCAATCACGTTGCCGGCTCGAACGCCGTCGACCACGTTCACCGCACGCTCAACATCTTGCGGATAGACATTGCGACCGCCGAGAATGATGACGTCTTTGATGCGCCCACAAATCACCAGTTCGCCATCGGTCAAATAGCCAAGATCGCCCGTACGCAACCAACCATCGTGGAATACCGCAGCCGTCGCGTCGGGGCGGTTGTAATAGCCAGTAGTTACCGACTCGCCGCGCACCTCAAGTTCTCCAACTTCGCGGTCGTCCATCACTTCGCCGGAATCACGATCACAAATCCGAATTTCAAGATTGAAAAGTGGGCGTCCAAGCTTGGCCAGCTCACGCGCGTCGCCATGGCTCTCGAGCACCGGCGCGGCGTAGTGATCTGTTTCCAACACACGTCGGTCGACCCGATCCACGTCCATGCCAGCGCCCACGCTGGGGAACGTCACACCCAAGGTCGCTTCTGCCATCCCAAACGCTGGAAAGACCGTCCCAGGCCGCAGTCCGTGGGCGGCACCCGCTTCGACGAACGCACGCATCGTCGAGGGATCAACCGGTTCCGCGCCATTCAGGGCTACGCGCCACTGCGATAGCTCAAGATTCTGAAGTCGCTTCAGCGAACGAGTGGCCAATACATACGAAAAATTTGGACCAGCGGTGACAGTGCCGCCAAAATCGGAGATCCATTCCATCCACTTGCTCGGCGCCGCCAAGAAATCTTGTGGCGCAGACAGCACCAAGTCAATGCCAGCACACATCGGCATCGCGAGCAGCCCGATCAAACCCATGTCGTGATACAGCGGCAGCCACGAAACGCCAACATCCTTGCCCGCAACAATGGCTCCGCCATGCACAATCGCATCGATGTTCGCCGCGACACACCGATGCGGCAACATCACACCCTTCGGATCGCTGGTAGAACCGCTGGTGTACTGCAGAATCGCAAGCGCTTCGGGGTCATCAGCCGGGCGATCGTAACTCGATGCACCCAATACTTCGGCTTCGCGGGCGAGTTCATCGATTCGCAACGCGGGCGGATCTCCAGGTTGTTCGTCGAGGAAGTCCGCGAGTTGATCATCGATGAGTAGCACCACCGCGTCGCTCGCGTGAATGCGGATGCGGGTCGCATCGACAAACTCATCAATCGAAGCAAGCCGCATCGGCAACGGCAGCATCACAGCCGCTGCCCCAGCAAGCCACGTCGCTTGAATCGCGGTCACCAGGGGACGCGTGGTCGGGCCAAGTATCGCGACGTGTGAACCCGGTTTCACGCCCCGAGACTGCAATACTGCGGCCATTGCACGAGCGTCAGCATGAAGTTCACTCCATCGCACCGAATCGACGTCACCAGCCAAGGCTGCAGAGCCAACGAAGGTGATTGAAGCATCGCCTGCAGCGACCGCTTCAATACGGGAAATCAAGCTGCGCGAATGAAGGCCAATGAGATCGTGCTGGAGGCTGGTCACGAACGCTCAGACCACACAAGTAACACAGAGTTACATGAATGTCATTTACTACTCAGGAGTAACCAATCGCGGCACGAATGTCGTGGAAGAATCGGCTTCTCGGGAGCGCGACATCAACTCCCGACACTGCTTCGTCGCGCACAATTTCGCTCACATGCGGCGCGAACCCAATGAATCGCGCGTGTGGCACAAATGCTCGGGCCTGTTCGACCTTGCTCGCATAACGCACAAGGTCGATCACGACTACATCAATGGGTGCAGCGTCGCTGTCGACCAGAAGTTCGTCAATTGCGCGCGCAAACCTGATGCCCGGCACCGCCGCGCTGACACGGCTGCGGTCCATCAGATCGTCAACAAACGCTACGACCGTGAGCTGCGCGCTCAAGCAGTTACTTCGGGCTTGGGTCTCGGAGTTGGCAACAACCGCGGCGCTTCAATTGCAAACTCTGGCCAACGCTTGCGCGACTTCTGTGACAGCTTGTGCATCAACGCAATCGCGCCGGGGTCGTCGTCGCCCGGGCGGAGTTCGATCCACCCGTCCTTGTGCATCCGCTCTAGGAGTTCTCTGCCGGTGTCAGTGCGCACAATCGTGAGGGTCCAGTCGTTGAACGCTCCAATGCCGCCGGTCGAAATGTCGGCATGTTCCGCCGCGAAATCTGGGCACATCTTGCAACCCTCGCGCGTCCAAGCATGGCATTCCTTCAACGGCACCTCGTGGTAATCACCGTTCTTCATCCAAATCTGAAACACGCCTTTGATATTCATCTTGCGCATATCTTGTTTCTTCAAGCCATATTTAGCCTCGAACAGCTCTTCGAAGATGGCGTCGTCAAAAGTCTTGGAACACAACAGCCCAATATTCAACGAAATGCGGCGGGCGACTTTGCCTGCCTTGCGTTGCTTCATTGCTGGTGGCGACGACGACTGACAACTCATACCAACAAGCGCGATTCGCTCTTCATCTTTTTCAAGGTCTTTATACGCCATCGTGTTGGCGCTGTAGGTGTAACGAGAACCTGCGGACGCGATCACCTCATCGCGCGTGCGCGCCACCCCGGGAATAGCCTTCCACGTCGAGCCATCGCCTTCGAGGTAGCTCACAAGCGCGGCGTCGATGATGTCGTGTTCCAACGCGTACACGAGCATCGCCGAGACCAACCCACCGTCTTGACCGACTTCATGCAACACGGGGTCTGATGCGCGCGCCAACACCACGTCTTTGTAGATACCCGAGGCCTCTTCGTTGGTACGGTGACGACCGAACAAGAACTCATCGATCTCTGGCTCCCACATGCGAAAACGGGGACACGCTCGGGTGCAGGTCGTGCATGCCTTGTCGCCATGGCTGCAGTCGCCGGCGCCGCCGTATTCATCTTCGAGTTGGATTGGCTTGTACACACCAAGTTTGTCGTCGTAGCCCAACACGTCGTGGGGACACACCACGACACAGCCTGCGCAACCAGTACACAATCCGCTCGTAACGACTTCGTCGAACAGATGCTTCCACGACGACGTCCAGCGTTCTTTCTTTGGGGCTTCGGCTTCGGTAGCAGTCATGGGTGCGACGTTACCGTTTACGTCAAAGCACTACCCGATGCCCGCGGCCTCGGCGAAGGCTCTCAACTCCCGACCGACATCAGGCCCCATCGGCGCGTACAAAACCTCGGTCACGCCGCTCGCCTCTGCCGCTGCGATGCGTTTCGAAATCTCGGTGCGCGTTCCCGTCCAGGTGAACTGCTGTAAGAGCATGGGATCGAGTAAGGCCCGATCGCGTTCGGTAACGGCGACAAGATGGTCTTCATGAGTCGCTAGGTGGCGAACTGCGTGCGGAATCGCTTCAAGGTTTGCTCGCCAAACGCTGCCCCCGGGCAATCTGGTCACGAAATCGGGGTTCGACTCGTACATGCCGTGAAAAACAACTGTGAGACCTGGCCCGGCCGCTGCCAAGGCGCGAGCAGAGCCCGCAGATTCGCCGTCATCGAGCACGGTTCCCATCGTGAGAGCTGCGCACCATGCAAACTCCGGTTGCCCACCGCCGATCGTCATCACGCCCGCGCCAAGTTGCTTGGCAACATCGAGGCCTTTCGGACCATTCGCGGCCACGATGATCGGTACCTCTATGGGTCGGCGCGCGCCAAACCCTGCGGGTTGCAACATCTTGACCATCGCACCGTCCACCTCAACGGTCTCGCCCCGTAACAGTCCTTGAAGTTGTTGAATGTGCTCGCGTACGTATTTCCAAGTGAGTGGCTTTTGGCCCATCGCCATACGCCCAGTGAAACCGGTACCAATCGCCACAACCGTGCGCCCCGGCGCAACTTCTGCGAGCGTGGCGATCGCGGCCGCGGTCGTCAGAGGATGGCGCAGGTTGGGAACTAGTACTGCAGGCCCGAGACCAATCGTCGTGGTGCACTCGGCAGCACGGCACAAAGCAACCCAAACGTCGTGGTAGAGCGCAGGCGAGTCGTACATCCACGCCCGCTCGTATCCCAATTCTTCAGCAAGCACGACATGTTCAACGGTGTCTCGACCCGGCGGAAACGCACAAGAAATTTGCACTTCCTCAACATAGACGAACGACTTGGCGTGGCGTACTCCCCGCCGCCGAAGCGCAGCGCAGGCAATTCAACAAACATCAAAACCAGCTTCGTCGATTGCCGCACGAATTAGCTGATCTTCACCGCCTTCGACGGTGACTGTCTTCGCGTCGAGATCGACCAGTACTGCGAACACGCCCTCAACTTGAGTGACCTCGGATTCGATCGATGATTTGCAGTGGCCGCACGTCATTGCGGGAACTGAGTACGTGTGCGTGATTGTCATGGCTTCCTTTACGCGCGCAGCAATCGTTCGATTGCAGTGACGGCTTCGGTAATTTTGGCGTCGCCCTCGGCCTCCGACGCTTCGGCGGCATGCAGCACACAATGCCGCAGATGCTCGTCGAGCAACCCCAGGCCTACTCCCTGTAGCGCCTTACTGACTGACGCGATCTGCGTGAGAATGTCGATGCAATAGGTGTCGTCGTCGATCAGGCGTTGCAGGCCCCGCACCTGACCCTCGATCTTGCGCAAGCGACTCTGGTAGTCGTCTTTGTGCATTGAATATCCACGCATCCGAACACTTTCAGTTTGGCTTGATGGGGTAGGGGGGTATAGTAAGCCGTATGAGTACCGCGACGCAAACACACATTGAAATGCCCATTGCGGGGATGACGTGTGCTTCGTGCGCGGCCCGCATCGAGCGCGGGCTGTCAAAGCTTCCCGGTGTGGAATCGGCGCAGGTGAACTATGCGGTCGAACGTGCGTCGGTCACCTACGACTCCAGCGCAACGGGCCCAGCGGACTTCCAGACCAAGATCGAAGCGCTGGGCTACTCAGTCCCCGCAGAAGTTGCGACACCAGCACAGGTCGACACCGAGCTGCAACATCTCCGCAACTCGGTCATCATCGGCGGGATCTTTTCGGTACCGCTGGTCGCGATATCCATGATCGAGGCGTGGCAGTTCAAGCATTGGGGGTGGGTTGCCTTCGCCCTGGCAACTCCCGTCATGACGTATTGCGCGTGGCCGTTTCATAAAGCGACCTGGGCTAACGCCCGCCACGGCTCCGCAACTATGGACACGCTCGTGACACTCGGAGCCGGTGCCGCCTACCTTTGGTCGGCGGTCGCGCTGGTCTTTTTGGGAGCCAACTCCACAGGCGGTATGCAGATGGGTTCCGATACACCGCAGGTGTACTTCGAGACCGGCGCAGTAATCGTCACGTTGATCTTGTTGGGCCGCTGGTTCGAGCACCGATCGCGCAGACGCGCCGGCGACGCATTGCGGGCTTTACTCGCGCTCGAGGCGAAGACCGCAGAACTTGTGAGCGGCGAACACATTCCTGCCGCGAGCCTCGAGGTGGGCGACTACTTCGTAGTGCGTCCTGGCCAACAGATCGCGACCGACGGCCTGGTTCGCGAAGGAGCCTCAGCAGTCGACATGGCGATGCTGACTGGCGAACCCGTTCCAGTCGAGGTCGGCGTTGGTGATGCAGTTTTCGGAGCCACCTTGAATCAATCAGGCCGCCTCATCGTGGAAGCAACCTCTGTAGGCGAAGCCACCGCGCTCGCCCAAATCGCCAAGCTCGTAGAAACCGCGCAGGGTTCGAAAGCTCCAGTGCAGCGGCTCGCCGATCAAATCGCGGCGATCTTCGTGCCGATTGTGATCATGATTGCGCTCGGCACACTTGCGGCTTGGTTGTTCACCGGCCATACCGGCAACGATGCATTCACCGCTGCTGTCGCGGTGCTCATCATCGCGTGCCCTTGCGCCCTCGGGCTCGCGACCCCAACCGCGCTCATGGTCGGAACCGGGCGCGGAGCCCAGCTCGGCATCATCATCAAAGGCGGCGAAGTACTCGAAGCCACGCGCCGCATCGACGCCGTCATCCTGGACAAAACGGGAACCATCACAGAAGCGAAAATGCAGCTGATCGCCGATCCGATCGTGGCCGGCATCACAGTGGCCGACGCACTGCAGCTCTGCGGCTCTGCGGAAGGCGCGTCGGAACATCCGATTGCGCAAGCCATCGCACGGGGTGCTCAACAGCGTGGTGCTGCCCTCGTCGCCCCGACGCAATTCCGGTCTGAAACTGGGTTTGGCGTGCACGCGACTATTGGCGAAACAGCAGTACGCGCCGGGCGACCGTCAATGTTCGATGAAGTGCCCCAAACGTTGAGCAACGCACTCAGTGCCGCTGCCATGCTCGGCAACACACCAGTGATGTTCGGACGCGTCGATCCCGCCACGCACAAGGCAAACGCCGAGGCGGTCTTCGTTGTGTCCGACACGATCCGCGCAACCTCGCACGCAGCGGTCGCCGCACTGCACGACCTTGGAGTGGAAATCGTGATGGTCACCGGCGACAACGAATCCGCGGCGCGCGCGGTCGGCAGCACCGTCGGCATCGATCGCGTGGTTGCCGGGGTGTTGCCGTCCGGCAAAGTTGACGTGGTGCACGAGTTGCAGGCGATCGGAAAAAAGGTTGCGGTCGTTGGCGACGGTGTCAATGATGCGCCAGCATTAGCAGCGGCCGACCTCGGAATCTCAATGGGCTCCGGCACCGACATCGCAATCGAAGCTGGCGACATCACCCTGGTCGCGGGCGACCTCCGCGGTGCCGCCGATGCCATTGCGCTTGCTCGCTCCACGTTGCGCACCATCAAGGGCAACCTTTTCTGGGCCTTCGCGTACAACGTCGCGGCCCTCCCGCTCGCGGCCTTGGGTTTACTCAATCCGATGATTGCTGCCGGAGCGATGGGTTTCTCATCGGTCTTCGTAGTCAGCAACTCGTTGCGGCTTCGTCGCTTCACGAGTATTCGCAACGGCCAGTAGCGACCATGCGGGCACTAATGTGCCTTGCCCATGGCACACATCCCAGAGCTGCTTCGCGACGGCCCCAGCTGCTCCTTCGAATTCGGGCCACCGCGCGACGATAAGGGCGAAGCGACGCTCTCGACCACGATCGACGAACTCCGCAAGCGCAATCCCACCTATGTGTCCGTTACCTACGGCGCGGGCGGCTCCACTCGCGATCGCACGCATGATCTGGTGGTGCAGATCAACAATGAGATGGGGCTCACGACGATGGCGCACCTCACCTGCGCCGCGCATACGCGCCACGACCTTGAGCTCCTCATTGAGCGGTACCGGATCGCGGGAATCGAAAACCTGCTGGCGCTCGGTGGAGATCCACCTGTCGGCTACGACGGCCCTCCCGGTGAACTCCAGTACGCGAACGAACTCGTTGCGCTCATTCGCAGCGTTGGTAACTTCAGCGTTGGAGTTGCCGCGCATCCAGAACCTCACCCGCGATCCGAGAGCATCCAGGCCGATCGCGACCACACCGCCGAGAAACTCGACGGCGCCGACTTTGCGATCACGCAGTTTTTCTTCGAGGCGCGTCACTACTTCGACTTGATCGACGGGCTCGCGAGCCGCGGCGTCACGAAACCCGTAATCGCGGGCATCATGCCCGCCACCAGTATCGCCGCGATCACTCGAATGGCGCAGTTGCAAGGTTCCGAGTTCCCAACTTGGCTCGCCGACAAGTTGTACGCCGTCGAAGATCAAGGCCCTGCCGCGGTTCGAGCGGTGGGAGTATCCGAAGCGACGAAACTCTGCGAAGAACTGCGCGACGCTGGAGTACCAGGATTTCAGTTCTTTACCCTCAACCTCGCCACCGCTACGAGAGAAATCTGCGACAACCTCGGCATTTGATCACATTGCATAGCTATTCGCGAGCGGTCATACTGCGCTTACACATCCATGAGGACGAGATCTTCCAGCGACGGGCAGGAGCAGGATATGAGCGGCAACGTCGCATCCGGAAGGCGCCAGTGGTTCTACCGATCGCGAGCGATCGGCGTGATCGTTGCATTGTCTTTCGCCGTGAGCGTTCCCATCGGCGAAGTGCGGTCGACCTTTGCCTCCTCGCAGACATTCGAACGCTTCAACGGCGTGAGTTGCGTGACCCCATTATCGTGCGTCGCGGTGGGCACATCGAGCACGGGCACCACCAACTTCGCTGCAATCTGGCGCGGCGACGGCACAACGTGGACTCCGGAACCGCTGGCACCCCCAGTGCACACCGAACTCTTGGACGTTGCCTGCCCGAGCGCAAACTTCTGCGTTGCGGTCGGCTCCGAGCTCCTCGCCCACAACGTCCCGTTTGTTCTTCACTGGGACGGCCAAACCTGGGTCCGTATGACGCCGACAAAACGAGGTATCGCGTCGTTGTACGCCAAGATCTCATGTCCAACCACAGTATTTTGCGCTGCGAGCGGTTCGTTCGTCAGCACCGACCAAATCACGCACCCATACGTAGCGACGTGGAACGGCACACGATGGCGGGCGCCAAGTATTCCCGTGCTGAGCGGTCGACTCAACGACCTCGACTGCGCGAGTCCGCAGATGTGTCTCGCCGTTGGTTCTGTAGAGCATCCGACCGTCATCCAAGCGCCACTCGCCATCCAATTCTCCGCAACTACCCAAGTGGTGTCGCCGACCCCTCTCCCAGCCGCGTCGTCTTTGTCAACAGTAAACTGTCCCGACACCTCGTCGTGCTACGTGATCGGCGGCACCTACGTCGCGTCACCCGCAGGTCACGTGCTCCTGTCATCCTTCGCGCGCTGGACCGGAACAACTTGGCACCCGATGCCTACACCCCCACTCCATGCCAATGGACGATCGTCCATTGATCTTGATTGCACATCGGCGAACAGCTGCTACCTGCTCGGCGATATGAGCTATGGCGCAGGGCAGACCGTTCCGTTTCTCAGCGAGTTTCAACTCGTGCAGGGCGGGTGGGCTGATCAACCAATCACGTATCCCGGCAGTCCGTCGAGCTTCACTGGATCTGCCCTCCAAGACATGGAGTGTTTGTCCGGTCGTTGCTTGGTCGTTGGCCTGAACGGCGCGATGACCTACTCGTCAATCGAATCGTCGGGAGTGCCAAGCTCGCCGTTCAACGGGCAAGTTGTCGCGACAGCCAACTGGATGACAGTCGCATGGAATCACTCATCGGTCTCGATTTCCGGGCCGGTAACGGAATACCGGGTGTTCTCAAACAACATTGCGAACTCGCCGATCTCAGTACCCGCAAACCTCAACCGCACAACGCTGCCGACGCTTCTTGGTGTATCCAACCTGAGTGTCATCGTCGTTGGGTGCAACGTCCGCGGTTGTGGCGTAGGAGGAGATCCCATCGGAGCCACAACGCCTTCCCCGGACGCTCCGCTTGATGTCTCAACCACCTGGGACTCGAGCGAAACCGCCCGGCTGCACCAAAGCGCCGCGTACCTCGGACTTACGGTGCCAGAACTCCAAGTCGCGAGTGTCGCAGCGCTGGCTTTCATCAATGGTCTCGTTGGACCACCAGCAATTACACCTGCTCCGGTGCCGCCGGCCGATGATCAGAGCGAAACCGCAATCACAACATGGTCGGCCACAGATCAAGCAACGTTATTTGCAATGGCTCGTCAGTTTGCGCTCACTCCGGCGGAGACCCAAAAAGTCGCCACGCAACTTGTCGGATACCTTTTGAGCCTCAGCGGGCACTAACAATCGCTCAGTCGCTTTGTGCTTCGAAGCCCGGGTGAATTGATCGCAACGATCGTTTCGACCCGGGCTTACTTGGCGGAGGGACTGGGATTTGAACCCAGGGTGACTTGCGCCACAATGGTTTTCGAGACCATCCGATTCGGCCGCTCTCGCACCCCTCCGTCGCCCATGTTAGGCGCAGACCCACGCGATCTTGCGAGCCGTAACTACCCGACTCAAGCTCAACGCCCCATGAAATGACAGAATGCAGCAATGCGCACGGTGCCAGATCCGGTCATCAACATCTTGGTCGTCGACGACCATGCTGTATTCGCGCAGAGTCTCGCGGCCGCCCTGAACGGCTCGCCCGATATGCACGTGGTTGGAGTAGCCCATTCCGGCGCCGAAGCTAAAGCCGCAGTCGATGCGCTCCAACCCGATGTCACCTTGCTCGATTACCAACTACCCGACGTGGTCGGCGGCGAACTCATCAGAGTCATTACGGCTGCCAACCCATCGATGCAAGTCATCGTGCTGACAGCATCGGTCGATGAACGCACAATTGTGTCGGCAATGACCGCGGGATGTGTGGGCTACGTGACCAAGGACCAAGGGCTGGACGACGTTCTTGCCGCAGTCCGCGCCGTTCGGTCCGGGCAAGCCGTGATGCCTACGCACCTACTGGCGCACATGCTGCCTGGCCGCGCCTCCACACCGACTGTGTCACTTACGCCGCGCGAAGCGCAGACGTTGCAGCTACTCGCGGCCGGTTCATCCAACGACGGAATCGCGGAAGCCCTATATGTCAGCCGCAACACCGTGCGCAATCACGTACAAAACCTGCTGCAAAAGCTGGGTGCGCACTCTCGACTCGAAGCGGTTGCAATAGCGCGCGCAGCGGGGCTAGTCGACGACGCGCCGCGATCTGGTGCCGTCACCAATCACGTCTAGTGCAGTCGCACCAGCCGTGAATAGGAAGGCTGCATCTAGCGAACCGGCGCCCATTCAGCGACACTGCAACTGAATGACGCTGCAACGCGTCGCATGATCGCGGGGTGTGTGGTGTGGTACCGCCCGATTGCACCACACCCCCGCATGTTCATGTACGAGCGCGATGGTGAGCGAAAAACGGAGTTTCCGACTATTTTGCCGCGCGTCGTTGCTCAAAAAAATCTGTGAGTACAGCACCGCATTCACGCGATGCAACCCCGCCCAGCACCGGCGGATTGTGGTTCAGGCGGGGGTCGGCAGCAAAGTTGTACATACTGCCGACTGCGCCTGCCTTTGGGTCCGCCGCTCCAAAGACGATTCCCGCCACCCGCGCCGCCAATGCCGCTCCCGCGCACATCGGGCACGGCTCGAGAGTGACGACGAGGTAGCACTCGTGAAGCCTCCACGAGCCCAGCTTCTCGGCAGCGAGTCGTAGCGCCAATACCTCGGCGTGAGCGGTCGGGTCCTGATCAATTTCACGACGATTATGGGCCGCGCCTACGACTTCGAAGTGTCCAGCACCAATGTCACGCGCTACCACCGCTCCTACGGGAACATCTCCGTGGACCAACGCCTGAGCCGCCTCCGCGAGTGCAGCGGTCATCATGAGCGACGCAGTCTCAAACGGAATCATCGATCGACTGTAGGTGTCGCAACCGCCGACAGAGAACCCGACGACATAGACACATCAATCACGGGTATCGCACACGCAAAAAATGGCGGAGGGAGTGGGATTTGAACCCACGGAGCTCATCACTCAACGGTTTTCAAGACCGTCCCATTCGGCCGCTCTGGCATCCCTCCGTCAACGAGACTAGTTGACACCAACGCCGCACTCTCCGCTCGCCAACGCCGGCCGAACAGCGACCGAAGGATTAGCTCACACCTCGAGCTAGCTCAGCGGTGCGATGTGATCCTTGCCCATCCATGGACGCAACACGTCGGGGATGTTGAAGCCACCAATTCCGTCTTGATAGTGCTCAAATATGAACGCCAATGTGCGACTAATCGCGCATGCCGTTCCATTGAGGGTATGGACGTGCTGGGACGCGCCATCGGAGGTCTTGGTTCGGGTTCCAAGCCGTCGAGCGGAGTAGTCCAAGTAGTTGGAACAGCTCGTCACCTCGCGATACTGACGCTCCGATGGAAGCCACACCTCGAGGTCGTATTTTTTCGCGGCAGCGTTGCCAAGATCTGCCGCGGCAATATTTACGACTCGATATGGCAACCCAAGACCACCAATGATGCTTTCCTCGATCGCAAGGATTCGTTCGTGTTCCTCCCACGACGTTGCGGGATCCGCAAACACGAACATCTCAACTTTGTCGAACTGATGCACCCGAAAGATCCCACGCGTGTCTTTGCCGTAGGTACCCGCTTCTCTTCGGAAACACGACGAAAAACCTGCGTACCGCAGTGGTAATCCTGCGACGTTCAATGTCTCGTTGCGGTGGAGTACTGAAAGCGGCACCTCCGCAGTGCCTACGAGAAACAACTCACCGTTATCGACGTCGTACACCTGAGCGCGGTCGGTTGGAAAAAAACCAGCCTCTTCCATCGTCGATTCGCGCACCAAAACTGGCGGGATCACTGGTGTGAATCCTTCAACAACCAACTTGCTCAGCACCCATTGAACGATCGCGAACTCCAACATCACGGCGTCGCCCATGAGATACGAGAACCGACTCCCGGCGATCTCGGCTGCACGCTCGCGATCTACCCACCGCATCGACGCCGCGAAGTCGGCGTGATCCAGTGCGGGTGGATCGTCTTGCGCTCCAACTGATCGCACAACGGTTCCTTCGTCCTCGCCGCCGTCGGGCACCGAATCGTGCGCTGGATTCGGGACCTGCAAAGCAAGTTCACGCACCTTGGGTTGGATCGTGGCAAGGTGCAGTTCAGCGGCTGCGAGTTCTTGTTTGAGCGTTGCCGCTACCAAGATCTTCGCTTGGCGTTCCTCGGCGGGCGCTCGGCCAATGTCTTTACTCGCGGCATTTTGGCGCGTGCGCAGTTCCTGGACACTCGCATTGGCTTGTCGCTCGGCGGCCACGACCTCCAACAGCTCGTCGAGCAATCCCGCGCGCACGCGTTTACGCTCGATCCCGTTGCGATAGTCGGAGTCTTCAGCAAGCCGTTTCAGGTCGATCATTGCAACGGATCGTAGGCGTCAGGACCGGTCATCGCTGGCAAGCAAGGCCTCGATAAGCACCGCTTCATTGCTGAAATCACCCGCGCTCGCCATCCCCATCACGGTGCCCTTTCTACACTGCACAGATGGACTCCAGAAATGCACTCACTACCTCACGCGCGATTGCACGCCTTTTCGAGGGTGACTACACGCTGTGGAGCGATTCGCCGGTCGAGCTATCGAATCGTCTCGGATGGCTCACTGAACCGCGCACAATGACGGCTGAAATTAACGCACTCGAAGCATTCGTCGAGTCGGTACACGCTCGCAAAGTAGATCGCGTGTTGTGGTGTGGGATGGGCGGGTCCAGCCTGTTTCCCGATCTCCTGGCGGCGTCGTCGTTAAGCACCGAGAATGGTCTGGCATTTGAGGTGCTCGACAGCAGTCATCCCAATGCGGTTCGCGCTGCGCACTCGTTCGCATCCGAAGGACGCGCCCTTGTGGTGGTCGCCTCGAAGTCCGGCGGTACGATCGAAACCCGGTCGCACCTCGAATACCTGTGGAGCCACCTCAGCGGACAGGTCGAATTCGCAGCGATCACCGACGCGGGTTCAGCACTTGATGCCAACGCGCGTTCAAAGAGGTTTCTCAGCGTTTTCAACGCAAACCCCAATATCGGTGGACGTTTCTCGGCCCTTTCCCATTTCGGTTTGGTAGCTGCCGCGCTCCTCGGAGTCGACATCGCGGCGGTGCTTTCTGGCGCCGTCGCGATGCTCGACGAATGCAGTCGCGCCGAAGGCACCAATGGAGGCTTAGAACTCGGAACGTTGTTAGGGACGTCAGCGCTTGGCGGACGCGACAAACTCATCTTGGAATGTCATCCTGGTTTCGCGGCATGGCTCGAACAGTTGATTGCCGAGTCAACTGGGAAACACGGCAAAGGAATTCTTCCCGTGCCCGGCGACGCGACGGATGCAACCGGCAGCGACCGCGTTCGCGTTTCGTACGGTGGCGGCGGCGACTTAGACCTCGGCGCGATTCCACTCATGGACAATCCTGCGTCGCTCGGAGCAGAGATCATTCGCTGGGAGATCGCCACTGCACTCGCTGGTGCACTGCTCGAAATCAATCCGTTCGATCAACCAGACGTCGAAGCGGCAAAGATCGCCGCAACCCACGCACTCGAAGGCACTCCGCCCGACATCGCCCGACGTACTTGCGCTGATGCAATCGCCGACCTCGATGGATTGTCATACATCACCCTGCAAGGTTTCGTGGACCCGCGCGGCACCATTGCGCAACATCTCGAAGCCGACCGTCGCGTGCTTCGCGATGCCACGGGCCGCGTCGTCACCGGCGCAGTCGGACCTCGCTACCTGCACTCCACCGGCCAAATGCACAAAGGCGGTCCGCGATCGGGATGCTCCCTCCAAATCCTCGACGACGACCTCGAACCTTTGGCGATTCCTGGCCGGCCGTTTGGTTTCGATGACCTCCTGCGCGCGCAAGCTGATGGCGACTATCAAGCCCTGCGCGATGCCGGTCATACCGTACATCGCGTAGTTAACTGGACAATTTGATCGACATTTCCTCAGCATTATGGTCACTCGTCGTAATACATTTGCTGTACATGCCTCGGCATGTTGTGGGAATCGATCGAACAAACCCTCAAAGGTTGGCCCCGCCCGAGGCCCGATCTATTCCCACTGACACGCGGGTGCTCACCCCAGCGCCCGATGTCATGAGGCCGGCCCAACACCATGGGCCGGCCTCACTTGTGATAACCGCTGTTCATACTGAGGGTGAGAGATTTCGCCGAGGTTCCCTAAGCACCATCGCTGCATGCACCAAACTGGTGCATGCAGATAGCGATGGTCGGCCTTGGTCGAATGGGTGCCGGATTGACTCGGCGACTTCTCGCCGCAGGTCACCAAGTGGTGGCCTACGACGTCAATCAAGATGCGGTCGCAACCCTGGCTGCCAATGGTGCAACCCCAGCGGCTTCCCTCCAACAAGTTGCAGAGTTGCTCACCGCGCCGCGAGCCGTATGGGTCATGGTTCCCGCAGCGTATACAGATTCCACGATCACCGACCTCAGCGCCATCCTGCAGCCCGGCGACGTCGTGATTGACGGCGGCAACAGCGACTGGCGCGACGACATCATTCGAGCCGAACAACTCGCCGACCGCTCCATCGACTACCTCGATATCGGCACCAGCGGCGGTGTTTGGGGTGAGGCGCGCGGTTTTTGTTTGATGATCGGCGGCCCTGCCAACGTCGTCGAACGGCTCGCTGCGATATTCAGCACTCTCGCGCCCGGAATCGCAACCGCTCCCCGATCGCAGCACCGCACTGGCGCTCCAATCACAGCCGAAGACGGATGGCTGCACTGCGGGCCAACCGGCGCTGGCCACTTCGTCAAGATGATCCACAACGGCATCGAATACGGACTCATGGCCGCCTACGCCGAAGGCCTCGCCGTCCTCGCAGCTGCGGGCTCAGGCGACATCGACCAACACCACAGTGCCGAAACTGCGCCGCTGGCCCACCCCGAACACTTTCGCTACTCATTCGACCTCGCCGCCGTCACAGAACTTTGGCGCCGCGGAAGCGTGGTTCCATCATGGCTCCTCGACCTGCTCGCCAATGCCCTAGCGGAGTCGCCCAACCTCACCGAATTCGCTGGGCGGGTGTCAGACTCCGGTGAAGGCCGCTGGACTGCCGAAGCCTCGATAGCGCTTGGAGTCCCCACGCCGGTGCTCACTGCTGCGCTGCAAAGCCGTTTTGCGTCGCAAGGCAACGCGCTGTTCGCGGGCAAGGCTCAGTCTGCGTTACGCAAACAGTTTGGAGGCCATTTCGAACTTCCGCCGTCGGATGACAGTCCCGGCGAACCATCGAGCACCGGCGCTTCGAGTCCGCCGTGACGCTTCGCCTGCACGTTTACCCCGACGTGCAGCAACTCGCGCGCGCCGCTGCGGACGCAGTCGCCAGTGAAATCGGCTGGGCCATCAATCGACGCGGCGTCGCGTTCATCGCGGTCTCCGGTGGAACGACGCCATGGCAGATGCTTGAAGCACTTCGTCACCATCCAATCGAGTGGTCCCATACACACATCTTCCAAGTCGATGAGCGCAATGCTGGCATCGATTCGCCAGACCGCAACAGCACGCAAATCCGACAAGCGCTCACCGATCGTATCGAGATCCCTCAATCAAATCTCCACTTCGTCCCGATCACCGGAGACCTTGAACACGACGCCGATCAGTACGCTCACGAAATCGACGCGGTGGTGGGTGGAGTCTTCGACCTCATACATCTCGGCCTCGGCGACGATGGACACACCGCGTCGCTGGTGCCTGACGATCCCGTCTTGGCCGTTCAAGACGCATCTACTGCCGTCACCGACACCTACCGGGGGTACCGAAGGGTCACGTTGACGTATCCCGTTATCAACGCGGCACGCAACCTTCTGTGGCTCACCAATGGTCATTCCAAAGCAAAGCCGCTCTCACAACTCCTCGACCAAAACGCTGCCATCCCCGCCGGACGAGTGCTGCAAACCAATGCACAAGTGTTTTGCGACGAGGCCGCCGTGACAGCCGCCGGCGCCGACGGGTAACGTGCTACGGCCGTCGCCCGACGTCGGCGACATGTCCGCGAACGTGGCTCACTCCACCCTGGAGTTAGCTCAGTACGAAAGAAGATCCGCATGCGCGCAGCACTGTTCCTTGAAACCGGTGGCGATTTATCAATCGAAAACGTGGAGCCCACTGCTCCGGGCCCTCGCGATGTCCTTGTGCAACTCGAAGCCAGCGGCGTGTGCCACTCCGACCTTTCCATCAAAAACGGTTTCGTCCCGATGATGCCCGGCATGATCCTCGGCCACGAAGGTGCAGGCGTTGTAGTCGACGTCGGCGCGGAGGTCACGAAGGTGAAAAAGGGCGACAAAGTCATTGCCTCGTTTATTCCTGCATGCGGCGTTTGTATTCCATGCCTCGGAGATAAATCACACCTCTGCGACAGCGAACTAGAAGTGATGATGGCCGGTCGCGGTACTCGGGCCGACGGCTCTGGCTACACCGCGATGACGGGTCTCGGCACCTTTGCCGAAGCCATGACCGTCAACCAGAGTTCAGTCGTGAAGGTCGAAACCGATGTCCCGTTCGACCAACTCGCGCTGATCGGTTGCGGTGTCACCACCGGCGTCGGTGCTGCTCTCAACACCGCCAAAGTGCACCCCGGTGCCACCGTCGCCATCATTGGTTGTGGAGGTGTTGGCCTCTCGGTGTTGCAAGGTGCGCGTATCGCTGGCGCTTCGCGAATCATTGCTATCGACCAGGGCGAAGAAAAGCGTGCGGTTTCTACATCGCAAGGCGCAACTGACTACGTAGACGGTCTCCAGGGCGACCCCGTCGCACAGGTCATGCAACTCACATCTGGTCGCGGCGCCGACTACGTATTCGAGGTAACAATCGGTTCGCCTGAGGCACTCGCGCAGGCCTACGGCATGACTCGCAAGGGCGGAACCATGGTGATGGTTTCAATGCCGCGCATGGAAGGGCAGTTCGCGATCTCGACCTTCGATCTGTTCTACAGCGAAAAGACGATCAAAGGCTGCAAGTACGGCTCGGCGCAGGTACGTCGCGATTTCCAGCGCTTCGTTGACCTGACCGAAACCGGCCGACTCGACCTCGGCAACATGGTGTCTCGTCACATCAAACTCGATGAGGTCAACGACGCATTCGGTGCAATGGAACGCCGCGAAGTAGTGCGGAGCGTCATCACTTCGTTCTAATCCATACACGTTGTGCGAGACGGGCCCCTCTAACCGAGAGGGGCCCGTTTCGGTTCAGAAGGTGCGCGCATGTATCCCGGACACTGGGCACTCGAAACTCCAGACAAAGTCGCGTACGTCTTGGCACACGCGGGCACCGAAGTCACGTACCGCGAGTTAAACGACCGTTCCAACCAATGTGCACAGATGATGTGGGCCGCCGGGCTTCGCTTCGGCGACCACATCGCAATTCTGATGGACAACAACGACCGATATCTCGAAGTCTGCTGGGCCGCACAACGCATGGGCCTGCACTACACCGCTATCAACTGGCATTTCACTGCCGACGAAACCGCGTACATCATCGATGACTGCGATGCTCAGGCTCTTTTTGTCAGCGCAGGCACCGCGCAAGTGGCATCCGAACTTACGGCGACAATGGATCGCGTCCGGCTCCGCCTCAGTATCGGATGCGACATTGCGGGATACGACCGTTACGAAACAACTATCGAGCAGTTCCCCGCAAGTGCCGTCGAGGAGGAATACGAAGGCACACCGATGCTGTATTCATCCGGCACCACAGGCCGACCGAAAGGCATCAAATACAGCCTTGAACGAGTCCCGATGGGCAAGATGCCAAACAACCTCACCTTGATAACATCGATGTTCGGATTCAACCAAGACTCCGTGTATCTCTCGCCTGCTCCTCTGTACCATTCCGCTCCGTTGTTCTATTGCATGAGCACCCTGCGCCTCGGTGGGACGGTCGTGATCATGGAACGTTTCGATGCCCTTGATGCATTGCGCTGCATTGAGAAGTTCCGGGTTACGTGTAGCCAGTGGGTTCCTACGCACTTCGTTCGAATGTTCAAACTCACCGAGGACGAGCGAACCCGTCACGACTTAACCTCACTCGTGAGCGCAGTCCACGCCGCCGCACCATGCCCGGTGGAAATCAAACAGAAGATGCTCGATTGGTGGGGCCCGATTGTGTGGGAGTATTACTCATCCACCGAGGGCGCCGGCGCCACAATCGTTTCTCCACAAGATTGGCTGGCGCATCCGGGAACAGTCGGGCGCAGCGCAGTCGGCACAATCCATATCCTCGACGACGAAGGCGCGCCACTTCCTCCCGGCGAGTCGGGCACCGTGTGGTTCGAGTCCGCATCGGGACGTCCTGGGTTTCGGTACCACAAAGATGATGCAAAGACCGAGGACGCCATCGACGATCGAGGTTGGTCAACCGTCGGAGATATGGGATACCTCGACGAAGATGGTTACCTCTTTCTCACGGACCGCCGCACGTTCATGATCATCTCTGGCGGCGTCAACATCTACCCTCAGGAAGCCGAAAACCTTCTCATCACACACCCGTCGGTGTACGACGTCGCCGTCTTCGGAATTCCCGACCCAGAAATGGGCGAACGCGTTCACGCGGTCGTGCAACCAATCGATATGGCAAATGCGGGGTTGCAACTCGAACAAGAATTGTTAGCGTTTTGCCACTCGCATCTCGCCAAGTACAAATGTCCGCTGGCGATCGATTTTGACGCAGAGCTTCCTCGTCAGCCGACCGGAAAGTTGTACAAGCGCCTCATTCGCGATCGATACTGGGGCAACCACGATTCGCGGATCGTATAAGTCCGTGGATTTCCGCTGGTCTGAAGATCTCCTCGCACTTCGCGAACAAGCCCAAACATTTGCCGATCAGGCCACCGCGCACATCGACATCCTTGAAGACTCATGGCTCGTCGGCTATTCGCGCGAAGTCTCACAACAACTCGGCGATCGTGGGTGGCTCGGCACCACTTGGCCCACCGAAGTGGGAGGCGGAGGAAAATCCTCGCTCTATCGATTCGTGTTGGCCGAAACACTGATCTCAGCCGGCGTACCAGTGGCGGCGAGTTGGTTCGCAGATCGACAAATCGGGCCCGTACTGCTGGGCTACGGAACGGCTGCGCAGCAACAGCAATTCCTCCCCGACATACTGGCGGGACGATCATCGTGGTGTATCGGCATGAGTGAACCTGACGCCGGATCCGATGTAGCCGGCATCCGCACACAGGCTGTACGAGACGGCTCTGACTTCGTGGTGAATGGCGCCAAAGTTTGGACTTCGTTCGCGGCGGTCGCGGACTGGTGTTACCTCATCTGTCGCACAAATCCTGATTCGACCGTGCCTGGTCACCGCGCGATGTCTGAGCTGATCGTCGACATGTCGACCCCAGGTATCAAAGTTTCGCCAATTCGCGATATGACTGACAGCTCCCACTTTTGTGAAGTCATCTTCGAAAACGTCAGAGTCCCAGCCGATCACCTTGTGGGAACGCTGCACGGCAGCTTCGGTCAGACAATGCGTCAGCTTGAACACGAACGGGGAGGCATCGACCGACTCGCCTCCAATGCTGCGCTCTATCGCGACACGTTGAAGTCCCTCGACACAGCGACATTGGAATCGCCAGTCGTTCGCCAAAGCATCGCGGCCATCGAGTCGAGGTACAGCATTGGACGCTTGATGGTGTTGCGCGAAGTGCTGGGGCAAGCGCCCCCGAGTTTTTCCGCGGCGACCAAAACGTGGTGCACTGAATTCGAACAGACCGTCGCGACATTCTGCGCCGCGCACAATGGCGCCGACTCGATGCTGTGGAACCGAGTGGCCCGCGGCGTGTGTTACGCACCGGCATACACCATCATGGGCGGCACCACACAGGTGCTCCGCAACATCATCGCGGAGCGCGTACTCGGGCTGCCACGTTGAGAATTCGCTAGCTTCATTCCATGACTCGAATGGCACTCGCACGACAGATCTACGACACTGCACACATAACCGGCACGTTCACATTGCGGTCTGGAGTTGTCAGCAACGAGTACTTCGACAAATACCTATTCGAATCAAAGCCCGGTTTGCTGCTTGAAATTGCCGAGGCTCTAGCGCCGCTTGTACCCGATTCGATCGACGCGCTCGCGGGGCTCGAACTGGGAGGTGTGCCGATCGCAACCATGTTGTCGCAGGTCACCGGCATCCCAGCATTGTTCGTGCGCAAAACGGCAAAAGAATACGGCACCTGTCGACTCGCTGAGGGAGGCGATATCGACGGCCAACATCTTTGTATCGTTGAGGATGTCATCACTTCCGGCGGTGCAGTGATCGACGCAGTGCGCGAACTTCGCAACGAAGGTGCGCTGGTCACACAGGGAGTCTGCGTCATCGATCGCGAGTCGGGCGGCTTGGCCAACCTTGCGTCGATTGATATTGCGATCAAGCCGCTCTTTACAATGACCGAACTCAATGCCGCCGCGCGCGACTAACTCCGACATTCCGCGACGAGAGCCTTCGCGAAGGCTTTGTCGTCATTAGTTGCGTTGCTTTGCGATGCAAACACATTGCGCACATACAAACGAGCCGCATCCGGATTGACCCGATCTACCTGTTCAGCGTTGTTGAGCTTGACGTATCGATCACTGAATCGCTTCGTAAGGCCATCGAGGACACATTTGGCTTGAGGCTCAGTCAACCCGCTCTTCAATAAATCGCTCGTCGCCTCGGCCACTGTGTACTCGTCGGTGGCGCAACCTGCGAGGCCCGCCACGACCAACCCAACACTTACAAGCCGAGCCAACCGTTTCATCAACGTCGAGCCTAGGCAACAGCTGAGCCGAGGTTCGGGTGCAAGCTAGAAGCTTATTTCGGGATTGAGTAACCACAGTGTGTTGAGAAACGCCATCGCTGCGAAATACAAGCGACGCTGCTCCCCGTCGAAGGCTGCCGCATCAAGGCAAGCAAGTGTGTACTTCACAAGATGTGCATCTGCATGCACGGCCGCTCGATTCACCAATACAGCGGTGAGGTCATCCAGGAATTCTTCCGGGGCAAGCCACATCACCGCAGCTGCAGATTGCGGCGACACGTCCAACGCCGCAATAGCCCTTCCGACGTCGACTACGTCAGCCGGCGTCACTTCATGGGTCGGCACAAACCGAGTGGGCAGATCAACCGCGCTCAACGCGGCGCGAAACCCGACGACGTACGTCGCCGCAACCGCAACTGCGGCTTTCTTCATGCTTGGTGCGGTACCCAGCGCTCCTTGGGTCATCGTCAAGCAGTGGCTCCAGCCATAGGCGGAATGGGTCGTGGGCTCGGCAAGCATCGACAGCGCAGCGGCTCGCAACAGTACGCGCGCGGCATCACCCAACGCTTCGGCAGCGACCGGACCCGCTAACAAATTGCTCGCCATTTGGTTCTGTTCAGCTTGGTGCATGATCGGAAAAATAAAACTGCTGCCTGGAATGCCGAGTTGAGGCACATGCTGCAACGATTCGCGCAGCGATACCGCCTCAGGTTGCATCTCCAAGAAATCTTGGTCGCTCACCCACTGCATGCGCAGTGCGGAATTACGCGCCAACTCGCGAACCAATGGCCGCAGCGTGTGTGCAAGGTCTCCTCCGCGCGGAGCGACTCGGGGCAGTAGGTACAAGAAAATCGAACCGTGAGCGGCGGCGGCGAGACTTGGTAACACTGTCGGGGCGAGCAACGCACCAAGCTGATGGGGGCGCGCTGCTCCAGCGAGAAAACGTGCGGCAGCATCCGCGCTCTCCAGGTCGCTCGCGTCTACTGCTGCAGCAAGATACTCGGCTGCGATATTCAACGAGTCAAACGAGCGCACCGCTGGATCTGGAGCTGGCGGCGAAAAGCGTTCATACTCCGCAGCCATATCAGCAATGCGCGATCGTGCCACGATCCGATTCGATTCGTTCACCATCGGCAGCAACGCCGCACGAGCGGTCAACTCAAGTGGGGCGTGCAGCACGAAGGAGTTTGCTGGTGCTTCTCGCGGAATCGCAATTTGGCGCGCAACCGTATCCACCAGTTGAGCATCCGACCATTCAGAGTATGAGAAGCTTGTCATGATCCTAAAGTACAAGTTAAAGTGAACTTTAGGTCAAGGCACTTTCCGAATATTCTTTGGAGTCTCCAGATGAACTCGAACGAATGGCTATCAATCGGCGAACTCAGTCATCGCACCGGTGTCGCGTCATCGGCATTGCGGTACTACGAGACCCAAGGGCTCATTACTGCATCCCGAAGCGAAGGCGGCCAACGACGATTTCCACGAGAAGTCTTGCGCAGAGTCGGCTTTATCAAGATCGCGCAAGGTATCGGTCTCGAGCTCGAACAGATCCAAGCTTGTTTGGTCTCGCTACCGAATTCCCGCACGCCCACGAAGGCGGACTGGGAGCGGCTTTCGCGGAGTTGGAAGCCGCTCCTCGATGAACGAGTCGCGACGCTCGCGCGCCTGCGCGACCAGCTCAGCGATTGCATCGGATGCGGGTGCCTCTCACTGCGATCGTGCGCGCTGTACAACCCCGACGACAGTGCAGCACGCTACGGCCCGGGTGCTCGCTATCTGCTCGGCGACATTCCGAGCTCACGTACCTGACATCGATCGCGCGCATGTTCGTGTCCGAGCAATTCATCGCTAGCATGCGCCAGTGACCGTTGACCGCGCACCGAAACCACATCGCGGCACAAGCACATCGAACTTCGGAGTTGGGGCACGCGAAAACCACGATTCCAGCGCTTTTTATGAACGCTTCCGCGCGCCCGTGATCTCCGACGATTCCGAAGTGCATCCCCCCCAAGCCATCACGCAACCCTTTGTGTGCGGAGACGCTCGAAACATGGATTCGGTGGCCGATGGGTCAGTTGCGCTCGTCGTGACGTCTCCGCCCTACTTCGCAGGTAAGCAGTACGAACAAGAATTGGAACGCGAAGGAATTCCTGCCTCGTATCTTGAGTACCTCGAAATGTTGACTGACGTTTTTCGAGAATGCGTCCGCACGTTGGAGCCCGGGGGTCGCATCGCTGTCAATGTCGCCAATCTCGGCCGCAAGCCGTACCGCAGCTTGTCGGCTGACGTGATCCGCATTCTCGAACACGACTTGGGATTGCTCTTGCGTGGCGAAGTCATCTGGCAAAAAGGTGACGGAGCTAGTGGTTCGTGCGCGTGGGGTTCATTTCGCAGCGCGGCCAACCCAGTGCTGCGCGACATCTCAGAACGGATCATCGTCGCCAGTAAAGGGCGTTTCGACCGTGCGCACTCGACAAAGCAACGATCCAGCCAGGGCCTTCCGTTCGAAAACACGATCGCCACAGAAGACTTCATGGCACTAACCCTCGACGTTTGGTCCATTCCCGCCGAAAGCGCTCGGCGAGTTGGGCATCCGGCGCCATTCCCAGTCGAACTGCCGGAACAACTCATTCGTCTCTACACCTTCGCCGGTGATCTTGTCTTGGATCCATTTATGGGTAGCGGATCCGCGCTTGTCGCAGCATCGCGTTTGGGACGCCGCTATGTCGGCTACGACCTTGACCCGAGTTACGTCGAAATCGCGAAAAATCGCGTGGAGCAAGAAGGTTCGCCGGCGATCACATCGAAATTAGATGTTGCACCGAACCAAGCCGCTGCTGCAAAAGTGGTCGAGGCCGCAATCGAATCAGCTGGGTTCACCATTGCTGGTCGCGACGTTCGTATCGCGCGCACGGGTGTGGTGATTCCGTTCGTCGTCGCCGACCAAACCGACCAAACCTGGCACATCGACGTCGCGGGACCAAACACCTCGCACCGCGCCGGTATGGCACGCACCGAAGTCGTCTGGAAAACGCTCGGGCGCGCGTCTGCAACCGCGATCGCTCGGGGTGGCATTCGCTTGCTCGTGCTCACCGCTGCGCCGCCGCGGCGGCCTAGCGAAGGCGACACCGCATTGCGCGCAGCCGGACCCACCGCCATTTTCGACGTCATCAATTTCCGTTCGGAAGCGGCCGTGCAGCGGTTGGCCTACTACGCCACATCCGGGGGGATTGCGGGGCCTGAGATCGGATTCTGGACCTCTCAAGATTTGAAGAGCTAAGTGCGCGATCACGATGACCTGAAAGCTCGGCTCGCGCTTCGTTACGAACGTCTGGCCGAACGAAATCGGGTCGGGTTCATCATCGCGGTCGGTCGGCGGTTCGTCGCCATTAAAGGGCTCGACGCTGCCGGACTGTTGGCGTTAGAACTGTTTACGGTTGTCATACCGCTGATGTTGTTGGGCTTCAGCTACGCCAGCGACTTCAGCGCCGAGCTCAGTTTCGGCGATCTGCTGATACGACGACTCGACCTCGATGGGGCATCGGCAGAAGTGGTTCGATCGACGTTCGGAAATGGTGCAGCACTGCGTTCGACTTGGACAGTGATCGGGTTAGCCGGTTTCCTACTTTGGGGTCTCGGCACCGCGCCGGTCGTCGCTCGTATCTTCGCTGACGCTTGGCATCGGGATCGCTTCTCGTTCGGCAGGGAGCTGTGCCGCGGCTTCGCGTGGTTTCTCGCGTACTTGGTTTCGATGGCGCTTTCGGAGTCTGCCGTAGTGCGCGCTACAGGGCTGATCAGTAGAGACAATCCAGTCGCCGCCTTCGCGGTCGGGCTTTTGCCCGTATTCGTTCTTTGGTCGATTACCCCCATGATCTTGCTTCGCGACGGCGCAGCTGGATGGTCCTCGCTCGCACGCGCGGGGCTCGCTGGCGTTTTGATCGATGGCATCATCTTGCGAGTGACCGGTCGGATCGTTCTGCCCGCATTACTCGATGGCTGGGTGGAGTTCGGTCCCATCGGTGTGGCAATGGCTCTCATGACCTGGTGTGGTATCCAAGCCTTCGCATGGGTAGCGACAGCTTGTGTCGGCGCGGTGCTCTGGGAACGGGCCGCACCACCCGATGTCGTAGTTGAGGCCCAAACCGCTGCGAACCGTCGCGTCTGGCGTTGGCGACCAGACAGGCGGTAGCAACACGACGAGGTATTTGGCACAGGCTCTCGATCTTTGACATCATGTCAATGTGGCTCGTGACGTTGGCAGACGCGCGCGGCGGTGGCACGTGGCGACCGCGGCTGTAACAGCAATCGCTTTGGTCGTGCAACTGGTGAATAACATTCTCGAAACACCCGGGCGTGGCTTCGCTCCCGATCTCGACGCGTACGGCTCGGCGTTGCAACGGACGGTCACCTGGTCGAGCTTTTTCACGACGCAGAGCAACATGTTGGTGCTCTTGGCCGCGGTACTGCTTGCCGTACTGCCGGGTCGCACCGAACAGTGGGTGTCATGGGTCCGGTTGTCGGGCCTCGTCGGGATCACGATCACGTTTGTCGTGAATCTGTTGGTGCTACGGCCAATCACGGCGGACCTTTACTCCGGTATCTGGGTCCTGACCGACTTCTCGCTTCACTACCTGACGCCGGCGATGTGCGTCTCGGGTTGGGTCTTGTTCGGACCACGGCCACGTATGAGCACAAAGGTCTTTAAGCTGTTCCTCGTGTGGCCGGCAATTTGGCTCGCTTACACCTTTGCTCGGGGCGCGATCATCGGGTGGTATCCGTATCCATTTCTCGATGTCACCGAACTCGGGTACGCACAGGTGCTCCTCGCTACGGCATGCGTGCTGGCAATCGGGCTCGCGGTAGCTCGCGCGTTCGTATCGCTCGATGCACGGCTCGCGGCTCGGCCGAATTGACCTCGCTCGCGTAACGCGCTTCGCTTGCTCGCTGGCCCGATCGTTCGTCAAGCTTGGTATCAGTGCGGTTGTCGACGATGTGGATGGGCACTCGGGGAGTAGATCGTGGTGAAGATCGTGATCGGTGTGGACCGTTCGGCGAGGGCATCGCGTGCCCTGAGCGAGGGTGCGACGCTCGCGATGGCGCTCGGCGCCGAGGTACACCTCGTGACTGCGTTCTCCGACAACGCGCGCGGGCCGGTCACGGTCACCGATGAGCGCAAGCTCGCGGAGCGCGACCTCGAACAGATCGCGAGTCGTTCCGGGTTGCGCAGCGCCGTCCTCCATGCGCTCCCGGCCAAGCCCGACAAGGCGATCGTGCAGGTTGCCGCCGAGCAGGGGGCCGACATGATCGTGATCGGCAACGTCGGCGCGCAGGGCACGCGCCGCGTGCTCGGCAGCATCGCCAGCGCCGTCGTCGCCCACGCACCGTGCAGCGTGCTCGTGGTGAAGACGAGCTGATCGCCTCGACAACTCGGGTGTGAGTGCCGCCACGGTGTTGCGCGCACTGCGGTCGGTCGGCGCCGAGACGCGAGCGATCAGGTCGGGTCGAGCGCGGTGGTTTCCGCGTCTTCGATGATGGCGTTGAGGTTGTCGATCGCCATGGCGATCGCTTCGTCGACCGAGAGGCTGCGGCCGTGGTCGACGGCGTGTTCGAAGGAGCTCGCGCCCAGGTGGTGCTCCATTTCCGCGACGGCAGCGCGGCGGGTGGGTTCCCAGAGTGAGGTCTCGTCGGGCTCGGTGAATCCGCTGGCGCCGTAGAGCACGGCGGCGGCTTCGTGGCGCCCGCCGCGGATGAGCACCGCCGCGGTAGCAAGGAACTGGGTACGCGCGATCTCGCGGTACCGCAGCGAGCGGTAGAGCCCGAGCGCGGCGCGCGTGCGAGATGCCGACGCGGCGATGTCGGAGCTCGCCGTCGCGAGGAAACCCAGTGCGGTCGTCGCGATGAAGGGGTTTTCGAGCACGGTGGCGAGCTCCGCCGAACGCTCGAGAAGTGGGATTCCGGTTTCGATATCGCCCGCCAGCACCCGGACCAAGCCCGCCGAGAGGCTCGCGTGCATCAACGAGAGCGGGCTTTCCAGATTCCGAGCGATCTCGGGAAGCTCGGCAACTGCATCGAGCGCGTCATCCGGCCGACCGAGATTCACGAGTGCAAGGCCACGCAGCCCGCGCGCCTCGATGACGGTGTAGATGTCGTCGGCTTGGGTGGCGATCCGGAGCTGTTCATCGGCCGCATCGAGGGCAAGGTCGTACATTCCCCCGTAGAAGGCCGAGACAACGAGAAAGCCGCGCGGAAATGCGGGGAACGGGAACGCGTGCCGATCGGCGAGTTCGCAGCTGCGAAGGCCAAGTTCGACGCCTCGTTCGTACTCCGCTTGCACGTAGCGGTCGTAGCTCGCAAGGGCAATCAGCACAGCGGCCGCCGCATGGTCTGGCTCACCGATCGCGCCGAGCGCCTCGGCGGCGGCCGCCGCAAACGCGGTCCCTGTGCGGGTTCCGTAGAGCGGCGTCGTCGGAACCGTCCCGAAGAGTGCTGCGAGCGCGTCCAGGTCCTGTGATTCGACTGCGTAGGAGACCGCTGCGCGCCAGTTGTCGAGTTCGCGCTCGAGGTTGACGACCCATGCCGCGGCGTCGCGTCCGCGAATTGCGGTCGAGCAATCGATCAGGAACCGTAGGCACCACGCCAGGTGAGCCGTGCGGGCGCGCTCGACCTGGCCGCGCTCTTCGAGGCGTTCGGCCCCGTACTGGCGGATGGTCTCGAGCATGCGGTAGCGGGTTGCGCCGTTGATCTCGTCCGCGACGAGCATCGACCGGCGGACCAACGCGTCGAGGATGTCGACCACGTCGTGGTGCTCGATCTCACCGCGAGGGACGACGTGTTCCGCCGCGGTGAGGGTGAAGCCACCCGCGAAGGTAGACGCCCAATTGAGCGCTGTGCGGTCGACTTCTTCGAGCAGCTCATAACTCCAGTCGACGGTGGCCTGCAGCGTGTGGTGTCGCCCGAGCGAACTCCGACCGCCGCGGGTGAGGAGGCGGAACCGCTGGTCGAGTCGTTCCGAGATCTCCGCTGGTGTCAGCGACTGCACGCGTGCCGCCGCCAACTCGAGCGCGAGCGGAATCCCGTCCAGGCGCCGACAGATCTCGCCGATCGCCTCGACGCTCCGCTGGTCGAGGCGTAGGTCGGACCGGACCGACTGCGCGCGGGCGAGGAACAGCCGTGCTGCGGCGGTCTCGACGATCTCGTTCGGCGCCTCGCCGGCCGCGGGTGTGCGGAGCGATCGAACGGCGAGGATCTGCTCGCCTTCGACGGCAAGGCCTTCTCGACTCGTCGCGAGGATCGAGACGTCGGCGCACGACCGGGCGAGCTGCTCGACGAGTGTGGCGACCGCGTCGAGGACGTGCTCGCAGTTGTCGAGGATGAGCAGCGAGTGGTGATGGCGCAGCCGGCCGACGAGCGCGTTTGCCGCGGTACCCGCGCCAGCCGTGTCGATGCCGAGCGCATCACCGACCGCCACGGCCACGCCGTCGTCGCTGGTCACCGAGGCGAGATCGCAGAACCAAGCGCCGTCGCGGAACGAGTCGGCCTGTTCCGCCGCGACGTGCAACGCCAGGCGCGTCTTGCCGACTCCACCCACGCCGGTGAGCGTCACGATCCGATGCGCGTCGAGCGCCTTCGCCACCGCGGCCACGTCGTCGACCCGACCGATGAACTCGCTCAACTGGACAGGAAGATTGCCCGGGAGATTGTCGAGCGACCGCAACGGCGCGAAGGGAGCGCCTCCGAGGTCGAGTTGCCACACTCGCTCGGCTCGTGAGAGGTCTCGGAGCCGGTGATCACCCAGGTCGATGAGCGGGACCGAAGTGCCGCCGAGACCCGCGGTGATCGCGGAACACACCACCTGTCCGCCGTGCGCAATCGCCATGAGTCGCGCGGCTCGGTTGACGGCCGGACCGAAGTAGTCGTCGTCGCGCTCCTCTGCGGCACCGGTGTGCAGGCCCATCCGTACCTTGATCACGCCGACATCGGCAGGCCACGACTCCTCAGCGAGGGCTCCCTGCGCGCGCCGAGCGGCTTCGAGCGCGGCAGCGGCATCCCGGAACGCAGCCGCGACGCCGTCGCCCATCGTCGAGAACACTCGACCCCCAAACGACGAGATCGCGCTGCGCACGATCTCGTCATGGCGACCGAGCGCGACCCTCATCGACCCGGGAGCCTGCTCCCAAAGCCTCGTCGAACCCTCGATGTCGGTGAAGAGAAACGTGACAACACCGCCGGAACCTCCGTCGGAAGCACTGATCTCGCACCCCTGCATCGGCCCAGTATCGCATGGATGGCCCTGCTGTGAGAACAGGACTCGACCGGGAAGAGCGGCCGGCCCATCAGAATGCGTCGCGACGCGCTGCCCCCGGCGTCGGCTGCGGCACACCTCGAACGATACGGCCCCTGCCTCCCGCAGCGCACTGACGAGTCGGCGAGCCTGCGCGCCGGTGGCGAGCCCGACACCAGAGGAGACACAACTCGAACCCCACGTTGAACTGGGCAAACGTTGTCGAAACGACAACACGAGTGCAAGTAATGGGACGGTACTCCAACCCAAACATCGTGACGCGTCTAAAGCGCGTTCTCTCCGGTCAGGGCCAAGATCGGGTGTCCCATCGACCCGTCCCATCGCTACCGACAAATCGGACAAGAATCGACGCCGAAGCCGGGGAGACATTGCATGCGCTCGCGAATCGCCTCGGAATCGAGCGTGGACTTATCGCGGACCTGTTGCGCGAGCGCGGCGTCGCGGTGAAGTGCCGCCTCGTCGACGCCGTTGACATCGAGGCGGCGACGGACCTGTATACCTCGGGACTATCCCTGGCGAAGGTCGGCGAGCACTTCGGTGTGAGCGCCTGGAGCGTGTTGAGAGCGTTCCGGTCGAGTGGCGTGCCAACGCGGAAGCCGCGCCGGAGTCCTTGACGCTCGGCACGTAATTCGCAACCGCCGGTCGAAGCGCGATCCCTGCTGTGAGCCCACGGACGGAGCGGGCGAATCGACGGGACGCAACGAATCGGCGCGTTCGACACGACACCGACCTCACGCACGCTCCCATGGGAACGCGAATCGACGGAGAGAAGCGCGATCGGTCTACCGAGCGAGCTCTGTGGAGTCCGGCTTCAGGATCTCTATCGCTTGACACTACATCGTGAAGTGATATAGTAAGCGAGTGGTTCATATCGATCCGATGTCCTTCCTTCCGTTGCCGCAGGCACAGTTCCATGTCCTCGTGGCGCTCACCGACGGCGATCGTCACGGGTACGCGATCATGCAAGCCGTCGAGGAGTCCTCAAGCGGCGTCGTGCGCATGGGGCCGGCCACGCTCTACGGCACGCTCAAGCGGCTTGTCGATCAGGGCTTCGCTGAAGAACTCGCCCGCCAGCCCGACGCGAGCGACGATTCGCGCCGTCGCTACTACCGGCTCACCGGACTCGGCCAGCGCGTGTGCGTCGCCGAGGCCGACCGTCTGGCCAGCCTGGTGCGGATCGCCCGCGCCAACCTGCGACCAGGTCTGGCCTGACATGGCCTCGCCGCACCGCGTCTATCGGACGCTGATTCACCTCTATCCACCGGAGTTCCGCCGGCAGTACGGCCAGGACCTCGTACGGCACTTCGACGACCTCATCTCCGATCGAGGCGTCCGCGCGGCGTGGGCTCGCACCGGCCTCGACCTGACCATCACCGTCCCCCGCTACCAGTTGGAGCGCATCATGACCCAAAAGCAGAGCAACACCGCCCTTCACGCCACCGTCGCTCTACTAACCCTCGGCGGGGTCGCCACGCTGACGATGGACAACCGGATCGGTATCGTGCTCCTCGTCGCCGGTCTTGTGCTTGGCCTGACTCAACGTAGTGCACTCGCCACGTCGTTTCGCGTCCCGGATTCCTCCCTCCGTCGCAAGCGACTTCGCACCGCGGCTGTCCTCGGCGCCGTCTTCGCTTTGTCCCTTGGCACCTTCGAGCTGACCGTCGGTGACTCGTGGACCATCACCGACACGCTCCTCGCGCTCGTCGGCGTACCGGCAATGATTGCAGCCCCACTGTTCCTCCTCGCCGGTCTGCTCACCCCGCGACGACCGCGCGACAAGGATCTCGTCCGAGCCGGATGATCCTCCCGGTTCTCGCCCGGTGCTCGACCGCCCGGTTCAGAAGCCCGCAACCCGTCGACGAAGGTCGCCACACAAGGAGAACGCCATGCTTACGAACCGGATGCCTGCACGAGCCGCAGCGCTCGCTGTCGTACTGGTGCTCGCCGCAGCCTGCGGCGACGACGACAACAGCGCGCGTGTCGCCTTCAGTGGTCCTGCCGACCGGGCTGCCATCGCTGGAGGAGTCGACGCGACGATGACCGCCGAAGGAATCGCAATCGAGGAGGCAGGTGAGGTTCGTGACGGCGCCGGCCACTTCCACATCGTCACCGACGCCGAGTGCGTCCGGCCGGGTGCAGTGATCGCTCGCGATGCCGATCACCTCCACTTCGGCGGCGGGCAGTCCGAGGGCACCATCTACCTCACTCCCGGCACCCACAAGCTGTGCTTGCAGGTCGGCGACGGTGCCCACGTGGCCCTCGACGCCACCGACACCGACACCATCACCGTAAATGTCGGGATCAACGACCGCGACGACTGGTGCGCCGTCGTCGGCGAGGTCGACGAACTAATCACCGCCACCGATAACAGCAGCGAAAAAGAGTTCGCGGTCAAGCAGGTCGGCTACGAGAACACCGGGCGCCTCCTCGCACAACTCAAGGGTGGGATCGACCAGGTCGACGCCTCAGCACGCCAGGCGGTCACGGCGAACCTCGACCGGGCCACCAGTATCACTGAAGCCTGGGTCACCGCCACCGACGCGCAGGATGTCGAACGACGGCTCGAGCCGATCTTCGCAGCCAGCGAAGGTGAAAGCGGAGCCGCTGCTCCGTGGATCCTCAAGAACTGCGGAGTCGAAATCGATAGTTGACCACCAGGCGGATGACGAGGAGCGCTGACAATCAGATCGACGCCGACTGACCCGTCTGCGAGTCGCGCACGAGCGAGTCGCGTCGTGTTCAGCGCGCTCGTGATGACGGCGGCGATGCGCGGCGCGGCCCGCGCCGCGTGGCGGCGAGCGCGTCGTGGTCCGACGCTGCCGTCGTGGCCGTGGAGCGAGGAACTGTTCGTCGGGGCGTTTCGTGGCGCGCTGTACGCGGGCGTCCGCGAGCTCGAACTGATGTCTCCGCGGCCCAAACGCCGCCACGCCACCAAGACGGTCCGACGCGGTTCGCTGGTCGTCGAAGATGTCCTGCTCGACGGCGTTGCCGCGACGCGATTCACGCCGCAAGGCCAGCTGGCCGGCACGATTCTGTACCTCCACGGCGGGGGCTTCATCACTGGCAGCGTCGCGACCGAGCGGCGACCGGCCTCGGACCAGGCTCTGAGCACCCGATGCGAGACGTACAGCATCGAGTACCGGCTCGCGCCGAGACATCCGTTCCCGGCCGCGCTCGACGACTCGACGGACGCGTACCGCGCGCTGCTCGCGGAGGGGGCCGACCCGAACACGACGATCTTCTTCGGCGGTTCGGCCGGGGCGTGTCTCGCGCTCGCGACATTGCTCCGAGCGCGAGACATGGGGCTGCCGATGCCCGCCGGTGCGGTGTTGCTGTGGCCCTACGTCGATTTCACGTTCTCGGGCGCGAGCATCAAAGCGAACGCCGAGATCGACATGCTCCCGTTACGCGATCTGGCATCGGTGTTGGGGAGCGCGTACGTGGGCGATGCCGACCCGACCGATCCGCTCTTGTCACCCATCTTCGCCGATCTCACTGGGCTGCCGCCGCTGCTGATCATCGCAGGCGGCGCCGAGTCGCTGCTCTCATGCGCAGAGCGACTTGCCGACAACGCCCGATCTGTTGGCGTCGAGACGCAATTCACCGTCTACCCGGAACAGATCCACGGCTGGATGATCCTCCCGAAGCTCCCCGCGACGATCGCTGCCACGAATGAGATACAGGCCTGGATGACCCGTCGAGTCGGCCAGTAGCCCGGCGTTCCGATCAGTTAGAATGCAATTCGTGGTACTGCGAACGACGACGATCGAACGGACGACGGCGATCGCGAGTCCGCCGGAGATGGTGTTCGCGGTGGTGAACTCACCGGAGACGGCGGCGAAGATCGATCCTGCGGTGCGCATGTGGTCTCCGGACCGACGGCCGATCGGCGTGGGCACGCGGTTTTCGATTCGTGGTCGGCTGGGAAGACTGCCGATTCGCGGTACGAGTGAGGTGGTCGTCTGGGATCCGTCGACTCGTTCCGAGTTCCGCAGCGTCGCTCCGAGTTACCCGTTCCGAGTGTCGGCACAGCATCGCTTCGACGCCCGGCCAGACGGTGGCACGGATTACACGTGGACCGTCTCCTTTCACGAAGTCAGTGTCATCGCTCGCCCATTCGTGGTCGTCGCCGCTCGGCGTTTTCGGCGAGCGCTTGATGCTCAGGCCGTAGCGCTCGTCGCGTATCTGCGCGGCGTTCAGCCGGGTGCCCCACCCCCTGAGCTTTGAATTGGGAAACGCGCGACGCCGCAAACCGTCGTGAACAGCGGATCACCATCGGCAGCAAGACACCAGCGGCGGGGCAACTCGAACCCGTGTCTGACCTCGGAGAAGGTTGTCGAAACGACAACGGGAGTGCGAGCGGGGGGACTTGAACCCCCACGTCCTTTCGGACACTGGGACCTAAACCCAGCGCGTCTGCCAATTCCGCCACGCTCGCTTCGGGGCAGTCTCGCGCGCGGTGGTCGCGCGGCCGGGTGACATTCGTGCGGCCGGACCTCAGCTGGCAGGCGCAATCCAGCGATGGTGTACGGGCGTAGTCGGGGTCGTCCACGTCGTCCAGAGCGCCCGGACGAGCGCGAACTCGTAGAGGACATGGTGCTCGTCGATGTCGGAGTAGGGCATGACGTCGCCAACGCGGTCGCGGTCGTCGAGGTGGTCGCGCCGCGACGCGGTGCCGGCGATGGTGAACGACTCGTCGCGGTCGCCGAGTCGGCTGTGGATGGCGTGCTGGCCCGTCCGCTCGAGATCTCGCTGCTTCGGCGACTCGACGACGAACGCCCAGAGGCGACCGTCGCACACCGCAGGAATGAAGGGGTGGATGCGCGGCGTCGAGTCGTTTCCGACGGTTGCCAGGAAGGCGACGCCGGGGATGCCGGGCGCGTCTTCGAGCAGTCGGTGTCCCGCCGCAGCGATCTCGGGTGCCGATCGTTCGAACTCCGTCCAGGTCGCAGCCATCCCAGCAGCATGCCCGCGGCGTGGGCCACCGACACCGTCACCACCTTGCGTAGTAGCACGCACACTTTGAGTGATCGTCGCAGTCGTCCGGCAGGATGGTCACATGTCGGGAGGCATTTCTCTGAGCGAACTTCGGACGGTGAGCGAATCACTGCAATCGTTCGTGCACGAGTTCGACGCGCACGTGTGCGACGGTGCGCTGGCGAAGCGGTTCGTGGAGGAGTTCGCTCGGCTTCGTCGCTTGGCCGACGCGGGCGCAACCTTGGCGCTGGCGCGCGTCGACGACACCGCCGCCTGGGCACATGGTGGCGACGGGGCGCGCACGACGGCCGAGTGGTTCGCTCGCAAGGCAGGGCTCCCGCTCGGCGAGGCGATCCGCGTTTCCGACACTGCGCAGAAGGTCGCGGAGCTTCCCTGCACCGAGGCCGCGTTGCGCGCCGGGTCGATCTCGACCGCGCAGGCGCATCAAATCGCCGACGCAGCAAGCGAGGATCCCGCGGCCGAGACGGAGCTGCTTGCTCTTGCGCCGACCGCATCGTTTCGTCAGCTGCGCGACCGGGCGAGACAACGCAAAGCCGCCGCACAGGATGAAACCGCCCGCGTGGCGCGCCAACGTGCGCTGCGTGGCGCCCGTCGTTGGACCGACGACGACGGGATGCGCAACTACGCCGTCACGTTGACACCCGAACAAGCCGCGAGAATCGAACCGACATGGGATCGCTTCGCGAATCTCGAGTTTGCGAACGCGCGGCGCGACGGTCGACGTGAGTCAGCCGAGGCATACGCCGCGGATGCGCTCGTTGCGATGATCGAAGCCGCGCGCGACGGTCGCGTCGGCGGTACGGGAGCGACCGGCTCATTGCACGGCCTGGTGCTCGTCGACGCGACGGCGCTGCGACGCGGACAAACCGCCGTCGGCGAGACGTGCGAAGTCGCCGGGATCGGCCCCATCGACGTGACGGCGGCGAAACAACTGCTCGGCGACGCGGTCGTCGACATTCTCGTTCGAGACGGCGTCGATGTCCGGACAGTTGCGCACGCTGGTCGCTCCGCAAACCGCCGACAGAAGGCCGCGCTGTTGGCGGAGTGGGAATGCGAAGTCCGTGGCTGCGGCGTGCAGCGCGGCCTCGAAGTCGATCACATCGAGACATGGGCCGAAACGAACCGCACTGCGATCGAGCACCTCGGCCCCAAGTGCAAGTGGCATCACCACCTGAAGACCAACAAGGGCTGGCACGACGGCGCCCGCGGCGACGACGGCAAGCGCGACCTCCTTCCCCCGACTGGTGGCGCCGGACCAGGGCCGTGAGCATGGCTCGACGCAGCTCGCTCGACGAGATCGTTGATGAGCCGCTTCGTCGAAGGGTTCGCGGCGCGGTCGGGCTTCCTACTTGGAGGCCGTCGCGACCAGCTCGACCATGAGTTGTGGGTAGGCGAGTCGAGCAACTCCGATGAGTGATCCGGGCGGGTGGACGCCGGCGGCGCCGAGCCGTTCGGCGATGAGTCCATAGTTTTCGAACAGGGCGTCGACGTTCGTCGTGTAGATGTCGAGCTTCACGACGTCGCGCAAGCTCATGTCGGCTTCGGCGAGGACTGCTTCGATGTTGTCGAGCGACAGCGTGATCTGCGCCGCGAGATCGCCTTCGTGCATCGGCTCGCCGTCGGCGCTCATCGCGCTCTGGCCGGCGAGATGCAGGGTCGTGGTGGCGTTGCGGACGAGTTCGCCCTGATTGAAACCGAGATCCACCGACCACTGCCACGGGTTGATCGATGTTCGTTCGTACCCGGCAGAGCGATGAGTCGTCGTCGATGGTTGAGCGCTCGAGGATGCCTCGGTGGCCTCGGCGGAGTCGTCATCCGACCCGCACGCGGAACCGACGAGGGCCAATGCGAACGCGAGCGCCCCCAAGCGTCGTGCGATGCCCTGTCGCATGTCACGCCTCCGTCGGGTTGATGCCGTCGGTGACCGCCATCGGCGGTCCGAGGATTTCGGCACCGTGCTGCGCGGCGGCCGCGGCCATCGCGGCGAAGTCCGGTGGGCCGTCGCCGGCGAACGCCGCCGCGAGGTCGGCGTAGAGGACATGGAACCCGCCCGGCCAGTTGACGCCGATCAGCCGGGACGGCGTGTCGCCGATCGCCATGAACGTGTGCGGGATGTCGGGCGGCGTGAAGAACAGGTCGCCGGGTCCGACCTCGATGGTCTCGTCCCCGATGCGCACGCGCAGCGCGCCTTCGATGACGACCTCCCAGGTCGCCCAGGGGTGGCGGTGCAGGGGAGGCCCGTCGCCCGGCGACAAGGTCTCGTCGGTGACGTCGGGCATCTCCGGCCCGCCCGGGCACAAGAAACGCATGGTGTCGGTGGGTGTGGTCGTGAACTGCACGGCGTCCGCACTGCGCACGACGAAGGCTTGGTCCATGTCGGATCCCCCGTTCTCGTAGGTGTACGGAACCGTACAGTATTGCGACGGCGATGTCAACTGTACGGTACAGTTTCGGCGTGGATCGACGTACGAACTACCTCGAGACTGCGCTCCGGCTCTTCTTGGAGCACGGCTTCAACGGTGTGAGCATGGACCAACTCGTCGCCGAAGCGGGCGGCTCCAAGGCCACGCTGTACCGCTACTTCGCCTCGAAAGAAGCGCTGTTCGACGCGATCATCGACGACATCGCGACCCAGGCGACGCCGAGCGGCACCGAAGACGACTGGAACCGCGTCGATCTCGAGGAAGGGCTGCGGTTACTCGGCCGGGCGACCGCGGCCGGCGCGCTCGACGAGCGCACGACCGTCATCTTTCGACTCGCAGTGGGCGAACACAGCCGGTTCCCCAACCTCGCCCGCACGCTGTTCGAGCAGGGGCCGGGGCGGACCTACGAACGACTCAAGCGATTCCTCGCAGCGAAGCAGACCGAGGGCGTGGTCGCGATCGACGACCTGCAGATCGCGGCCGAGCAGTTCCTCGGCGGCATTGTCGGTCACCAACAACTGCGCGCGGCGCTCGGCGTCGGGGCGCCAACCGCGGCAGACATCGATGCGCGCATCGACGCGGCGGTGCGTTCGTTCATGGCGACCTACTCGACCGGGTGACGACGACGCCACATGCGGGCAACCTGCCTACGACTCCGTGGAGCGTGTGTGGCGACGGACGGGGCCCGGCGTGGGCGAACTCCTTGTTCGAAGACAACTCCGAGTTCGGGTTGGGCAGCCGCCTCGCCGCCCCGAGCTCGGAGGGCCGACGCCATCGATCGCGAGTGGCGCAGGTCGAGACGGCGAAAGCCCGGTTGACATCCCGGTGATCGCGAGCCTCAATGAGGTCACAGCGGGAGCGTGGACCAGCTCTGCGTCCGCGCTTGCCGACGCCGACGCCCCTGAACTCAACCTCTACGTCGTCGCGGCCGACGCCCACAATCTGCGGCGATGGAACGCCGATGCGTCGACGTGATGCGCATGGTGCGAGACGCCGCCTCGATTCCCTACTCCGTCGGGCCAGCGACCCGCTCTGGTGCTGAACGGCGGGCGCGTGGTTCCGATTACCCTGCGCCAATGGCGTCAGGTGGGCAGTCTCGGGTCGAGACGTTGACGGTGCTGTTCACCGACCTCGTCGACTCGACGGGGCGCCGCGTGCGAACCGGCGAAGAGGCCGCCGACCAAATCCGGCAGCGCCACGATCGTCTGCTGCGGGCATCGTTTCTCGGGCACGGCGGAGCCGTCGCCAAACACACCGGCGACGGTGTCATGGCGACCTTTGCTGGCGCTTCGGACGCGATCGCGGCCGCCGTCGCGATCCAGCAAGCCATCGAGACCGACAACCGCACGCGGGGCGACGAACCGCTCGCTGTGCGCATCGGCATCTCGGTCGGCGACGTGTCGGTCGAAGCCGGCGACGTGTTCGGCCTGCCGGTTGTCGAGGCGCAGCGGCTCGAGGCTGCAGCCGACGGCGGCGAGATCTACATCTCGGACCTGGTGAAGGCGCTGGCGCGCGGTCGTGGTGGCCACGAGTTCGAAGCGCTCGGGGCGCTGGAGTTGAAGGGGCTCGACGCACCGCTCGACGCCGTGCGCGTGCAATGGTCGCCGGCGGATGTCAGCAATGAGTCGTCGGTTCGGCCGCCCGCGCTCGCGCAGCAGGGCGGATTCGCGTTCGCCGGTCGCGCGAAGGAACGTGCGGCCCTCGACGATGCGTGGAAGGACACGGTCGCCGGAGCGTGTCGCCTGGTGTTCCTCGCGGGCGAGCCGGGAATCGGCAAGACGCGTCTCGCCTCGGAGTTCGCAGGGGATACCACCGCCCTTGGAGGGGCGCTGCTCGCCGGTCGTTGCGACGAGATGGTGAGCGAGCCGTACCAGCCGTTCGCGGAGTCGTTGCGCTTCCAGCTCACGCTGCCCGAGGGAGCGATCCAACTCGGCGACACGCCCGAAGAGCTCGCGCGTCTTGCGCCCGAACTCGTGATGCTGAGGCCCGAGCTCGGGAGCGCGTTGTCGTCGACACCCGACGCGGAGCGGATCCGCTTCTTCGAGGCCGTTCGATCGTGGCTCGCCGCGGTGTCGGAACGATCGCCGTTGTTGTTGGTGCTCGACGACCTCCACTGGGCCGACGCGGGATCGTTGTTGTTGCTGCGCCACATCGTGGCGACGGATCCCGTGCCGGGCCTCCTCGTCCTCGTCACCTATCGCGACACCGACCTCGATCGCACGCACCCACTGTCCGCCATGTTGAGCGACTTCCATCGTCGAGCTGACGCAGTACGCATCGCGCTGAAGGGACTCCCCGAAGCCGATGTCGCCGAGTTCGTGACGCTCGCATCGGGACACGCGCTCGACGACGACGCGCGCCGCCTGGTCGCCGCACTGAGCGAGGAAACTGGCGGCAACCCGTTCTTCGCCGGCGAGGTGCTCCGCCACTTCGTCGAATCTGGATCGCTCTTCCAGCGCGACGGCCGATGGGTCAGTGCGTCGTTGACCGAGGGCGACCTGCCCGAGGGTGTCCGAGAAGTCGTCGGACGCCGACTGTCGATGTTGCCCGACACGACGCAACACCTGCTCACTGCCGCATCGGTGATCGGCGCGCGGTTCGATTTGCATCTGCTCGTCATCGCCGCGAAGTCCGACGACGATGCGGTGCTTGATGCGCTCGAGCCCGCGATCAACGCGCAACTCATCACCGAGACCGGCTTCGGCCGGTTCCAGTTCGCGCACGCGCTGATTCGCTCGACCTTGCACCAAGAACTCTCGACGACGCGTCGGGCGCGGTTGCATCGGGCGGTCGCGCAGGCCATCTTGCAGCTCAACGAGTCCGATCTCGAACCCGTGGTCGCGGATCTCGCCTATCACTTCGGTGAGGCAGGCGCGGCCGCGTCATCCGAAGAAGCGCTGGTCTACGCGCGGCGTGCCGCGGAGCTCGCGATCGACCGCCTCGCGCCCGACGAGGCGATCCGATGGAGTCGCGCCGCGCTCGAGTACGTCGACGAGGACGAACCGAAGTTGCGGGCCGAGTTGCTGCGACTCCTCGCTCGGGCCGAGAGCCTGACCGGTGCTCGGTCTGCGGAAGCGGCGCAGGATCACGCTGCGCGTGCCGCACTCGACGTCGGCGATGTCGCTGCCGCGATCGAATGCCTTGCCACATCGCACCGCTTGGTCACGACGATCGATCAGCCCGCCATGCCCGAACGGATGGCATTGCTCGAGGAGACGCTCGAACGAATCGGCGACTCGAACCCCGACGAGCGGGTTCGGGTGCTTGCGTCCCTGTCGTTCGTTGCGGTCTTCGCCGGTGACTTCGATCGTCGGGACACGATGTGTGCCGAGGTCGAGCGGTTGGCCCCCAACGTCGGTCACCGCGCAATGCCGAGCGTCCTCGCGACGATGTTCATGAATTCCTTCGCCAACCGGAGTCGGGCGAAATCGGTGGACCTTGGCGATCGATGGCGGGCCTGGTTCGCCGAGCCGTACGACGACTTGCTGAACGATCGGGTCCGGGCTTGCAGTCTTGCGTGGTACGCCGCTGCGTTACTCGGCGATGGCGACGCGCGCCGTCACTACCTCGAATCGCAGCGGCAGCTGATTGCCGATTATCCCGATCCGTTCCTGCAGGACGCACATCTGTTGCTGACGATTCAGAGCGGCTTGATCGACGGCGACCCGAATGACGTCGAACGACTCGTGCAGGAGTTCGCCGCAGCGTCGACGCGTCACGGCCGTCCTGACGAAGCGGCGCTGTACGCGACCGTCGGCACGATCGGAGTCGCCTGGGAGCGCGACGGGTTGGAGGCCGTGGCGGACCTTGCGTGGGATACGGCGAACGGGCCAAACCCGACCCCGGCGGCGTGGTCGGTGGCCATCGCGGCAGCGATTCACGCCGGCCGCCGCGCTGACGCCGCAGCCGCGATCGACGAGCAGCTTGCGCTCGGCCTCCCCGACGTGATCGACGACGCGTCGTGGCCGTTCGCGATTGCTCACTGGACCGATGCCGCTGCGTCGTTACGACACGTGGCCGCGAGTCGTGAGATCTACCGTCGCTTGTTGCCGCTCGCTGGGCTGCACCTCACGACGGGCGGCTTCTACGGCGGCAGCGTCGCGTTGCATCTCGGTCGGCTCGCAAGCGTGTTGGACCTTCCCGAGACGATCGGGTGGTTCGAGCAGGCGCTCGCCGAACACGTGGAGATCGACGGCCCGCCGTGGATCGCGCGCACCCACCTCAACCGGGCCGAGCACCTGCACTTCGTCGGCGACTTGGCGGGCGCGCGCGAGCACGCGCAGCGCGCGCTCGACGTAATCGGTGACGCTGACTATCGGGTTACCGCCGCGCGAGCTCGGTCGCTGCTCGCGCACTCCTGAGCGGACGCTGCGGAAGGATTTCGATCCACCAATGACTGGACAGCAACCACTGCTTTGGAAGGTCGACGCGGTCACGGTCCACGTTCCCGACATCGATCAGGGCCTCGAGTTCTACCGCGACAAGCTCGGACATGTCCTGCGGTGGCGGAACGACGCGATCGGCCAGGCGGGCCTCGGGCTCCCGGACTCCGACACCGAGCTCGTGCTCGCCACCGGGCTCGGGTACGAGCCCAACTGGCTGGTGGAGTCGGTCGGCGCGGCCGTCGAGCAGTTCGTCGCCAACGGCGGTGCGGTCGTCGTCGAGCCGTTCGCGATTCCGGTGGGGCAGGTGGCAGTGGTTCGAGATCCCTTCGGCAACGTGCTCGTGCTGATCGATCTGTCCGCGGGGACCTACGAGACGGACTCGACCGGCCACGTGACGGGCGTCCAATCCGAGGGCGA
>SXHN01000123.1 GCA_005773635.1 Actinomycetota bacterium
CTCTACAACGTGAGTTCTGCCATCAGTTCGAGCGCATCGGGCTGCGCGGCTGCGACGATGAGCGTGCCAACTCCACTTGCCTTCCAAGCATCAATGCGATCCGCGATTCGCTCGCGCGGACCTATAAGCGCCACTTCGTCAATCATTTCGAGCGGTACTGCAGCAGCGGCTTCTTGCTTTTTGCCGTCGAGGTAGAGGTCCTGTATGTGTTTCGCTTCGGCTTCAAAGCCGTATCGGCAGGCGAGGTCGTTGTAGAAGTTCTTGCCTCTCGCGCCCATCCCGCCGACGTAGAGCGCGATCATCGGCCGAATAAAGCCAGCGAGTTTTTCAATGTCATCGCCAACGATGACCGTAACGGTCGGAGCGATGTCGAATGCCTTTGAGACGTCACTCGATTTTTCGAGTCCAGATTTGACTGAGCTCCCGAAGGCGTCTTGGTACCGATGGGGCGAAAAAAGCATTGGTAGCCAGCCGTCGGCTATCTCTGCTGCGAGTGCGACATTGTGCGGGCCGATAGCAGCAAGATAGACAGGTATCTCGCTGCGAAGGGGATGCACGATCAATTTCAACGGTTTGCCGAGGCCGGTTGCATCGTCGCCTACGTACGGGATGTCGTAGTGCTCTCCGTGATGCTCAAGAGGCTTTTCGCGCTGAAGGATTTCGCGGACGATGCTCACGTACTCTCGGGTGCGCACAAGTGGTTTTCCATAGCGTTGACCGTGCCAGCCTTCGGCTACCTGCGGACCGGATGCGCCGAGGCCAAGCAGAAAACGACCGCCGCTCATCGCGTCGAGGGTGGCCGCGGTCATCGCGGTCATTGCAGGCGTGCGCGCCGGCATCTGCATAATTGCGGGGCCAAACTTGATGCGTTCAGTGTGTGCCATCAGCCAGGTGAGGGGCGTCACGGCGTCGGTGCCGTATGCCTCGGCAGTCCAGGCGGAGTCGTAGCCCAAACGGTCCGCATGTTGAGCGACCTTGACTGCGTTGCTGAGGCCTTTGCCCCAGTCTTGATATCCGAGGTTGATTCCAAGCTGCATTGGGAGCAAGGTAGCGCCGTCGATAACCTGCGCGCCTATGGCGCTCATCACAAATACAATCAAGAGTTCATCAGCTGAGCGATTGCTCCTACTCGTACACGGCTACGGAGCCGACGAGCGCGATCTCGCTGGCCTGCTGCCGTACGTTGACCAATCCGAGCGGTTTGCGACGGTGCTGCCGCGGGGGCCTCACAATGCGCCCGGCTCGCCGGGGTTTGCCTGGTACCAATTTCACGATCCGGATGCAATTGCGGCAGCCTTTGCTCAGTCTCTGGACGCGCTGGACGATCTGCTGGAAGAACAGTGCGCCCAGCTTGGCTTTGCCCGCTCGCAGGCAGTTGTCGCCGGCTTCTCACAGGGTGCCGGCCTGGTGTTGGCCCTTGGCCTACGCCGTGGCAATCGGGATCGTCCCGCGGCGGTCGTAGCCATGAGCCCCGCGGTCCCAGATTTCGCGTTGCTGGACATCGATCCTGATATTGCAGGCACGGTGCCGGTCATTATCCAGCATGGCAGTCAAGACCCGATGATCCCGATCAAGAGTGCGCGCGCCACTGCGCGGTTCTTATCGAACCTAGGAATTCCAGTGGTGTTTCGTGAGTATGCGATGCAACACAACGTCACACTCGACAGCATGCGTGACACGGTGGCGTGGATCGACCAGGTTTTCGATGGCGTATTGCCCAACGAATCCGTTCCGGATGACCCCATCGAATTAGTGCCTTCAGTGACCACTGCTCAATGGACTTCGGAGGTGCTGCAATCCGAAATGGCAGTGATCGTTGACTTTTGGGCACCGTGGTGTGGGCCGTGCAAACAGGTGGCGCCGGTCATCGACCAGATGGCGCGAATGCGAGCAGGGTCGTACAAGTTCGTGAAGGTCAACATCGACGAAGAACCTCAACTCGCACAGCAGTACGGCGTGCAGAGCATTCCGATGATCGGGTTGTTTCGCGGCGGGAAGTTGGAGCGATCGGTACTGGGAGCAAAGCCAAGGACCCAGCTCGAAACCGAACTCGGAATGCTCGTCATCCCCTAACAATGCGCACAACCCAACCCAGTTGGTTTGGGTTACTTGGTGCAGGTGATTCTGCCGGGGTTTTCGGCGGTGGTGGTGCCGATTGTTTGGGCGGCGAGAGTGCCTCGGATGTTGAGTTCGGCGACGAGTTTTTCGGCCTTTGCTGGGCTCACCGCAAACAGCAGCCCGCCTGAAGTTTGCGCGTCGGCGAGGAGATACTGCTCGTCGAGAGTTAACGTGGTCCAGTCGACGGAGTCGCTGACGAATGCGTGGTTTCGTTGGGTTCCGCCCGCCACCATTCCTCTCGAGATGAGATCGGCAACCCCGTTGATCACAGGTACGTTGTTTAGCGAGATGGTCGCACCGACGTTCGAACCCGCGCACATTTCGCGCAGATGTCCGAGCAGACCGAATCCCGTTACGTCGGTTGCTGCGTGCACGCCAATGGCAATACCGGCGTCGCGTGCACCTGCATTCAATTCGGTCATAACTTCGACTGCGCGTTGCGTGTGTTGCAGCGTAGAGGTGCCGCGTTTCAACGCGGTCGACAAGACGCCGAGCCCAATGGGTTTGGTGAGCACGAGCACATCATTCGGCTGGGCCTTGGCGTTGCTCCACAGTTCGTCGGGGTGCACTGTTCCGATGACGGCGAGGCCGTATTTGGGTTCTGCATCGTCGATTGAGTGTCCACCAACAATCAGGCATCCCGCGTTCTTGGCGACCGCGGCGCCTCCATCGAGTACTTGGGCAAGAAGGTCGAAGCCGAGGGTTTCTCGCGGCCACCCAACGAGGTTCAGCGCGAGCAACGGTGAACCGCCCATTGCGTAAATGTCAGAAAGTGCGTTGGTTGCCGCGATTCGACCCCAGTCGAAGGGGTCATCGACAATCGGTGTAAAGAAGTCGGTGGTGAACACGATTGCCAGGTCGTCGCGGAGTTTGTAGACCGCGGCGTCGTCAGATTTGTCGAACCCGACGAGCAAATTGGGGTCAGTCGGGGGCGTGAATCCCTGCACAAGACCCATCACAGTGCGCAGATCCGCAGGCGACAATTTGCAGGCGCAACCAGCACCATGGGAAAACTCGGTGAGCCGAACGGTCATCTAGTGAAACTAGCGACACGTCGGTTTGCTTTCGGATCGGGCCGTGTGTAGACCCTATGGAACGCGTGTGGCGCCGACGTAGTCCTTGCGGAAAATACTCCGAGTTCGCACCTGCGCTCCGGTGTGGGGAGCTTCGATCATCATGCCGCCACCGATGTACATGCCTACGTGGTGAATCGGACTGCCGTAGTACACAAAGTCACCTGGTTGCAAGGAACTCTTCGGCACCTTGGGCAGCGATGCGTAGAGAGCCCGCGATGAATGAGGTAGTGAGACGCCAGCTTTGGCCCATGAAAACACCAGTAGTCCTGAGCAGTCGAACTGATTCGGGCCAGAGGCCGCAAACTTGTACCACTTTCCACGCTGTGCCATTGCAGCATCTATGGCGATCTGTGTGCGCGGATTGGGCGCGACTACGTGGCTCGGCGGTGGTGTGGTTCCATTGCCGTTGCCTGAGTTGTTGCCACCGCTGGACCCGCCATTGTTCGGGCTATTTTGCTGCTGGCGTTCGCGCTCGCGTTGTGCGGCATCGCGTCGACGCGCTTCGCGTTCTTGTTCGGCGGCGATGCGAGCTTGTTCTTCAGCCAATAAGGTCGCGAGTTCGCCCTTGGTCTGGTCCAAGAGACGCTGTTGTTTTCGGTTGGTGCTGTCGATTGCCGATCGCGCATCTTGAGCGCGCTTGGCAGCGGCTTGAGACTCTTGTTCTGCTGCGGCGAGTCGTTGTTCTGTCGATTTTGCAGCATCGCGGGCCCGGCGGAACCGGTCGATCATGTCGCGGTCTCGGGCGGCCGCGGTTTGCGCGTAGACCGCACGCGCTCCGGCCTCTTGCAGTGTTGTATGTGACATGCCGAGATCACCGCTGCCAGCGTTGCGGTAGAGCGCCGCGGCCCGTGTTGCAAGCTCGGTCTGGAGATCGGCCATATGCCCTTTGGCTGTGATGACTTGGCGTTGCGATGCAGCGATATCGCGCCGGAGTTCCGAGATGCGTTGTTGTGCGTCAAGAATGTCTTCGTCGAGTTCCGACATCCGGTCGTAGTTGCGCTGGATCTCAGCTGCGATGCCTGCGGCCTGAGCGCGTTTATCGGCGATCTTGTCCGCCGCGGCGCTGCTGGGTACGAGCGCGGACGCGAGCAACGATGCCAGGAGGGCAATGATTGCCACCAGGCTCGACCGACCGGTGCGGGGGGAAAGCACCCGGAGGGCGTTGCGAACGGAAACCGTCGAACGTCGAGTCATAAGAAAAGGTGTGTGAACATTGAAGATTCGCAATGTTCGAACGCAAAGCAACGTAGCAGTCGTCGTGGCCGGGTGCCCGTTTGAACTTAAAAAAACGCTGTGACCTGGGGTGTCGCCGCTTCGCGGGAAGTGCGCATTTATGCAGAAATCGCCCACCCGGGCGATGGGGCGGGGTTCTTGTTGTTTGCGATATTTGGCGATGTCCAATGGACGTGTTTGGCGATGCCGTCGGCGACCTTTTGCCACGCCGATGGGCTCCAACCTTGCGATGCATCGACCAACGTGGTGTCTTGGCGAAGATGGACGAACGCAGGAAGGCGGTCAAGGGCCAAGCTGTTGGCCAATGCCCCATCGGGATCGCAAAACGTGAGGTATTCATCGGCGATTGGGCCGAGAATACGTCGTGTGATTGTCGGAGTACTTGGGATCCAAATTGTGGTGCGCACGTCTGAGTCGCCGAATGTGGCGTAGACGCGCTTGATCACCGGGATGAACGCGGCGGCTTCTGCTCGAGCAGGGAGCATGACGATTGCAAGATTGAAAATCGTCGCCCAATCGTCGATTGTGCGGGTGACACCGCCCAAACTTGTGAGTGGGAGCGACGGATTGGGATTTTGCGCCATGGTCGCCACGTTAGTGCTGCGCGGCGAAACCGCTGTGTCGCGGCGAGTCCGACGCTCATCAGCCGAAGCCGAGCGCCTTCAGCATTGACGGAGGCATTTCGTCGCGACCGTCGCGCAGCAGCGCCGCGCGCTCAATGTTGATGGCGTCGCGTTCGCGTTCAATCCAACTGTCCCATGGGCCGCTTGGCACAATGCCAGCCGCGCAGTGGCGCAAGTACTGAGCGAGTTCGAAACAGTGACGTTCATCGCCGATAGGACCGTGGCCGGGCACGATGATGCTCGCAAAATCCGAGATGACTTCCAAGGTTGCGGCCCACGTCGTTGGGTCGCCCTGGAACGCAAGCGGCGTCACGCCGAAGAAACACAGGTCACCGGCGAACAAGACATCTGCGTCGTCGACCATCACCATGACATCGCCGTTGGTATGACCGCTGCCTGGTAACACCTCAATGCGTTGGGTGAGCTGCGCGACGCCGGTGATGAGGTGCGTGACCTTGCGGCATCCAATTTCTGCGAGTTCGTCGAAGCCGTCAGCGAATGTTGACATGAAGTTTTTGTACGCGTCGATGGGCATGTCTTCATAGTCAAGAAGGTCGCTCGTTTGTTGTGATCCGTACACGGCCGCATTCGGAAACGCTCGCGTGCCTCCGACGTGGTCGATGTGGGCATGGGTAAGTATGAGGCGGCGGACAGGGAGCCCGAGTGCATGGACTGCGAGTGCGAAGGGCTCCCATTGCGCACGCACCATGAGCGTGTCGACGACGGTGATGCCATCGTCGTCGATGATTGCTCCGGCGTTGCTGACGCCAGATTCTCCGCCGGGCTGGAGCCACGTGAACACGCCGTCGGCAATTTCGACGAGGGCGTTGTGAGCGACTGAAGGAGGCACGCTTTCGAAGCTATCGGTTGATGGCGCAGTGAAGGCCCTCACTGCCGCAGCATCTGACAGAGAATTGTGGCGAAACAGAAGCGGCTCGGTACCCTTTTGCCCCATGTCAGAACGTAGCCGCAGTCTTCCCCGTCGCTCTTGTTTGTCCGTGCCTGGGTCCAGCGAAAAAATGCTGGCGAAGGGCCCCACGATTCCTGCCGACATGACGTTCCTCGACCTCGAAGATGCGGTGTCGCCGCTTGAAAAAGAGGCTTCGCGACCCAAAGTGGTCGACGCGATTCGGAACCTGCCGTGGGATGACCGCGTGCTGTGCGTGCGCGTTAACGCGTGGGACACTAAGTGGACCGCATTCGATGTGATCGAAGTAGTGGGCAATGCCGGTGAGCGCCTCGATGAAATCATGCTGCCCAAGGTGCAGTGTGCAGCCGAGGTCGTCGCAATGGATCTGTTGCTCACGCAGGTCGAAGAACGAGCTGGATTGCCAAAGGGCCATATTGGTATCGAGGCGCAAATCGAGACGGCGCGCGGCATCATCAATGTCGAAGAAATCTGTGCCGCCTCCCCTCGGGTTGAAACCATCATCCTTGGACCAGTCGACATGAGCGCGTCGATGGAGATGCCATCGCTGTCGGGCGGGCTCCACATACCCGAATACCCGGGCGACTACTTCCATTACGTCTTTGTCAAGATCTTGATGGCTGGGCGAGCAAATGGCCTTCAGGTCATTGATGGGCCGTACGTCAAGGTGCGCGATACCGAAGGGTTCCGCGAATTCTGTAAGCGCGCGCAAATTCTTGGGTACGACGGCAAATGGGCATTGCATCCCGATCAGGTCACGGTGCTGAACGAGGTGTTTGGTGTCTCGCAGGAGCAGTTCGATCGTTGTTGCGACATCCTCGATGCCTACGAGGAAGCCACCACGCAAGGCGACCGTAAGGGCGCGGTGATGTTCGGCGATGAAATGATCGACGAAGCATCGCGCAAGGTCGCGATCAAGTTGCGGGCTCGCGGCGAACGTAACGGGTTGCTTCGCACTGCGAAGTAGTGCCTCACGAGTAGGCCGTTTGGCCCGTTGGGTTCGTCTCACATTGTGTCGATCCTGCGTTCATGGGCGGTTCTCGTGACGGTATGCGCAATCATCAGCGTGGATTTACGCTCGCGGAACTCTTAGTTGTGATTTCGCTGCTCGGCGTGCTGTCGGGCGTTGTCGTGTTCTCGGTTGGGGGAATCGGCGATCGGGGCGAAGTCGCCGCCTGTACAACTGATGAGCGAGTGTTGGACACTGCTCAAGCAGCGAATAAAGCGCAGTTTGGCGCCTACGGCAAAGAGAGTGATCTCGTTGCGCATGCGCTGCTCGATGAAGAGTCGTTGCTGCACGACATCGAATTGACCGATGATGGCTACACCCTCGTAGATACCGGTGATTGCGCGCCTGAGCCGACGACCACGACACTGCCGGTCACAACGACGACACTGCCGGTTACAACCACGACGTTGGGCGCGAGCGCTGGTACCGGCGGATCGAGTGGGGTCACCGTCAAGTTGGTCGACTCGACGGGCGATGGGCTCCCAGGGGGCGCGGTGGCGTACTCGCAGTCGTATTGGGTTGGTATGCCAAACACCGACAGCGATGGTTCGAGCAATGCCGCGCTGCCCTCGGGGTCGTACACCTTCAGAGTCGATTATCGAGGTCAGACCAATCGATTTGGGCCGGTGGCTGTGAGCTCTGGATCCGTCGTCACGTTCGTAGCCGCAACGATCACAGTGCGGCTCACTGGTGGGTCCGGGACGCTCGCGGCGGCCGCGATATCGCATCGTGGCAACGACGGCTATTGGGTCGGCGACACCGCCACGAGTGCGGGGGGAACTTCGACGTTCAAAGTGCTTCCCGGAGCCCTGACCGTGCGTGCTGATTTCCGAGGTCAAACCAATCAGCAATCGGTCACAGTCGCAGGTGACCACACGGTTGATTTCGCCCTCGCTGCAGCGACCGTCCGGCTGACTGGGGCTCAAGGTTCGATCGCGGCTGCGTCAATTGCACACCTCGGCAATGACGGGTATTGGGTCGGCGACGGGAGCACTAATTCGGCCGGCATCGCTACGTTTTTTCTGCTCCCTGGCACGGGCTATTCGGTTTCTGCTGATTTTCAGGGTCATACCTCAAGAAAAGAGGCAATTACGGTGAGCCTGCCAACGACGACGATCGATTTCGCGCTCTCGGCGGTAACTGTTCGCCTCGTCGATGGTGGGTCGAGTTTGGCGGCAGCTTCGGTTGCACATCTTGGAAACGATGGTTATTGGGTTGGTGACCCAACAACTAGTAGCGCGGGCACCTCAACCTTTTATCTGCTTCCTGGATCTGGGTACACGTTCCGTGTGGACTACCGCGGCCAGACCAATCAGCGGACTGCCGTGTCGGTACTCGAAACTCCGACAACTGTGGATTTCGCACTGACAACGGTGTTGGTGCGCCTCGTTGGTGCTAGTGGACCGCTCATTGCCTCAACGGTTTCTCATTTAGGCAACGACGGGTATTGGGTTGGTGACGGTAACACCGATGGCAGCGGCGTGCTTTCGATCACCCTGCTGCCCTCAGATTCTTATACGTTTTCCGCGAATTTCCGCGGCATGACGCAGCAGCAATTGAGCGTGTCGATCCTCGGCAGCACCGATACCGTTGATTTCAAACTCACTGCAATGTCTGTGTATGTGTATAAGAACGGCAAAGGGGCCAACAATATTGCTGTTTCGGCGCTCGGGAACAATGGTTCGTGGGTCGCGATCGGATCCAGCGATAAAGACGGTCCGCTGGTCGTGTGGATGCTCGATGGTTCTTACGTAGTGCGCGCGACCCACGGCAACTCGACACAACAGTCGAGTGTCGTAATGCCAAATGGCGTTGCCACGCTGTCGTTCTAGGTGGTAGATCCCGACTAGTTACTAGCTATTCGCTATTTGGCAGCGAGAGCGTTTTCGGCGAGACGACGTGCGATGACTCGCAAGCACAGCGTTTCATCGGCACCTTCGAAGATCGACAACACGCGTGCGTCAACGAAGTAACGCGAAACTGGAAATTCCTCTGCGTAGCCCATGCCGCCGTGCAGTTGCATCGCTTCACGGGTGACCCATTCCGCGGCTCGGCAAACGTACGCTTTCACCATCGACGCTTCAAGAGTGCCCTCGCCGTTTGCCATGAGTTTCGCAACTGCGTACGAGAATTGACGCCCAGCTTGAATGAGCGCTGCCATGCGCGCCAGTTTCGTTTTGGACAACTGATAGTCGAAGACTGAGTGGCCGAAAACGTTGCGCTCCTGTGAATAGCTGAGAGCGGCCTCAAACGCCGCTTGCATCAGACCGACGGCGCGCGCCGCGGTTTGGAGGCGACCGTTTTCGAAGCCGGCCATTTGCAGGTAGAACCCTCGACCGAGTCCGGCTTCCTCGCCAATAAGATTCTCGTTCGGTACGAACCAGTTGTCGAATGCAACTTCGTAGGAGTGCATGCCTCGATACCCAATGGTGTCGATTGCCCGGCCTTCGAGTTTGCCGCCGGAATCCTGGGTGAATGCGAAGTGGTGGCCGTCAGCTTGTGGTTTTTCGACCAAGAAGCACGACAAACCGCGGTGTCCGAGCGACCGGTCTGGGTTGGTGCGTGCAAGCACTAGCAGCAAGGTCGCCCGTCCTGCGAAGGTGCACCAGGTCTTCACTCCGTTAATGACGTATCCGCCGTCGACGGCGGTGGCCGCGACTTTCACGCCCGCTACGTCGGAGCCGAAATCCGGTTCGGTCACCATGATGCCCGCCAGGAGTTCACCGCTCGCGACTCGGGGTAGCCATGTCTCCTTCTGCGCCTGAGTACCACCCGCGACCACGGCTCTGGTGAGAATCTCGGGCCGTGTGATGAGCGAACCGCCGATGCCGAGCGAGGAACGTGAGAGTTCCTCGGTGGAAACAACCATGCCCATGTAGTCGCTCTCGCCGCCGGTCGCGAAGCCGCCGAATTCCTCGGGCACCGATAGTCCGAAGCCACCAACTTCCGCGAGAGCTTCGAGAATCGATTCGGGCACATCGCCGTTGGTTCGGTGCACGTGTTCAGCGTGTGGACGCACTTTGTCGTCGCCAAATCGCCGGAATGTCTCTGCTACGAGTTCGAATTCCTCATCGAGGTGATTCGGTCCGGTGCCAACACTCGATGTGGCGTTTCCCAAGTCGCTGAGAAACTCTGGTGATCGGAACCGCTCGATGAATTCAGTTGCCGGGGAAAGATCACTGAGCGAGGAACCCCAAACGGCACTGCGGCCGTGCACACGCGTGCCGAGATCCCACAGCGCGTCGGCGATGAACGCCACCGCGATCTGGGCTTCCATAGTGCCGTGGCGGCCGTAGTTGAGCATCACTTTCGAACCTTCAACCGCTGCTGCGCCGTGAGCGAGTTCGTATGCAAGCACCTGATGCTCGTCGAGTTTTTCGACGGAGATCTTGCCGTCGACGACCGAGAGATCAGCGAGGCGTCGCGCTGCGCATTCAATTACTTGAGACGCCGATTCGATTGCTGTCCGTGCGTGGTCAAGGGCCTGGCCTGATGCAAATTCTTCCAACATGCGTTCAGGCTAGAGAGGCTTGGGGTTGTGCCCCGAATGCCGAACTCGCCGAGCAGACGGCGTCACGGGCCAATCGTTGAAGTTGTGGGCGGCGCGGAGGTCGTTGGGGGGGCATTGCTTGTCGAGGTGGTGCTGGTGGAACTCGCGACGGTCGTCGGTGTAGTGCCAGATGACGTCGTGGTGTTACCGATTGTCGTGGTGTTGCCGGGCAATGTAGTTGTGGTGGCTCGGTAGGAAGCTGTTGTGCGTGGGGTGTATCCCGGTACGCTGCCGCCGTTGGATTCAATGGAAATCCGGATGGGTTTACCGCCGGATTGTTTGGTGATATCCCATTGCTCATCGAGCAGTAGCGCGAGCCGGTACGCCAGCCAATCGGCGCCGTCGTTCGTGAAATGCACACCGTCACTGATTCTGACCAGCACCCTCTTTTTCTGCAGCGTCGGAATGTCGATTCGGTTGGTGTAGTTCCCCTCGTTATCGGCAAACATCGTGTAGGCATCGATAAAAACCACATTGTCGTGGCGTGTAGCTTCATCGGCCATGAGTTCCGACAGAGCCTTTGCACCACGCTCAAGTTGTCCTGATTTCATCGGCGGCGGGCCGATCCAGTACACCGTTCGATCGCTGTCCCCGCTGAGTGTTTCCATCTGGGCTCGCACACGCGAACGATATTTCGGCGCCCACGCATCTGTGTTGCTGCTGACAATTGACGCGTCGTTGGCACCGATCATGAAGATCGCGACGTCGGGGTCGTGTTTCGCCATTTGCTCGGGGATTCGGGTCGACCAATTGCGCCTCCCGTTGTCGTGGAGCCCTGAACCCACTTTGAAATCGACGGTGACTGCGACGATTCCTGAGTCGGTGAGTTGCTCTCCGAGGGTTGGTCCGATGTGCCCAGCGAACGAATCCCCTCCCACCCAGACCCCCAAGGGGCGTTCGTGATTCAAAGGTCGGGGAGGATGTTCGGTGTTGATGCGATCTATGACTGATTGCGGTGGGCGAGCTGTCGTACTTGATCCCAGGGGGCGACTCACGGTTTCGGTCGGAGCGGCGTTTGTGCCGCGCTGGAATGAGTAACCCGCGACCGCGAGCACAGCAACAACGGTGGCGCTACCTACGACTGTCGTTACTCGCCGCAGTTTCAATGATCGCGCGGTCTGTCGGGCGCGCCGAGATCGCAGAGATTGGGTGCCCATGGGTGGGTCAGCGTACTTGGCAGGTGCGGACGAGCCTTGTCAGCTCTCAGGCAGTCGTCAGTTGGGCGCCGTGGTTCCCAACTGCGTATGAGTCAGTTCCGCATAGAGGCCGCCACGGGCGAGCAATTCAGCGTGCGTGCCGCGTTCTGCGATCTCACCGTGTTCAACGACGAGGATCAGGTCCGCGTCGACGACGGTTGAAAGTCGATGCGCGATGACAACGGCGGTCCGGCCAGTCAGGACAGTTCCCAACGCTTGTTGGATGGCGGCTTCCGACTCGGAGTCCAGGTGCGCGGTTGCTTCATCCAAGATGATGATGGCGGGATCTTTGAGTAACACTCTCGCGATCGCCAATCGTTGCTTTTCTCCCCCCGACATTCGATATCCGCGTTCACCCACCACCGTTGCCAGTTCCTCTGGAAGCGATCGCACTAGTGACGCGATGCGTGCCGACTCCAGCGCCGCCCAGAGTTCAGCGTCGGTTGCGTCGGGTTTCGCGTACAACAGGTTGGTACGAATCGATTCGTGAAACAGATGTGGATCTTGGGCGACGAAACCGATGCTGTGACGCAGCGAATCGGCGGTGAGGTCGCGGACATCGTGTCCGTCGATCAAGATTGCACCATCTACTGCTTCGTGAATGCGTGCGATGAGCATCGCGATCGTGGTTTTGCCCGCGCCCGATGGCCCAACGAGTGCGATTGTCTGGCCGGGTTCAACGTGAAATGAAATGTCCTTGAGGATCCATTCGCTGGCTTCTTGGTCTGGGTTGCCGCTGCCTTCAAGCGATGGAATTGAGATTTCGGATGCGGCGGGATGACGGAACCACAAGTGTTCGAAATCAATAGTTCCTTGTGGTGCGACCAAAGTTATTGCGTTGGGGCGATTCGTGATTGCAGGCGGAAAATCGAGAATTTCGAACACTCGCTCAAAGCTGACCATCGCCGTGAGTACGTCGACCCGGGTATTGGTCAGCTGCGCGAGTGGTTGATAAATCTGGCCAACAAAGATGAAAAATGCGACCACATCGCCGGAGCTCAGGTCTCCGCTGATTGCGAGCCGGCCGCCAATGAAATACACGACGGCGGTGCCGACTGATGCCACCAATCCAAGCACGACGAAGAGCACACGCGAATACATCGCGGAACGAACCCCTGTGTCACGTACTCCGGCGGCGCGTCGAGCGAACGATTCATGTTCGAGATCATGATTTCCGAACAGCTTCACCAGTAGCGCTCCGGAAACGTTGAATCGCTCCGCGGTCATGTTGTTCATCTCTGCGTTCAACGTCATTTGCTGTCGTGTGATGCGTTGCAGCGGAGGCCCGATGCGGCGGGCCGGGTAGATGAACGCCGGCAATACAAGCAGTGCCAAAATGGTGAGCCGCCACTCGAGAGCAATCATGACTATGAGGGTCACAACGAGGCTAATCACGTTGGAAACCACCGTCCCGAGGGTGTTGGTCACGGCTTGCTGCGCACCCACGACGTCGCTATTGAGTCTCGATTGGAGAGCTCCCGTTTGCGTGCGCGAAAAGAACGCCACGGGAAGTTGTTGCACGTGATCAAACAGTGCGACCCGAAGATCGTGGATCAACCCTTCGCCGATACGTGACGACAGCCAGCGTTGAGTGAGCGACAATGCGGCATTCGCCAACGCGAGCCCGACCGCCCCGATTGCAAGCACGGTGACCAGCGTGCGGTCCTTGTTGGGAATTGCGTCGTCGATGAGTTTGCGGAACAGCAACGGCGAAACGGCGACGAAGACTGCGCCACCAACGACCGAGGCGAGGAAACCGAGCACCGCGGCCCGGTACGGCCGGACGTACCCCAACACTCTCCGCAATACCTCGCGCTCGAGTTTCTTGGTCTTGAGGCTCTTGCGGTCGTGGCGAAAGCTCATCGCGGTCATGTGATCCATTGCTGCTCACGGTAGTAGGGCAGGTTTGGATATGGCTGTGCGAAACTCTGCCGATGCAGAACCCAACCGATCCAGATGTGCGTGCCGAGGTCATTGACACGGTCCGGCGATTTGTCGCCAAAGAAGTGATTCCGATTGCCTCAGATTTTGAGCACGCGGATCGCTATCCCGAAGCGATTGTCGAGCACATGAAGGCGCTGGGGCTGTTTGGCATCATGATTCCGCAAGAGTTCGGCGGTCTTGGGCTTGATTTGCTGACCTACATCGGAGTCATCGAGGAGCTTTCGTACGGGTGGATGTCGTTGTCGGGAGTCGTTAATACTCACACGATCGCCGCCATCATCATCGAGTCGCACGGAACCGAGGCTCAGCAACGCCGACTGTTGCCAGGGCTGGCGCTCGGCGAACCTCGTGGATGTTTGTCGCTGTCAGAAGCCGACGCAGGCACCGATACGCGAAATATTTCTTGTCGCGCTGAACTCGATGGTGATGAGTACGTGATCAACGGCACGAAAATGTGGGTTACCAACGGTGAGCGAGCGGGGTTGGTCGCATTGGCGGCGCGCACTCCTGAGGGCATCTCTTGCTTCATGGTTGACAAGGCGCCGGGACCGCAGAGCGGAGGTATTGCCGTCAGCAAGAACGTTGGCAAGATGGGGTACAAGGGCATTGAAACCGTCGAGATGGTATATACCAATCATCGGGTCCCTGCGGACGCGTTGATCGGAGAACCCGGTCGCGGGTTGGGATACATCTTGTCTGCATTGGAAGTGGGGCGGATCAACATCGCGGCCCGTGCAGTTGGGGTGGCTAGAGCTGCGTTCGACGCGGCTTTGTCATATGCGACGCAGCGCGTGACGATGGGCAAACCGATAGCAGAACACCAGTCGATCCAAATCAAGTTGGCCGACATGGCTACACGACTTGAGGCGGCCCGGCTACTGACGCGCAACGCGGCGCAATGCAAACAGCGCGGCGAGCGAGCCGATGTCGAGGCCGGAATGGCGAAGCTGTTCGCGAGCGAGGCCGCGTTCGAAAATGCCACTGACGCGATGCGAATTCACGGGGGCGTCGGATACACGACCGAGCTGACGGTGGAGCGGCTCTACCGCGACGCGCCATTGATGCTCATCGGTGAAGGAACCAACGAAATTCAGCGTTTAGTGATCGCCCGCGGCCTGTTGAGCCGTTCGCACAACCTGGGTTAACTCACCATAGGTCCGTCGGGTGCGTAGGATGCCCGGACCGACGAGTCGAACAATGAGAGAGTGGGCATCATGACGTTGCAACGATGGAAGCGCTCTGGGCTGGGTTGCATTGCCGCGGCGCTCATTGGAGGACTGTCGCTGACCGGCTGTGGCAGCGATCCGGATAAGGCCGCGGAATTCACCAAGGCGTTTGAGACCGCGTTGCAAAACGACAACGACACTGAATATTCTGCCGCTGAGGCTCGGTGTATCGCTCAGCCGTTAGTCGTGGCACTCACGGTGAAGCAGCTTGAAACTAATAAGGTCACCGCGAAGCAGGTAGCGGCCGCCAAAGACCTCGACGACCTCAACCTCAAGCCCTCCGCCGCGCAATCGACTGCAATCGCCGACGAAATTGTGCGCTGCGTTGACGCATCGAAGAAGTTGTTGTCTGCGGCGAAGGAAACGAATCCGGAACTCAAGCCCGACGCTGCGGCTGCGAAGTGTGTTAAGGATGCGCTGAAGAAGAGTTCGGTATACCGGGACAACCTGCGAGACAGCATTCAACAGGGCAAGGACTACAAGCCCGACGCTGAAGCGGCCGAAGAGTTCGTAATGAAGACGCTTGGCGCCTGTGAACTTGCGTTGTATTCGAAAGCGGCCTACGTCGAAGCTGGCCTGAAGTCTTTCGACGCTGCATCAGACGACAATCCGTTTACTGAAGACGACGCCGAGTGCATCATCGAAGGGATCGTCGACGTCATCACACCCGTGAAACTCTCTAGCGAAGCTGTACGTCCGCCCGACTTCGAGGAAGATAGTGAACTAATTCTCAGCGATATTGTTTCGCGTGACGAAGCCGACAAGATCGCCGAGAAGCTCGAGAGTTGCATCGATCTCATCGACTTCATTCGTCAGGTATTCGAGCAAGTCGGTTTGTTCGATGAGTTGTCGCCCGAATTTAGCGACTGCTTCTTCAAGGCACTGGGGGAAGATCCGAAAGTTGCTTCTGCGTTTCGAGACGCATTTGTCGCTGGTTTCCTCGGGGATGAAGAAGCCGCCTCTGACATCGACTTCATGGCGATCGGAGAAGAACTGGGAGCCAAGTGCGCCGAGTCGTTGCTGTGATGCATTCTCAACGGCACAATTTGTACTGCTCGTACCGTCGGGCCACAATTTGGTTATGACTATTCATGAACGCCCGTTTGGCCGTTGTTTTGAGGACTTTACGGTCGGCGATCTGTACCGCCATTGGCCGGGTAAGACGATCACCGAAGCCGACGACCACTTGTTTTGCATGATGACGATGAATCACCATCCGTTGCACACCGACGAGTGGTTTGCCGAGCAATCGTCGCCTTTCAAAAAGAACGTCGTCGTGGGCAATTTGGTGTATTCGATTGTGCTTGGCCAGAGTGTGCCCGACGTCAGTGGCCAAGCGATCGCGAACCTCGAAATCGAAACGTTGCAGCACAAAAAGCCAACGTTTCACGGCGATACGATCTATTCCGAGACTCGCGTGCTCGATAAGAAAGCGTCATCAAGCAAGCCAGATCGCGGCATCGTGACGGTCGAAACGTTTGGGTATAACCAGCGCGGCGAAGAAGTGTGTTATTTCCGGCGCCGCGTCATGGTGTGGAAACAGGAATTTGCGCCGGTTCGGCAACGCCCGTACGAAACCCCCGACGCAAGAGATTGACTAAGCGACTGTCACCGATACGGTCGCGGGTCCGATCATGAACGAGTAGGTGCCGGGTGCGAGCGGCGTAGCGTTTTTTTTGCCGCTCACCGTCGCGTTCCACGTCCATTCCCAACTCTTCGAACGTGACCCTGGCAGCACCACCTGACGGCCAGAGGTAGCGCAGGTAAGGGCGAACGGCGTTGCGGCGAACGTGCTAGGGCCGGACGAGCACCCCGGCGTAATCACCCATCCGGGTACTGAACTTAGGTTCTTTGCGGTGACGACCCCCGAGAGATGTCCACCTGGAGCCAACGTCGCAGTGCCGGGCGACGCAACCCATCGTACGTTCGTTGCCGGACCTAACTGACGTTGACCCCCTGATTGAGCCCCACCAGCCTTGGCCCCTTTGCCTTTGCCCTTGGCGGTCGTTCGTGTCGTGGTTGTCGTGGGTGATTCCGGTACAGGCGAAACCGAGGTCGTTGCGTCTTGTGGAACCGCGAACTGAGGAGCCGTGGTGCGTTTGGTCACTGGCGGAGCGGTGTAGCGGGGCGTGGAATTGGTTGATTGGTTCACGGTCACAACTGCCGACCCATCATCGCCGCCTCGCACGAGCCCGTAGCTGACCGCCGCGACGAGGGAAACGGCAATGAGCGAAACGATCACTGCAAGATCGGAATGATTCCCGGACATGCCGCGCGCGGCAGAGAACGGACCCACTCGCTTGCGACTCATGCGCGCAAGGGTAGTTGCCTGAAGTTGGGGGGCACAGAGTCACGCTGCGCCGCGCGTGACGCATCGCGCATTTAGCCAGTTTGCTTTGATGATCGCTGTGAGATCGGTAACCTCGCCGGATGGCAGGTTCCGGGGGGATCCGAGTGTGTTTTTGGGGCGTACGGGGATCAACCCCGTGTGCTGGTGAACAGTACGCTCGTTACGGGGGTAATTCATCGTGCGTTGTGTTGGATGTCGATGGGCAGGCTCCAATTGTTTTCGACCTCGGCACGGGTTTGCGGCCCTACGGAGAATCGATTGGCGGAGCCGCACGGCCATATCGCGGGACGATGTTGCTCACCCACATGCACTGGGATCACATTCAAGGTTTGCCGTTCTTTACTCCGTTGCAGCATCCGGATTCGTTGGTGAATGTCTACGGTCCTCGACAAGGCAACACCGATCTTGGTGACGTGTTTGGCGGCATGATGCAGCCGCCGTACTTTCCGATCACTCCCGCGCACCTTGCTGGCGATATCAGGTGGCATTCGCTTGACGATGACGATTTGCCCATCGGCGAGGCCAAGGTGCGCGCCCGCTATGTCCGTCACGTTGGTGCGACATTGGGCTACCGCGTCGAATGGAATGGCGGGGTTGTTGTGTATATCTCCGACCACGGTCAAGGTTGCGGTGAGCCCGACTGCGACGACTACGTTCCCCAAGAAGTGTTGGAGCTTTGCGATGGTGCAGATTTGGTGATTCATGACGCGCAACATGCGCCAGATGAGTTCGAAGCCAAGCGCGCATGGGGGCACTGCACAAATGAATACGCATTGCTGGTGGCCCATACGGCACGAGCTAAGCAGCTCGCATTGTTTCATCATTGCCCGAGTCACGGAGACGACATGATTGACAGCATGTTGCGTTCAACGCAACAGATCAGCGCCAACACCGGAGGGCCTGATGTGATTGCGGCCGCGGAAGGTCTTGTCGTGATGGTCGGCGGCACGCAGTGAGTAGCCTCCAACGCGGGTTGGTACCCGACTCGGCGATGATGCGCACGATTATGGGCCACTTTGGCACCGGCGTAACCGTAGTGACGGCGATGGCCGATGGTGAACCGGTCGGTATGGCGTGCAATTCGTTCACTTCACTGTCACTCGATCCGCCGCTGGTGCTGTTTTGTGCAGCAACGTCATCGAGCACGTGGCCCAAGATCCAGGGCGCTCGGCACTATTGCGTCAATATTTTGGCTGAAGACGGTGAACAGCTGTGTCGCACGTTTGCTTCGAAGCCTGCACCGGAACGCTACGACGGAGTCGGCTATTCGAAAGCTGTAACGGGTGCGCCAGTACTCGATGAGGCGCTTGCCTATATCGACTGTGAAATCGTCAATGAATTTGACGGGGGCGATCATGTGATCGTCGTGGGCAAGGTTGTTGAACTTGGCTACCGCGAGGGTTCGCCTTTGATGTTTTTTCGCGGTGGTTACGGGCGCTACCAGGTGTGACTTCTGGAGTTATTATTGCGCTAGTGGCGCGCGGAATGCTCGCTGCACTGTTTGCGTTCGCGGCTGCGTCGAAGTTGAGGGATCGCTCACAAACCCGAGCACAGCTGCGCGCGGCCGGAATTTCACCGGGTTTCGATTTGACGCTGGTGGTGTTCGAAGCGTTTACCGCGTTCGGAATCATCATGGAGCGACGGTCAGCGTGGTCGGTGTACGTTGCGATAGCGCTGTTGACTGGGTTCAGTGCATTCGTGCTTTACCAAGTCTTGACGGGCAATCGTGCTCCCTGCCCGTGCTTTGGCTCCGGGCCCGCCTCGAGACCGACCGACGTCTGGACGTTGGTCCGTAACCTCATCTTGTTGGCGATCGCCGTCGTCGCGACTGGCGCGACTGGAATCGGGCAGTGGGTCATATGGCTGGTTGCGGTGAGTGGGTTTGTGCTGCTTAGCGTCGTGAACGGAGTCTCTGCCAGAGCGGGGCGCTGAGCCACACTCCACCAGCGGCTTCGATAATGAGCCCTCCCGAAATCAGCAGTGAGAGGACTTGTGCAACTCCCTCGAACCCCATAGCCAAGACCAGTGATGTCAGTAACAGCGATGACGAAACCATGAGATCGTCGGTGCGGACCGCGGTCATCGACATTTGAGCTGCTGGCCGTCGCAGTCGGCGTCGAATAAATGATTCGTACGGCGCTCCGAACGGTCGCAGGTCCCAGGCGGTGACCAGCGACACAGTGACTGCCACAGCCACTGCTGGGATTACCAAATCGCGTTTCCACACGTAGCCGCTGATCAAAAGAATGGCGGCGACGCTGCGTTCCCAACGGAGCTGAAGTGTGTCGAGGCCCCGAGGCGGGGCAGGCGACGGTGCGGGAACAGGCGCAGGCGACGACATCAGATGCGCAGCGTACCTGCGGGTGAAATCGGTTACACCGCGGGTTTCTCCAGTTTTCATTTGCCAAAGCCGTTGTTACGTTGAACGCCACATAGTTGTTACCGCCAGGAAGGGGATTCACGTGGCGGATCTTGCCCAGCTCGTTGTCGGGAGTACTGATCAGTTTGAAGGTCGCGGCGATGATGTCGTGGTCCAGGTGCGCAGTGGGCTTGATGTTGCGCGCCATCGCGAGGCGACGCGCCATCGCAAACTCTCCCGAGCGGCCTATCTGCTGACGCCATTGGCGGTGTACCTCTGGTGGCGAATCATCGCTGGTTTGGCGATCTTGCCGTTCGACTTGCGCTACACCGACCAACAGAAACAATTGACCCCTGGCCTGATCTTGGTCGGGGTATTCGCGGCGATACTCATTGTGCCGATGCTGACTGCTGGGAAATCACCTCACATTCGGTATCAGGCATCGGAAATCAAAACTGGTTTTGACGATGTCGTTGGATTGGGACTTGTAAAAGACGAAGTGATGCACACGCTGAACCTGTTTTTGGCCTATCGCACATTCCGAGAACGAATGGGCGGAAATCCCCGCAAAGCGATGCTGTTCGAAGGCCCTCCGGGGACCGGCAAAACGTATATGGCCAAAGCGATGGCGAAGGAAGCTGGCGTTCCGTTTTTGTTCGTGTCGGCGACCTCATTCCAAGCGATGTTCTACGGACAGACCAGCCGCAAGATCCGTTCCTACTTCAAAGAACTGCGCAAGATTGCCCGCGAGGAAGGCGGAGCCATCGGCTTTATCGAAGAAATCGACGCGATTGCGGGTGCGCGCTCGGGCATGCATGGCGCAACGCCGAGATCTGTTTCGGGTGCGTTCGGACTCCGAACCAATGCCGCGGGTGGGATGGCCGAAGGCATCTCCGGAGTTGTGAATGAACTGCTGGTGCAGTTGCAGTCGTTCGATGAACCGACGCGTGGGGAGCAAATGAAGAGTTCGTTGATCAATGCGGTCAACCGCTTCACTCCTACGAAGTACGCAATCAACAAGCGCGCATCGGAAGTCCCGAATATTTTGATCATCGGTGCGACGAACCGTGCCGACAATCTAGATCCCGCATTGCTGCGTCCTGGTCGATTCGATCGTTCGATTCACTTTGACCTGCCGAGTCGCAGTGGTCGTCGCGAAATTATTGACTATTACCTTGATCGTAAGATGCATGACCCAGAATTAGACCGACCTGGTCGACGTGAACAACTTGCTTCGATGACGATCGAATACTCACCGGTGATGTTGGAGCATTTGCTGGACGAGGCGCTGGTGTGGGCCCTTCGCGACGGTAGAGGCGCGATGTCATGGAAAGACGTGCATCAGGCCAAGATGACCGAAGAGATCGGTCTGAAGCAGCCGGTCGAGTACACCGACAACGAAAAAGAAATCATCGCGGTCCACGAGGCCGGACACGCTGTCGTCGCATATCTCAAAGGTGCTGACACTCGCAAACTCGAAGTGTTGTCGATCATCAAACGTCGAGGTTCACTCGGCTTGCTTGCGCATTCGGATATTGAAGAACGTTGGACGATGACTCGTTCCGAAATGATGACGTTCATTCATATTTCGATGGGTGGTATGACTGCCGAAGAGCTGTACTTTGGCGAAAGCGGCACAGGCCCCTCGGGCGATCTGGCTCACGCGACTGCGATCGCTTGTCGCATGGTCGGTTCGTACGGGATGGCTGGCTCATTGTTGAGTTTCGAAGCCATAGAAAGTGGCCCGCTGTCTCCAGGCATCGTCGGGAAAGTGCTTTCAGACGAAATGTCTCGCAAAACTGTGGAACGCATTCTCGACGGTTCGAAGGACGAAGTCCGACTCTTGCTCGATGCAAACCGGCATCTGGTGGCGGCGCTACGCGACGCGTTGTTGGAGCGCAGCGAACTCGTTGGCGATGAGATCCTCGACGTGCTGCATTGCGCGGAGGAGGCGTTTGAAGCCGTCTAGCTCTGCGATTTGAGGCACCGACCCGGCCATTCGCCCCGCAGGAAGCTAACGAATTCGTCGGCGGATCCGTGCACTGCGCGAGCGGTCAACAACGGCCGAATGGAGTGCGACACGGCAGGTCACGATACCGTCGCTCCTGTGGCGCAACGGCCGTTCGATGTTGAACCCCCAAATGTTGCGATCGTGCTCTGCGGAGACGACGCTGAAGAACTCGGTCGACGCGCCGCGTTGCTGCGAGCGGGTGGACAGCGGGTCGCGATTTGGGCCGGTGAATTCGACGTCGAAGCGGTGAGTGAAATGGTGAAGGAACTATTTCCTACGAGCGCTGACGAGAGCGTCAGGTAGCCTGCCGCCCGGTCCGAGACGCCTGCCTCGGATGCCGGGAACAGTTCCGGAGTGCTGGTGTCAGAGCAACAACGCGAAGATAAACAACGGCGCCGTATCGGCTGGGGTGTGATGCGAGCGGCGATCCAACCCCATCGTTCTTGGGCGTGGTACGGGATTCTGTGTGGTCTGTTTTGGACAGTTGCGCGCGTGGCCATCCCGAAGCTGACGGGGTTGGCGATTGACCATGGCATTGAGGGCTCACCTGCGAACAGTCAGCTGACGCTCTGGGTGAGCGTGCTCGTCGCGGCGGGTCTCGTGCAAGCATTATTCACCGGGCTGCGTCGATACGCCGCGTTCCGTTTGGCGTTGCGAGTCGAGACCGATTTGCGGATGAAGTTGGTGGCGCACCTGCAACGGTTGCATTTCGCGTTTCATGATGAAGCTCAAACTGGCCAGCTCATGGCAAACGCGAACTCTGATATTGCACAAATAAACAACGTTGTGCTGCTGATTCCACTGACGATCGCCTCCACGCTCACGATGCTCGCGGTCATTGTCGTGTTATTCATCTCGTCGCCTGGCCTTGCCTTGTTCGCACTGGTTTCGCTGCCTTTTTTGCAGATGGCGGCTACGCGTTTTTCGCACAAGATGTTTCCAATTGGTACAGCTCTGCAAAATGAGTTGGCTCGGTATTCGGCAGTCGTTGAAGAGACCGTCACCGGGATACGGGTGGTGAAGGGATTTGGTGCCGAAGCGCGACAAATCGAACGCGTCGATGAGGAAGCCGCCAACGTCTTCGATCGTTCGATAGCGGCGGCGAAGCTCCGGGCGTCGTTCCTGCCTTTGATTGATCTCTTGCCGACGCTGGGGCTTGTCGGAATTCTCTGGTACGGCGGTAATGAAGTGGTGCACGGGCGCCTCAGCGTGGGTGAGGTCGTTGCAGCCAACACGTACGTGCTCATGTTGATTTGGCCGTTACGAATGGTCGGCATGCTGCTGGGCCAGATTCCTCGTGCGATCGCTGCCGCCGCTCGTATAGATGACGTGTTGGCAACCGAGTCGTTGGTGATGGATTCGGCCAACGCGCAACCGTTGCCTGCGGGTGCAGGCACAGTGATTTTCGATTCCGTGACGTTCGGATATCGAGACGGCCGTGATGTTCTTGTGGATATGAATCTCGTTGTGCACGGCGGCGAATCGATCGCCATTGTGGGTGCGACGGCGAGTGGCAAGAGCACTATTGCCCGGCTCATTCCTCGGTTTTACGATGTCGGTGATGGGCAAATCACCATCGACGGCTGCGATGTACGCACGTTGCGGTTGCATGATTTGCGTCAAGCGGTAGGCCTCGTATTTGAAGATACATTCCTGTTTTCGCAGTCGGTCCGCGACAACATCGCGTTCGCGGACCCTCAATGCGAATTTGCAGGAATTGAACGCGCAGCTCGATTGGCAGGTGCACACGACTTCATTGTTGGTTTGCCTGATGGCTACGAAACTTTGCTCGGACAGCACGGCTACACGTTGTCAGGCGGGCAACGTCAACGCATCGCCATCGCGCGTGCGGTACTCGCAGACCCACGCGTACTAATTCTTGACGACGCAACTTCGTCGGTCGATCCGAGCAAAGAACACGAAATTCGAGCCGCGCTGGGCGAAGTGATGCGAGGGCGAACGACGATCATCATCGCTCATCGTCCGGCGACGATCGCGCTTGCCGACCGAGTTGTGTTACTCGGTGGCGGTCGGATTATCGAAGACGGGACCCATGAGGAACTGTTGGTGTCGTCGGAGGCTTATCGCGAGGTGCTTGCCCGTGCGGAACTGCTTGATGCAGAGGGCAGCGATGCCGAGGGGCTGCCCGACAAAGTCGTAACGGCGCACGCCGAGTCACAGGACCAACGATGAGAGGGCAGGGCTTCTGGGCCGACATGGTGCCGGATGAACATCTGGGCCGAAGCGATGCCAAACGACTATTGCGCCGATTGTGGCGGATGCTGAAACCGCACTACCTGACGATTGCAGGAACCTCGATCCTGCTGGTGTTGCAAGTGCTCGCATTGCTCGCGGGGCCGTCGCTCGTGCGTTGGGGCATCGACGAAGGTCTTGATAACGACACTGCATCGCGCGCGTATCGTTTCGGGGTCATTTCACGGGCATCGATGTTGTATCTGGTGCTGGCGTTTGTGGGGCTGTTGCTGGGTCGCGCTGTGACTCTCTTGATCGCTCGAGTTGGGGAGTCGTTTCTGCGCACACTGCGCGCCACGCTGTTTCGACACCTCATGTCGTTGTCGATGGGCTTTTTCGAACGTGAAAAGACCGGCAAGCTCGTCGCTCGAATGACTAGCGATATCGATGCACTTCAGGAATTGATTTCCCAAGGGCTCGTGCTCTTGGTGCAAAACGTGTTGCTGTTCTTGGGCGCGGTCGTGATTATCACGGTTTTGTCGTGGCAGTTGGCGATCGCAGTGCTGATCATCGTTCCGCCGGTGTATTGGTCGTCGAAGTGGTTTCGGCGCGTTTCGAATGATGCCTATCGCGACGTTCGGGATCGCATAGCCACCAACATGAGCACCTTGCAAGAAGGCCTCGAAGGTATTCGAGTCGTGCAAGCATTCGCACGCGAAGATCAATTCCGGGATCGGTTCGAAGCGACCAACGAAGCTCAGTTCGAAGGCAACCTCAAGACCGTCAAAATTTCCGCGAAGTATTTCCCTTCGGTTGAGTTCTCCAACGTGGCCGGCACTGCGATAATTCTCGCGTTTGGCGGTTGGCTCGTCCACAGAGATCTGGTTACCGTCGGTATCGTCTCTGCCTTTGTGCTGTACCTCAACAATCTGTTCGAACCGATTCAACAGCTGTCGCAGTTTTACAACACGGTTCAGTCGGCGGGTGCTGCACTCGACAAGGTGTTCGGGTTGCTCGACACAAGATCAATGATTGTGGATCGACCGGGCGCATTCGATCTTGCGTCCGAAGGTCTCGGCATTGAGGCGCGCGATGTGTCTTTTTCGTACGGCGAAGGGATGGACACGGTGCTGCGCGACGTCACGGTGACGGTCGCACCCGGTGAGCGACTTGCACTCGTCGGCCCGACCGGCGCGGGGAAGTCGACGTTGGCCAAGCTGTTCGCCCGCTTGTACGACCCCGTCGAAGGGAGCATCGCGGTTGGCGGTGTAGATCTAAGAGACGCGACGTTGGCGTCGTTGCGGGCCACGATGTGCGTCGTACCTCAAGAGGGGTATCTCTTTGCCGGCACGCTGCGTAACAACATCCGAATTGGGCGTATTGGCGCCACCGATGCCGAAGTTGATGCTGC
>SXHN01000124.1 GCA_005773635.1 Actinomycetota bacterium
CCTGGCAGATCTCCGACGGCGGAATCATCAGCGACAAAGTCAATCTCAACGGCACGGTAGAAACCGGCGCCTATTTCCCAACTGAGCTGCTCGACGACGCCGTAAATCTTTTCGGTGCCACATTCGTCGACGACGCCGGCAACCGAGTTCTCGACGGCTCGCGCCCATTTGCCCGCATCCGGGATCGAGCGCCCGGTGGCGCCCCGAAGTTTGAAGGATTTTCGCAATCTGCGGTGTATGCGCCGGTGCCATACTTTCCCGCCGCGGCGGCATTACGAATAGGGCGCGCTATCGGCCTATCGACACTTGCATTGGTATGGGCGGGGAGGCTCGCGACCCTGTTTGCCTACGTTGCATTGATCGCCCGCGCACTACATCACGCACCTCGCCGTCGTTGGCTTCTCGCGGTATTGGCACTAGTTCCCGTGTGTGCCTTCCAATCGGCGATGCTGTCTGCCGATGGCATTACGACTGCGCTTGTATTACTCACGGCCGCCCTTGCACAATCGCTATTTCACCTAGAGCCCGACAAGCTTCGACTCGCTCACATCGTCGAATTCGCGATCCTGGTGCTCGCCTTAGGGCTCGCCAAACCGCCGTGCATACTATTTAGCGCGCTCATACTGCCCGCGTTGTGGAAGCACCGCCGCACGAAGTCGACGCGATGGCTCCTCATCGCGCCCATTCCGGGCATCGCGGCATTCGTGGCTTGGAGCCGATACGCGCAGAGCATCTACCTCCCGCCAAAATTCGGTTTTGGAACAGGTTCGTATGCCTATCGAGGCGTCGACGCCGACGAACAGCTCTCGCAACTGCTCGATCATCCATGGTCCCTGATCAGCATCATCGCCCGCACCGTGGAAAAATACTGGCAGTCGTTACTGCATGATGTCGTGGCGCAAGTTCCGGGCTGGGAGCCAAACGCTACGACCAAAACCCTTATCGCAGTCTGCGCGTATCTAGCAATTTTCGCTGCAGTTCTACGACCCGAACCAAGCGACTATGCATCAACAACAGATACCAGCACCCGTGCGACGTCGGTCAACAAACTCCAAGCGGTAACCGCGCTCCTTGTATGCACAGGGACAACAATCGCGATATTTGTGCTCGCCTATACGGGATGGAACCAGGTCGGAGCGCCACGAATCGACGCGTTCCAAGGCCGTTACCTCTACCCACCGTTTGCAATTGCGATGTTGTACTTGCCCGTCATGAAGCTACGCGGCGTTGCGACTGTTCCACAACGCTGGCCGGTTGCGGCGGTCGCTGTCGTTTCCTTCGTCACGCTCGTTGGTTCGACGCTTCACTACTACTAGCGCGCGACAATCGCAGCCGAACAACCCATCGATCAATCATTATCAATGTGGTGATCCAAAGCATGACGCGGAGCTGGACGGTAGCGCTGAAGGCATGCCGATCGATCTCAAACGCATCAGCAGCGAATGATGCATAAATGTGAACGATTGCGGTCGTGATGCCGACGAGCAACACCCCACGCACTAATCGATCCTCTCGTCGCCAACCGAAACGACCCACCGAAAGCACCAACAAGGCGAGCGCGGCCCACGCGATTACACCATTCGCGGAATGCCAAAAGGATAAACGCCCCAACGCGCGATAGATGACGCCCGGGTTCGAATCGACAATTTTACCGAATGGCACGACAGATTCGAGGAGCAATTCCTCGCGGAAACTCACGAACAATTCCGTCTGCCATGGCAGGTGAGTCAACACAAACTCGCCGTACACCCTGGGTCCGTTGTCGCGAAGCCACTGCCGAAATGGCGCGAATCTCGGATTCTCACGCATTTCAAGGTGCGTCAGAAAGTAGTTCTCGCGCATTTCCGAAACTTCTTGCGCTTGCGGCATCCCCCTGTCAGTAAAGAACTTCACAAAATCAGCGCGAGGCGTAATTCGAACCACGATATTTTCTTGCAGCGGGTAGAACCAACGCGGCGGTTCTGCCATGCTCGACAATGCGCTCGACACCAGGATGGCACTCATCGAAATAAGTGCGCATGCCGCCGCGATCCGCCGAAATTCCACTTTCCGAACTCCGACGACGATTGCCGCTGCGATGAGCACCACGCCGAGTATCGCGTTGGTATCGCGGGCCAGCGTTGCCAGAGCACCCAAGCTGGCGGTGAGCACCCACCAGCGCGGCGATCGGATCCGACTGGCAGTAATGGTGCACGCGAATGTCGCAATCACGAGCGAAACCGAAATCGCCTCGCTTCCAATCGCAGAATTCCATGTGAGCAGCTCTGGACTCAAACTCAAGCTGAGCAGCACCGCGAGAATCGCGACTCGTATTGGCAGCCGCGAAACACACATCGACGCGGCTCGCGCCAGCCAGAACCAAGCAAAGCCCCACGCCATGGTCTGCAACAACACGACCGCTCGCAAATTATTGAACGCGAAACGTAACAACAACGGGAAGATTGGCGCGGCCCTCGCAGCCTGCGATTCCCATGGCCAATTGCGAGCTGCCGCTTCATACCCCAACGAATCTGGGCCTCGAACGAAATGCGGCGCGTCTACCCTCGCAGTGTCGATCCACAGAATCGCCACGACGTACGCACTCAGCAACAGTGTGTATATGACGGCTGAGCCGATCACAATCTTTCGATACCGCGTCGATTCCCGGTCTTGGGTGACGTCTTGGTTGACGTCTGGCGGAACGGTCATCGTCGCCCGATCTGTCGAACAATCGGCCGTTCGAAAGCAAACCAACTCAGTGCAGCGGTGGCCGTGGCGGCTGCAACTCCAAATACCACAAGTAGCAGCATGTCCGACTGGAAATCGGGCCGGCTATCCCACTGCGTCGCTTGCAAGATCCAGGTTTGATGCCACAAATAAATCCCATAGCTCACGACTCCAAGAAATATCACTGCGCGTTGTCGAAGTAGTCGGCTGATCAACGTCACCCTCCGATGTGCGAATACGACAGGGAGCAATAGCCAAAACGCTGCAAGCGCATGAAACTCCTGCTTGAAGAGCCCCTGCCATTTGGTGGGGCGTTCCAACCCCAGCGGGACGAAGTTCGAAGCGATCCAAAACAACAAGATCGCGAGCAACCACCACAGCTCGCCAAGATCAGCAACTCGATCAAGAAATCGTCGAGGACCGAAACCATGGTCGTATCCGACGCTGAGTACGGCAAGCAACATGCCAAATGCAAACAGGTCGAGATTGGCAAACAACCAATACTCACCAAGCATCGAAACGCGATCAGATGGCCCCCAGTAACCAAACGATCGAGCTACGACCGAAATCGCGAACAACGCGGCAAGGCCAACGAGTTGCAGTCGAAAACGGTCGCGGGCTTGCGCTCGGCGAACGGCAGCGCGCAGCACCCACGCATACAGCGGTAGGAACATATAGAAGGTGATCTCGACTGCCAACGACCACGTCTGGTTCAAGCCGCCGGTTGCTTCGGTGAAGTTCCTGTATACATGAGTCAGGGTGTAGTACGGCAGATACCCAGCGACCGTCTCGGGATAACTCGAAAGACCGAGAAATCGATCGTCAGTGAGCTTGCCGACGATGACAATCACGGTGAGCGCCAGCCAGTACGCAGGGAAAATCCTCGCCGCTCGCCGTAGCAGGAATCTTGCTGTCGATGGTTCCGCCTCACCCGTCATCATGCGGTCGGCGAAGGGCCGATACAACAAGAAACCACTGATAAGAAAGAAGATTGCGACGCCGATATCGAGTTGCGAGAACTGTCGTGCGAAATGGCCGGTGTTCATCCGACGAGAATGGAATGATGCATGTTGCAGCACGACGAGCAATGCTGCGATCGCACGCAAACCATCGAACCCGTCAAAGCGCCGGCCGATGGGGCGCGAGAGCGCCGGCCGATTCGTTAGCGATTGTTCCGACGGCGACGTCACCCTTGAGCCTCTCGCCGTCGTCGATCTCGGCGTGCGTCCACGTCAAGCGCAGGACGTTCAAGCCAGTGATAGCTCATAGATCCGAACACCAAGCTCAGTGCAGCTGCGGAAATTCCTACCAACCAAAAATGTGCTCGTAAGGCTTCCACACCACCCGACCAGTGGATGGCTTCCACAATCCAATGGTCGTGCCAGAGATAAATTCCGTACGAGACAGTCCCGACATACGCCATAGGCCTCAGCCGCACAAGCCGTCGGTACGCTCCTCGTGATTGGTCGCCGAACACCACAGGCACTAACAGGAAGAACGCGCAAAGCATTTGAAAGAAGTTACGTCCGTATGCATCCCAGCCCCGCGATACGCCGATTCCAGCACTGGCGTC
>SXHN01000125.1 GCA_005773635.1 Actinomycetota bacterium
GTTTCGTCCGGTTGTATACCTGAACCGTCGCGTGGGGTTGCGCCGTAGGCAAGCTCGCCGGGGATGGTGAGCGTGCGACGCCCGCCGACTTTCATGCCGAGGAGTCCCTTGGTCCAGCCCGGGATAACTTGGTTGATACTGAACGTGGCGGGTAGGCCACGGTCCCACGACGCGTCGAATTGCTGCTTGCTCAGTTGCCCGACTCCCACGTAGTGCACCGTGACTGTCGCTCCTGGCGTGATCTCCGCACCGGTGCCGACGACGTCGTCAACAATGATCAGATCGGTCGCGGGCTCATCGGGGAGGGTGACCGTTGGTTTGCCCCGCTTATCGATGGCTGCGACAACCGCCGGATCCGCAGGCTTTGTGGTGGTTGTCGCAATGGGCGGGCTGATAGAGATCAAATCGATAACGAATACGAGAGTTTCGTCCGGTTGTATACCTGAACCGTCGCGTGGGGTTGCGCCGTAGGCAAGCTCGCCGGGGATGGTGAGCGTGCGACGCCCGCCGACTTTCATGCCGAGGAGTCCCTTGGTCCAGCCCGGGATGACTTGGTCGATACTGAACGTGGCGGGTTGCCCACTGTCCCACGATGAATCAAACTGTTTGCCCGAGACTTGGCCACAACCGATGTAGTTGACGGTGACCGTCGCGTGTTCCTCAATTGCTGGTCCGGAGCCGACTGTGTCGTCTTTGATGCCCAGTTCGGACGCCGGTGATTTGGGAAGCAGTACGGTTGGTTTTCCGTCAGCCGCGGGTGCGACACACTTGGTTCCGGATGCCGGTTCGCCCCCAGCATCGACCGTCGTTTTGTCGGATCCGCACGCTCCGATCGTGATCATCGCCGCGAGGGCGATCGAGGCAGTCATGAATGGACGGGTTCGACCTAGAGAAGTTCGGCGCATAGGGGCGAGGCTAATTCGTCGAATCGAGCGGGCAACGATGGCGTACTGAGAAATCCTGATGCAGTCGAGCGAGCCAACTTCGGCCCTACCCATTAAGGTCGTAGGGTGCGGATCGGAGTGCTGGCATCGGGCAGCGGCACCATTCTGGCCGCAATGCTTGAGCGGGGCGATTTGCCAATTGCGATGCTGCTTGTTGATCGCGAATGTGGAGCTGTTGAGGTTGCTCGTCGCAACAATGTCGCAGTGGAAATTGTGCAGCGCGACGACTTCGGCACGAGCTTTGATCGAGTTGCGTACACGCACCGTGTTGTCGATGTCCTTGATCGACACGAACTCGATCTCATTGCAATGGCAGGGTTCGGCACGATTCTCGAAAAGCCAATTCACGACGCTTACGCGGGGCGCATGATCAACACGCACCCGGCGCTGCTACCGTCGTTCAAAGGCTGGCACTCAGTACGTGATGCACTTGCATTTGGCGTCAAAGTTACCGGCTGCACAGTGCACGTCGTCACGCTCGAAGTCGACGATGGCCCGATTCTCGCCCAAGAAGCTGTGCCGGTATTGCAGACCGACACCGAGGATTCGTTGCACGAGCGCATCAAGGCTGTCGAACGTCAGCTGTATCCCGAAGTGATCGCGCGCATTGCACGCGGCGAATTGGAAGTGAAGCTATGAACGTGAAAGTGACGCGGGCGCTGTTGAGTGTCTACGACAAAACTGGCTTGGTCGACTTCGCACGCGGATTGCACGACCTTGGCATTGAACTTGTGTCATCGCGTAGTACTGCTGCGGCCATCGCGGCAAGCGGGTTGCCGGTAACGGATGTCGCGGATCTCACTGGCGTGCCACCAATCTTGGATCACCGAGTGGTCACGCTGCACCCCAAAATTCATGGGGGTCTGTTGGCCGACCCGACGAGCCCTAGCCACATCGCCGACATGGCGCAGCACGACATCGTGGCGATTCAGTTAGTGGTTTCTAACTTGTATCCGTTTGGGCAACAACCAAACGACTTCGAATACGGCACTGGTGATGGCGTCGACCTGATCGACATCGGTGGCCCCGCAATGACGCGTGCTGCAGCAAAGAATCATGAGCACGTCACGATTGTTACCCGCGTTGACCAGTACGACCCGATCCTGGAAGAACTTCGCGCGCACTCGGGCAACGTGACCTCCGAGACTCGCCGCGCCTGCGCGCTTGAAGCGTTCGCGGCAACTGCCGCGTACGACGCGAACATTGTGCAGTGGTTCCAAGCTAACGAACCCCAACCTAAGCACGTCAACCTTGCCTTGGAACGTACAGAGGATGTGCTTCGCTACGGCGAAAACCCGCATCAACGTGGGGCTCGGTATCGCGTCCGAGGTACCACGAGTTGGTTCGACACCATTGAGCAACACTCGGGAGTCGCGCTGAGTTACCTCAATTTGTACGACGCTGACGCCGCGTGGAAGTGCGCGTTCGACCTGGGTGATCAACCTGCATGTGCCATCATTAAACATGCGAATCCGTGTGGGGCCGCGGTAGGCAACGACTTGGCCACCGCGTACATGCATGCCCTGGAATGTGATGAACGCAGTGCTTTTGGTGGCATCGTTGCAGTGAATCGCATTGTGGATGAAGCCACAGTCGACAAGATGGTGGCAGGCCCACAAGCCGACGTTGTGATCGCCCCCGGTTATGCGCCGGGCGTCATCGACGCGCTCCGCGCGAAACGCAAAAACACCAGGCTCATCACCGCGGCGCCACCGAACGCGTGGACCACGGATGTGCGGCAAGTCTCGGGTGGGTTTCTCATCCAAGACCCGCATCATTTTGCCACGACGCGCGACACGTGGAAGGTCGTTACAAACATCGCGCCCAGCGAAACGCAATGGGCCGATCTTTCCATTGCTTGGCGACTCGTCGGTCACGTCAAGAGCAACGCGATCGTGTTGGTGAAAGACGGCGTGGCGTGGGGAATCGGAGCCGGCCAACAAAATCGTGTCGAATCCGGGGAAATTGCCGCCAAGAAGGCCAACGGCCGGGCGATCGGCGGTGCGTGCGCGAGCGACGCGTTCTACCCGTTCCCCGACGGCGTCGAAGCCGCCGCGGCCGCGGGAGTCGCGGCAGTGATTCAACCCGGTGGCTCGGTGCGCGACGACGATGTAGTGAAACGAGCCGACGAACTCGGACTCGCAATGGTGTTCACCGGCGAACGCCACTTCCTGCATTAGTTCTGGGCCTACTTCGTAGTTTTGCGCGCGTGGGAGTGCCCAAATGGGCGCTCCGAGCGGATCAGAACTGGTGGTTGGTGGGGTGGCCGCCGGTAGATTGCGATATGTGAGTGCAATCTTGATGCCTGGAGCGCCCGTTGCTGACGCAGTATTCACAGCGTTGCAACCGCGCATCGATGCGTTGCTCGCGTCGGGTTACACACCTGGGCTCGGAACGATTCTTGTTGGCA